>JBAPUM010000056.1:0-4290 GCA_049282655.1 Xanthobacteraceae bacterium
GCCGCGGCCACGTCGGCTTCGGCGAGCGGCCGCAGCGTGAGGATGCGGCAGCGCGAGCGCAGTGTGACCGGCACGCGCGCCGCGGAGTGGCTGATGAGGAAGAGCAGCGCGCGCTGCGGCGGCTCCTCCAAGACTTTGAGGAGGGCATTGGCGCCCGACCGGTTCAATTCGTCCACCGCGTCGACGATGGCGACGCGCCAGCCGCCCTCACCTGCCGTCGAGCCGAAAAATCCGACGGTGCGGCGGATGTCCTCGACGGCGATCTGGTTGCGCAACACGCCCTTGTCGTTGAGCGTGCGCTCGAGGATCAGGAAATCGGGCTGCGCCTGGGCGGCGATCCGCCGCGCCACCGGATGATCGGCGGCGACCGCAAGCGAGGACGCCTCCTGCACCTCGCGCGCCCCCGGATCGGGATGCGCCAGTACGAAACGCGCCATCCGGTAGGCCAGCGTCGCCTTGCCGATGCCCTTCGGTCCCGCGATCAGGAAGGCATGCGGGATGCGGCCGGAGCGGTAGGCGGCCAACAGCGCCGCCTCGGCAGCGGCATGGCCGAACAGAACAGTCGTGGCGCGGGGCGGCGGCGCCGCGTCGATATCCTCGTCGTCGCTCGCGGCTTTGCTCATGGGGCCGCGCTCATGGGGCCGCACTCATGGGACTGCACTCATGGGACTGCACTCATGGGACTGCACTCATGGGGCCACGCCGACCGTGTCTTCGACGACGCGCCGCGGCGCCCGCGGTTCGAGGCGCGACCTCACCGCTTCCCAAATCTGTCTGGCGACATCCTCCTTGGCGGCGCTTGCGTCGATCACCACGCAGCGCTGCGGCTCGGCTGCCGCGATGGCGAGATAGGCCTGGCGCAGCTTTTGATGAAATTCCACGTTCTCCGCTTCGAACCGATCCGGCGCCGCATCGCCGCGGCGGAGCCTGACCCGCTCCAGCCCCAGTTCGACCGCGATGTCGAGGACGATAGTGAGATCGGGGGCGAGATCGCCGATCGATACGCGCTCGAGCCCCCTGATCAGCCGCGCATCGACCCGGCCGAGACTGCCCTGATAAACGCGCGTGGAATCGGCAAAGCGGTCGGAGATGACCCATTTGCCGGCCTGGAGCGCCGGCAGGATCGTGCATCGAACATGATCGTCGCGCGCCGCCGCGAACAGCATGGCTTCGACCTCGGGCCCGAACGGCTTGGCTGCGCCCGACAACAGCACGTGGCGAATGATCTCGGCGCCCGGCGATCCGCCCGGCTCCCGCGTCAGCTGCACGCCGAGCCCAAGCGACTCCAGCCGCAGCGCCAGCATGGCGGCCTGCGTCGATTTTCCGGTGCCCTCACCGCCCTCAAAGGTGATGAACTTTCCTCGCATAGCAATATTTATCAATGGCTTATATTAACTTCGACATCAAACACTTGAAGCCTTAGTCTCGTCGACCTGGGCGGGAATATAGGCTCATCCGGCCTCGGAAGCACCCGACCGAGGCGCGAGGATGGGCGTGCGTTCACAGCTTATCGACGCCGGCGCGCAGCAGGCCGATCATCAACTCAGTGGCGCCGTCCATGGCGCGCTGCGACATCGTCCCGGTGCCGACATCGTCGGCGGCCTGCAGCGGTACTTCGAGCGCGAGATTGTCGCCGCGCCAGACTTTGAGTTTGGCGACCGTCTGACCCTTGGTGACCGGCGCCGGCAGCGGCCCGGTATAGACGATGCGCGCGATCAGCCGATCGGTGGAATTGCGCGGCATCATCACCTTGATCAGGCCGGGAGCGACGAGCGGCACGTAGCCCATGTTGCCGCCGAACACTTTTGCGGCGCCGATGGTCTGGCCTTCGGCAAAGATGACGCGGGATTCGAAACCGTGGAAACCGAGGTCGAGAAGCTTCTTGGCTTCGTCGGCGCGCTCCTTGTCGGTCTTGGCGCCGGTGACGACGACGATGAGGCGGAAATTGTCCTGAATGGCGGAGCCGACCAGATTGAAACCCGCCTCCCCGGTTTCGCCGGTTTTGAGCCCATCGGCATTGATGCCCATCCCGAGCAGCGGATTGCGATTTTGCTGGCGGATGTTGTTCCAGGTGAATTCGCGCTCGGCGAAATCGGGATAGAAGTCGGGATAGGTCTGCATGAGATGGCGCGCCAATTCCGCCATGTCGCGCACCGTGACGCGAAGCTTCGGATCCGAAAAACCGGTGGCGTTGGCGAAGGTCGAATGCTGCAGGCCGATCTCACGGGCGCGCTTGGTCAACGCATCGCCGAACGCCGTCTCGTTGCCGGCGAGCGCTTCGGCGACCGCGATGCAGGCGTCGTTTGCAGAGTCGACGATGATGCCCTGGATCAGATCCGACACTTTGACCCGGCTATGGATCGCCGCAAACATGGTGGAGCCGTGCGACGGCGCGCCGCCCTTGCGCCAGGCGTTTTCGCTGATGATGTATTCGTCGTCGAGCTTGACCCGGCCCTGTTTGATCTCGTTGAACAGATATTCGAGCGTCATCAGCTTGGCGAGGCTCGCCGGCTCGACCGGCTCATCGCCGTTTTTTTCGAACAGCACGCTGTCGCTGTCGGGATCGAGCAGGATGGCGGCCGGAATGCTGGTTTGAAACCCCTCTTCCTTCTTCGGCGCGGCCGCAGGGGTGGCGGGTGCGGCTTGCGCGGCAGTGACGGCGCACGCCATGGCTGCGGCGAATAGCGCGCCGAAGAGCGCCCTGCCCGGCCCGGTGGGAAACCCGTTACGCAAATCCGCCTCCGCCGCGATGATCGCTATTGTCGGCCAAACAACACGGACAAAATAGGGCGCGCAGGCGCGACCCGGCGCAACGGATCACCTCGCTGAATTCGAATCAATAGAGCCCGCGGCCGTTGAGGAATTGCGCGGTGCCGCTGGCGCCGTCGGGGGCGTCCGCATAGGACATCGCCTGGCTCGAGACGGCTGAACTCAAGCTCGCCCGGCCGGGGCTCGAAACCGGCATGTCGTCGGTCGCGGTTGCGGTCGGCGAGGCGCTGGCGAAGCGCTGATTGCGAACCGGCGGCGGCTGCGGCGGGAACGACGGGATCAGGCTGGTGGCGGCGAGGCGCGTGTCCCATGGCGCCGGTGCCGGCCCGTTTTCGCGCAAGGTTGCCTCCAGCAGGCGGTCGTCGGAGCCTTCGATCGGCGCGCGCCCGACATATTCGACGCGCACGAAGGCGGTGCCGCGAACGGTGAAGCCCAGCAAGTGGGCGGCACGTTTCGACACGTCGATGAGCCGATTGCCGGCATAAGGGCCGCGATCGTTGACGCGCACGATCAGCGAGTGGCCATTGCCGAGATTGGTCACCCGCACATAGCTCGGCAGCGGCAACGTTGGATGCGCCGCCGAAATGCTTTCGGCATCGAAAATCTCGCCATTGGCGGTCTGGCGGCCGTGGAAATCGGAGCCGTACCAGGACGCCACGCCCTCGGCGCGATAGCGCGGATTGTCCTCGGGGACATAGACCCGGCCAGCAACCACATAGGGATTGCCGACCCGATAGACGCCGCCGCCTTTCGGCACCGGCTCACCGGGCGGGACGAGGCGCTCGCTCGCGGATACGCCATAACGGGCGTCAACACCCCTGTTATTGGAGCAATGGGCGAGCGCAAGGCAGGCGACGGCGCAGGCGGCGACGCGTACCACACCCCTCACCGCCGAGCTGACGCGACCCGCCATGTCCCTCATCCCACGGGGATTTATCGGATTTCAGCGTGGTCAGATTGTGGCGGAAATGGGCAAGCCGGGTTCCATAGTGAATGGATCATTGCATAACGGCGCTTGGCAGCGCCTTGGGCAACTCCGTGGGAGGCCTCTGGCACGTGAAATATTTCAGGCTTTGCCGGTAGCATTGCCTGCCTATTCGCTCTAATTCCAAGCCGCGTTCCGGAAGGGTGGCCGAGTGGTTTAAGGCAGCGGTCTTGAAAACCGCCAGGCGGGCAACCGTCTCGTGGGTTCGAATCCCACCCCTTCCGCCAGATACCCCTTCCGCCCCCGTTCGCAGTCGTTCGCTTTCAGCCACATAAAGCTTTGGTAATATTAAGCTTAAGCGCTATAATTGCGTTCGCTGTCATTCGCTGCCCGCTGTCGAAATCCGGACTTGCTTTGTGGGTTTTATCATGGGATTAGGCGGACACTTCGGATGATCCGAGTTTGGCGGACATCTGCACTTCGAACTCACAAACGATTCACCGATCGAGGGGGCGTGAGTTTGTGGGGCGGGTGGTGGGTGTGACGGACACACAATGAGACGTGGATCATGGCGCGAAACATCCAAAGACTGAGTG
>JBAPUM010000057.1:0-3117 GCA_049282655.1 Xanthobacteraceae bacterium
TGATGGCCGACGAAGTGATGGCCGACGAGTCAATCTCCACAAAATGCTGCGTCGTCGGCGGCGGACCGGCCGGGATGATGCTCGGCTTTCTCCTGGCGCGCGCCGGTGTCGACGTCGTGGTGCTGGAAAAGCACGCCGACTTCCTGCGCGACTTTCGCGGCGATACGGTGCATCCGTCGACGCTCGAATTGATGCATGAACTCGGCCTGCTCGACGAATTCCTCAAACAGCCGCACCAGAAGGTCGAATGGCTGTCCGCGCAAATCGGCGCCGCGCGGATCCAGATGGCTGATTTCACGCATCTGCCGACGCATTGCAAATTCATCGCGCTGATGCCGCAGTGGGATTTTCTCGATTTTTTGGCGCGGCACGGCAAGCGCTATCCAACCTTCGATTTGCGCATGAAGGCGGAAGCCGCCGATCTGATCGAGGAAGATGCGCGTATCGTTGGCGTGCGCGCCAAGACGCCGGACGGCACGCTTACGATCCGTGCCGACCTCGTGGTCGGTTGCGACGGCCGACATTCGACAGTGCGCGAAAAGGCAGGCTTCAAAAGCGAGGATTATGGCGCGCCGATGGACGTGCTGTGGTTCCGCGTCTCGCGTCACCCGGGCGACAGCGCCGACACCTTCGGCCATGTCGAGGCCGGCAAGATGATGGTCATGCTCGACCGCGGCGACTACTGGCAGTGCGCCTATGTGATCCCAAAGGGCGGCATCGAGCGGGTGAAGACGAAAGGCCTCGCGGCGTTCCGTAGCGCCGTCGTCGACATGTCGCCGTTTCTCGCCGACCGGATCGGCGAGCTTAAGAGCTGGGACGACATCAAGCTCCTAAGCGTCACCGTCGACCGGCTGCAGAAGTGGTGGCGTCAAGGCCTGATTTGCATCGGCGATTCGGCGCACGCGATGTCGCCCATTGGCGGCGTCGGCATCAACATTGCCGTGCAGGACGCGGTCGCGGCTGCCAACCGGCTCGCAGCGCCGCTTAAAGCCGGCACGGTCACCGGAGCCGACCTGCAGGCGATCCAGGATCGCCGCACTTTGCCGGTGCGATTTACGCAGTGGCTGCAGCTCACCGTGCAGAAGCGGGTCGTCAGGGGCGTGCTGGAAGGAACGGAGCGGCCGAAGCCGCCGCTGTTGTTCCGACTGATGGGAATGTTTCCGATCCTGCGCCGCCTGCCGGCGCTTCTGCTCGGCGTCGGCATCCGGCCCGAGCACGTGCATACGCCGGATGCCTTTGCCGCACCGGGATCGCACGCGGCGCGCCGCGCCGCGTGAATCCTGGCTGCTTCAGTTCTTTTGCAATTCGCCGGCGGCGCGGGCGAGGATTTCGACAAGGCGTGATTCCGCCTCGGGATCGTTTTCCAACCGCTTGCGCACCGCTTCGCGCAGATGATCGAAGGTGGCTTCGATGAGCGGCGGGAGATCGCGCCGGCCTTCGCGTTCGCCGCGTGCGGCGCGCCGCCAGCGGCTGATGCGCTCGCCGAGCGAGGTCAGGCGTTCGAGCACGACCTTCACCAGATCGCCGTTCTCTTCGAGATAGGCGCGGCCTTCGTCGGTGATGGTGTAGAGCTTTTTCGAGCCCTCGGTCGCAGCCGTGACATAGCCGGCTTCTTCCAGATAGGTCAGCGTCGGATAGACGATGCCAGGGCTCGGCGAGTACCAGTCCGCGGTCTTTTCCTCGACCAGCTTTATGATCTCGTAGCCGTGGCGCGGCGCCTGCGCGATCAGCGCCAGCGCCAAAAGCCGCAGGTCGCCCTGGGCCAGCATGCGGCCGGCGCGCATGTCGTCGGGGTTCATGCCGCCCATGCCGTGCTTGCCGCCAAAGCCGAAGCCGCCGAAGCGGCGCTTGTGGCGTCCGGCAGCCCATTTGCCGCCGTCGTGGTGGTCGTGGTGACCGTGTCCGTGATGTCCGTGTCTGTGCATTATTCGCACTCCGTTGGTTAAGATGTATCTTTAGATAGATCATACAGAGCTATAACGCAAGATATATCTTTAAAAGAATAAAACGACATACTATCAGTGGCTTGTATAATTATTTTAAATTTTCCACTCGCGCGGGAGGACGATGGTGACGGAACGCAGGTCGGGATTAGAATGCGCCGATGTTCGCGACCTTCTTCCATGAGCTCAAGCAAGCCGGCGTTCCGGTGACGCTGCGCGAATATCTGACGCTGCTGGAGGCGATGGAGAAGGACGTCGCCTCGCGCCGCGTCGAGGATTTCTATTATCTGTCGCGCACTGTGCTGGTGAAGGACGAGCGCAATCTCGACAAGTTCGATCGCGTCTTCGGCCACGTCTTCAAAGGCCTCGACCTCGTCGAGCAGGCACTGCATGCGGAAATCCCCGCCGAGTGGCTGAAGAAGCTCACCGAAAAATATCTCACCGATGAGGAGAAGAAGCAGATCGAGGCGCTGGGGGGTCTCGAAAAACTTCTTGAAACGCTGCGCCAGCGGCTTGCCGAACAGAAAGGCCGCCATCAGGGCGGCAAGAAATGGATCGGCACCGGCGGCACGTCGCCGTTCGGCGCCTATGGCTATAATCCCGAAGGCATCCGCATCGGCCAGGACGGCAATCGCAATTTTCGTGCCGTGAAGGTCTGGGACAAGCGCGAGTTCAAGGATCTCGCGGGCGACGTCGAGCTCGGCACCCGCAATATCAAGGTCGCGCTGCGGCGCTTGCGCAAATTCGCCCGCACCGGCGCGCCGGACGAGCTCGATCTCGACGGCACCATCAAAGGCACCGCGCACAAAGGCTATCTCGATATCCTGATGCGGCCGGAGCGGCACAACACCATCAAGGTGCTGTTGTTCCTCGACGTCGGCGGCTCGATGGATTGGCACGTCAAGGCGACCGAGGAATTGTTCTCCGCCGCGAAGACCGAGTTCAAGCATCTCGTGCACCTTTATTTCCACAATTGCCTCTACGAGAAAGTGTGGAAACAGAACGCCCGGCGCTGGACCGAGACGACGCCGACCTGGGACGTGCTGCATACTTATCCGCACGACTACAAAGTCATCTTCGTCGGCGACGCGGCGATGTCGCCTTACGAGATCATGGCGCCGGGCGGCTCGGTCGAGCACTTCAACGAAGAGGCCGGCCGCGTCTGGATGGAGCG
>JBAPUM010000058.1:0-20597 GCA_049282655.1 Xanthobacteraceae bacterium
GGGGCGAGTGCGGTGCCTGCGGGCGGGGCCATACACGTCGCCCTCGGGCAGCTTCGGGCATCAGTCCCCCGGCACTATGACCGGGGCGGGGAGTGTCCCCTGGGCTGGGACAGGCGAAGGCGGGTAACACCTACTCAGACCGCGTCCCAGGAAGCCTGGCCTGGAGCTGAGCCTTAGGGACGACGACTCCCTTTGGCGAGAGCCGTGGTGGGACGCCGACAGATGAGCTGCCCCACAAGGGCAGAGCCGCACCCGATGGTGCGGAGGATACGGATCAGCGTTTGCCGGCGTTCCGCTTCCTTTTTTTCTTTTTTCTTTCGTCATTGCGAGCGAAGCGAAGCAAACCAGGAGGGTGGTGCAGTTAACTCAGTCGGCCAAGGTTTCCGCACCGCTGCCTTGAGACCCGTTGATCCCTCGCAATGACGCGCTGTTTGAAAAGAAGGTTTGCAAAACTCGGGCGCGGATGTGTCGCGAGAACGATGAGTCGTACTCGTCATCCTGAGGTGGCCGTGTAGCGGCCCTCGAAGGAGACGGCCGCGGCCTCACGGGCCGCACCCTTCGGGCTCGCTGCGCGAGCACCTCAGGGTGACGGGACGCGACCGAGCGAACGAGGGTGAGGGGGCCTCTCAGCGATTCTGAGCTTCGAAGTCGGAGCCCAGCGGAGAGGCCCCCTCACCCCGATCCTCTCCCCGCGTGCGGGGAGAGGGAGCCCAGCCGCACCAATAAAAAACGGGGCGGCGTGAGGCCGCCCCGCTGTGTTGGGACGCGGTCTTTAGCCCTGCGAGATGTCGCGGTCTTTGGTTTCGGGCAGGAAGATCAGCCCGACCACGAAGCTCATGCAGGCCACCACGATCGGATACCACAGGCCGGAATAGATGTTTCCGGTCGCAGCCACGATGGCGAACACCGTCGCCGGCAGGAAGCCGCCGAACCAGCCGTTGCCGATGTGATAGGGCAGCGAGAAGCCCGAGTAGCGGATGCGGGTCGGGAACAGTTCGACGAGCCACGCGGCGATCGGGCCATAAACCATGGTCACGTAGATGACCAGAATCCACAGCAGGAGGATCGCCATCGGGTAGTTGATGTCGTTGACGTCCGCGCCCGGCGGGTAGCCGTGCGCCTTGATGGCGTCCGTGATCACTTTGGCCACGTTCGGCGTGTCCGACGTGATCGTTTGATCGCCGATCTTCACGCTCGCGGCCGCTCCGGCCGGAGCCGCAACATTTTCGTAATTCACCGAGAGATTGACCAGCGTTGACTTGATGATGTCGCAGCCGGTGGTGAAGGTCTCGGTTCCGGTCGCCTTAAACTGGAACGAGCACTTGGCCGGATCGGCGGTGACCGTCACCGGCGCCGCCGCGAGCGCCTGCTCGAGCTTCGGATTAACGAAGTGGGTGATGCCCGCGAAGATGTAGAAATAGGTCACCGCCGCGAGCGCGAAGCCGGCCAGCATGATCGGCTTGCGGCCGATCTTGTCCGACAGCCATCCGAACAGGATGAAGCCGGGCGTGCCGAGCGCGAGCGCCACCATGATCAGGATCCAGGCCGTGACATAGGGCACCTTCAGGGTCTGGGTCAGGAAGAACAGCGCGTAGAACTGTCCGCCGTACCACACCACGGCCTCGCCGGCGGTGGCGCCGAACAAGGCAGCGAGCGCGATCTTGGCATTCGACCATTGGCCGAAAGCCTCGGACAACGGCCGCTTCGACTGCTTGCCTTCCGCGATCATCTTCTGGAACAGCGGCGCTTCATTGAGCTTGAAGCCAATCCACAGCGTCACCATCAGCAACAGCGCCGAGACCAGGAACGGAATGCGCCAGCCCCAGTCGGCGAATGCTGCTTCGCCGATCCAGGTGCGGATGGTGAGGATCAGGAGGAGCGCGATGAACAGACCGAGCGTCGCCGTGGTCTGAATCCAGGAGGTGTAATAGCCGCGCTTATTCTGCGGTGCGTGCTCGGCGACGTAGATCGCCGCGCCGCCATATTCGCCGCCGAGCGCCAGACCCTGCGCGAGCCGCAGTATGACCAGCACGGTCGGCGCGAAAATGCCCCAGGTCGCGTAGCCGGGCATCAGGCCGATGCAGAATGTGGAGAGACCCATGATGGTCATGCACATCAGGAACGTGTTCTTGCGGCCGATCACGTCGCCGACACGGCCGAAGATGAGCGCGCCGAACGGGCGCACCGCGAAGCCGGCCGCGAAGGCAAGCAGCGCGAAGATGAAGCCGACATTCGGCGGCACGTTGGAAAAGAAGAATTTCGCCAGGAAGGCGCCGAGCGTGCCGTAAATGTAGAAGTCGTACCACTCGAGCACCGTGCCGGTGGAAGAGGCGAAGACCACCAGCCTTTCTTCCTTGGTCATCCCGCCGGTGCGCGGCGTATCCACTGCCATCGTTGTCATGAACATCTCCCCCGTTTGTCGAAGCCGATTCGTTCTTGTTGGACTGCCAAGCGCGGCGTCGTCGCCCGCCCCTGAGCAACCCCATCTCAAAGGTTAATCGGGTGCCGGACCGCTGTCTGTAATCCGAAAGTCGGGGGTCTGGCGTTTGGGTGCGGTGCAGCGAAAGGCGCGGCGGGGTAGGGGCCAATTAATGTTACCAAATAATTCAGTCATTCAACGCGCCAGTTTTAAACGCATTGGCCCCGAGCTTTCCATAAAGTGACGGCGCTGCGTACATTGATCACGGATCGCTCATGCGTCCCGTCCATCGTCCCTTGTTGGGGATTTTGTTGCTTGCCGTCATGGCCGGTCCGGCGCTCGCTCAACGCGAGCCGCAGATCGTCATTCCCGGCAAGCCTGGCGTGCCGGTCTATATCAACGGCATCGATGCATCCTGGGGCGTAGTCGAAGGCGAATTCGGCCTCGATCGCCCCGGACTGATGGCGCCGACCGTGATCTACCGTCCGATCGTGATCTCGGCGACGCCAAGGGAGCCTGCCTATCATCCCGAAACCGGCAAGCGCCCGGGCTACGGGCGTCTCGAGATCGTGCCGCCGGCCGATCGACCGCTGCCGCCGCCGGCGCCGACCTTTTACCGCAATTGGTCCGCGGGCTCGCCGCCGGACCCGGTGACGGTTTATCCGCCGTCGCCGCCGATCGCCGTGGAAGTGTCACCGCGGTTCGGACATCGCCGCAACGACCCGAACAACAAGCCGCCAAACAACCCGCATCATCCGTAGTCGAGTGAGGAGTGTCATGTCGTCGTATCGCGTAACCTTCGTGGCCCTGGCCACTTTCTTCACCATCGGCATGACGTCGATCGCGTCTGCCTGCTGCGATTGGGGCTACTCGGCCCCGGTCACTTACGCACCCGCGTATGGCGGTTGCGGTGGCTGCGGTGCGCCGACGGCGGCCGCCGTCTATGCGCTGCCGGTCGCGCCGGCGCCGATCTACGTCAATCCCGTGGTACCGACCGCCTTTGGCGGACCGTGCTGCGGCATGAGCGGTTGCGGCAATTGCGGCCCGAGTGACTGGAGCGGCGGCTGCGGTGGCTGCGGCTCGGTCTCTTATGGCGGCTGCGGCGGTTGCGGCGTCGCCAATTGGGGCGGCGGCTGCGGCGGCTGCGGACGCGGCTATGCGGCAGCATCGCTCTATGTCGTCAATCAAGGGCCGACCTATACGGGACCTGGCCTGACGGTGCCGTATTCGACCTATTCGCCGGAAATGGCTTACGCGCCCGCCGCCGATTACCCTTACGTTCCGGGTTACGGCTACGGCCAGCCGCCCTATCCGAACTATTACGCACGGCCGTATTACCGGCAGCGTTATGCCTATCATTCACCGGCCTATATGCACCCGCGCTATTACGGCCCGGCTCAGCGCTATTACCGCGGCGGTGGCGCCCCGCACTGGCGTCATTATCCGTGACGCGCTGATTCAACTGGCGTCTGACTAGCGAAGGCCCGCAGCAGCTGCGGGCCTTTTGCGTTACGCACACGCGCGCGAGGCAATGTAGAGCGCAAGCGCCGCGGCGTTCGAGACGTTGAGGCTCTTGATCGCGCCCGGAAGGCCGAGCCGCGCCAGGCGGTCGCAAGTCGCGCCGGTCAATTGCCGCAAGCCTTTGCCTTCGGCGCCGAGCACGAGCGCGAGCGGCGCCCGTAGCTCGATGGCGGCGAGATCGTCGGGCGCATTTGAATCGAGCCCGACCACCAGAAAGCCGCGCTCTTTCAGCTCGGCGAGCGCGCGCGCAAGATTTTGCACGATCGCGATCGGCACCAATTCGAGCGCGCCTGACGCTGCTTTCGCCAAAACTCCCGTCGCCTCCGGACTATGCCGCGCGGTGGTGACGATCGCCTCGACCGCAAAGGCCGCGGCGGTGCGCATGATGGCGCCGACATTGTGCGGGTCGGTGATCTGGTCGAGCACCAGCACGATGCCATTGTCGGTGAGATCCTCGATGCCGGGCGAGGGCAGTGGATCGGCCTCGGCGAGGAGGCCCTGATGCACGGCGTCGGGCGTCAGCCGCGCAGCGATCGCTCCTGGCCGCACCACATCCGGCGCCAGCGGCAGCGGAATATTCTCCTCGGTCAGCCGCCGCAGCGCGTTCTCGGTGACGAACAGTTTTCGGATGTGCCGCGCCGGATTGGCCAGCGCCGCCGTGACGCTGTGCCAGCCATAGAGAATGACGCCGTCGCCGGCCTCGCCGCTGCGCCGCTCGTAGCGTGCAGCTTCCGGCCGCCCACGATCGTGATGCGCACGCGGGTTCGATGGCCGTTTGGACCGCCAGGGAGGTTCGGGCATGCCCGGGTTTTGTCACGCAGGCCCCGCCTTGGCAATTCAGCCCGTTTTCGATTGACTAGCCTCGACGCGCCAACCATATAGCGCCCTCGGCCGGCCTGCCGGCCGGGCACCCGTAACCGGGTTGCGGGAGAGTGTCCCGAGTGGCAAAGGGGGTGGACTGTAAATCCACTGGCTTACGCCTTCGTAGGTTCGAGTCCTACCTCTCCCACCAGTCTTCGCGCGCTATGCGCGCTACGACTTGGCAAGTCATCCTACGCGAAGACTGCCGCGTCGTAGCGAAGCGGAGACGGGCTCCATGAAGTACGTTTACATACTTCAAAGCATCGCTGATCCAGAAAGCCATTACACGGGCATCACTGAAGATCCGAAGGCGCGACTAGCCAAACATAATGCGGGAGATGTGCCACACACTTCAAAGTTCAAGCCGTGGCGCTTGAATACCTATATCGCATTTTCCAACGAAACACGGGCAGCCGCATTTGAAAAGTACCTCAAATCATCGTCCGGCAGGGCCTTCGCGAGAAAGCGGTTATAGGAATTGAAAGTGTGACATCCGTCCTTATCGCGGTGAACAAATCGTCTAGAAATCCCGCGTAAATTTACGCTCAATCCTCGCGCCGAAACCAGCCAATAAACCTTATTTTTAGCGTGTTATTTAAACTGATCTTAGACCCTAGCGATTAAGTTGGCGGCATAAGGCGGGAGACAGGGCCCGTCGACGAAAACAAAAGTTGAACTGGGAAAGGCGTCACCATGAAAGCCGTCGCAAAGACGGTCGAGCCCGCCGATCGTGAGGCGCGTTTCGACCACATCCGGCCGCACTATCTCGAGGCGCTGACCTTGGTCGAGCGGCTGCACCGACGTCTGCTCGACGTCATCAAGGACGAATTCGACCGCCGCGGCCGCGCCGACATCAATTCGGTCCAGGCGCTGTTGCTCTACAATATCGGCGACAAGGAACTGACCGCCGGCGAATTGCGTACGCGCGGTTACTACCTCGGCTCCAACGTCTCCTATAATCTGAAGAAGCTCGTCGAAATGGGCTTCCTCGATCATCAGCGCTCGCGGGTCGACCGCCGCTCGGTGCGCATCAAGCTCACCGACAAAGGCCGCGACGTCCGCGACACTGTCGAGGCGCTGTACCAGAAGCATGTCCGCACCGTGGAACAGGTCGGCGGCATCAATGCCGACGAGTTCTCGGTGCTCAACAAGGCGCTGCATCGGCTCGAGCGGTTCTGGACCGATCAGATTCTTTATCGGCTCTAATAAGGGAGAGGGGGACGGTTTCGCAAGCCGGCGACGGCTTTTCGGATCGCGCTCCACGATGTCCGCCACGCTTTACGGCGTTGTGGCAAACTCAAAAACCCCGGCGCAAGCCGGGGTCTTTTTTTGACCGCGGCATTTTTGCAAGACGACATCACCCAGGCGCCAGACCAAACAGCCTGCCGAGCCAGTTCAACACCGGAAACGGTGTGAACCGCTGAACGAGAATGGCGACGACGGCAATGACGATCACATAGCTGATGACGCCGTAGCCGATACGTTGCGCGAGCGGCGGATAGGGCGGCTTGTTGTCCGGCGGCCAGGCAAACGCCGCCTCCCATTGCTCCTGGGAAATGTGCGCCGGCCTGATTTTCTCGAGCGGCACCCAGGCGCGGTAAGCCTCGATACCGCGTTCGCGCGCGATGGTGTTGCGCAGCCAGAGGAAATTGCTCCATCCGGCGAGATCGACCAGCCATCGCACGATGACGCGCAGCAAGGCAAAGATCAGCAGGCAGACCACATAGACGTAAGTGATCATGAGGCCCACTTGCAGGACCGGGTCGGTCAGGATGCCGACGCGGAAATATTCCGAGAAAAGTTGAATACTGGCTGTGACCGCTCCCTTGAGGCCATCCGCGATCGGCTGCAGGACCGGATTGTCAAAGGAGTAGTGATCCAAGAGCAGAATGATGAGGACGACGACCGCGAGCTGAAACAGGCGGGAATTCGCGATACGGCGGATCGGAACCGCGAGCAGCCTGATCGGACCCATAGATCGTGCCTCCTGCGCCATACGGCCAGGCGAATGGTCGCTGCAAGATCGACTGGCGGTGCCAAGCTTAACCCAATCGTGTGGGTTTAAGTTCGGATCGGGCGCGGCCAGGCCGATCCGCCCGCATTGTCCACAAGCATTCCGGCAAGACCGGCACGCTCGCCAGCGGTATAAGGACTTTTGACCTGCCGCCGCTTCGTGCTATGCGGCGGCCGGGGCGGCTTGGTGCATCGGCCGATTTTCAGCCGCATTGCTGTCGCAGATAAACCCGCCATGAACCGCCAGCCCGATCGACGCGATTTGCGGCCCAACCGCCGCGCTTTTTTACGCAACGCCGGCGGGGCGGCCCTTGCCGGCTTGGCGGCCCAGCGGGCCTTCGCCGACGAAGCCCCGCTCGACGCGCTGATCGGCGATACCGACCGCAGCGAATTCGGCCAGACCTTCGACCAGGCCTCGCGCACCATCCACATGCCGAAGGCGACCGCGCCGACGCTGTCGCCTTCGACCGCGGAAACCACCAAGCACGCCATCGACACCTATGACGGGATCGTGGCCCGTGGCGGCTGGCCCACGGTTCCCAAGGTCGACGACTTACGGCTCGGCATGCGCCACCCGAGCGTGGTCGACCTGCGCTCGCGGCTTTCGGTTTCGGGAGATCTCGATCCGAGCGCCGCCTCGAACGATATTTACGATTCTTATGTCGCGGAGGCGGTGCGGCGGTTTCAGGCCCGCCACGGGCTCACCATCGACGGAATTTTGCGCGAATCGACGCTCGATGCGCTCAACGTTCCGGCAGCGACCCGGCGCGACCAGCTCAAGGTCAATATCGAGCGGCTGAAGACACTCACAACCAATCTCGGCCCGCGTTACGTGGTCGCCAATATTCCGGCCGCCCGCGTCGAGGCGATTGAAAACGACGTCGCGGTATCGCGGCATACGGCGGTTGCCGGCAAGCCCGACCGGGCGTCGCCCGACATCAATTCAAAGATCATCCAGATCAATTTCAATCCGTATTGGACGGTGCCGGCGTCGATCGTGCGCAAGGACCTCATTCCGAAAATGCAGGACCAGCCGGAATATCTGACCGACAATCACATCCGTATTTTCGACGGCACCCACCGCGAATTGCAGCCGTCGCAGATCAATTGGTATTCGGAAGACGCAACGAGCTACACCTTCAAACAGGATCCCGGGAGCTTCAATTCGCTCGGCTCGATCCGCATCAATTTCCCCAGCGCCTACGGCGTCTATATGCACGACACGCCGCTGAAGAACCTGTTCGGCGACGATTTCCGCTTTCACTCCTCGGGCTGCATGCGGGTACAGAACGTGCGCCAGCTCGTCGGCTGGCTGTTGGACGACACCAAGGGCTGGTCGCCCGACGAGATCGACAAAGTGATCAAATCGGGCGAGCAGAAGAACGCCAATCTGGCGAAGCCCGTGCCGCTGCACTGGGTCTACGTCACCGCGTGGTCGGCCTCCGACGGTGTCGTGCAATTCCGCGAGGATATTTACAGCCGCGACGGGCTCGGCGCCCCGGCCATTCCGGCGACGACGAAGCTATAGGGCGCCGCCGGTAGGCGGTTGGCGCCACCGCCGTTCATCCCCTCATAGCCGCGAAATCCGCCGAAATATCCCAAGCCCTTGCGGCCTTCGGCTGGTATGATACCCACCTGCGGTATATCACCGGGATGCGGTATATCACCGGGATGCGGTATGACGCCCGCCGGGTGTGAAATCTAGAATAAAGCCAGGAATTCGAAAATGTCGGCCACCCAACAGGCCAAACTTGCGACCGAAGGCTTCTTCTCGGCGACGCTTGCCGAAAGCGATCCCGAGATCGCCGATGCGATCGGGCGCGAGCTCGGCCGTCAGCGCGATGAGATCGAACTGATCGCGTCCGAAAACATCGTCAGCCGTGCCGTGCTCGAAGCGCAAGGCTCGGTCCTGACCAACAAATATGCCGAAGGCTTGCCCGGCAAACGCTATTACGGCGGCTGCCAATTCGTCGACGTCGCCGAGCGGATTGCGATCGATCGCGTCACCCGTCTGTTCGGCTGCGCCTTCGCCAACGTGCAGCCGCATTCCGGCGCCTCGGCCAATGCCGAAGTGTTCATGGCTTTGATGCAGCCGGGCGACACTTTCATGGGGCTTAATCTCGCCGCCGGCGGCCATCTCACCCACGGCTCGCCGGTCAATATGTCCGGCAAATGGTTCAAGGTCGTGCCCTATGGGGTGCGCCGCGACGACTGCCTCATCGACATGGATGAGGTCGAGCGGCTCGCCAAAGAGCATCGGCCGAAAGTCATTGTCTCCGGCGGCTCGGCCTATCCGCGGATCATCGATTTCCGCCGCTTCCGCGAGATTGCGGAAATGGTCGGCGCTTACCTGATGGTCGACATGGCGCATTTCGCCGGCCTCGTCGCCGGCGGCGCGCATCCGAGCCCGTTTCCGCATGCGCATGTGGTGACGACGACGACGCACAAGACGCTGCGCGGACCGCGCGGCGGCACCATCCTGACCAATGACGAGGACTTGGCGAAAAAATTCAATTCGGCGGTGTTCCCCGGCATGCAGGGCGGACCGTTGATGCATGTCATCGCGGCGAAGGCGGTCGCGTTCGGCGAAGCGCTCCGGCCCTCGTTCAAACTTTACGCGAAGAGCGTCGTCGAAAACGCCAAGGCCCTTGCCGAAACGCTCAAAGGCCGCGGCCTCGATATCGTCTCCGGCGGTACCGACACGCACCTGATGCTGGTCGATCTGCGCAAGAAGCGGCTCACCGGCAAAGTGGCGGAACTCGCGCTCGGCCGCGCCCATATCACCTGCAACAAGAACGGCATTCCGTTCGACCCGGAAAAGCCCACGGTCACGTCGGGCGTCCGGCTCGGCACGCCGGCGGGCACCACGCGCGGCTTCGGCATTGCCGAGTTTCAACAGATCGGCGAGTTGATCGCCGAAGTGCTGGATGCGCTGGCGCAGCGCAATGTCGACGAGGATGCGCAAGCGGAAGCAAGCGTACGCGAGAAGGTCAAGCGGTTGGTCGACCGGTTCCCGATCTACGAGGGGTAAGGGATGCGGTGTCCGAGTTGTTCGAGCCTCGATACCCAGGTCAAGGATTCGCGGCCCACGGAAGATTCGTCGGTGATCAGGCGGCGGCGCGTCTGCCTCTCTTGTAATTTCCGCTTCACTACGTTCGAGCGCGTGCAATTGCGCGAGCTCGTGGTCATCAAGCGCAACGGCCGGCGCGTGCCTTTCGACCGCGACAAGCTCCTTCGTTCGGTGCAGATCGCCTGCCGCAAACGCCCCGTCGAGCCGGAGCGCATCGACCACATGGTCTCAAAGATCGTGCGCGAGCTGGAAAGCCAGGGCGAGAGCGAGGTGTCGTCGGAAACCATCGGCGAGATCGTGATGGCGCATCTGCGCGACCTCGACGACGTCGCCTATGTGCGCTTTGCCTCGGTCTATCGCAATTTCCGCGAAGCCAAGGATTTCGAGGCAGCGCTTGCCGAACTGTCGGGAGACGAGGCGGCGGAGTGAGCGGGGCCGCGCCCGTTGTGACGGACGATCGGCGCTTCATGGGTCTTGCGCTGACGCTCGGACGGCGCGGCTTTGGCCGCACCTGGCCAAATCCCGCCGTCGGCGCGGTCATCGTCAAAGACGGCGTGATTGTCGGCCGTGGCTGGACCCAGCCCGGTGGCCGGCCGCACGCCGAGGTCGAAGCCCTGCGGCGCGCCGGAGCGGCGGCACATGGCGCAACGCTTTATGTCACGCTCGAGCCCTGCTCGCATTTCGGCAAGACGCCGCCTTGTGCCGACGCCATTATTGCCGCCGGCATCGCCCGCGTCGTCTCGGCCATCGAAGATCCCAATCCCAAAGTGGCGGGCGCCGGCCACGCGCGGCTGCGGGCCGCCGGCATTGCGGTCGATATCGGCGTCGGCGCGGACGCGGCCCGGCGCCATCATGCCGGCCACATCCGCCGCATGCAGGACGGCCGGCCGCATGTCACGCTCAAGCTCGCCATCTCGGCCGACGGCAAGGCGGGCGGCGCCGGGCGTCGGCCCTTGGCGATTACCGCCGAGCCGGCGCGTGCGCGCGTGCATCTTCTGCGCGGCCAGAGCGACGCCATCATGATCGGCATCGGCACCGCGCTCGCCGACGATCCCATGCTGACCTGCCGGCTGCCGGGCATGAGCCTGAACTCGCCGCTGCGGATCGTCCTCGATGCGGCGTTGCGTCTGCCGGTCGCGTCGCGGCTCGTCCAGACCGCGCGACAGACGCCGGTGTGGGTTATTGCCGGACCGACCGCGTCGACCGAAGCCGAGGCTGCCTTGCGCGCCCATGCCGTCGAAATCCTCCGCTCCGCCGAAGCTGGGGGCAAGCTTGATTTGGCGGCGATGCTGCAAGTTCTCGGATCGCGCGGGGTGACGCGGCTTTTGCTCGAAGGCGGTCCGAGGCTAGCCTCGGCGTTCCTCGCGGCTGATCTTGTCGACGACGCAATCTTATTCCATGCCGGCACGGTGGTCGGCGAGGATGGGATCGAGGCGCTGCACAGGGTCGGCGCGGCCGCGCTCGCCAAGCATCTCAAACGTGTGGAAGGCGAGCTTGTCGGACCCGATCGGCAAGACATTTACGAGCGCAGGTAATGACATGTTTACTGGTATAATCAGTGACTTAGGTGAGGTTATTGAAGTTCACGAAAAGGCTGAAGGCTTGCGCCGAATAGTTATCGGCAGCAGCTATAATCCGAACTCTATCGACATCGGTGCCTCTATCGCCTGCTCGGGGGTTTGCCTGACGGTGGTGGAACGCGGAATGGCGGGAAACCGCTCCCATTTCAGTGTCGACGCCGCCGCCGAGACGCTGGGCGTCACCACCGCAGCAGGTTGGCAGCCGGCGACCCGGCTCAATCTTGAGCGGGCACTGCGGCTCGGCGACGAACTCGGCGGCCACATGGTCAGCGGTCACGTCGACGGCATTGCCGAACTGATGACCCGCGAAGACCTTCCCGACATGGCCCGGCTGACATTCCGGGTCCCGGGCGCGCTTGCCCGCTTCATTGCACCGAAGGGATCGGTCGCGCTCGATGGCGTTTCGCTCACGGTGAATACGGTTGACGGCGACCTATTCTCGGTCCTGATCATTCCGCACACGCTTAAGGTCACCACTTTCGGATCGCTCAAGCCAGGCGCGCGGCTGAATATCGAAGTCGACCTCATGGCGCGCTATGCGGCGCGGCTACTGGAAACGCTGCCGCGCTGAGGCGTCCTTGTGACAGCCCCCCCGGCTTGGTACGACCACGCAGCTGAAATCGGAACGAAGCCATTAACCGGGATAAATCTATGGCCGGGCCGCGGCGGGGCAAAGACCAAAAAATCGTCGGCAAAGGCGCTCGCGTCCTCATCGTCGAGGCGCGCTTTTACGACGCCATTGCGGATGCGCTCCTCGCCGGCGCGACCAAAGCGTTGCAGGAAGCGCGCGCCGTCCTCGACTGCATCAGCGTGCCTGGCGCGCTCGAGATACCGACCGCGATCGTGCTGGCGCTCGACGCCGCGCAGCGCCGCCGGCGCCCTTACGACGGAGTGGTCGCGCTCGGCTGCGTCATCCGCGGCGAGACCATTCACTTTGAGATCGTGTCGGAACAATCCGCGCGCGGGCTGATGGAGCTTTCAGTCGCGCGCAAAATTCCCGTCGGCAACGGCATCCTGACCGTCGAGAACGAAGCGCAGGCTTTCGCCCGCGCCCGCGTCGACGAGCAAGACAAAGGCGGCGATGCCGCCCGCGCCGCGCTTTCGCTCATCGGGCTTAAAGCCCGGCTCGGAAAGCGCTGAGATGGCAGGCGACCCGGGCAACGAAGCGCGCAAGGCCAATAAACGCGGCGCCGCGCGCCTTGCCGCCGTGCAGGCGCTTTATCAGATGGATCTCGCCGGCACCGGCCTGAACGAGATCATGACCGAGTTCGAAGGCCATTGGCTCGGCACCGAGGTCGAGGGCGTGCAATATCGTCCGGCGGAGGCCGCCTTTTTCCGCGATATCGTCGGCGGCGTGGTGCGCGAGCAGGCCACTCTCGACCCGCAGATCGACGCCGCGCTGGCGCGCGGCTGGCCGCTCAAGCGCATCGAGGCGGTGTTGCGCGCGGTATTGCGTGCCGGGGCTTATGAGCTCGCCTGCCGCAGCGACGTGCCGGCGCGGGTAGTGACTTCCGAGTATGTCGACGTCGCTTCTGCCTTTGTCGACAAGGACGAGACCGGCATGGTCAATGCGGTGCTCGATCAGCTCGCGCATCAAATGCGCTCGGCCGAATTTGCCGGCCGCTAATACGGAGGGCAGAAAATGGCCTCCAGCGACGAAACCTCGGCCGAGGAACGGCTGATCGCCGAATATTTCGCACCGCTCGCCACGGCTCCCGGCGCCTTGGGGCTGCACGACGACGCCGCGGTGGTGACGCCGCCGGCTGGTTGCGATCTCGTTCTGACCACCGACGGTGTCATTGCCGGCGTGCATTTCTTTTCCGACGATGCGCCGGGCGATGTCGCGCGCAAAGCGTTGCGGATGAATCTGTCCGATCTTGCGGCCAAGGGCGCCAAACCCTTGGGCTTTCTGATGTCGGTCTCGCTGCCGGCCGAGATCGATGCGACGTGGCTCGCCGCTTTCGCGGCAGGCCTTGGTGCGGACGCTACACTTTACGGCTGCCCGCTGTTTGGCGGCGACACCGATCGCACGCCGGGACCGCTCGCGGTTTCGATCACGGCCTTCGGCGCGGTGCCGCATGGCAAAATGGTGCGGCGCTCCACCGCCCTGCCGGGCGACAGCGTGGTCGTCACCGGCACGATCGGCGATGCCGCGCTCGGCGTGTTGTTGCGGCGTGACGACAGTCTGGCCGCGCGGTGGCGGCTTTCCAGCGATATGATATCGCACCTCAAACAACGTTATCTGTTGCCGCGGCCGCGCAATGCGCTCGATGAGGCGGTGCTGTGCCATGCGACGGCGGCGATGGATGTGTCGGACGGGCTCGCCGGCGATATCGCTAAACTGTGCCGTGCGTCCGGCGTCGCGGCGGAAATCGACGTGGCGCGCGTTCCGCTGTCGGACGCTGCGCGCGCAGCGCTCGCCGCGGAGCCGGCGCGGATCGAAACCGTGCTTACCGGCGGCGATGATTATGAGATTGTTCTGACGCTCAAGCCGGACCAGGTTGGCGCGTTTTGCCATGCCGCGCATGACGCCGGTGTCGCAGCGACGGAAATCGGCAGCGTGTCGGCGGGGCAGGGCGTGCGCTTTGTCCGCGACGGTAAGGCTCTCAACTTCGCCCGGCCGTCCTACAGCCATTTCTAGCGATGACGAGCCGATCAGTCGCCACATTAATCGCCGTGGCGCTGATCGTTGGAGCTGCCGGCTCCGCGGGTGCCGAGGTGCTGCGCCGGATCCTGGCATCGCCGTTGGTCGAAGAAGGATCGGGCCCCGACGGCTGCACACCTGTGTTGAGCGGCCTCGGCGGGCCCGTTCGCTGGGAGGTCCGCGTCGAGCGCTTCCTGCCGGACGGCAAATCGCTCGTGGAGGCGAGCCATATTGCCGAGCCGAACCGGTTCCCGCTCTGCATCGCCGATCGCCCGGTGGCGAAAAACGCCGAGGTTGAATTGCCCTTCGTGGCGCACGCTGGCGGCAGCGCCCGCGTTGCGGGTGTGGTGCTGCGCTTTTCCGATCCGCAGGATTTTTATGTCGTCGAGGCCGACGGACTCGCAGGCCAAGTGCGCCTGCTCAGCATCGTCAATGGCGAACGTCGCGACATTGCCGGCCACGCTGCGTCCCTCACGATCGGCGAAGCCCATATGCTCACGGTCAAGGCCACCGACGAGCATTTCGCTGTCGCGTTGGACGGCACGAATTTGTTCGCTGTACGGGACGGTGGCCTCACCGCGCCGGGTCGTCTCGGCATCTGGAGCCGAGCCGACAGTATCACCAGCTTCGGTGATCTTTACATCACGATTTTGGACTGAACCGGCTATAGTGGCTGCGGGAGAGACGCTCATGCACGATACGACCGCGATCACTGCGCCTCGGGGCAGCCTGTCGACCGGCACCAGCGCCAATCCGCGCTATGCCGAGCTCTACCGGCACTATCCGACCATCGATTATTTGCGCCGCGGCGCGCGGCGGCGCCTGCCGCATTTCGCTTTCGAATATTCCGACGGCGGTTCGGGCAAGGACGACGCCGGCATCAGGCGCAATTGGGCAGCGCTCGACGCCGTCGAATTGGTGCCGCGCTACGGCGTGATGCCGTCGCTGCCGCCTTGCGGCGTGGAATTATTCGGCCGCCGGTATGCAGCCCCGATCGGCATCGCGCCGATGGGCGGCCCCGCGATCGTATGGCCGGGTGCGGATCTTTTTCTCGCCCGCGCCGCGCAGCGCGCAAAAATTCCTTACACGCTCGGCATGGCCGGCGGCGCCACCATCGAAGAAGTCGCCGCGGTTGCGCCGGATGTTTTCTGGCTGCAGCTCTATCGCTTCGCCGGCAATGACCACGCCATCGGTTTCGACGTGCTGCGCCGCGCCGCGGCGACCGATTGCAGCACCATCGTCCTGACGCTCGATGTGCCGGTGCGCACCAGCCGCGCCCGCGAAGTCGTCGTCGGCCTCGGCGGGGCTGCGTTTCATCCGGATTTTCGGATGCTGTTGCAAATGGCGCGGTCGCCGGGCTGGACCAAGGCGCTGTGGAAGAGCGGCATCCCGCGCTTTGCCACGCTGCGCCACTATGCTGGCGCAAACCCGTCGCTGAACGATGTCATCAGCTTCGCGCGCCGCGAGATGGGCGGCGCCTTCACCTGGGACGAAGTCGCGCGCTACCGCGAGCGCTGGCCGCGAACGCTTATCGTCAAAGGGATCCTGCATCCACAGGACGCCGAAAAGGCCGTCTCGATCGGCGTCGACGGGCTCATCGTCTCCAATCACGGCGGCCGCCAGATCGAGGCGCTGCCGGCCGCCATCGACGCGCTGCCGGCCGTGGTCGCGCAAGTCGGCACGCGGGCAACCGTGCTGATGGATTCCGGCATCCGCAGCGGCACCGATGTGGTGCGCGCCTATGCGCTCGGCGCTGCTGCGGCCTTCGCCGGCAAGGCGTTCTTGTGGGGCCTCGGCGCGCTCGGCGAAGAGGGGCCGAGCCACGTCATCGATCTTTTGATCGAGGAAACCAAGGCCGCGCTCGGCCAATTGGGCGCGCTGACGCCGCAAGACGCCCGCTCGGTCGTCATTCGCCACAACGGCGCGCTGCACTTCTGACCTGCGATCCCCGCAGTGGTGCCGTTCTGCGATGCCCGGTAAAGAGAGAACAAGAATCTCTCACGCCGGCAGGAAACGCAGTAAGTCCGTGACGACCGTCGCCGAACCCATTCTTGAACTCACCGACGATCGGCTCGCAGCCAAGAATGCGCTGGTGCTCGCCGTCGCGCAGGCGCTGGCTGGCGGCAACAACACGGTGATCGTCGCCACCAGCAGCATCGTCGGCGCCATTCTGGCGCCTACGCCGGCGCTGGCGACGCTTCCGATCAGCTTCATGGTCGCCGGGATGTGGTTCGGCACGCTGCCGGTGGGAGCGCTCTCCAAGGCCTATGGCCGCCGCTTTGCGCTCCAGGTCGGATCGGCATTCGGCGTTTTGTCCGGATTGATTTCCTGCGCGGCGATGCTGCAAGGGTCTTTTGCGCTGTTGCTCCTTGGCACGCTGTGCGGCGGCCTCTACGCCGCGGCGCACCAGTCCTACCGCTTCGCCGCCACCGATACGGCGAGCCCGCGCTTCCGTCCCAAGGCGGTATCCTGGGTGCTGGCGGGCGGCATATTCGCCGCCATCATCGGCCCGCAGATCGTCATCCATACCAAGGATCTATGGCCGACTTATTTGTTCGCTGCGACCTATCTGGCGCAATCGGCCTGCGCGGTGCTGGCCGCTGTGGTGCTGACCTTGCTTAATGTTCCGCGGCCCGCGGTTTCGCATTCGCTGCGCGACGGCCGGCCGCTCGCGACGATCGTCAGGCAACCGAAATTCATCATCGCGGTGGTTTGCGGGCTCGCCAGTTATTCCATGATGAATATGGTGATGACGTCGGCGCCGCTGGCGATGGTGGCCTGTAATCACACCGTCAGCGAGGCGGCGCTCGGCATCCAATGGCATGTCATCGGCATGTATGCGCCGAGCTTTTTTACCGGCTCGTTGATTGCGCGCTTCGGCATTCGGCAGATGATCGGCGTCGGGCTATTGTTGATGATTGGTGCGGCGGCTATCAGCGTCTCGGGCAATACGCTGTGGAACTTCTGGATCGGGCTCGCGCTCCTCGGCATTGGCTGGAATTTCGCTTTCATCGGCGCCACCACCATGGTCACCGAGTGCCACGACCCGCATGAGCGCAACAAGGTCCAGGCCTTCAACGATTTCCTGGTGTTCGGCTCGATGGCGATAGCCTCGTTCTCGTCGGGCGCGCTGCTCGCGACCTACGGCTGGACCATCGTCAACGCCATGGTGTTTCCGGTCATTACCATGGCCGGATTGCTGCTGGCCGGCAGTTCGCTGCTGCGCCGCCCGCAGCCGGTGTGATAGAAAGCCTGCCGGTCCCGCCGAGCATAGACAGACCGGGAGGGCAAGCCCATGGCAAAGCCAAAACGCAAAACGGCGCCGTCTGCGCGCACGTCCCGCAAGATAACCGCAAAGCGGTCGGCGCGCCGCAGCGTTGGAGCCGCGCGAAAGCCCAAGACGAAGCCGGCGCGGCGGCGCAAGCAGACTTTCGTCGCCAGCCACCATTCGCCCGATGCCTTCGAACAAGGACTGCGCCGCTACGCGCATTATCGCGATCTCGGCATTGCGGCGGCGACCGGCGGCTTGGCGCGCGCGCACGTCATCAAGATGATCCCGCCCTGCGACCCGGCCGAGGTCTCGAAGCGGCATTTCCACGATGTCGAATTCCAGATGGTCTATGTGCTCAAGGGCTGGATCAAGGGCGAGTATGAGGGCGAAGGCGTGGTGACCATGCGCGAAGGTTCGTGCTGGCTGCAGCCGCCGAAGATCAAACACACGGTGCTCGACTATTCGGACGATTGCGAGCTTCTGGAAGTCATTCTGCCGGCGGATTTCGACACGGTGGAACTCAAGTGAACTGCGAACTGAAATGACGCGACAACTGGTGCAATGATGGCGGTTCCGGACACGGACGATCTGGCGATCCTTACCGAGCTCGAGCGCAAGGTTTTGTGGCTCGCCACTTGGACCATCCATAACGCCAATCATCTCCGCGAGAACAGCGACGGCGTGAAGGTCGGCGGGCACCAGGCCTCGTCCGCTTCGCTTGCCACCATCATGACGGCGCTTTATTTCCACACGCTGCGGCCGCAGGATCGGGTCGCCGTCAAGCCGCACGCCGGGCCGAATTTTCACGCCATCCAGTATCTCCTCGGCCGCCAGACTCGCGAAAAACTCGAAGGCTTCCGCGGCTACAAGGGCGCGCAATCCTATCCGTCGCGCACCAAGGACACCGACGATGTCGACTTCTCGACCGGGTCGGTGGGGCTCGGCGTAGCGCAAACGCTGTTCTCGTCGCTGGTGCAGGATTACGTGCGCGCCCATGACTGGGGGCTTGGCCGGCCGGAAGGCCGCATGATCGCGCTTTTGGGTGACGCCGAGCTCGACGAGGGCAATATTTTCGAGGCGATCCTCGAAGGCTGGAAGCAGGGGCTGCGCAATTGCTGGTGGATCGTCGACTACAACCGGCAGAGCCTCGACGCCGTCGTCCGCGAAGGGTTGTGGGAGCGGTACGAGAACCTGTTCCGCAATTTCGGCTGGGACGTCGTCGTTCTCAAATACGGCCGCTTGCAGCAAGCCGCCTTCGAAGAGCCCGGCGGCGATATTTTGCGGCGCTGGATCGATAGCTGCCCGAACCAGCTTTATTCGGCGCTGGTGTTCCAGGGCGGCGCGGCCTGGCGCAAGCGCCTGATGGACGAGATCGGCGATCAGGGCACGGTGACGCAATTGATCGAACGGCGCAGCGACGACGAACTCGCCCGCCTGATGAACAATCTCGGTGGCCACGACCTCGGCGCCGTCATAAAGGCCTTCGACGGCATTGATCACGACCGGCCGGTCTGCTTCATCGCCTATACGATCAAAGGTTTTGGCCTGCCGCTCGCCGGACATAAGGACAACCATGCCGGCCTGATGACGCCCGCGCAGATGGAGACATTTCGCGGCGTGATGAATATCCGCGCTGGCGAGGAGTGGTCGCGCTTCGAGGGCTTGCGCCAGCCGGCCGATAGCATTCAGGCATTTCTCGACCAGGTGCCGTTCGCGCGCGCCGGTGAGCGCGTCCTCAGCGCACCCCGCGTAGCCGTGCCGGATCAACTCGCCGTCACCGTGCAGCCGCATATGTCGACGCAACTCGGCTTCGGCGCGCTGCTCAACGAACTCGGTCGCGGCACATCCGAACTTGCCGCGCGCATCGTCACGACCTCGCCGGACGTGACGGTGTCGACCAGTCTCGGCCCGTGGGTGAACCGCCGCGGTTTGTTCGCGCGCGCGACCTTGGCCGACACCTTCAAGAGCGAACGCATTCCCTCGACCTTCAATTGGGAATACTCGCCCAAGGGCCAGCATCTCGAACTCGGCATCGCCGAGATGAATCTGTTCATCGCGCTGTCGGCGCTCGGCCTGTCGCATGCCATCAATGGCGAACGGCTGTTGCCGATCGGCACGCTCTACGACCCCTTCATCGCGCGCGGGCTCGATGCCTTGAATTACGCCTGTTACCAGGACGCGCGTTTCATTCTGGTCGCGACGCCGTCCGGCATCACGCTTGCGCCGGAAGGCGGCGCCCATCAATCGATCGCCGAGCCGCTGATCGGCATGGCGCAAGACGGGCTCGCCGCCTTCGAGCCGGCCTTTGTCGACGAGCTTGCGGTCATTCTGGCGTTTGCGCTCGACTACATCCAGCGCTCCGGTTCCGGCGAGGCCTCCGAGCGCAACTGGCTGCGCGACGAGACCGGCGGCTCGATTTATCTGCGGCTGTCGACGCGGCCCATCGAACAGATCAAGCGCGAGATGACGCCCGAGCTGCGTCACGCCATCGTCGACGGCGCCTATTGGCTGCGCGAACCGGGTCCCAATTGCCAGGTGGTCGTGGCGTTCAGCGGCGCGGTGGCGCCCGAGGCCATTCAGGCGATCGGGCTGATGGCCGAGGACCGCCGCGATGTCGGCCTGTTGGCGATCACGTCCGCCGACCGGCTCAATGCCGGATGGACCGCGGCCTGCCGGGCGCGCGAGCGCGGCCTCGTGCACGCTCGCTCGCATATTGAGCGGCTGTTCTCGGGCCTACCTCGCCATTGCGGCATCGTCAGCGTGCTCGATGCCCATCCGGCGACGCTCGCCTGGCTCGGCGCGGTCGGCGGTCATCGGGTGCGGCCGCTCGGCGTCGAGCATTTCGGCCAGACCGGCTCGGTCGAAGACCTCTACCGCCATTACGGCATCGACGCCGACGCCATCATTGCGGCGGCGCAGTGCATCGCGCCCGGGCGGCCGATCCGGCATCTCGGGGTGGCGTGATTATAGCGCCGTCATCGCAAGCCGACGGGATCGGCCCGAAGGGGCGGCCCTGAGAGGAATAGCCAGCAGAGCATGATCCGGAAAAGTGGAAACCGGTTTTCCGAAAAGATCATGCTCAAACAAAATGCTAGAGCATGGCTGATTTTTTCTGAATCGAAGGGGATTCCCGATCCAGCGCGAATATGATTCAAGATGCTGGCTGGAATGGAGGCCAGCATCGGATGGCCCGAGCTTATTCCCTTGATCTGCGCGAG
>JBAPUM010000059.1:0-32886 GCA_049282655.1 Xanthobacteraceae bacterium
TCAAGCTTGAACTCCCGCGTAAACTTCCGTCGCTCCATGACACACCTCCGGTTCCATCAAAACACCTAACTCGGTGTCTGTGAAACCGGGTGCAGGCCAGAGTCGCCTCTCTAAGCAAAGGGACATACGGTCTTCACTCATGCGGCCTACTCGCTCTTACAAATGCAGTGCCGTTATCTGGCGCTCCTTCGAGTTTCGTCCAGATTAGCATTACCACGGCCAGCGTTTTCCCCGCCGACACGCGCCGGCGAGAACATGGAGGAGGATAGCGATGGGGCCGCTTACGAAATGCTGGCGCGGAATTGCCCCTTGTGCTACCTGCAAGTCGCCTCAGCCAGAGTGGGGCATGGGTTGTCGCATAGACCTCAAAAAGTGCCGTTCCAGGAGCGTAACCTGGCAGGCTTGGCAACCTGCAAAAGAAGAAGCTGGCTGGCTGAGTAAGGCAAACTCATCCGGCGCTTTGTCGAAAGGTGTTCGGGTTCCATAGCGCCTCGAAACCAATGGATTCGGGACCCTCAGGGGGCAGTGCTATGAGCCGGCCGTCGCGCAAGGCATCGCACACTAGCGGTCAATCTGGTGGGCCATGGAATGCGGGTGTACACGCGGAAACAAACTGATCGTCATGACATCAGATTGCCCTGTTCGGCCGAATAGGGGCGCCCGGTGGAGAGCCTACCGGGCGTTTTCATTTTGAACAGCGCATCGATCTCCCTCTACGTCGACGCCGACGCCTGCCCGGTGAAGCAGGAGATTTATCGCGTCGCCGAGCGCCATGCGCTCAAGGGCGCCAACCTTAAAGTCTACGTCGTCAGCAACAGCCCCATCGCCGTCCCGCGCGATCCGCCGATCGAGCGCGTCGTCGGTTCGGGCATGGACAAGGCCGACAATCGGATCACGACGTGTTATAAACAACAGCCAAAGCGATCCGGGTCAGGATGTTAACTAACAGCCGTGACATAAAGCGCCGTCTGGAACGCGAAGGCTGGATTCTCGAACGCGTCGCCGGCTCGCATCACGTGTTTAAGCACCCTCTGACAAGGGCAACGGTCGTGCTACCCCATCCCAAGAAAGACTTGGGCCGCGGCCTCGTTCGTAATATCTATAGACAGGCTGGATGGCAGCCCGATTGATGATGTCATGACCCACTACGTCGCCATTGTTGAGGATGCTGGAGCGGACAAGGCCATCGGCATCTGGTTTCCCGATCTTCCCGGCTGCTTCTCAGCCGGCGACGATATCGACGACGCGCTACGCAACGCCCGTGAGGCTTTGGCGCTTTATGCCGAGGCGGAGGCGCAGGAAGGTCGCGCTTTGCCCAAGCCTCGCGCCATTTCGGCATTGAAGTCCGACCCAGCCGTCATCCCGGATCTGCGGGATCATATGGTGGCGCTGGTCGCGCTGGATGCACGGACGGTCCATGCGGCGGAATAGTTTGTAGTCGGTGAGCGAGACTCCTTCACAGCAATCTCGCGGCGTGACTCCCATCACCATTTACATCGACGGTAACGCCTGCCCGTTGAAGCAGGAGATTTATCGCGTCACCGAGCGCCATGCGCTCAAGGGCGACTTGACCCGGTGGTCCATCCTGAGCAGCCGCACGGATTGCCGGATCAAGTCCGGCAATGACGAATAAATGGGTAACGGCCCTTCGCCTGCCATGCTCGGCGAAGTCGGGGCACCGAGGCCTCACCACCAGCGCCGCTGATAATAGGACTGGGCGCGGGGGTACTGTCCGTACCGCGGCTGGGCATAGCCGGACGAGCCGAACCAGCCGCCGAATCCGCTGTCGTCGCGCGCGATATTCATGTCGGGCGATTTCATCCGCGTGATGAAGCCGCCCTGCGGCTGATCGCTGAGCACCGCGACGAATTCGGTGCGGTAATTGGTTTCGCTCGACAGCGGCTCGTCCGAGATGATGATCGAGGACAGCGGCACTGCGGTGGGTGCGATCTTGTCGAGCACGGCTTGCGGGAAGGTGATGCGGTCGAGCGCGTTCTTGGCGCTGTCGCCGTTGTCGATCGAGACTTCGGTCCAGCGCAAACCGCCGCCGTCCCGCGCCACCGCGGTGAAGATGTGCGTGCCGAGCGGCTTGTCGGGATCTTTGATGGTGACCGGGTAATCCTGGCTGAAGTCGTACAGCTCGCCGCCGTCCGGCCACTTCTTGTGGGTGTCACGCCGCACATAAAGCTTCTGCGTCGCGCGGCTGATGAAGATCGCGACGGGCTCGCTTGCGAGCCTGGCATCGGTTGCGGCCTTGGCGGCGTCGCTCCGCTTGACATCGGCGGCCTTGGCGGCGGCTTGCGCCGCTGCGGCCGTGTCCTGCTTTGCTTTCAGGTCGGCCTTGGCGGCGTCGAGCTGCGTGCGTAGCGCCGCGGCTTTGGCTGCGGCCTTCTGCTCCGCGTCCTGCGCTGTGGCCTTTCTTTCGTCGGTGTTTTTCGGGTCGGCATTGGCGGCAGCGAGCGCCTTGTCGGCGCGGGTGAGGTCGGCGTCGGCCCGGGCCTTGAGCGACGTGAGATTGCGCACCGCCGCAGGCGCCGCGGCAGCCGCGCTCTTCGCCGGCGCGACAGCGGCCTTCGCGGCGGCGGCGGCGCTCGCGGCATCGTCCGCGTCACGGGCCAGCGCTTGCGCGCGCGCCGGTATCGCGTCGATCACGTCCTCTTTCGGCTGGAACAGCGCCGGATCGGAAAACGCGACGGGTTCGGCGTCGGCCGGCGAGATGATCACCCGCATCCCCATCGGCGCCTTGTCGAACACCTTCTCGGCGAAATCGAAAGGCATGCGCACGCAGCCGTGCGAGGCCGCGTAGCCGGGGAGCGGCCCGCCATGCAGCGCAATCCCGTTCCAGGTGATACGCAGCATGTTCGGCATCCAGGCGTCGTCATACATGGTCGAGTGGTGATCCTTGTCTTTCTCGATGACGGCGAAAACGCCAGCTGGCGTCTCGCGTCCGGTCGTGCCGGTCGAGACCGGTGCGCGCAGGATCCAGCCGTCCGCGTCGTAGAAGGTCACGTGCTGACTCTTGATCGACACGATCGCCATGATCGGGTCTGCCGCCGGGCGCGGCGCCGTCGTCACGGACTGGCGCGCCGGGGCCGCCTGCCTGGCGGCGGCGGGCGGCACCGCGGTAAGCGCCGTCAGCGCAGCCAGGATGGTCACAACCGCGGGTGCCCGCCCGCGAAATGCTCCGGCTCGTGCGCGGCAATCGGCACCGCGGGCAGGCGTGGATCGCGGCAGCATCACTGGCTTGGTCATTCGATTCCTTGCCATTCCTCGGTTGAAGCGTGATTCCCCGGAAACATCCGCAGATTGACGGGAAAGTCTTCACATATGGTAGCGGTTCCCGCGCCCGCCAACAGCAGCGGGCGCCTGGCGGCTCTTCGCCCGCTGGTCGAGGGGCGGAGCGCGTTATCTCAGTTCGACAGCTTCGACCGCAAGAATCGTGGGTAGGTGACGCGCAATCTCCTGCCAGGTCTCGCCCTCGTCGATACTCCCGAACACTGAGCCGCTGTTCGTGCCGAAATAAATGCCCGCCGGGTCGCGGTCGTCACCGGCCATGGCTTGCCGCAGAACGGTGAAGAAACAGCCCTTCTGCGGCAGGCCTTGCCGCATGGCCTGCCAGCTTTGGCCGCCGTCGCGCGATCGCCAGACCGCCGCGGCGGCGTCGGGCGGAAAACGTCCGGCCGTGTCGCCGTTCAGCGGCAGCGTCCAGATCGTGTCCGGATCGCGCGGATGAACGCGGATGGGGAAGCCGAAGGTCGACGGCAGGCCCTTGGTGCAATCGTTCCAGCTCCGGCCGCCGTCGGCGGAGCGCCAGACGCCATAGTGGTTCTGCTGGTAAAGGACGTCGTTTGTCCCCCGCGCGCGGATCATATTGTGAACGCAGTGCCCGATCTCGCCGTCACGCGGCGCGGCCGGATGCTCGGCGTGGCCGCAGGCTTCAGCATTCGAGAGGCGATTGCGGCGCTCCCATGTCGCCCCGCCGTCCTCGGTTGCAAACACCCCGGCCGCCGAGATTCCAACCCAAAGCTTTTTCGGGTTATCCGGATCGGGCAGGATGGTGTGCAGCGTCAGCCCGACGCCGCCGGGAGTCCAGCTGCCAGCGGACGGGTGATCGGTCAGGCCATGCACCTTGACCCAATCCTTGCCGCCGTTCGTGCTCGCCAGAAGGCTCGCCGGTTTGGTGCCTGCGTACAGCGTGCCGTGCGCGTAGCTGAGCGACCAGATTTGCGAAAACGAGTCGGCGAACGGTAGCGGCGCTTCGGTCCAGCCGATCATCTTTGCGACATTGGGATCCTTGGCGGCCCAATCGTCCATCGTTCCCTTGGTGAGACGGGCGACCGTCCAGGTCGCGCCGTCGTCGTCACTGCGCCAGACGCCCGCGCCATTCCAATCGCCGCCGCCCCCGGCCCACAGCGTGCCGGTCTCGGGGTCTCCGATCATGTGATTGATCGGCCAGCCGTTGCAGTAGGGGCCGCCAATCGCCCAGCCGCTACGGTCGTAGCCGCCGGAAATCAAAAAAGCGCCCTTGGTCGTGCCGACCAGCAGCGTCGTGCGCGTTGCGGACATCGGAATTTGCTCTCCATCGAAAGCAACAGTGGACTATAAGACCGCCGTCTTATCCTCGAATGCTAGCACGGGCCGCTTCTGTCAGAAAATGATCGTGATTTACATCGACGCCGACGCCTGCCCGGTGAAGCAGGAGATTTATCGCGTCGCCGAGCGTCATGCGCTCAAGGGCACGGCCCTCAAGGTCTTCGTCGTCAGCAACAGCCCCATCGCGGTGCCGCGCGATGAAATGATCGAGCGCGTGGTCGTCGGCTCGGGCATGGATGAGGCGGACAACTGGATCGCCGAGCGGGCCAAGCGCGGCGATATCGTGATCACGGCGGATGTGCCGCTGGCGAGCCGTTGCGTGAAGGCGGGCGCCGAGGTCATCGCGCCGAACGGCAAGCCGTTCACGCAAGACTCGATCGGCATGACGCTGGCGACACGCAATCTGATGGATAGTTTGCGTAGCTCGGGCGAGATCACCGGCGGCCCAAAACCGTTCGCGCCGCGCGACCGCTCAAGCTTTCTCGCGGCGCTCGACCAGGCCATCGTGCGGCTCAAGCGCGCGGGGTTTGGGCAGACTTCGTAGGAGGGCGCGGTCGTCATTCCGGATCGCCGCGTAGCGGCGAGTCCGGAATCCATAGCCACCGTCGTTGCGGGAAACGCTCAGAGCTCATTCTGCGATGTCTGGGGTTATGGATTCCGGGCTCGCGCTTTGCGCGCCCCGGAATGACGGAGGCGCGTCTTCGTTTGCGCACCGCCTCCCGATCCCCCTCCCCACCCTTCCCCACAAGGGGGAGTCTCACTGCCTCACAAAACTCAGGCTGCAGGGGCGGCCCTCTATGCGCTTGCCGTCGGCGCTCGAGGCGGTGAAATGGGCGATGGCGTGAAAATCGCTCGGCGTGCCGCGCGCCACGCCGAGGCCGACGAGGCTCGAGCCGACGATGATTTCGCCGAAGAAACCCGCAGTGCCGTCAGCGTCGATCTTGCCGTTGAGGTCGAGCGAGCTCGGTTCGCCCTTGACGCCTTTGAGGCCGTGATAGGCGCCGTCTTTGATCTGGCCGACGAAGCGATAGGAGTAGCCCGGATATTGACCGAGGTTCGGGCAGGTCCATTCGGTCTGCCAGGCGCCGTCGAAATTCTTCGCCGCTGACGGCGCGTTGAGGATCAGATTTGCAATGTGCAATTCGGCTTCCTGGGCGTGGAGGCCTGAGGGAAACCCTTTCAGATAGTCGCCGAACGCCGCCCGCGTCGCCGCGGTTGTCGCGTTCTGCCACGCCGCCTCGTCGGGGCTCATTTGCGGCGGCGGGGGGGGTGGTGGCGGTGGTGTCGCGGCTTGCGGTGCCGGTGCCGGCGTCGCAATCGGAGCGGGCGGTGGAGGCGCCGGTGTGGCGGCAGGCGCGGATGCGACTTGCGAGGGAGGCGGCGGCGATGGGGCCGGCGGCGGAATTTGCGCAGCCGCTTGTGAGGGCGGCGGAGGTGGCGTAGCCGGCGCAGGCGGCGCGATATGCCGCATATAGAATGCCGTCCCGGCGATCGCGATTAAAACGGCGGCCGCGGCCGAGCCCAGGAGCAGAGGCCGGCCGGACGAGGCTGCGGCCGGCGGTCGCGGCGGCAGCGTCGTCGTTGGAGGAGTCGCGAGGCCATCCTGCGGCTTCTCGACTTGCACCAAATGACGCAGTTGCGTCGCCAGTTGTTCGATCTCGCGTTCCCAGTTTTTGAACAGGTCAAACCACTGCCGGGTGGCGAATTCGTAGCTGAACGCGTCGTTGGGCGCGACGTCCTCGACCCGTACCGGCACGACGGTGACGCGATGGCGCCCGGCCAGCACCACTTCTTTTTTGATCTCGTCGGAATTATTGGCGTTGCTGGTGAACACCAGCAGCATGACCTGCGCCGAGCGCAGCGCCCGCACGATCGCTTCCTGAAAATTATCGCCGGGGCGGACGTCGCGGCAGGAGATCCAGCAATTGAGCCCGCGGGCCTCGAGGCCCTTGCAAATCGTTTCCGCGATGTCGCGGTCCTTGGACGAATAACTGATAAAAATCGGCGCGTTCATAAGCAGGCTCCGCCACCCGTTACTTCCTGACGCCGTTTCCCCGCGCCAAGATGCCCAAGCGGCTGCCAAGTTTCAAGGCCGCGCGCGATCTCACTCCGCCTGTGAGCGATCGCGCGCCGCGATGACTTGATCTGCAGCAGCAACGCCGGAGAGGAAGCCGCCATGCGCGGTCGAGAAAAAATTCGGCGAACAGGCTTCGCCGGCGAAGAACAATCGATCATCGACCGGTTCAGCGAGCGTTTTGCGGCGATCGGCGAAGCCGGGCAGCGCCGACGAATAGGAGCCGAGTGCGAAGGGATCGCGGCCCCAGCAATGGACGCGGATCGGTTTCAGGCGGCGCGCGAATCTGCTGCCGAACAGGCCGGCAAGCTCGGTCACCGCAAATTCGAAAAAGGCCGCTTCGCCTCCGGCTTCGAGCTCAGTGGCGAGGCCGCCGCCGAAATAGGCCTCGATCATCGGCCGGCCGAACGGCCGCAAATGATAGCCGCCGGTGCTTTTGCGATCGGTGCGGCCGAACAGACGGACCTCCTTGTCGAATTCCTCGGCGCCGTCGAGCGCCATGAACAGCTTATTGTCGAGGCCGAGCGGCAGACCGCGCGCGGATTCGATTTTTTGCGGCAGTGTCGGCGTGAACGCGATGCGTTCCGATGCCATGACCGAAGTCGGGATCGTGACGATGACGCGATCGGCGGCGATCGGTCCCTTTAGGGTGTCGATGCGCAGCCGCTTGCCACTGTGATCGATGCCGCGGACTTCGCAGTCGAGCATGGTCGAAAGCTTGGCTCCGGCGTCGCTGATCAGCGTGCCGTAGCCCTTCAGCACGCGCCAATTGATGCCTGAATCGTCGTAGCGCTCGAGGTCCTTCACCGAGACGCGATCGAGATCCATGCCGGTGATGTAAGTGCCGACAGAATTGATCAGGCCGCTCCAGCGCGACGTCGGATCGAGGAGCGTCGAGGCCGCCATATCGGTTTCGCCCTGCGCCGCGCCGTCGACGCGGGCAAAGAACTCAGCGATCGCTTTTTGAAATTCATCCTGATCGGCGCGCGGAAAGTCCACGTCGAGCGACGGCCGCGTCCAGGGCGGCGGCATTTTGTCGATCGCCGCTCCCTGTTCCTTGGCGACGCCGACCCACGGATTCCGATCGGCCGAATGCAGCCAGCCGCAGCCGAGATCGAGCGTAAACCCCGACGCATCGGTCACCGTCCAGGCGCGGCCGCCGAGCCGGGAGCGCGCTTCGACCAGGAGGCACTGGACTGACGCTTCGCGAAGCCGTCGCGCCGCCGCGACGCCGGCCGCGCCGCCGCCGATCACGACGACTTCGAAATCACTGCCCGGCATCGAGAACTCCGTCCATACGTTTCGTCATTGCGAGCGAAGCGAAGCAATCCGGCACGGCGCGGGGAACTGGATTGCTTCGTCGCTTCGCTCCTCGCAATGACGAGCTAGTAATCGACCCGCACCAAATAAAGCCCGTGCGGCGGCGCCACCTGGCCGCAGGCGGTGCGGTCGCGCGCGGCGAGCGCTTCGGCGAGATCCTTGGCGCTCCATTTGCCTTCGCCGACATGGATTAGCGAGCCAACCATTGAGCGCACCTGATGCTGCAGAAACGAGCGGGCCGCGGCGGTGATGCTGACCTTGTCGCCGTCGCGCGTCACGTCGAGCCGGTCGAGGGTCTTGACCGGCGATTTCGCCTGACACTCCGTGGAACGAAAGGTGGTGAAATCGTGCTTGCCGAGGAGAAGCTGTGCCGCCGCATGCATCGCCGTGCTGTCGAGCACCCGCGGCACTCGCCAGGCACGGTTCTGGTCGAGCGTCAGATCGGCGCGGCGATTGACGATGCGATAGAGATAATGGCGCTTGAGCGCCGAGAAGCGCGCGTCGAAATCCGCCGCTACCCGTTCGGCGGCGAGCACGGCGACCGGCCGCGGCCGCAAATGGAAGTTGATCGCGTCGCGCACCGTGTCGTTATCCCAGTCCTTGGCGAGATCGATATGGGCAACCTGGCCGAGCGCATGCACGCCAGTGTCGGTGCGCCCCGCGCCCGCGACGGTGACGCGCTCGCCCGCAAAGGCTGCGACGGCGTCGGTGAGCACACCCTGCACCGAGGCGCCATTCTCCTGCGCCTGCCAGCCCACATAGGGAGTGCCGTCATATTCGATGGTGAGCTTGTAGCGGGGCATGCGTGCCGCCGCTCAATTCAGCGAGCTTGCGAAGGCCGCAGGCGTGCCACGCAAAAACTCTTCCGTCCGCATCGGTTTGCCGCCGGCGCGTTGCAGTTCGATGATGCGCACGGCGCCGCTGCCGCAGGCGACGGTCAGACTCTCGTCGAGCACGGCGCCTGGCGGGCCTTGGCCGTCGCCCTTCGTGGTGCGCAGCACTTTGATGCGGCCGAGGCCCGGATGTTCGAACCAAGCGCCGGGAAACGGCGACAGCCCGCGGCAATGGTTGTGCACCTCCTGCCATGGCCGGGTCCAATCGATGCGGGTTTCGGTCTTGTCGATCTTGGCCGCGTAAATCGCGCCCGTTGCGGCCTGCGGCGTCAGCGTCAGCGAGCCGCGCTCGAGTGCGCCGAGCGCCACCGGCATAAGTTTTGCGCCGAGCCGCGCCAATTCGTCATGCAGATCGCCGGTCGTGACATCGGAGCCTATCGTTACGCGCTGCGCCATGGCGACGGCGCCGGTGTCGAGGCCCTCATCCATCTTCATCACCATCACGCCGGTTTCGCGGTCGCCGGCCATGATCGCGCGGTGGATCGGCGCCGCACCGCGCCAGCGTGGCAATAGCGACGCATGCAGGTTGAAGCAGCCGAGGGGAAATGAATCCAAAATCGCCTTCGGCAGGATCAGCCCATAGGCGACCACCACGGCAGCATCGGCGGCGCGCGTCCGCATGGCATCCGCCGCATCCGCGGTTTTTAAAGTCTTCGGGGTAAAGACCGGTAGTTTGAAGCGCTCGGCCTCGCGCGCGACCGGACTCGGTGTCAGTTCCAATCCGCGGCGTCCCGCCGGCTGCGGCGCGCGGGTGTAGACCGCGACAATCTCATGGCCGGAGCCGACGATCTCCAGCAGTGTGGGCACGGCGAAATCCGGCGTGCCCATGAAAACGACGCGGAGCGCCAATCACGCCTCCACCTTCTTGGTAATTTTGGCCGCTTTGGCGAATTTCTTGATGACGCGGTCGCGCTTGAGCTTGGAGAGATGATCGATGAACAGCACGCCATTGGTGTGGTCGATCTCGTGCTGCAGGCAGGTCCCCAACAGGCCCTTGCCGGCGATCTCGTGGCTCTTGCCGTCGAGGTCGAGATATTTGACCTTCACCTCCGCCGGCCGCTCGACCTCCTCGTAATATTCCGGGATCGACAGGCAGCCCTCCTCGAAGGTCGCCTTTTCGTCGGACTTCCAGGTTATCTCGGCGTTGATGAAAACCTGCGGCTTGTGCTCGTTGTCCTTTTTCGACAGATCCATGACGATGACGCGCTTGGCGATGCCGAGCTGAATGGCCGCGAGCCCGATGCCGGGCGCCTCGTACATGGTCTCGAACATGTCATCGACCAGTTTCTTGATGCCGGCGTCGATTTGCTTGACCGGCTCGGATTTGAGCCGCAGCCGCTTGTCGGGCAATTTGATGATCTCGCGCACGGGCATGATGGTCTCGGGCAAAGGCTTGGTGGGCGATTTAAGCGGTGCGTAAAGCGGGGTCAATGTACGCGATCCTCCGATCGTTCCGTTGATCATCCGGCTTCGACGCGTTATGACCGTTCGCTCTTCGTTCCACAACGAGTCGCGAACGGCCTAAGTCGCGGAAAGCTCATGACCGAGAATCTATCGGCGCTTAGCGCCATTATCATCGGTTGCATCGCGCTCGCCGCGCTCGGCATTGTGCTTTGGCGCTCGCGGAATGCCGCGCATCCGCATGCCGCGGTGATGAATGATCTGGCACGGGCGCAGACCGACGCTGCGGCCCGGCTCGAAGCCATGATCGGCATGCTGGCGCGGGGCCAAACTCAGCTTCAGCACGCCGTCAATGAGCGGCTCGATTCGGTGTCGCACCGGCTCGGCGATTCGCTGGAAAAGACCAAAGTCAGCACGCATGAGAACCTGCAAAAACTCAACGAGCGGCTCGCCGTCATCGACAGTGCGCAGAAGAACATCACCGACCTCGCCAGTCAGGTCACTTCGCTGCAAGGCGTGCTCGCCAACAAGCAGTCGCGCGGCGCCTTCGGACAGGGCCGCATGGAGCTTATCGTTCGCGACGGCCTGCCGAAGGCTTGCTATGAGTTCCAGTACACGCTGACCAATAAGACGCGGCCGGATTGCGTGGTGTTCCTGCCCGACCGGCGGCCGCTCGTGATCGATGCGAAGTTTCCGCTTGAATCCATCACCGCCTATCGGGAGGCCGGGAGCGACGAGGAAAAGCGGCAATCCGGCGCCCGCGTGCGGCTCGACATGACCAAGCATATCGCGGATATCGCCGCGAAATATCTGATCCCCGGCGAAACGCAAGACTTGGCGTTTATGTTCGTGCCGTCGGAGTCGGTCTATGCGGAATTGCACGACGGCTTCGACGACGTGGTGCAAAAGGCCTTCGGCGCCAAGGTTGTCATCGTTTCGCCGTCGCTATTGATGATCGCCATCCATGTCATCCAGCAAATCCAGCGCGACGCCCGCATGCGCGAAGCCGCCGGCCAGATCCAGACCGAGGTCGGCAAACTGATCGAGGATGTCGAGCGCCTGCACGAGCGCGTGCTCAAGCTGCAAGGCCATTTCAACCAGGCCAACGAGGATGTGCGGTTGATCGTGACCTCGGCGGAAAAAGCCATGAAGCGCGGCGCGAGGATAACCGATGTCGAATTCACCGAGGATGGCGGCAGCGCCCAGATCATCCCGGCTCCGATTGCCGCGTCAATGACCCGCAAGCTGGAGGCGGGCGAGTGACGCCTGAGGATTCTACAATCGCGGCAGCACCACGCCCGTCATTTGCGCAGACGCTCGCCGTCTATTGCAAGCGGCGCGTGCTCATTGTGATGTTCCTCGGCTTCTCGTCGGGGCTGCCGCTTGCTTTGTCGGGCTCGACGTTGCTGGTGTGGATGGCCGAAGCCAAGGTCAATCTCGGCACCATCGGTCTCTTTGCGCTGGTCGGCACGCCCTACACCATAAAATTCCTCTGGGCGCCGTTGGTCGATGCGCTCGATGTGCCGCTGCTGTCGCGGCGCTTCGGCCGTCGGCGCGGCTGGCTATTGCTGTCGCAGTTTTTGCTGATCGCCGCGATCGTCTTTCTCGGCGCTTGCGATCCGTCGGTGTCCGCTCCCCTGGTCGCCGTCGGAGCACTCCTCGTCGCCGCCGCCTCGGCGACGCAGGACATCATCGTCGATGCGTTCCGGGTGGAGAGTCTGGACGAGAGCGAACAGGCCGCCGGCATGGCGTCTTACGTCGCAGCCTACCGTATCGGCATGCTGGCCTCGACGGCCGGCGCGCTGTTCCTGGTCAGCGGCTTTCAGGGCGTCGGGCTCGGCCACCAAGCTGCTTGGACCGCGAGCTATATGACGATGGCGGCGCTCGTCGTCATCGGCATTGCGACGACGCTCGTCGCCGCCGAGCCGGAAAAATCCGCCGCCGCCAACGCAATGCATGCGCGGGAAAACCGGATGCAACGCGTCATCGAAGCGGCGGTCGGTGCGTTCTCCGAATTTCTCGGGCGCGACCTCGCGTTCGCGGCGCTCGCCTTTGTTGTGCTGTTCAAATTCACCGATGCGCTGTCCGGCGCGATGACGGCGCCGTTTGTCATCGATCTTGGTTTTTCGCGTAACGAATATGCCGCCATCATCAAAGGCCTTGGGCTTGCCGCGACGCTGATCGGCGGGTTTGCCGGCGGCTTTGTGGCGCGCGCGTTCTCCCTGCCGGCCAGTCTCTGGATCGGCGGCTTATTGCAATCGCTCGCCAATCTCGCCTTCTCTTTCCAGGCCGTTTTGGGCCACAACACCGTTTGGCTCACTGTCGCGATTACGATCGAGAATTTCACCAGCGCCGTCGGCACCGTTATTTTCGTCGCCTATCTCTCGGCGCTGTGCCGCAACCCGCTGCATACGGCGACCCAATATGCATTGTTGACGGCGCTTGCTGCCTTTGGTCGCACCTACCTGTCGTCGGGCGCGGGCTTTCTCGCCGCAGCGGCGGGCTGGGCCTGGTTCTTCGCCATCTGCGCGGCGGCCGGGCTTCCGGCGCTGGGCTTGCTTGCGCTATTGCAATGGCGCGGTCACTTCGACGGCTTGGGCCCGGCCAAGATGGTGCCGTGAAGCTTAAGACATTTGGGTGACCGTAATTGCGGCATAAATGCCGAAATCAGCGCGCTTGCCGGGTCTTCGGCGCTACGGCCGGCCTCGCAAAAAAGTCTTTTTGTAAGGATCAGATCGCTATAATCGCCGTTGTATCGTTGCGTTCCTCGAACCCGGCCGCCCTGCCGCAGTCCTCATGGACACTACCATACTGGTCAAGCTTTTCGCGACCGCGCTCGCCTTGAGCGAGGTAACGACGCAGCCGCAAGCCGTGAAGACGCATTTCGATCCGGTTCAGGATCAAGCCGCGGTCGTGCAGCTGTTGCGCGACGGCTGCACCCATATGACGCATGCGTTCGATATCGAGTCGATCAATCTCGACGAACTCATCTCCACCGCGCTCGACGATCCGAAGGCCATGGGCGCCGACATCAAGGCGTTCCACGGTCTCAATTTCACCGACCTCAACACCGCCTACCACCAATTCTGCAAGAACGAGAGCATCGACAAACCGGTCGTCGATCTCGGCCAGGTGATCGACTTCTTCAACAACGCGGCAGCCGATCTGCCCGACCCGACCCAGCTCAAGGGCAAGAAGCTGCCGGGTACGACGGTGGTCCAGGATGGGACAGGGGCGGATTTCGCCGACGTGTTTCAGCCCGGCAACCGACGCATCTGGGTCTCGCTCGGCGATATCCCCGACTTCGTGCAGAAGGCCTTCGTCGCCGCCGAGGACCGGCGCTTCTTCCAGCATCACGGTGTCGACGAGCGCGGCATTATCCGCGCCTTTATCGGCAATCTCGGTCAATCCGGTAGGCCGCAAGGCGGCTCGACGATCACCCAGCAGGTGGTGAAAAACCTGCTGGTGGGCGAGGACGTGACCTATGAGCGCAAAATCCGCGAGATGATCGTGGCATCGCGGCTCGAGACCATACTGACCAAGAACGAGATTCTCGAACTGTACCTCAACTCCGCCTATCTCGGCCGCGGCTCCTGGGGTGTCGAAATGGCGGCGCGCACTTATTTCGGCAAGCCGGCGAAGGATCTTTCGGTCGGCGAGGGCGCGATGCTGGCGGGCCTCCTCAAGGGGCCGAATTATTACAGCCCGGACCGCCATCCCGACCGCGCCAAAGATCGTCTCGGCTATGTCCTCGGCCGCATGGAGGAAGACGGCGTCATCAGCGCTGCGCAAAAAGATCAGGCGCTGGGCGAACTGCCCAAGCTCGCCGCCTATGCAAATCATCGCCGCGACATCGGCTTTCACTTCGTCGATTTTCTCGGCCGCGAGGCGAAGGCCGACGGCGTCGCCAACATGACGGCGGATTCCTACACGGTCCACGCCACCATTAATGCGCAATTGCAGCGCGAGGCCGAGGCGGCGCTGCAGGAAGGCTTGGCGCGTTACGAGATTTCGATGGGAAGGGTGCAGTTTCGCGGCCCGGAGGCCAATATCGCCGACGCCGTGAAAAAGCTTTCGAGCAATAGCCCGGCAGCCGCCCCAGCGGATGCGATCGCTCCGGGCTCAGCCACGGCGGCGCCGAACTCTGCCGTGGCGGCGCCGAACGCTGTCTTGGCTGCGCCAGCTTGGCAGCAGGCGCTGCAGGCCTTGCGTTTGCCGCTTTACGACGTGCACTGGACGCCGGCCGTCGTCTTGCAGAAGGGCGATGGGATGCGTGTCGGGCTGCCGGACGGGCGCGTCATGGCGCTGACCGGAATGACGGGCGAGGCGCGGCGCGGCCTCGGCCTTTACGACGTCGTCTATGTCAACGTCGTCGAACCCAAGGTCGCAGCGCCGAAGAATACCTCAGGCAAAAGCAGCGACACTAAAAGCCGGGACGCCAAGAAATCCGGCGGCAAAAACGGCGATGCAAAGAACTCAAACGCCCAAGGTCCGAGCCTTCCGTCGCTCTCGCCCGGCCAGGCTCAATTGCGCGTCAGGCCGACGGTGCAGGGCGCCGCGCTGGTTCTGGAAAACAAAACCGGCCGCATCCTCGCCATGACGGGCGGCTTCTCCTATCCGCTGAGCCAGCTCAATCGCGTCGCGCAGACGCAGCGTCAGCCCGGCTCGGCAATGAAACCCCTGACCTACCTCACGGCTCTGCAGCACGGCCTGCAGCCGAACACGCTGGTGCTCAATCAGCCGATCACCTTCCCGCCGATCGGCACCGGCCTCGATGGCCGCGATGCGATCAGCCGGCAATACGACGGCCGGATGCGTCCCGAGGATTATTGGTCGCCGCGCAACGCCGATTTCAGCGAAGGCGGCGTCTTCACGATGCGCCGCGGTCTTGAGAATTCGATCAATATCGTCACCGCGCATCTTCTTGACGGCGGCATCGACGGCGATCCGGAACGAAGCCTCGACGCGGTATGCGCGACCGCGGTTGCGGCGAAAATCTATAGCCAATGCGAGCGCTATTACCCCTTCGTGCTCGGCGCCCAGCCGGTGCGGATGATTGATCTGGCGGCGTTTTATGCGGCCGTCGCCAACGAGGGCGCGCTGCCGCAACCACACGCCATCGATTCGATCGAGCTCGGCGGCCGCACCGTTTATCAATACCCGAGCACGCCGCTGCCGCGCATCGGCGCCGCCGACCCGACATCGTTCTATCAGCTCAAGACCATGCTCCAGGGCGTGGTCGCCCGTGGCACTGCGCGCGGGATCGGCGCCCTGTCGCCTTATGTTGCCGGCAAGACCGGCACAACGGAAGACGCGGTGGACGGCTGGTTCATCGGATTTACCAACGACGTCACGGTCGCGGTGTGGATGGGCTACGACAACGGCGACGGTAAGCGTCGCTCGCTCGGCTCCAGCGAGAGCGGCGCCCGGGTGGCCTTGCCGATCTTCCAGCCGATCATCGAAGCGATCTGGAACGACCATATCGCGCCGAAGGCGCCGCTCAATGGACCGTCACCGGAGGCGAAGCGCGAGCTCGTTGATATCCCGATCGACTACATGACCGGCGATCGCGCCGGTGCGCGGAACCAGGATCAAGGCTTCGGTGGGCTGTTTCAACCCCCGCCGCAGCCGCAAGGCCCGACCTTCGTCGAGCACTTCCGCCGCAGCGGCAATGGCCAGGTCGCCGACACGCAATACGATTTGGTCAATCGCGACGATCCCTACGTGTCGCAGATGCAAGCCCCCAATAACGACCAGGGGTTTCTCTTTGGCGGCGGTGGCGGTCCGACAGGCCGCTGGATCGGCCGCAACTACTACCCCAATCAGGGCTGGCAACAAGAGCAGCCGCAAATGCCCCAGCCCTTGCGTGGTATATTCGGTCTGTTCCAACCTCGCCCCGCGCCACCGCAGCCCCAACCCCAGCCCAATCGGGACTACTTCTGGGGCGGACGGGTGAACTAAAATCGTCTCCTTGAAAGCATCTCGCGGGAAAAATTAATGTCGACGCGGCTCGCCATCCTGTTTGCCGGCTATCTCGGCTTTGTCGGCATTGCCGCGGCCGCCGGCGCGCAGGATTTTGTCGTCGACGACGTGAGTGCGGCTCGCCAAGCCGACGTGGCGCAGCTCAAGCCCGGTACCATCGCGTTTAGCGATCACACCGGTGATGGCGGCATCAATAGCGAAACCGCGCTGGTGGCTTTCGACGATTGGGCGAGCCAGCGCCCGACCGAGAAGAAATTCCTGGCCCTGTTCCCGGCCTATACCGAGGCGACCCTCGACAAGCCGGCGAACGACCATGGCGGAAAGACCATCGAGAAATTGTCGATGTATGTGGCGCAAGCGCGCTTTCTTCTCGACCGCGCGCCTGGCGCGATCGATCTGAGCCGCGACGTGACGCTGCCATTCCTCGAGAAAATCGATCCGGCAATCAAACACAAGCAGATTGCGGCTTCGGATGTCGTGTCTTTCAAGGACGATCCCGGAACCGGCAACGACAATCCGGACCGCAAATGGTGCACCGGCCGCACGACATCGATCTGCATAGCTTCGACCTACCGCCTCGAAGGCAAGATCCCCATGGGCATCATGCTGGTGAACAAGCTCCGCGACAGCGCCAAGAAAGTCGTTGATCATATCGACTTTCAAAGCGAACTGTCCGCGCCCGCGCCCGCCGATCTTGACCAAGCCGGCTTGCAGGAACTGACCAAACTCGACACGCCGATTTCGGGCGTGCTTGAGCAGAATATTTTTTACGTCAATCAGATCATGAAGTTCGGCAAGCTCTTTGCCGTATTTCAGGCCGACCCGGCCGATCCCGGTAAAACCATCGTCACGGCCTTCATGGCGCTCGCGATCAAGACCCGGGTGCTCGACGAGAAACGCGGCTTCGAGACCGTGCCGGTGTTGCGCAACCTCGTGCCGGCGCAAGTCTTGATGGGTCAGTCGTCCTTTAACGCGGGCGATTCGATCAGCGCCGGGTTACCGAAGTATGCCCGCAACGAAATCAAAACTATCGCCGAATTGTTGGCGCACGATTAGCCGCGACCGTGTCCGCTTGCGGCACATGGACCCAATATCGATTGCGACCGTTTTGTTTGGCGCGGTATAGAGCCGCGTCGGCTTGTTTGACAAGCTCGTCGGGCTTTAAATCGCCATCGGTAAAGTAGGCGATCCCGACGCTGGCTTTCGGCTCGATGTCGTTTTGACCGGCTCCTACGGGGCGGCGCAATGCGGCCATGAGCTTAACAACCACCCGCTCTGCTACCTCGCGGGAAGGAAGATTTTCCAGAATCACGGTGAATTCGTCGCCGCCCAGCCTCGCGACGGTGTCCGCCGCGCGCACGGATTGGGACAGGCGTTTGGCAAACCAGCGAAGCAGTTCATCGCCGGCGGCATGGCCCAAGCCATCATTGATTTTCTTGAAATCATCGATGTCGACATAAAGTAGCGCCATGAGGTTCTTGCTGCGCCGGCAACGGGTCATCGCCGTCGCGAGACGGTCATAAAACAAGGCGCGATTCGGCAAGCCAGTAAGCGAATCGTTCTCGGCGCGAAATGTGAGATCGAGCTGCAGTGTCTGGGCAAGCGCCAAGGAGGAACTCAGTCGATCGTAGAGCCTGTTCATTTCGAACAACAGAGTTATGAGCAAACAGCAGGCCGCCACAAAGCCGAAGCTGCGGCCGGCATACCATCCTAAATCGTAGCGCGAGGAGCTCACGACCGCGCTTAGCGTTGCGTCGAGCAACCAGCTGCTCATCACCACCATGAGCCACACGTCGAGCACCGTTCGTTCTCGCCGCCGCAGCAATGCTAATAGTGCCAGGGTGCTCAAAGCCAGGATGGCGGGGCTCACACCGGTCGAAATCATGAGCGCGTAGTTGCCGCCCTGAATGATTGTGGGCAACAGGCCATGCCCGGTCGTTGCGAGCAGTGTCAATGCGGCAACGCCCATAACGACACCGGCCGAGCTAAAAAAGATCGCCCGGCTTGGGTGCTTGCGGAGGTAAGCGGAAGCGTTGTCGCCCTCCGGGAGCAGCGCATAGCCGAGGACAAAAATAGGGAAACCGCCGTGCCAGAAAACATAAAGCCACGCGGTGGTCTGGTCGTTCGCTCCCAGCAGGCCGGTTTCGCTAAAGGCGCCGGGGAAGGAAAGTAGGTGCGTAACGATAATGGCGGCGTTGAACAGATATCCGCTGGCCAAAGCGAGAAAAGCGGCGGAGCGGCGGCGGGTGACTCGGCCGAAAAGGAGCACGGCGGTCACCAGATCGCAGATTGCCATGGCCGCTTCGTAACTTGGAATGAATGCGGTAATCCTCGCCAACGGCATACGCGTGAATGGAATCGCGGCCGCGAGGGCCAGAACCAAAATAACGACAATGCCAAATGCCCATCGCTGTTCACGCGGAGTCGCGCGAACAATCGGCAGAACGGGGTTGTCGGCGGCCGAACGCGGGCGATGAGCGGTGGCCTGAGGCAAACCGTCCGCCAGCCGACCTTTGATCGCCTGAACGTTCATGACGGACTAACAGTAATGAGGTGTGAGGCCTCGATAGACCGAATGCATTAATAAAGGCGCGCGTTATCGCCTAAACTGTGGTCGTCACGCTACGCGAAAATGCGTAGACGGGCGCGCGGCATCGAGCCGGCCGCGGAAGCAACGCTTGTGATCTGACGTCCGGGTTATCGTCGCAATCAGGCCGCGGCGCGCGCCTTGTCGCCCCGCTCGAGCGATTGCACCGCCTCGTCGGTCGTCTGCACATCGCCGAACAGGCCGTAAAAGATCGACAGCGCGGCGTTGTGCTCGTCATCATTGTGGGTCGCGAGCCCGTCGGACACCATGACAACCTTGAAATTCAGCATCATGGCGTCGCGCGCCGAGCTTTCGCAGCACACATTGGTGGCGGTACCGGTGATGAGAAGAGTATCGACGCCGCGGTCGCGCAAGAGCCGTTCGATATCCGAAGAGCCTTGGATGAAAGCGCTGTAGCGTGTCTTGGTCACCTGCGCATCCTCCGGACGGATGTCGTTCAAATGCCAATAGGCGTAACCGTCGCCGCCGACCTCCATCGCCGCATAGCGCCGGTCACAGCGTTCCGGCGTATGCAGAAACGCGTGATAATTCGACCAGCTTTCACGGGTGTCGTGCGTGCCGTTGCGGACCCAGACGACCAGCCCGCCGCGCCGCCGCAGATCCGCGGCGAGGCGGTTGATGTTCGGCACGATGTCGCGTGAGGCCGGGACCTCGCCCTGGTGGCCGGGCTTGCAGAAGTAGTTTTGCATGTCGATCACCACCAGCGCCGCTTGGCGTGGATCGATTTCATCGAACGGGTGCGTCTTTCCAGTTCGCGCCATCATGCGTTGCCGTGCGGCTTCGGAAATCCCGATCTTGTGCATCGTTGCGTCCTCGACTAGTCGTTTGACGTGACCGTTCAGGGGCTCGTTCTGGCCCAATTTGGCATAAAATAAGGTCTGGATCGAGCGCATGGCGTCAGGTTGGGAATTCTGGATCGATCGCGGCGGCACCTTCACTGACGTGATCGGCAGGCGGCCTGACGGCGCGCTGGTGGCCCACAAGCTGCTATCGGAAAATCCCGAGGCCTACCGCGACGCTGCGGTTCACGGCATCCGCCATCTGCTCGGCCTTGAGCCCGGCGCGGCTTGCCCGAGCGATCGCATCGCCGCGGTGAAAATGGGCACCACCGTTGCCACCAATGCGCTCCTCGAACGCAAGGGCGACCGGACGCTGCTCCTTATCACCAAGGGCTTGCGCGACGCGTTGCGCATCGGTTACCAGGCCCGCCCCAAGATCTTCGCGCGCCACATCATCAAGCCCGACATGCTGTACGAACGCGTCGTCGAGGTGGACGAGCGGGTCCGCGCCGACGGCACCGTGGAGCGCGGGCTCGACCTGGCCGCGGTCCGCATCGAGCTTGAGCGCGCGCGCGCCGACGGTATCGGCGCCGTCGCCGTCGTGCTGATGCATGCCTATCGCTACAGCGACCATGAAGAGCGCGTTGCGAGACTGGCGCGCGATCTCGGCTTCCCCCAGGTCTCGGCCAGCCACGAAGTGTCGCCGCTGATAAAACTTGTCGGTCGCGGCGATACGACGGTAGTCGACAGTTATCTCTCTCCCATCCTGCGCCGATACGTGGCGCAGGTTGCCGGCGAGCTCAATCCCTCCCCACAAGGGGGAGGGGAGAAAAACACGCGGCTCATGTTCATGATGTCGTCGGGCGGCCTGACGGCGGCAGAGCTATTTCGCGGCAAGGATGCGATCCTGTCCGGCCCGGCGGCGGGAGTGGTCGGCATGGCCGAGACCGGACGGTCGGCCGGCTTTGGCCGCCTGATCGGCTTCGACATGGGCGGCACCTCGACCGACGTGTCACACTTCGCCGGCGAATATGAGCGCGCCTTCGAGACCGAGGTCGCCGGCGTGCGCATGCGCGCGCCGATGATGCTGATCCATACCGTCGCTGCGGGCGGCGGCTCGATCCTGCATTACGATGGCGCGCGCTTTCGCGTCGGACCGGATTCGGCCGGCGCCAATCCGGGGCCGAAATGCTATCGCCGCGGCGGGCCGCTTGCGGTGACCGATGCCAATGTCATGGTCGGCAAGCTGATCGCCGATTTCTTTCCCAAGATCTTCGGGCCGCAACAAGATCTGCCGCTCGACGCCGAAGCGGTCCGCGCGGCGTTCGCCAAGTTGGCGAAGGAGATCGGCGACGGCCGTTCGGCCGAAGAGGTCGCCGACGGCTTCATCAAGATCGCGGTCGAAAACATGGCGAACGCGATTAAGAAGATTTCTGTGCAGCGCGGCTACGATGTGACGCGCTATGCACTCAATTGCTTCGGCGGCGCTGGAGGTCAGCATGCCTGCCTAGTCGCCGACGCGCTCGGCATGACGAGCGTGCTGATCCACCCGCTGTCTTCGCTCCTCTCCGCCTACGGCATGGGCCTCGCCGATATCCGGAGCGTGCGGCAGCAGGCTATCGAGGAGCCGTTCGGCATCAAGTCGCACGGAACGCTCGAAAGGGTCGCGCGTCGGCTGGCGCGGATCGCGATAGATGAGGTCGCCGGCCAGGGCGTCGCTAAAGACAAGATTGCAGTTCATGTGCGGGCCCATATCCGCTACGCCGGCACCGACACGCCGTTGATCGTCGGCGCCGGCAGCCATCGTCCGCCACTGAAGGGGCCCGTAAAATTGGCGGCGCCGGCCAAACTGCAGCAGGGGTTCGAGCACGCCCACAAGGCCCAGTTCGGCTTTATCGACCGCAAGAAATCGCTGGTGATCGAGGCCGTGTCGGTGGAAGCCGTTGGCGGCGGCGCCACGTTCAAGGAAAAGGCGCGCAAGACCACGCGCGGTAAACTGCCCGCGCCCGCCCGGCGGACGCGGTTCTTTTCCGAAGGCAAGTGGCACCGCGCAATCGTCTATACGCGCGATCAACTCGCGCCCGGCCACAAGGTCGATGGCCCGGCCATCGTCATCGAACCGCACCAGACCGTGGTCGTCGAGCATGGTTGGCGCGCCGAACTCACCGCCAAAAATCATCTCGTGCTGCGCCGGGTCAAAAAGCTCGCCCGCGCACGCGCGATCGGCACTCACGCCGATCCGGTAATGCTCGAAGTGTTCAACAATCTCTTCATGTCGATCGCAGAGCAGATGGGGGTGGCGCTGCAGAACACCGCCTATTCGGTGAATATCAAGGAGCGCCTCGATTTTTCCTGCGCGGTATTCGACGGCGACGGCTCGCTGGTCGCCAATGCCCCGCACATGCCGGTGCATCTCGGCTCGATGGATCGCGCGGTCGAGACCATCATTCGCGAAAACAAGGGCAAGGTGCGGCCGGGTGATGCCTATGCGATCAACGCACCCTATAATGGCGGCACCCATCTGCCCGATATCACGGTTTGCACGCCGGTTTTTGACGGCAAGAGAATTCTGTTCTGGGTCGCCTCGCGCGGCCATCACGCCGATGTCGGCGGCATTTCGCCGGGCTCAATGTCGCCGAACGCGACCTCGATCGAGCAAGAAGGCGTCTATATGGACAACTTCAAGCTCGTCGATCGCGGCCGGTTCCGCGAGAAAGAGCTTTATGCGCTGTTGACCGGCGGCCAATATCCGGCGCGCAATCCGCTGCAGAACGTCAACGACATCAAGGCGCAGATCGCCGCCAACGAGATGGGCGTGCATGAATTACGCAAGATGGTGCGCCATTTCACGCTGCCCGTCGCGCGCGCCTATATGCGGCACGTCCAGGACAACGCGGCCGAGAGCGTGCGTCGTGTCATCGATCGCATCCACGACAGTGCCTTTGCAATCGAGACCGATCAGGGCAACCGGATCAAGGTCCACATCACCGTCGATAAGAAGAAGCGCGAGGCGACCGTCGACTTTACCGGCACTAGTCCGCAGCAGCCGTCAAATTTCAATGCGCCGGAGCCGGTGACTCGCGCGGCAGTGCTCTACGTGTTCCGTGTCATGGTCGACGACGACATTCCGATGAATGCCGGCTGCCTGCGGCCGATCCGCATCGTCATTCCGAAAAAGTCGATGCTCACGCCGGAATATCCCGCCGCGGTGGTTGCCGGCAATGTCGAGACCTCGCAGGAAGTGACCAACTGTCTGTTCGGTGCGCTCGGCGCCATGGCGGCGGCGCAGGGCACCATGAACAATCTCAATTTCGGCAATGCGCGCTACCAGTATTACGAGACGATCTGTTCGGGCTCGCCGGCGGGACCTGGCTTTCCCGGGACTGACGCCGTGCACACGCACATGACCAATACGCGGCTTACCGATCCGGAAATTCTGGAATTCCGTTATCCGGTTCTGCTCGAGGATTTTCACATCCGAAAGGATTCCGGCGGGCGCGGGCAGTGGAATGCCGGCTCCGGCATCCGCCGCACCATCCGCTTTCTGGAAAAAATGGAATGCACGGTGCTGTCGGGCCACCGCCGGGTGCCGCCGTTCGGACTTGCCGGCGGCGGCGACGGTCAGGTCGGCGAAAACTGGGTGCGGCGTAAGGACGGCGTCATGGAGCAGCTGCAAGGCTGCGACGCCACCATGATCGACGCCGGCGAGGCCATCATCATCCAGACGCCGACGGCGGGCGGCTACGGCAAGTCGGTTAAGGAGGAGTGACGGCCGGACTGCCCGGCGCCTTTTTCGAAATCGAATATTTCATGCTGGCCTTCCCGCCTTCCCAGTAGAAGGTGTAGTCGACCACGACATCGCTGCCGCCGGACAATGGAAGGACGGCATTGCAGACGACTTGCTCCTTGCTGCTCGATACCGTCTTAAGCGGATCGAAGCGCGCCGGTGCGAGACCCATCTCGGTGAGCACGTCGGTCAGTGTGTGCTTGGCGCTCGCGGAATCGCACTCCGGCAGCACGAAACGATCGCGCAAGCCTGAATAGATCAGCACGCCCGCAACAGCCGCTGCCGGGATGCCGATCAGCCGCAAGACGAAACGGTAGGGCCGGGGCCTGCCGGGTGTTGACGATGACGGCGGCGGCGACCAGCGCCGCGCGCGAATGGGAGCGGGGGGCTTCGACGAAGAATCTTCCGACATGACGGAAGAAGCTACAGCGATTTGACGATCGATTCCGTCATTTTCTTGGCATCGCCAAGCAACATCATGGTGTTGTCGCGGTAGAACAGCGGATTGTCGATGCCCGCATAGCCGGACGCCAGCGAGCGTTTGATAAACATCACGGTGCCGGCCTTCCACACTTGCAGCACCGGCATGCCGTAGATCGGTGAGGTCTTATCTTCCTCGGCCGCCGGGTTGGTGACGTCGTTGGCGCCGATCACGAAAGCGATGTCGGCCTGGGCAAACTCGGAATTGATGTCCTCGAGCTCGAACACCTCGTCATAGGGCACATTAGCCTCGGCGAGCAGCACGTTCATATGGCCGGGCATACGGCCGGCGACCGGATGAATGGCGTATTTCACCTCGACGCCTTCGGCCTTCAGTTTGTCGGCCATTTCACGCAGCGCATGTTGGGCCTGCGCCACCGCCATGCCGTAGCCCGGCACGATGATGACCTTCTGCGCATTCTTCATGATGTAGGCCGCGTCCTCAGCCGAACCGAGCTTGACCGGACGCTGCTCAGCGCCGGCACCCGGTCCCGCCACTTCGCCGCCGAAACCGCCAAGAATCACCGAGATGAAGGAGCGGTGCATGGCGTGACACATGATGTAGGACAGGATCGCGCCCGAGGATCCGACCAGCGCGCCGGTAATGATCAGCGCCGAATTGCCGAGCGTGAAGCCGATGCCAGCCGCTGCCCAACCCGAATAGGAGTTGAGCATCGAAATGACGACCGGCATGTCGGCGCCGCCGATCGGGATGATGATAAGCACGCCGAGCAGGAAAGAGACGCCGGCGATCAGCCAGAAGGCGATCTGGCTCTGGCCCTCGTAGAACGCATAGATGGACACCAAGAGCGCCAGCGCCAGCGCGATGTTGATGACGTGGCGGCCGGGGAGCGTAATCGGCTTGCCGCTCATGCGAGCCGACAATTTCAGAAAGGCAATCACCGAGCCGGTGAAGGTGATGGCGCCGATGGCGACGCCGAGCGACATCTCGATCAGGCTTTGCTGGTGGATGGCGCCGGGAGTGCCGATGTCGAAGGCCGCCGGCGCATAAAACGCGCCCGCGGCGACCAGCACGGCCGCCATGCCGACCAGCGAATGGAAGGCAGCGACCAGCTCCGGCATCGATGTCATCGGCACGCGCCAGGCGATGACCGCGCCGATGCCGCCGCCGATGGCGATGCCGCCGAGCACCAGGACCCAGGCCACCGCGTCGGCCGGCGGGTGCGAACCGAGCGTGGTCAGCACGGCGATCGCCATGCCGATCATGCCGAAGCGATTGCCGCGACGGCTCGATTCCGGGTTCGACAGTCCCCGTAGCGCCTGGATGAAGAGGACGCCGGCGACCAGATAGAGCAATGCGACGAGATTCGGGCTCATACGGCGCTCATTTCTTCTTCTGGTACATCGCCAGCATGCGCTGGGTGACCAGGAAGCCGCCGAATATGTTGATCGAGGCGAACACCAGAGCGACGAAACCGAGCGCGCGCGCCCAGATCGGTCCGCTGTCGTTGCCCACGATCGCGACACCGACCGCCAGTAGCGCGCCGACGACGATCACCGAAGAGATCGCATTGGTCACCGACATCAGCGGCGTGTGCAGCGCCGGCGTCACCGACCACACCACGTAGTAGCCGACGAACACGGCCAGTACGAAGATCGAAAAGCGGAACACGAAGGGATCGACCGCGGTTGCAAGATGATCCATGGCCGCTTCTCCTTCAGGCCGCTTTAGGCTGGAAATTCGGGTGCACGATCGCGCCGTCGCGGGTGAGCGCCGTGCCTTTGACGATCTCGTCGTCCCAATTGATCGCGAGCTTTTTTTCCTTCTTGTCGATCAGGGTCTCGAGAAAGGTGAGGAGGTTCTTGGCATAGAGCGCGGACGCGGACGCAGCGAGCCGCCCCGCTACGTTGAGATAGCCGACGATCTTGACGTCGCCGACAATCGCTACCTCGCCGGGTCTGGCGCCTTCGACATTGCCGCCGCGCTCGACCGCGAGATCGACGATCACCGAGCCGGGGCGCATCGACGCGACCATGTCCTTGGTAATCAGCTTCGGCGCCGGACGGCCTGGGATCAAGGCCGTGGTGATGACGATGTCCTGCTTCTTGACGTGGTCGGCGACGAGGGTTGCCTGTTTGGCCTGATACTCTTTCGACATTTCCTTGGCGTAGCCGCCGGCGGTCTGCGCATTCTTGAACTCCTCGTCTTCAACGGCGAGGAACTTTGCGCCCAGGCTCTCGACCTGTTCCTTGGTGGCGGGGCGAACATCGGTGGCGGTGACAATGGCGCCGAGGCGGCGCGCGGTCGCGATCGCCTGCAGGCCTGCGACGCCGACGCCCATGACGAAGACTTTCGCCGCTGGCACGGTGCCGGCTGCAGTCATCATCATCGGCAGGGCGCGGCCGTATTCCTCCGCCGCCTCGATCACCGCGCGATAGCCGGCAAGATTGGCCTGGCTCGACAGCACGTCCATCGACTGCGCGCGCGTGATGCGCGGCATCAATTCCATGGCGAAAGCGACAAGGCCGGCATCGGCCATTGCTTTGAGCGCCGCCTCGTTGCCGTACGGATCCATGATGGCGACGACGATCGCGCCCTTTTTCAAACGCGCAATCTCGGCACCATTGGGCCGCCGCACCTTGAGAACGATATCGGCCCCGTTCACCGCGTCGGCGGTCACGCTGGCGCCGGCGGCGGTATAATCCGCATCCAGGACACCGGACTTAAGGCCAGCGCCCGGCTCGACCGCGACTTCGGCGCCGAGGCCGATCAGCTTTTTGATGGTATCAGGGGTCGCGGCTACCCGCGGCTCGCCCGGATCGGACTCTGTTGTAACGGCAACCTTCATAATCCCTCCGGCACCGGGATTATCGGCATCGGCCGATGTCGGTAATGATCCAGATCAAGTCAGAAAAATCGCCATCAAGACCACGATGGCGACGACGACCGCCATCATCACTTTTACGAGCGTGATGAAATTTCGGTAGGTCTGTTCGTGAGCGGGGTAATCGTTGCCCGTTGCAGTCGCGTATTCGACCTCAGCGTGTTCGGCCATCCCACTATCTCCACAATCAAGTCCGAAACCGTGCACCCAGCATTGGCGGACTTAGCGTAATTGGCATTACAGGGCAACCGGAGATGTGGCAGCGGGGGCGCAGGTCCGCCTTGCTCGGACGCAACCGAATCCCTACTCTCCAGGTGACGAGACAATGACGCTCGGTCGTGGATGACGGCAATGTTGAGAAAAGAACAAAACGAACTTCTGACCCAGACCGGCCCCGGTACTCCGATGGGGCAAATGTTCCGCTCCTATTGGCTGCCGGCGCTATTGGCCGAAGAGCTGCCGGCCAATGATTGCCCGCCGGTGCGGGTCAAGCTTTTGTCTGAGCGCCTGCTCGCCTTCCGTGACTCGGAAGGCCGTTACGGGCTGATCGATGAGTTTTGCGCCCACCGCGGCGTGTCGTTGTGGTTCGGCAGGAACGAAGAGGGTGGCTTGCGTTGCCCCTATCACGGCTGGAAATACGATTTTACCGGGCAGTGCATCGACGTTCCGTCGGAGCCGGTGGAGAGCGGTTTCTGCAACAAGATCAAGCTCACCTCCTATCCGCTGGTGAAGATCGGCGCCGTGTTGTGGGCCTATATGGGCCCGCCCGAGAAGAAGCCGCCGTTGCCGGAGTGGGAATTCGCGCTGGTGCCGGCGGAGCAGAGTTTCACGTCCAAGCGCCTGCAGGAGTCCAATTGGCTGCAAGCCATGGAAGGCGGCATCGATTCGAGCCACGTCTCCTTCCTGCATCGCGGCGATCTCGGTTCCGATCCGCTGTTCAAGGGCGCCAAGGGCAATCAGTACAATCTCAACGACATGAAGCCGCATTTCGAAGTCGTCGAACAGCCGGGCGGCTTGTTCATTGGCGCGAGGCGCAATGCCGAGAACGGCAGTTATTATTGGCGGGTCACCCCGTGGGTCATGCCCTGCTTCACCATGATACCACCGCGCGGCGATCATCCGATGCACGGCCATTTCTGGGTGCCGATCGACGACGAGAATTGCTGGGCCTGGTCCTACGACTTCCATCCGGTGCGGGCGCTGACCAAGACCGAGGTCGACGCCATGAACGACGGCGCCGGCGTGCATTGCAAATATGTGCCCGGCAGCTATCGACCGCTCGCCAACAAGGACAACGACTATCTGATCGACCGCGCGGCGCAGAAGGCCGGCAGGACCTTCAGCGGGGTCGCCGGCATCGCCATCCAGGATTCCTCGCTGCAGGAAAGCATGGGGCCGATCTGCGACCGCACCAAGGAGAACCTGGTCTCGACCGACAACGGTATCATCATGGCGCGCCACCGGCTGATGCGCGCCGCCAAAGCGCTCGCCGAAAAAGGCCTCACGCCACCCGGGGTCGATCCGGCGCATCATCACGTCCGCTCCTGCGCCGTCGTGCTGCCGCCCGACCAGGCGTTCAAGGATGCCGCCAAGGAAGCCCTCAACGCCAAGCGCGGCATGGCGCAGACGACGGTGTAGTCCGGCGCGAAGGCAACAGGCGGAGGCGACGTCTGCGGACGCTTAAATCACGACGCAGGCATCCGCTGATGCGGCTTTCGACGCTGAGCGTGGCGCTTGTCGTCTTGTCGGTCACGATCGCATCGGGCGGGCCGCCCCTGAGCTTCGATCACGCATCGACCAGCGAAAAAATTGTTGCGCTGACATTCGACGCCGACATGACGCCGGGAATGCTGCGTGAGCTAAAGAGCGGACGGGTCGCTTCCTGGTACAACAAGAAAGTCATCGACACGCTGAGACAGCAGCAAGTTCCGGCGACATTGTTTCTGACCGGCCTGTGGATCGAAGCTTACAGCGACGCGACCAAGGACTTAGCTGCAGACCCGCTGTTCGAGCTTGCCAGCCACAGCTATTCGCACGGCGCCTTTCATTCCCCCTGCTACAACTTGTTTCCCATACCGGAATCGAACCAAGCCGCCGAAGTGCAGAAGACCGACGACCTCCTGAAAAAATACGCCGCGTCTTACAAGAAATATTTTCGCTTTCCTGGGCTCTGTTCCGACGCCGCTGCGGTCAAGAAGGTCGAAGATCAAGGCTACACCGTCATCGGCGGCGATGTGGATGGCGCCGACGCCTTCGTTAAAAGTTCGAAGTGGGTGGTGTCCGATGTCGTCGCGAATGTCCGTGCCGGCAGCATCGTTGTCCTGCACATGCACGGCGGGCCGAATGCCTCGGAGACAGGAGTTGCCTTGCCGGACATCATCAGGAAATTGCGGGAGCAGGGATACAGCTTCGTTAAAGTATCGGACCTGCTGAAGCTGCCGCCGGGGGAGCCGGTCAAATCTCCCGCAAAACCGCGCCCAATGGTGGCTTCGCGTCCCGCGGTCGCGCCTCCTAGCTTCCCGTTCCTGCACTTCTTCCGGTGGTAGCTCTCTCCCCGGATTAAATATCTATCCGTTTCATTTTCCTGAAAAGCAGTCCCTAGCTTTGGGGTGGGTCAAGCAAAGATTTTTCCTCGGACGAGATTGATTCCATCGGTAGATTTTGGTCTTGTTAGCAAGTCGCGGTTGTACTTCCCTTTATACCGGAGCGGTTGGGTCCGGGTGCAATATGACAAAGAGAACATTTGCCGCTTATGTCGCGATGGCCGCATCAGCCCTGATGGTCTCGAGCGTTGCGACCGCGCGCGCTGCCACGAAGCCTTGCGACGTGATGCCGGAACGCTGTCAATATAACTCTTTGGGACGCATGATTTTCTACCCTCCCGGCTACGCCGTTCCGGGATCAACTGTGCCGCCGGCAAGCGGACGCAACAAATCTGTCGCTGCAGCTCGCAAAAGGACGTTTGGAGTCAGCGCTTCTTCGCGGACGGTCGTGTACACCACACCGGACATTGCTTTGAAGAGTGGCGAAAGTACCGAACTCGGCGATCTGTGGTCCGTGATCGCGAATAACTGTAAGTCGGCGCTCAAAAGTCCTCCTGAAGTTGAAATCCTGGACGGCCCGCCCGGCGTGACTGCCGTCGTCAACGCTGCGCCGGTCGTGCCTCGTAGCATGGGCTGCACTCAACCGGTCGCCGGCGGTAAGCTCGTCCTTACGGCGAAGGACATTCAGGAATACAGCTATACGCGGCTGACCCTTCGCGTGAATTACAAGACGCTAGACGGCGACCGTCAGAGCAGCGCGAGCTTCAACATCACTCTCTTTCCGCCGAAATAATGTCGCCGATTACCTCTCGCACGAAGGAGCCAATCATGCGAATGCATCTCATCGCATCTATCGCGGCGATTTCGGCAATCGTCGGCGTCGCATTCAATGGCGAAGCCAATAGCCAGAATTCATTGCGACGGCTGGTCGTCAAAAACGGCGAGAGTATCGAAGTCGGAAGCGTGTATTTTGTCGTTCAATGCAAATCCGTCGTGATAGGTGCTCCCGAAATCGAGGTGATGGAAGGTCCTTCCCAAGTGGCGCTCAGCATCAGGGAGGAGCCGGTGCTGCCGCGGCGACAGGCCTGTGCGGAAAAAGTGCCGGGCGGGACCTTGTTGCTCAGCGCGAAGGGAGTAACAGAGCCCGTCGAAGGCAAGCTCACCTATCGGATTAATTTTAAGACCAAAGACGGTCCCCGCCAGGCCGGCGGCAGCTTTATTGTATCGCTATTTCCTTGATCGCAGGACGGCGGATCCGTCGCGCCGGGCATAGCTAGTCTATCCTTTGATCTGTGCCGTATCGTTTTCCGTCACGGCATTGCGCCCCGCGATAAACCCCTGACAGATTGCCCGCGGCAGGCCGTGCATGGAAAAGCCGCCGGCGGATTCGCCGCCGCAATAAAGGCCGGGGATCACCTCACCACTCATATCGACGACCTGACAGCGCGCATTGATGCGCAGTCCCGCGCGAGTATCGTGGATCACCGGCGTCGCCCATGCCGCGTAGAACGGCGGCTTTTCGATCCGGTAGAGCGGTTTCGGCTTGCCGAAATCGGCGTCACTACCGGCATCGACGAACGAATTGTAGCGCGCCACGGTTGCGGCAAGATTTTGCGGCGGCATCGGTACGCGCTGGTATTTCATCACGATCTTACGCGCGAGCTCTTCGATGCTGGCGGCGCTAAAGAAGAGGCCGGCGTCGATATCGACATGCGGCGGTTGTGGAGTCCATTTCTCGCGCGCCACCGCATCGGCATCGAAGATCGCCCAGATCGGCCCGCCGCCGTTATGGCCGTCGCCGATGCCGGCGAGCGCCGCATTGATGAAATTGCTCGGATCGTATTTTTGATTCTTGGCATTGAGATAGCTGTGCGGCTCGTAGGGGTCGGTGCTTTGATAGGTGTTGTAATTAAAGTGGCCGGCGGTCTCGTCGTAGAAGCGCTTGCCCAACATGTTGACCAGGACGACGTCCTGCCAGTCTTTGACCGGCAGCCCGACGGCGCGGGCCTTGTCGAAAACTTCGCTGCCCGGGCGCCAGCGTACGTTCACATAACCGTATTGGCAGCCGATCGCTCCCGGCTTGGTGAGGCCAGAGCCGAACTCGCCGGTGTAGTTGAACAGTCCCCACAGCGAAGCGCCGACCGCCATCGACGCGATCTCGCCGCTCGCGTCCTGATCCGACCACGGCATTCCAGCGAGGCCACAATATTCCTCGGTCAGGCGCGGATCGAACATGCGGCGGAAGTTGACGTTGCCGGTGGAGCCGCCGGTGGCGACGACGACCGCCTTGTGGGCGCGGATGTTGAGGCTCTCGCCGTTATGGTCCACCGCGATGCCAAGCACGCGGCCGGAATTCGGCATTTCACGATGGATCGCGGTCATGCGGTGCTGGAGCAGGATTTCGACTCCGGCTTTAATCGCGGCGGCCTCAAGCGGCCGCATCAGGCCGGCCCCGGCCCTGATTTCGTCGTCGTCCGGGTCGGCCGCGCTGCCGGTATGGACCATCGGCCAGTCCTCAACCGAGATCTGCATGGTGCGCAGCACCGACACGCCGATCTCATGTCCGACCCTGTTCGGCGGCCGGTCGATAACTTTCACGCCGTGCGCCAGCAGAAATTCAAATGCCGCCACGCTGTTGTCGGCGAAGGCGCGGATAATTTCGCGATCGTTGTAGCGGTAGGGTGGAAAGCCATTGGTCTCGACCACCGACCAGTCGGTCAAGTCTTGGAAGAACAGGTCAGGCGAATCGACGACGCCGTATTTCTTCTGGTAGCTGGTGCCGCCGCCGAGCGGCAGATTGCCGCCGGAGGTGATGGCGTGGCCGCCGATACGCGGCTCCGCCTCGACGACGATGACCGAGGCGCCTGCCTCACGCGCGACGATCGCGGCCGGCATTCCGGTCGCGCCCGAGCCGACAACGACGACGTCGGCCTCGCGATCCCACTTTATCGACATGCTGCTCTGCCCCTCCCCACCGCGGGGCGGGGAGACTAACAGCATTGCGGATTCTGTGTCATGGGGGGTGGGTGAAGCGAACTGCGAACGGGGACTTGCCATGGCGGATGTCGTTGCCACCCACCGGCTCACTCATGAGGCGAGCCTGAAAATGCTGATGGCCGGCGTGGCCAAGGCCAACGAACTGGGCTGCAAGGTGTCGCTCGCCGTGGTCGATCAGAGCTGCCGGCTGATCGGCTTTCTGATGATGGACGGCGCCCGGCATTTTTCGATTATCACGACGCAGCGGAAAGCGATTACGGCTGCTTCGCAGCGGCTGCCGACCGGCTACGCGCCGGAGGAAAACGCGCTCAGCATGGCGGTGCGGATGGGCGACTTCACAAATGTGCCGGGCGGCTTTCCGATCGAGGTCGGCGGCGAAGTGATCGGCGCCGTTGCGGCCGGCGGCGCCAAGATCGAGCAGGATGTGGAAGTGGCGAAAGCTGCGCTGGCGGTGCTGAAGCCCTAGTGTCCCGAGTCAGAAGTTCGCCACAATAGATTCACGGTAGAGTCGCGTTGCCGCGCCAGAGCATGCTGGAAGCAGCAATGGAGTTGGCGATGGCACCGCGATTGGATCCCCTTGTTC
>JBAPUM010000060.1:0-170469 GCA_049282655.1 Xanthobacteraceae bacterium
CCCGGCCTTCGCGCTTCACGTGGCTGGAATTTGCAAATCTTGGACGCGAAGGCGAGTCCGAGAACGGTTCGTCATTGCGAGCGCTAGCGAAGCAATCCAGGTCCACTTGCTCGGCGCGGGGAACTGGGTTGCTTCCACCTTCGCGCTCCGCGCTTCGGCTGACTCAAACCCTCCGAAGCTCGCAGAGCGAGCGTAGGGGGGTCGTCGCTTCGCTCCTCGCAATGTCGACGGCGCTCATCCGCCCCCTCCCCGCTAGCGCGGGGCGGGATGAAGGGTGCGCCGCGAGAACGAGAGGGCCTGTCCGGCCCCACAACCTGCAGGTCCGGACGGTCAAAGTGTAGCATTGGCCGAAAGCTGCATTCGCGCTATGAAAAGCCCAAGCCTAAAGGCTAACAATCAGGCCGGCCACGGCCGGTTCGGGGAGGATAGCGATGAAATTCCAGGTCACTAGACGTGCCGCATTGAAACTCGCCGCCGCCGCGGTTCCGGCTGCCGCGCTCGGCAAACCGGCCTTCGCCGATCCGATCGTCCTCAAATTCAGCCACGTGGTGTCGCCGGACGCGCCCAAGGGCAAGGCGGCGTTGCTGTTCAAACAGCTCGCCGAAAAATACACCGACGGTAAGGTGACCGTGGAAGTCTATCCGAACTCCTCGCTCTACAAGGACAAGGAAGAGCTCGAGGCGCTGCAGCTCGGCTCGGTACATTTGCTGGCGCCGTCGATCTCCAAATTCGGCCCGCTCGGCGTCAAGGAATTCGACGTCTTCGATCTGCCGTTCCTGATGAGCGACGACGAACATGCGCGCCAGATGATGGCGAGCCCGATGATGGCCGAGCTCAACAAGAAGCTCGAAGACAAGGGCGTGACGCCGCTCGCCTATTGGGACAACGGCTCCCACGTCTATACGGCGAACGTGCCGTTGATCATGCCGGACGATTTCCGCGGGCTGAAGATGCGCATCCAAGGCAGCAAGGTGCTCGATGCCGTGGCGCGCGAGCTCGGCGCCATTCCGCAGATCATCGCCTTCGGCGAACTCTATCAGGCCTTGCAGACCGGCGTCGCCGACGGCGAGGACAACGTGCCGTCCAACATCTGGACGCAAAAGCTCTACGACGTGCAGAAAAATCTGACGGTGTCGCACCATGGTCGGCTCACTTATTCGCTCATCACCAACAAGAAATTCTGGGATGGGCTGCCGGCCGACGTCCGAACGGGTCTCGATCGCGCGGTGAAGGAATCGACCGAATTTTTCGACGACACGGCGGCGAAGGACAACGTGACCGCGCTCGACCAGATCAAGGCGACCGGCAAGGTCCAGATGCACGTGCAGACCCCGGCCGAAAAGCAGGCCTGGATCGCCAAGCTGATGCCGGTCCACAAAGAAATGGAAGGCCGCTTCGGCAAGGAATTCATCGCCAGGATCTACAAGGCGTCGGGCTTCGTGCCGCCGCAGTCCTAAAGCTGCGTGGGGATTTGGCTCGGGGGACCGCTGGTGCTCGACCGTTTCCTCAATCGGCTCGAAGAGTGGATCATCGTCACGCTCATCGCGGCGGCGACGATCATCACTTTCGTCGCGGTCGTGCACCGCTACGGCGCCAGCAATTCGGTCGGTGTCGCCCGATGGGCGGGCGCGCATCACCTGCCGCTGCTCAAAGACGCGGCCAATGGGGTCTACACTTTCCTCGCGTCGATTCATCTTTCCTGGGCGAACGAACTTGCGACCTACATGTTCGTGTGGATGGCGAAATTCGGCGCCGCGCTCGGCGTCCGCACCGGCATCCATGTCGGCGTCGATGTCTTCGTCAAAAGGCTGTCGCCGGCGGCGCGCACGCCGGTGATCGTGTTCGCGCTCCTCTGCGGGGCCTTGTTCACCGGCATCATCGGCACGCTGGGCGCGTTCTATTGCTACGAGCTCGACCCCGATGAAACCTCGCCGGAGCTCGAATGGCCGAGCTGGATGATCTATCTGTGCATCCCGCTCGGCTCCTATCTGATGTGCTTTCGCTTCCTGCAGGTGACGTGGCGTTTTCTGCGCACCGGCAAGGTGCCGCATCAAGGCCATGGCATCGACTACGAGGCGCCGCATGACGCGGCGGTGCCGGCCGGCGAGGCGGGGCGATGACAGCCGTGTCCGAGAGTTCAGGACCCGCCGCGCCGCGGTCGATCGGCGATGCCATCACGGCGGCGCTGATCATCCTCATTCCGCTCGCGCTGGCGCTGATCTGTGTCGCGGCGCGGCTCCATGTCATCGAGCTCTCGCACACGGTTCGCGCCGAGCTGTTGTTCGCGCTCTTGCTGGCGCTGATGGCGACCGGCATGCCGATCTCGATCGCGCTCGGGCTGTCGGTGCTGACCTATCTGTTCATTCTCTCCGACGTCGATCCGAAGATGGTGGGCCTGAAGCTCTTCACCAGCATCGATCGCTTCGAGATCATGGCGATCCCGTTCTTCATCCTGGCCGGCAATCTCCTCACCTCGGGCGGCGTGGCGCGCCGCATGATCGATTTCGCCTCGTCGCTGATCGGCCATTGGTATGGCGGATTGGGATTGGCCGGTGTCGTTGCCTGCGCGCTGTTTGCCGCGATCTCCGGTTCATCGGTCGCGACCGTGGTCGGCATCGGCTCGATCATCCTGCCGGCCTTGGCGCAGCAGGGCTATCCGCAGCGCTTCTCCGCCGGCGTGATCGCGACCTCGGGCGCGCTCGGCATTCTGTTTCCGCCGTCGATCAATCTCGTCATCTTCGCGGTGGCGACCAGCGGCATGCAGCCGCGCGGACCGACCGGCGCTGTGGTCGATTCCGCTTCGATCGGACAATTGTTCATCGCGGCGCTGGTGCCCGGGCTCATTCTCGCCTTCATGCTCGGCGCCACCACCTGGTATCGCGCCTGGCGCAACGATTATCCGCGCATGGAGCGGGCGAGCTGGGGGCAATGCTGGACCGCATTCCGCGAAAGCGTGTGGGGCCTGCTGCTGATCCTGTTGGTGCTCGGCGGCATCTATTCGGGACTGTTCACGCCGACCGAGGCGGCGGCGGTCGCTGCGGTCTATTCCTTCGTCATCGCGGTCTTCGTCTACAAGGGGCTTAAATTCTCCGAGGTGCCGGCGGTGCTGCTCAAGGCGGCGTCGATGAGCGCGATGATCCTTTACATCATCACCAATGCGGCGGTGTTCTCCTGGCTTCTCACCTCGGAGCAGATCCCGCAGTCGATGGCCGGCTGGATGACCGATCAGGGTTTTGGCATGGTTGCCTTCCTGTTGGTCACCAATATCGTGCTGCTGGCCGCCGGCAATTTCATGGATCCGGCGGCCATCACGCTGATCATGGCGCCGATTTTGTTCCCGATGGCGGCCGTGCTCGGCGTGCACCCGGTGCATCTCGGCATCCTGATGGCGGTCAATATGGAAGTCGGCCTGTGCCATCCGCCGGTCGGGCTCAATCTCTATGTCGCCTCCGGCATCACCAAAATGGGCATCACCGAGCTCACCATAGCGGTGCTGCCCTGGCTTCTCACCATGCTCGTTTTTCTCGCGATGGTGACCTACATCCCGGCGCTGTCGCTGTGGCTGCCGCATCTGTTGGGGATGCTGTAACGGCCCGCGCCGAGCATGCGATCGCGGTAACCCGCCACCGCCACGTTACAAATATCAAGCTTGCTTGCCGCGACGCCGGAATTGTCGCAAATTTGATCTGGATTAAAGCCGTTCAGGTTCGAACGGTCATGATGTGAATGAGAAAGGGCGGAAAACGCCTTAATCCGCCGAAATGGGGGAGCGATTTATGAGCCCGACATCCGTTACACCGCCGCAGGCAGCCGCCGCCAAGCCGGCCAAGCCTTGGTACAAAATTCTCTACGTCCAGGTCCTCATCGCCATCGTGCTCGGCGCGTTGCTCGGCTGGCTGTTCCCCGAATTCGGCAAGAACGACTGGGTCAAGGCGCTCGGCGACGGCTTCGTCAAGCTGATCAGGATGGTGATCGCGCCGATCATCTTCTGCACGGTGGTGTCGGGCATCGCCCATATCAGCGAAGTGAAAAAGGTCGGCCGGGTCGCCATCAAGGCGCTGGTCTATTTCGAGATCGTCTCGAGCTTCGCGCTCGTCATCGGCCTCATTGTCGCCAATGTGCTGCATCCGGGCGCGGGCTTTTCCGGCAAGACCGATGCCGCGGCGGTCGCCGGTTTTGCCAAACAGGCGACCGAGATGAAGTCGGTCGATTTCGTCTTGCACATCATTCCCGACAGCGCCGTCGGCGCCTTCGCGGCCGGCGACATCCTGCAGGTGCTCTTGTTCTCGGTGCTGTTCGGCTTCGCGCTGATGGCGCTCGGCGAACGCGGCCATGCGCTGCGTTCGGTCATCGACGATTTCGCCCACACCGTTTTCGGCATCATCGCCATCGTCGTCAAAGCGGCTCCGATCGGCGCCTTTGGCGCCATGGCTTACACCATCGGCCGCTACGGCCCGACCGCGCTCGGCAATCTCGCCGGCCTGATTGCGACCTTCTATCTCACCTCGATCCTGTTCGTGGTGGTCGTTCTCGGGACCATCGCGCGGATCGCGGGCTTCTCGATCTTCAAGTTCCTCAATTATATCAAGGATGAATTGCTGATCGTGCTGGGCACGAGTTCGTCCGAAAGCGCGCTGCCGCAATTGATGGAGAAGATGGAGCGGCTCGGCTGTTCCAAGCCCGTCGTCGGGCTTGTCGTGCCGACCGGCTATTCGTTCAATCTCGACGGCACCAATATCTACATGACGCTGGCGACGCTGTTCATCGCGCAGGCGTTGAACGTGCCGCTCAGTTTCGGTGAGCAGATGATCATCCTCGTGGTCGCGATGCTGACGTCGAAAGGCGCGAGCGGCATCACCGGAGCAGGCTTCATCACGCTCGCGGCGACGCTCGCCGCGGTGCGGCCGGAGCTTGTTCCCGGCATGGCGATCGTGCTCGGCATCGACAAGTTCATGAGCGAATGCCGGGCGCTCACCAACCTCACCGGCAACGGCGTCGCCTGCATCATCGTCGCCTGGTGGGAGGGTGAGCTCGATCGCGACAAGCTCAACGCGGCACTCTCCCGCGAGGTCGACCCGAGCAACCTGCAGACGGCGGTGACCACCGGCTGATTTGCTTGCGCACGATCTTATCCGAAAGCCGGCTTCCGCCTTTTCGGAATCATGCTTACGGCTGCTTGGAGTCCATCAGCACGAAGATGACGCGGCATGGCTCGGCACCGTGGTTGAGCCAAGCGTGGTTGGTCGCCTGCTGAACCACGACATCGCCCGGCTTGAGGTGAAGCGTCTTGTCATCGAGCATCATGTCGATCTCGCCGGACATGATGATGGCGTAATCGACGGTCCGGGTACGGTGCATCAGCGGATGGCTGACCGGGACGCCGCGCGTTGGTGCGTGATCGCCGACGAGTTTCATCATCAGGTCGGGCGGCAATTTCGCCTCTTCGCCCGGCTTAAGCGGCGGAAATTCGACGACGCGCAGCACTGTGCCGTTGTCCGGCGGATTCAAGCCGGTCGGTTTACCCGTGTCCTCGGTAAACGAGAAGCCGGGCGGCGATGAATTCGTCACCCAGAGATTGGCCGATCCGTTGCCCGACGGGCTGACATTGAGCGTTACCTGGCTGTCGGCGAGCGTGGTGGACTTATTATTGGCATCGAGCGTGGTCACGACGCGGTGAATCTCGCTCGCGGTGGCAAGCGAGCAAAGCGATACCGTCACGGCGACTGAGCAGAGCATCTTGCGTAACATGATTTCTTTCCCGGGTTTTGTCGGTGCTGTTCGCGATCGCCGAAGCCGGCATTCGCCAAAGAAGAGGGCGTAACGTCGCAATTTTCCATTGCGTCGACAAGTCCGGTGCTAACTTGCAACCGGATGCGGAAGGAGCATTCGCGATGACGGCAGCAGCTCTCTTGCGGCGGCTCGGTATCGAGAGGCCGATCCTGCTAGCGCCGATGGCCGGCAGCGGCGGTACGCCGGAGCTTGCGGCCGCGGTATCGAATGCCGGCGGTCTCGGCGCGTGGGGCGGCGCCTATTCGAAGCCCGAGGAGATCGCCGCCGCCGTTCGCCGCATCCGGCAGCTCACCGATCGGCCGTTCAGCATCAATCTGTTTGCTGGCGGTTACGCGACCGTCCCCATGATCGATCCACAGCCGATGCTCGAAATAATGCGCGAGGCTCATGCCGAGCTCGGTCTGCCGCCGCCGCTCTTGCCGCCGCTGCCGAGCGATCCGTTCGCGGCACAGCTCGAAGCCGTGCTGGAGGAGCGCCCGCCGGCGTTCAGCTTTACGTTCGGCATTCCGTCGCCGGCCCAGATGGCGGCGCTCAGAAAGCGCGATATTGCGGTGGCCGGCACCGCGACGACAGTGCAGGAGGCGCACCGGCTCGCGGCAGCCGGAGTCGATGCCATCGTCGCGCAGGGCGCCGAAGCGGGCGCGCATCGCGGCAGTTTTGCCGCGCCGTTCGAGGAGTCCATGGTCCCGCTCGCCACGCTGCTGCACGAGATTTGCAGCAGCGTCACGCTGCCGGTGATCGCCTCGGGCGGTATCATGGACGGACGCGATCTCGCCGCGGCGCAAAAACTCGGCGCCGCGGCGGTGCAGCTCGGCACCGCGTTTCTGACTTGCCCGGAATCGGGTGCCCCCGCCGCGTATAAGAATGCGCTCCTCAACGCCAAGACCGACACGACCGTCATCACGCGTGCTTTCTCCGGTCGGCCGGCACGAGGATTGACCAACAGGTTCATCGCCATGGTGGCGGGCAAGGAGCACGCGATCCTGCCGTTCCGCCAACAGAACGATCTCACCCGGCCGATGCGCAATGCCGCGGGGCAGCAAGGCATCGCCGACTATATTTCGCTGTGGGCCGGGCAGGGGGTGGCGCGGGCGCGGCAAATGCCGGCCACTGAGCTTGTAAAGACACTGATCGGGGAGAGCACACGAGCAAATGTTTCTCTCGCCTTGCCCGATTAGGCGCCGTTAAAGCCGGTTCCATCCCCCGCAACGCATCGTTAACACGGAGCTGATTACCTGGCTGGTCGCGGAGGCTCGCGCGATGGCGGATTTTCGCCTCAAGCCCGTTCAATGGCCCAAGATCAGGCTCGCTGAGATCCTCAGCGCGCTCAGCCATGCGCTCGACATGGTCGAAGGCCAGCCGGCCGGGCATTGCGTCCGCTGCTGTTGGATCGGAATCCATATCGGCCGCGAGATCGGTCTCGACGCCGCGCAGATTTGGGAACTTTATTACACGCTGTTGCTGAAAGATCTCGGCTGCAGCAGCAACGCGGCGCGCATCTGCCAGCTTTACATGGCCGACGACATTGCCTTCAAACACGACTTCAAAACGGTCGACGGCAGCCTGCCCCAGGTCCTGCGTTTTATCCTTTCGCACACCGGAATGAACACCGGGCTCGCCGAGCGATTTCGCGCGCTCATCCACATCTTTCAGAACGGCGGCAAGATCGCGCACGAATTGATGGAAACACGTTGCGGTCGCGGCGCCGAGATCGCGCGCAAGATGCGCTTCCCGGAAGCGGTGGCGCAGTCAATCCACAGCCTCGACGAACACTGGGACGGCGGCGGCATGCCGGAGGGCATCGGCGGCGAGGCTATACCGGTCTATTCCCGCATTGCGCTGATGGCGCAGGTCGTCGATGTTTTTAATACCGCCAACGGCGTCGAGGCGGCCAAGCGCGAGGTCGCGAACCGCACCGGAACCTGGTTCGATCCGAGGCTGGCTGCCGCCTTTGCGAGGCTCGCGGCCAAGCCGAGTTTTTGGCAAGGACTATCCGCCGAGAATCTGCAAGAGCGTATTTTCGCGCTCGAGCCGGCGCAGGCGACCTCGATCGTCGACGAAGACTATCTGGACGATATCGCAGCTGCCTTTGCACAAGTCATCGACTCCAAAAGTCCTTTCACCAGCGGGCATAGCGAGCGGGTCACCTTGTTCACCGACCTGATTGCGAATGAGATGGGGCTACCCGACGATGAGCGGCGCTGGCTCAAGCGCGCGGCTTTGCTGCACGACATCGGCAAGCTCGGCGTGAGCAATTCCATTCTCGACAAGCCCGGCAAGCTCGACCCGGACGAATGGGCGGCGATGAAGATGCACGCCGCGTACAGCGAAACGATCTTGTCGCGGATCACGGCGTTTCGCGACCTTGCGCCAATTGCCGCGGCGCACCACGAACGGCTTGACGGCAAAGGCTATCCGCGCGGCCTCAAGGGCGAAGAGATTGCCTTTGAGACGCGCATCATCACGACGGCGGATATTTTCGACGCGATGACGGCCGATCGGCCCTATCGGGCCGCGATGCCGGTCGCTACGGCGCTGGGCATCATGGCGGAGCTGGTCGGTACCGCGATCGACGCCGACTGCTTTGGCGCCCTGCAGCGGGCGCTTCGCGGCCTCAACTCTTCGCTGGCTGCCTGAGAATAATCAGTCGCGTTGGAAGTCCGCCGGCACGAGCTCAATCGGCATGCCGTGCGGCGTGCGTTCGCAGGCACGCTGCCAAGCGTCACGCGTGCGCCCAAGCAGAGCCGCGTCGGCGAGGCCATTTTCGGCGACGATGCGTTCGAGCGTGGCGAGCCAGTGATGATAATAGGTCTCGCCGGTGTCGGGATCGCCGGCGGCTTGCGCCTTTTTGATTTCCTCGCCGAGCGTCGCTGCCCATTCGTTCCAGGTGAATAGGCCGCGCTCGTTGAGCGAGACCGCGAGTGCAAATACTTCCGCCTCCCACGGCGCGCCAAAGACCGGGCCGTCGGCGTTCCGTGGAATGCTCGGCCGATCCGGGCCGAACGAGCGAAGCGAATTTGCTTCCGTGCTCATGCCGGCTCCAGATACGGATCGAAGGCTTCGATCGAAACTTGCAGCGTGGGCTCGGCCCTGTCGCCCCATAATTCGCGGCCCTCGAACAGCACCGTATAGAGCCATTGCGGATGATCGCCTTGGCCGAGCGCCGCGGTGTCGGGAAAGACGTGGCAGCCGCGCAGCGCTTCCACGACGCCGACGCGCCCACGGGCATAGCGCGGCAGGCGCGTATGCGTTGCCGGATGGATGTTCTTGGTGCGCACGCGATCGCCCGGCTTGAAGCGTGCCGGGCCCGGTGCCGGTCGGGCGAAGGATCCGCGCGTCAGCGTGTTTGGCACCTCGGCTGCGGTGAGCTTGCGCGTGAGCGCCTTGCCGGGACGGAGCGCATGACCCGCTCCGATCTCGTCACTGCCGGCAAGGCCGAGTTCAACGATGAGGCTTTCCAGGCCTAATTCCCATTTTTTGTAATAGGAGCTTCCCAGATAGACCTCGGGCGGCAGTTCCTCGCGGGCGGCGCGTGCTTTGTCGATCGTCCACAGCCCCGCATAGCTCATGGCGCGGTTGAGCGCGAAGCAGTGGCCTTCCCAAGGTGCATGGAATACCGGCTCGTCCGGCTCGGGCTCGACCTTGCCGAAGCCGTGCATGCCGCCCATGTCGTGGATGCCGTCCATTACGCAATCTCATTCGGTTGCTTCGGCAGCCCAGTGCCGATCATGCTGTCGCGCGTGACCAGCGCCGCGAGTTTTTCCTCGCTCCACCCCTCGGTGCCGGAGGGCCGCAGTGGCAGCACGATGAAGCGGGTCTCGGCGGTCGAATCCCAAACGCGGATGCCGGTCTCCGCCGGCAGCGTGACGCCGAAATCCGCCAAGACACCACGCGGATCGTTGACGGCGCGCGAGCGGTAGGGCGCCGACTTGTACCAGACCGGCGGCAAGCCCAGCACCTCCCATGGGTAACAGGAGCACAGCGTGCAGACGATAACGTTGTGGAGCGTGGGCGTGTTCTCGACCGCGATCAGGTGATCGCCGACGCGGTTGAGAAGGCCGAGCGCAAGGACCGCTTTGCTGCCGTCGGCCAGCAGCGCCTGTTTGAATTCCGGATCGCTCCAGGCCCTAGCGACGACGCGGGCGCCGATATGCGGGCCGACTTTGGTCTCATAGGCCTCGATAATCTTATCGATCGCGGCCGGATCGATATAGCCTTTCTCGGCGAGTACCGTTTCTAGGGCGCGGACGCGCAATTGCATTTCGGAGAGTTCTGACCCGTGCTCTGGGTGGTCGTGCTCGTGGTGGTCGTGCTCGTGAGGATGCTCGTCGTGCCCCATGTCCGTATCCTGCGTTCCCGGAACCGCGTGATGCACAGTATAATGGCCGAAAGAGCGCAAGAGAAACATGAGAAACACGGTCACCCGCATCGCCGAAGCCATCGACCGCATGAACGCGGCCATCGGCCGGGCGGCGGCCTGGTGCGCTCTTTACCTCGTGCTCGCCGAGTTCGCCGTGGTGGTGCTGCGCTATGCGTTCGGCCTGGGCTCGATCCGCTTGCAGGAATCGGTGCTCTACGCCCATGCGGGATTGTTCATGCTTGCGGCGGCCTGGACGCTTCAGGTCGACGGCCATGTCAGGGTCGACATCTTTTACAGTCAGGCTAGGCCGCGCACCCGCGCCGTCATCGATCTCCTCGGCGCGATCGTCTTTCTCATGCCCTTCGCCACGGTGCTCGCGGTGCTCTCGGTGCCCTATGCGGCGCGTTCATGGGCTATTTTCGAGGGCTCGCCCGAGACCGGCGGGCTGCCTTTCGTCTATATGCTGAAGACGCTTATTCCGCTCTTCGCGCTTCTGCTCGGCCTGCAAGGCATCGCGCAGGCCATTCGCGCCGCGCTTATCCTCGCCGGCCCGCGGATGGAGCCGCAATCCTCCCCCGCATCCGGGGGAGGCTGAATTGGGCGACCTCCTTGCGGTGGCCATGGTGGGCGCGGTCTGCGCGCTGCTTCTCGTCGGCTATCCGGTGGCGCTGACGCTTGCCGGCGTGTCGCTCGGTTTCGCCGCAGCCGGCGCGGCTTTGGGCGTGATGCAGCTCTCGCTCCTCGGCGCGCTGCCGGAGCGTGTCTTCGGCGTCATGTCGAACGACGTGCTGCTGGCGATCCCGCTGTTCATTTTCATGGGCGTGATGCTCGAGCGTTCGCGCATCGCCGAGGATTTGCTCGAGACCATGGGGCGGCTGTTCGGCACGTTACCGGGCGGTCTCGGCCTGTCGGTGATCGTTGTCGGCGTGCTTTTGGCCGCGGCCAAGGGCGTGGTCGGCGCCACGACAGTGACGATGGGACTGATCGTGCTGCCGACAATGCTGCGCCACGGTTACGACAAGGCGCTCGCCGCCGGCACGGTGGCGGCGACCGCGACGCTGGCGCAGATTTTTCCGCCGGCGACGGTGCTGGTGCTGCTCGGCGATCAACTCAGTAATTCCTATCAGGCGGCGCAGCTCGCCGAGGGCAATTTCGCACCGCGGACGGTATCGGTCGCCGATCTATTTGCCGGCGCCATCGTACCGGGGCTGGTGCTGGTTTTTCTCTACATGCTCTATCTGATCGCGGTCGCGATTATCTCGCCACAAAAATCGCCGGCGATCCCGCCGGATCCGGCAGCGCCGCACGGCTTCGCGCTGGCGCGGCGGCTGATCGCCGTGCTGATTGCACCGATTGCGCTCATTCTTGCCGTACTCGGCTCCATCCTCGGCGGCATTGCGACGCCGACCGAAGCCGCTTCCGTCGGCGCCGTCGGCGCGATGCTGCTCGCGGCTCGGAGAGCTGGAGCGGCGGGCTTGCTGCTTCCGGTGATGCTGCGCACGACCCAGATCACCAGCATGATCTTTTTGATCCTGATCGGCGCGACCGTATTCAGCCTGGTGTTTCGCGGCCTCGGCGGCGACATCATGGTCGAACGCGTGCTGACCAATCTGCCGGGCGGCACCGCGGGCGCGACGCTCGCGGTGATGGCCGCGTTGTTCGTGCTCGGCTTCGTGATGGACGCGTTCGAGATTATTTTCGTCGTGGTGCCGATCGTGGCGCCGGTGCTGTTAAAGATGCCGGGCGTCGATCCGGTCTGGCTCGGCATCATGATGGCGGTGAATTTGCAGACTTCGTATATGCACCCGCCGCTCGGCACGACATTATTCTATCTGCGCGGCGTCGCCCCGCCGGAGATCACTACCCGGCATATTTATCTCGGCATCGTGCCCTATGTGCTGATCCAGCTGGCGATGCTCTTGGCGCTGTGGTTCCTGCCGGCGCTCGCGACCTTCCTGCCGCATCGGCTGTACGGGTCGTAAAAGGCCGCTTACCCCGCTCCGGGATCGCGTATCAGCGAAAACAGCGCGCCGAACGCGCCCGCGTCCCTGACGTAACGGGTGCGCAGACCGTAGCGCGCTTTTGCGGCTTCGGAGAATGCGTCGAAAAGGTCGGCGACGCCGGGTATCTGGAAATATTCGTCGATGTAGACGAAGGCGCGGTCCTCGCGAATAAAATCAAGGAGGAAGTCCAGACAGGTTTTGTAAGACGATGGAATGTTGCAGTCCAAAAACGCAAAGCCGATGCGCCGATTTTCGGCCCGCAACTCGGCTTTGAACTCCTCGTTGAGCGTATCCTCGAAATGCCCCTTCTTGATGACGCAGCGGTCGAGCAGGAGCCCATGACGTTGCAACCGTTTTTCGGCGACGCGATAATAATTCGTGCCCAAGCCGCGATACACCGCGAAGTAAGGCCGCTCGTCCTCGCTCAACGCGGTCTCGGATTTCGGCTCGCCGAAGATGTCGAAGGCATAAAATTTGACGTCCGGCAGCTTCTCGGTATTCCCGCTCAAATGGAACGCGCTCAGGAAATTGCGGAACGTGCGAAAGCCGGCGCTGCCGAATTCGAAGTAGTCTCCGCCGGGATATTGAGTAGCGACGATCAGCGCGATCTCGGCCCATTCCCGATAGGCGAAGTGGCTGCCGATCGAGCGCCTGAGATACCAGGGCAAATATTTTGTCGTCCGCAACCGGCCATCGTGGCTGATCAACCAGCGCCGAATGACCCCTTCGAATACGCCGATGGTTGCCGAATAGGCTAGGCCGCTGTAGATCTCGGCTACCTTCGCCTTGATGTGCTGGGGAGAGAATTTGCTCACGTTTGTTCTATCGCGAAAATTGCTGGTCTTGTAAATCCACCCCGCTACAATCGATCGTCGATGGCGTTGTGACTTCGGCGGAAATGCCGATTTTGCCTCGCCGATCGATCGTAATTCTTGAAAAGTGGGCGCATGGCGGCAGCACAAATTTTCGATCTCCACGGCCGGGTTGCGCTCGTGACCGGCTCCTCGAGCGGGCTCGGCGTGCGGTTTGCCGAATGCCTGGCCGAAAACGGCGCAGCCGTCGTGCTGGTGGCGCGGCGCGCCGAGCGGCTTGTCGCGTTGCAGGAACGTATCGAAAAAGCCGGCGGCAAGGCCTTGGCGGTCGAGGCCGATGTCTGCGACCGCGCGGCGATGCAAGCGGCCTTCGACGCCGCCGAAAAGAAATTCGGCACCGTCACGATCCTGGTCAACAATGCCGGCGTGGCGCATGCCGGCCGCGCCGTCGACTTGCCGGAAGACGAATGGCGGCGCGTGCTCGCGACCGATCTCGACGCGGTGTTCTATTGGGCACAGGAAGCGGCGCGGCGCATGCTGGCAAGCGGCAAGACCGGCGCCATTGTCAATATCGCTTCGGTACTCGGTTTTGGCGTCGACAAGGGTGTCGTCGCTTATGCCACCGCCAAGGCCGGCGTCGTCCAGATGACCAAGGCGCTGGCGCTCGAATTGTCCTTCAAAGGCATCCGCGTCAACGCCATCGCGCCGGGCTGGATCGTCACCGAAATGAACCGCGAATATCTGGCGACCGAGCGCGGCGCCGTGCTCAAGCGCGAAATCCCGGTCGGCCGTTTCGGCGAGCCGAGCGATCTCGATGGGCCGCTCCTCCTTCTCGTCTCCGATGCCGGCCGTTTCGTTTCCGGAACAACGATCGTCGCCGACGGCGGCCAGATGGTGGGATTGCGCGGGTAGCCCGACCGGCCTTTAACAGCCCGTTAACCATAGTTGCTCCCTAGTGAAGCGCTATGGGAAGCCTGCCCGACGGCATCTACGCCGATGCCATCAATCGCGCCGCCATGATGCTTGTGGCGATGAGCGTCCGGCCCAACCTGCAGTCTGCGCTGGTCGACGAAGTCGCGGCGGCCGTCATCGTCCGCGGCGGTCAGATCGACGGCCATTGGCTTACGACATTCGAACTCCGCGCGGTGTTCGAGGAGATCGCCGAACGCACCACCACCATTCTGTCGGCGGCGCTGCGCGAGCGGCTACCCGGGATCGCCGACGAAATCGACGAGACCTTGGGCGACCAATTGCGCGTCCTGCTCGACTCGATGACGCCACTATTCCCGACTTTGTGATAAACGCGGTGAGGCGGGCGGATTTCGCAGGGGATGGATGTGGGACCGGAAGAAGTCGCGTTTGTCGTTGCCGGCGCCGTGGCTGGCGGCATCGTCAATGGGCTGACCGGTTTTGGCACCGCGATCACCGCGATGGGACTTTGGCTTTACGCCATCCCGCCGACGGTGGCGGCCTCGCTTGCGATTATTTGCTCGACCATTTCGCAGTTTCAGACCTTGCATTTGATCTGGCGGCAGATCCTGTGGCGGCGGGTTCTGATTTTCGTGCTGCCCGGGCTGTTCGGCGTGCCGATCGGAACCTATCTGCTGCCGCTCATCGAGCCGAGACTTTTCCGGCTCGGCATCGGCGTGTTTCTCGTCGTCTATTCATCCTATGTGCTGCTGCGCAAAGGGCTGATCGAGAGCGCTTGGGGCGGCAAACCGGCTGACGGCATCGTCGGCTTCGGCGGCGGCATTCTGGGCGGCTTGACCGGCCTTTCCGGCGTCCTTCCCGTGGTTTGGGTCGACATCCGCGGCTGGAGCAAAGAACAGCGCCGCGCCGTCGTGCAAAGCTTCAATATTGCGATCCTTTCGCTCTCGCTGGTGTCACACGCCGTCTCCGGCCTATTGACCCGGGACGTTTTGATCGCAGCGGCGATCGCGCTGCCCGGCACCATCGGCGGCGCCTGGTGCGGCGCGTTCTTGTACCGGCGACTTCATGACCGCGGCTATCAGCGCCTCGTCATGGTGCTCTTGTTCATATCGGGAGCCGGCCTGATTTGGACGAGCCGCTGATGTCGCGGCGCCCGATCAATACACCGGCGGCACGTACAACTCTTCGGGCACGGGGTGGCGAGCATAATTAGGCTGGTGCTCGCGTTCCGGCAGCACGATCGGCGCATGCTCCACCTCCCGATACGGCACCTGCTGCAGCAAATGATGAATGCAGTTGAGCCGCGCCTTCTTCTTGTCGACGCCTTCGATGACCCACCAGCGCGCTTCGGGAATATGGGTGCGTTCCAGCATCTCCTCCTTGGCCCGGGTGTAATGCTCCCAGCGTCGGCGCGACTCCAGATCCATCGGTGAAAGCTTCCATTGCTTCAGCGGATCGTGGACGCGCATCAGAAAGCGCAGATTCTGCTCCTCGTCGGTGATCGAAAACCAGTATTTGACCAAAATGATGCTGGACCGCACCAGCATGCGCTCGAATTCGGGCACCGTGCGAAAAAACTCCTGGCAGTCGGCTTCGGTGCAAAATCCCATCACGCGTTCGACGCCGGCGCGATTATACCAGGAGCGGTCGAACAGCACGATTTCGCCGGCGGCCGGCAAATGCGACACGTAACGCTGAAAATACCACTGTGAACGCTCGCGTTCGGTCGGCGCCGACAGGGCTACGACCTTGCAGGTGCGCGGATTGAGCCGCTGTGTCACCCGCTTGATCACGCCACCCTTGCCGGCGGCGTCGCGGCCTTCGAACAGCACGACGAGTTTAAGCTTCTGATAGGCGACCCAGTCCTGAAGCTTGATCAATTCCTTCTGTAGCCGCAGCAATTCCTTGAAATAGACGTGCCGATCGAGAGCGTTCTCGGGTTTTTCGCCGATGTCGGCCAACAGCCCGGAGAGCCTGGTATCGTCGATCTCCATCTCGATCTCTTCGTCGATCGCGTCGATCATCTCATCGTGAAGACGATCATCGAGAGTGGGACTTGGGATTTCTTTCGCATCCATCGTCGTTGGCTCCGGGGGTTTTCGCGTGACAGCGGCCGGCGGAATGTTGGTGCGCCGGTGTGACGGCTGTACGACACGCGCGCAGTGGGGACGCTGGTGTCTCCATGGAGTCTCAAGTTATTTCAACGAGTTAGATAAAAATGATGTTTGACCGAGGCGGCCAGTAGGGAGTCGACGGGTTGTCTGGGTGATTTTGTAGTCAGATTGTCATGAAACTTGCATTGAAGTCCGGAATGGTACCGGCGGTGCAGTGTAGTCCGTGCCGTCCGGTGGTCGATTAGGTCTAGCGTTCAAACTCGCGACCGCCGGATACGCCACTAATTTCAGTGTATTGGGAGAATTTCATGCCGAAAACCAAGCTTGACGCCAACGGCGGCCTCGAAACTGCGGCAGAACACGTGGAAGGCATTGCGGCGGAGGCGCCCGAACAGGGCAATTCGGTCCGCAGCGACGTCGTCGCGACGGCCGCAACGGTCGCGGTCGTCGGGCTCGGAGCCGCCGCTTTTGAGGCCGCGCTTCTGCCCGGCTTGGTCCTTGGCGTCGCCGCCATGTGGCTCCCGCAATACTTCCCGAAAATGGGCGAGGCCCTGAACCCATTGTTTCGATCGACCATTCGCGGCGTTTATAAAGTCGGTCACAAGACGCGCGAGATGATGGCCGAAGCTCAGGAACAGTTTCATGACATCGCGGCCGAGGTCCATGCCGAGGGCGACGTCGAGCCGGCATCGAAAAGCGCCGCGGCGAATTGAGGGCAAGCTACGGCGTTCGCCCCCGCTCGTGCCCTTCCGGCGCGTCACCAGGGCGCGCTTGGCCGCATTTTTGCATCGCTGTGCAAGCTGGAGCGGCCGCAGCGGCGCCGGGTGCGGCGCCCGGCGGCTCATTGACATGAACTCATCCGTGCGGATGCCAGCTGTACAAAGCCAGTTCGCGAAAGAATGACAGAGCCAACGTCATGACCAAGATGAATCTGAAGATCGAACATCAGGTGCCGGGACGGGTGCGGATGAAAATTCCGGCCGGCAAGGGCAATCCTGAATTGTTGAAGCAGGTCAGCGAGACTTTTGCCGCCATTCCGGGGATCGAGGAGGTCGTCGTCAATCCGACGACCGGCAGCGTGGTGCTACGTTACGACGTCGACCGCCATGACGAATTCCACGGCAGCTTCCAGGGCCATTACCAGAACCACGGCGCGGCGAATGGCGGCATGCATGGCGCCGATACCGAGCTCGACAAATTGACCAACAGCATCGAGGCGGAAGCCGAGTATCTCGCCAGCCATTCGCATACCGCGCGTGTCGTCGTCGATTTCGTGAAGAATCTCGACCGCGAGATCAAAGTCGCGACCGGCAATACGATCGACCTGAAGATCGTCTTCTCGGTCGGGATCATCTGCTTGACCGTCTTCGAGGTCGGCGCGACGGCGGCGACGCCGGTCTGGGTCACGCTCGCTATTTTCACCGTCAATCACTTCATCCAGATGCACGAGCAGCAGGGCCACGCCGTTGCCAACGGCACTCCGGCCTTGGCGCCGGTCCGGATCAAGGCCTGAGGCTCGACCGGAAAGGACCAGGGGGCCGGCGCCATGGAGTTTTCGGTTCGGCATTTCATTTCCGGCCGTATCCGCCTGCATCTGCCGTCGCTGTGTCGTAAGCGCGCCGTGGCCGAGGCCGCGCTGGTCTGGCTGCAAGCGCAGCCGGGGGTCAAGGGCGCCCGGCTGAACTTCGCCTGCGCCAGTCTTGTCATCGCATACGACGTCAAGTTCGAAGGCGTGTTGCGCGCTCTCCTCGGCCGGCTTTCGGTGATGAGTGTCGCCGAGTTGCAGCAGCTTGTCGGTAGTGCAAGCCAGTCGGCGGTCGCGGTCCGTCCGACCACTCCATTGCGGCCCGCGCAGCAAGGCTCGTTGTGGAGCAGCACACCACTGACCCTGCCGACGATCTCGCTGTTAATGGCATTTTCAGCCGACCCGGTCGTTTGGGCGCTCAACATGCCCTTGATGCTGTGGAACGCCTATCCGATTGCGCTGCGGGCTTGGGGCGTTTGGCGGCGCGAGAGCCGCCTCAATGTCGACTTCCTCGATACGCTGGCGATCGCGGCGTCGCTGATGCACGGCAATCCGATGGCCGGCGCCATCGTCACCTGGCTGATCAAGCTCGGCGACTGGATCCGCGATCTGACCGCGGCCGGGCAGCGCAAGGCGATGAGCGAACTTCTTGAATTCCAGTCCAAGACCGTCTGGGTCATGCGCGAGGGCGTGGTGACATCGATCCCGGCCGCGCAACTCGCGATCGGCGACGAGGTCGTGGTCTATCCGGGTGACCTGATCTCGGTCGACGGCGAGATCATCGACGGCCACGCCATGATCGACCAGAAGACCATTACGGGCGAAGGGCTGCCGGTGATGCGTGGCAAAGGCGAGGCCGTTTTCGCCTCCACCGTCATCCGGGACGGACAGCTGACCGTCCGCGCCATCCGGGTCGGTAATGCCACGACCGCGGGACAGATCGCGCGCCTGGTCGAATCGGCGCCGATCGGCGATACGCGGATGCAAAACCACGCCGAAAAGCTTGCCGACCGGCTGGTGCTGCCGACGCTCGGCCTCGCGGTCGGTACCGCTGTCGTGACCGCGGACTTCAATCGCTTCCTATCGCTCGTCATCGTCGATTACGGCACCGGCATCCGGGTCGCCGCGCCGACCGCGGTGCTCGCCTCGATGACGCATGCGGCGCGCGCCGGCATCATCATCAAAAGCGGCGCCCATATGGAGCGCCTCGCCGAGGTCGATACCGTCATCTTCGACAAGACCGGCACGCTGACTCACGGCTCGCCGGAAGTGATCGACGTCATCAGCTACGAGAAGGGCATCACCGGGCGGCATCTGCTGGGCCTTGCTGCTGCGGCAGAGACCAAGCTCAAGCATCCGGTCGCCGACGCGTTGCGCGTCAAGGCGAAGGAACTTGGCGCCAATATTCCGGAATGCGACGAAACCAAATACCGCATCGGGCTCGGCGTCGAAGGCCAGGTCAACGGCTATTATCTGCATGTCGGCAATGAACGCTTCATGCGGCAAAGCGAGATCGATGTCGGCGTTACCGAGACCGATCGCGCGGCGCTCGACGAGCAAGGCTATTCCTGCATTTACGTCGCAGTCGATGGAACGCTGGCCGGGCTTGTGCCGTTTACCGACAAGATCCGCCCGGAGAGCAGGCTCGTGATCCAGCGGCTGCACGAATTGGGAATCCGCAACAGCGTCATGCTCACCGGCGATAACGCGGTAGTGGCCCGATCGGTGGGCCGGCGGCTGGGCCTGACCCGCCAATTCGCCGACATGCTGCCGGCGGACAAGGCCGAGGTCATTCAGCAATTTCAGCGCGATGGTCACCGCGTCGCCATGGTGGGCGACGGCATCAACGATTCGCCGGCCCTGAGCTTCGCCGACGTCGGCATCGCCATGAAGCACGGCGCCGAAGTCGCGCGCGAATCGGCGGACGTCGTGCTGATGGAGGATTCGCTGTGGAAGCTCGTCAAAGCCGTCGATATCTCGCGCGGGGCGGTGCGGCTGATCCATCAGAATTATGCCATTGTGGCCGGGATGAATACGCTGGCGCTTGGTCTCGCGCTCCCGGGCGGCTTGATTATTCCGGAAATTACCGCATTGATCTCGAACGGTTCGGCGATTTTGGCGGCCTTGAACGGAATTCGTCCAATCCTACGCTATCAATGAATTAGGTGGGTCCCACGATCACGCCACCGCACACGCTGTCGCCATCCGACCGGGAAGCGCTGCGCCGCGCTGTTCTCAATCTCGAAAGCCACGACTTTGCCGCGCAGCTTGCCGATTATGCCGGCAAGCCGATCGAGCGGGTGATGCGGCTCATTCCGAGAGCCGCGAGCAATGGCTTCAACAAGATCGTGGAACGGGCTGTGCTTAATTCTCTCGACGTCGCGATCAACTCGATCGAGACCAAGTCGAAAGCGCCGCCGGCGCAACGCGCGGCGTCGGTGCTCGCCGGCATCAGCGGCGGCGTGTCCGGCTTTTTCGGGCTCGCCGCGCTGCCGATCGAATTGCCGGTGACGACGACGCTGATGCTGCGGTCGATCGCCGATATCGCGCGGCATCACGGCGAGGATCTCGCCACGCTCGAGGCGCGGCTCGCCTGCGTCGAGGTTTTCGCGCTCGGCTCGCCGCGGGCGGGCCGGCGGACCGATTTCGGCTATTACGCGTCGCGGGCCCTATTGGGCCGCTTGGCCGCCGACGCCGGCGCGCTGTTGGTCGAGCGCGGTGCCGCGAATCTGTCCGCGCCGGTGGTCGGCAGTCTCGTGACCGAGATTGCGACGCGATTTGGCGTCGTTGTTTCCGAACGCGCGGCGGCCAGCGCCTTGCCGGTGCTCGGGGCCGTCGGCGGCGCGACCGTCAATATGCTGTTCATGAACCACTTCCAGCGGGTTGCGCGCGGGCATTTCGTCGTCAGACGCTTGGAACGCCAATATGGCGCCAACGTCGTGCGCCGGCTTTATGACGAGCACGCGCCGCGCCGCGGACATCTGCCGCAGCGCGCCACGAGGGGCAGCGTCCTTGCCAACCGAAGCAAGAGCTAGCGCAGTGACGGAACGGCAGGCCTCGGACGCCGAGCGCCGCGCCGCGGTGCCGCAAATCCCAGAAGAGCGTGCCGCCATGCTCCGCCGCGGACTGCGGCGGATGCGGACGATCGCGACGCTGCTCCTTTTGCTGATGACGCTCCTCTTCGTCGCCACCACCCTTGCCAGGGTCGATTGGCCCTGGCTGCCCTATCTGCGCGCCTTCGCCGAAGCCGGCATGGTCGGCGCCTGCGCCGATTGGTTCGCGGTGGTCGCTCTGTTCCGGCGCCCGCTCGGACTGCCGATCCCGCATACCGGCATCATTCCCAACAATAAAGAACGGATCGGCGGCGCGCTCAGCCGCTTCATGACCAATAATTTCCTCACCGCGCCGGTGCTGAATGAAAGGCTGGCGCGCGTCGACGTCGTCGGCGCGATCGCGCATTGGCTCGAAGATGAAACGAATGCCAGGCGTCTTGGCGAATATCTCGCGCAGATGCTGCCGCGCATCGTCGAAGAGCTGCCGGTCCCGCGCATCGGCGAGAGCGTCGGCAGGCTCGCGCACCAGGCCTTGGCCAACATTCCGGCGGCGCCGGCGGCGTCAAAACTCCTCGGCATCGTTTGGGCGCAGGGCGAGGCGCAGGCGTTGATCGCGCGCGGCGTCGACTACGCCCAAAGCTACCTGGCGAACAACAAGGACTATTTTTCCGACAAGATCGCCCAGCAGTCGACCAGCTGGATTCCGAAATGGGTCGACAAGATCATCGCCGACAAAGTGATGAGCGGGATGCTGGCGACGCTGACCGAGATGCGCGATGCCAAACATCCCTGGCGCATCGAGTTGCGCAAGGGCGTCGAGAAGCTCATCGTTCAACTCGGCTCGGACCCGCAATTCTATGCGCAGGGCGAAGCCTTCAAGGCCGAACTGTTGGCCAATCCGCTATTCCTCGATCAGGCGAAAGTGCTGTGGCGCGAGATCGAGAGCGGGTTGCAATGGGGTATCCCGGCGCATGCGGAAGAAATCGCGCGCCGAGCCGAAGAGGCGTTGCGCGGCTTCGGTGGCTGGCTCCGGGAAGACCCGGAGCGGCAGGCGCAAATCAATCGCCGGATTCGAGCGGTCGCGCGGCGCCTGTTGTTGGCCTACCGCCTCGAGATCGGCGGCTATATCGAGCGCGTGGTGCGCAACTGGGACGCGACGACGCTGGTCGAGCGGCTCGAATTGCAGGTCGGCAAGGATCTGCAATTCATCCGCATCAACGGTACGCTCGTTGGCGGGCTCGTCGGGCTCCTGATTTTCATCGCCTCGAAATGGCTCGTGGCGTTTTAGACTGCGTGGCCGGCATCGACGTCGCGTCTATCAGTGACAAATCTCCATGAACTGACGCGATCTGCCGTGCGCGGATGTGGAGCCCGCGGGTGGTTGCTGGGAGCAGCAATTTGGCGCGCACCCGGTCGGCGCGCAGCAATTCGGTGCGCCGCAGGCCGAGCCGCCGCAGTCTTTCGTCGGCTCCTTGCCGCCGCCCCCGATCGAGATGGAGATCGGCCCTAGGATGCCACGCAGTTCGTCTGTCGACAGCAATGCCTTCACGATGGCGCCAAAGGATGCTGAATTGATGGTCTGTGCGAAACCGTCCAATCGCTGATCGATGGTCTTTCGCTCCTCGTCGATCTTTGCCGTCAGGTCGGTAAGCCGGCCCCCCAATTGGACCTGAAAGACCGTCTCCCACGCTTGCAGCCCCGTGGCGATTTTGGTGTCGATCGTTTTCTCGATCTTGCTCTCGGTTGCGGTCTTGTCGCCGGCTTGTGGCAACCGATAGCCGGCAAACCAGGCCGCAGACATACCGACTGCGATCAAAGCGGTGACGACGGTCAGCACGCACCAAAGCGGCACTGGAGACCAGTTCCACCGGCGCGGCTCGATTTGATGGGCTGTAAGCTCCAGATAGGTTTCCCAGCCCTTGGGCTTGGCGCCGGGCTTGCCTGCCGCCCATGGCTCGATTTCTTCTCTGATATATCTGCCCGCCTTGGCGACCATTCGGTGCTCCTCGAGCAAATGTGCGACCATCGAAGCGCAGAGGCCGACAGGCACGAGGAACAGCGGAATCGACCACCATTTGTCGAGGTTGGTGAAAATATAGCTGTAGAGGGCGGCGAGGCCGATCAGCCCCCAATTGTGAAAATCCAGCCGCGCCTTGAGTTTTGTGCCGACTTCATCCCGTAGAGATTTGTATTCGTCGAGATAGAAGTTGTCGTCTGGCATGGCGATCCGTCGCTCCAGTGGGACAGTCCAGGCCGCCATCTTAATTCGGCCGGCGCCGCATTTCTATCTGTACGTGCATTTAAATTGGCTGCGTCAGTCGCGCCGGCGGAGCCGGTTTTCTCTACAAAAATCGTTCACACGCCGCCGGTAGACTTGCCTCTTTGATCAGCGAAAGCCGAAAAATTGGCTCGTATCGGCGGCGTCAGGCTGCGCCGGCAGCTCGCGACCATCTTCGAAGATGAAGAGCCGCGCGGCGCGGTGACGCGCGCCGTCAACGTGGCGCTGGCGCTCTTGATCATCGTCAACGTCGCCTGTGTCATCCTTGAATCGGTGGAATGGATCAGGCGCCCCTATGGCGCGGCGTTCGACGTCTTCGAGGCGGCGGCCACCGCGATCTTCGCGGTCGAGTATGTTCTTCGGGTCTGGGCGGCGGTCGATTTTGGCGGCGCCGATTACCACGACCCGGTGTGGGGCCGGCTTCGCTATATGCGGAGCTTCTTTGCCATCGTCGATCTGGTCTCGATATTGCCCGCCATTCTCGGCGTTTTGGGCGCGACCGATTTCCGGGTGCTGCGCCTTTTGCGGCTGTTGCGCATGCTGAAACTCGTCCGGCATTCGACCACCTTTGGCCTGTTATTTGCCGTGTTGCGCGAGGAGGGCCGCTCGGTCGCCGCGCTGTTGTTCGTGCTGCTGCTGACAGTGACGATCTCGGGCTCTTTGATGTATATGATCGAGAACGAAGGCCAGCCCGACGTCTTCACCTCCATACCGGTCGCGATGTGGTGGGCGATCGAGACGCTGACCACAGTGGGCTACGGCGATATCGTACCGACGACGGCGGCCGGAAGGGTGATCGGCGGCTGCGTCTCGATCATCGGCATCGGTACCCTGGCGCTATTCTCCGGCCTGATCACGGTCGGCTTTCTCGACCAGCTCAAAATGTATCGGGACCAGCATCCGAGAGTGCGAAGCGCCGTCGCCGAAACGACGGTGACGATCAGCCGGACCTATCGCGACGGCGGCGGTGCGACGAGCGAAGTAGCCGCCGCGGCTTTCCGGCGCGGCGATGGCATGCTTTCCGCGCGGGGTCTGCCGGACATTTGCCCGCACTGCGGATCGGCCTTGGTTTATGCGGCAATCGGCGAAGACGGCCGCGACGAGCCGCTCGGCGCCTGAGGATGGGCGGCTTATTCCGCGGCGGCAGAGGACGATGCTGCGGGTTCGTTTGTGACCGCGGCAAAGACGCCCGTGTCGGGGTCGTAGGTCTGCAGATCGCCGCTGGCGACGTCGAAATAAGCTCCCAAAAGATGAAGTTGCCGATCCAAGACACGGCTGCGGATCCAGGGAAACGACATCAGGTTGCCCAAAGTGGCGACGATGGAGGCTTGTTCGAGCCGGGACAGATAATCGGAACGGGCCAGATCGCCGATCTCGCCCAGGGATTTCGCGGCCGGTGCGATCAGCGACATCCAGTTGTCGATGAAATCTCCCGGATCGGGCCGGTCCTTGTGCTCGAAATAAGCGCGCACGCCGCCGCAATGCGTGTGCCCCATCACGATGATGGAACCGACCTTGAGGTTCTGCACGGCGAATTCGAGCGCGGCCGAGACGCCGTGAGTGAAGCCGGTCGGCGAATAAGGCGGCACCAGGTTGGCGACATTGCGCACGACAAAGAGCTCGCCGGGATGCGCGTCGAAAATAACCTCGGGCGAGACGCGCGAGTCGCAGCAGCAGATCACCATGACCTCAGGCTGCTGCCCGGTCTCGGCTAGCTTATGATAACGGCTGAGTTCGCGCGGCAATCGCTCGCCGACAAAGGCGCGATAACCGTCGATAAGCCGCGGAGGAAATGCCATGACGCCTGACTATGTGGCAGGCGTTTCCAACAATGATGTGACGATGAACGCCGCCTGATCTCGGCGATGCAATAATGGTGCCGTGCCGGTGCCCGCTAGGTGGGATCGCGTGGCTCGGTCATTGGATCGCGGGAGGCCACATAGCCCAGGCCCACCGCGCCGATCATCGCCCCGCCGATCACCCCGATCGGCATGAAGGTGAAAAATACCAGCATGCCCGAATAGCCCTCGAATGACGTGGTGTGAAACACCGCGGTCCAAATGAGCCCGAGGCCTACACCTAGGACACCCCCGACGATGGCTCCTAAAAACAGCCCGACGAGTGCGAGCATGACGACTTTCATGGCTCTACCCAGGCTCGATCAGCCGTGCTTCGAGCGTTCGCGCACGAGATTGATGATGGCGGAAAAATCGGCGGCGCCGTGGCCCTCGGCGGCAAACGCGTCGTAGATCTCCGCCGCATGCGCCCCAAGCGCGGTCGCGGCATGCACCGAATGCGCGGCTTCGTGGGCAAGCTTGAGGTCCTTCAACATCAAGGCCGCGGCAAAGCCCGCTTTGTAGCCGTTATTCGCCGGGCTCGCCGGCACCGGACCGGGCACCGGGCAATAGCTGGTCAGCGACCAGCATTGGCCGGAACTCGCCGAGACCACGTCGAACATCGCCTGATGCGAAAGCCCGAGCTTCTCGCCGAGCACGAAGGCCTCGCTCACCGCGATCATCGAGGCGCCGAGGATCATATTGTTGCAGATCTTCGCCACCTGGCCGTTGCCGGCCTCGCCGCAATGCACGACGCGCTTGCCCATGCGCTCCAGGATCGGCTTGCCGTGCGCAAAGGCATGCTCGGAGCCGCCCACCATAAAAGTCAACGTCGCCGCCTTGGCGCCGCCGACGCCGCCCGATACCGGCGCGTCGAGCGTGGCGATGCCGCGCGCGGCCGCGAGCACATGCGCCTTGCGCGCGCTCGCGACATCGATGGTCGAGCAATCGATGAAGAGCGTGCCCTGCCGCGCCAGCGGCACGATGTCGTCCCACACCGACAGCACATGTGCGCCCGCCGGCAACATGGTGATGACGACGTCGGCGCTTTCGACGGTTGATCGCGCGGTCGCGACAATCTGGACGCCGTCTCTGGCCGAGGTTTCCCGCGACGCCTCCACCACGTCGAAGCCCAAAACATGCTCGCCCGACTTGACGAGATTGGCCGCCATCGGCGCGCCCATATTGCCGAGGCCGACAAAGCCGATGGTCGTCATGTGTTTCTCCCTAGTCTTCGAATACGAGTTCTAGCGGGCCGATGGATCGAAAGTGCCGTTCGACGAGGCCTGGCGTTACCGCTTCAAGCTTGTCCGGACGCCAAACCGGATTGCGGTCCTTGTCGACGACCGCCGCGCGGATGCCTTCGATGAAATCGTGCTCGGCCACGCAGGCGAGCGCGATACGGTAGTCCTGCCGAAAGCAGTCCTCAACCCGGTTGAATTGCGCCGCGTCGCGCAGATCGCGGAGCGTGATTTTCAGCGAGGTCGGCGACGCCTTGCGCATGGTGGCGAGCGCCGTTGCTGCATCCGCGGCTGGCGAGTTCTGCAAGCGATCGACGATTTCCTCGATGCTGTCCGCGCTGAAGCATTCGTCGATCCAGGCCTGGGCCGCCGGCAACCTGCCGGGTGCAGGCGGTGTGGCGAGTTCAGCGAGCCGCATCTGCACGTCGTCCGCGGAGCGACACGCGGCGAGCGCCGTGGGAATATCGGCAAGCCGCGCCGTCGGAATGTGGACATCGGCCAAACCGCAATAGATCGCGTCGGCCGCTGCGGCGCGCGTGCCGGTCAGCGCCAGATGGGACCCGGTGGCGCCTGGCGCCCGTGCCAGCAGATAGCAGGCGCCGATATCGGGAAAAAATCCAATGCCGACTTCCGGCATGGCGACGGCTGAGCGATCGGTGACGACACGGTGCGCGGCATGCGCGGAAAGCCCGACGCCGCCACCCATCACCAGCCCGTCCATGATGGCGACAAACGGCTTCGGGTAGCGCGCGATCATGACATTGAGCTTGTATTCGATGGCCCAGAATTTCTCCGGCAACGGAGCGCCCGATTTCGCGGCGTCGTAGAGCGCGCGAATGTCGCCGCCGGCGCAGAAGGCCCGCTCGCCGGCGCCGTCGATCAGCACTGTGCCGACGGCCGAATCCGCCGCCCAGGATCGGAGCGCCTCCGTCATGGTGACCGCCATGTCGAGCGTGATCGCGTTCAGCGCCTGCGGCCGGTTCAGCGTGATGCGGCGCAGCGCACCCTCACGGCGGATGACAATGTCGCCGTCTTGCACCGGCACTTCGTTCATCGGCCGACGAGGCTTCGCGCCACGATCAGACGCATGATCTCATTGGTGCCTTCGAGGATCTGGTGCACGCGCAAATCGCGCACGATCTTCTCGATGCCGTATTCGGCCAGATAACCGTAGCCGCCGTGCAATTGCAGCGCCTGATTGGCGACATCGAAACAATTGTCGGTGACGAAGCGCTTGGCCATGGCGGACAGTGCCGTCGCGTTCGTGTCCTTGCGGTCGAATGCCGCCGCGGCATGCCACAACAAAGCGCGCGACGCTTCGAGCGCGGTCGACATGTCGGCGAGACGGAATTGCAGCGCCTGGAATTCATCGAGCCGTTTGCCGAAGGCCTTGCGCTCTTTCATGTAGGCGAGCGTCTTCTCGAAGGCTGCCTGCGCGCCGCCGAGCGAGCAGGCCGAAATGTTGAGCCGGCCGCCGTCGAGCCCGGCCATCGCGATCTTAAAGCCCGCGCCCTCGGGGCCGAGCCGGTTGTCCGCAGGAATGCGCACGTCCTGGAAGATGACGGCGCGGGTCGGCTGCGTGTTCCAGCCCATTTTGCGCTCGTTGGCGCCGAAGGAAAGGCCCGGCGTATCGCCCGGCACGAGAAAGGCCGAAATGCCCGACGGTCCGTTACCGCCGCTCCGCGCCATGACCACATAAAGATCGCCCGCGCCGGCGCCGGAGATGAACTGCTTTTGTCCGTTGAGCAGGTAGTCGCTACCGTCCCGCACCGCGCGCGTCGTGAGCGCAGCGGCGTCGGAGCCGGAGCCCGGTTCCGTCAGGCAGTAGCTCGCCAAATATTCCATCGTGCAGAGCTTGGGCAGCCAGTGGCGGCGCTGTTCTTCGCTGCCAAAACCATCGATCAACGACGCCGTCATATTGTGGATCGACATGAAGGCGGCGACGCTCGGGCAGCCGGTCGCCAGCGCCTCGAAGATCAGCGTCGCCGCAAGGCGCGACAGGCCGGAGCCGCCGACATCTTCCGCGATAAAAATCCCGCCCATGCCCAGCGCCGCGGCCTTGCGCATTTCGGCGACCGGAAAATGCTTGGCCTCGTCCCAGGCGAGGGCATGCGGTGCAATGACTTCGTCCGCGAAGGCGCGCGCCATGTCGCGCACCGCGATCTGATCGGCATCGAGCGCAAATTGCGGCGCGGCGCTTGGTGAAATATCGAGCATGGCGGCCTCGAAGATCGCCGAATTGTGAAGAAGTCGAAGGCCGGTGACAAGGCGGTGAGTGTGCGCTGCAATCGTTTCGCTTAAAGGCGCAACAGCGCCCGCGCATTGCCGGAATAAATCATATCCAGCTCTTGTTGCGGCAAGTCGAGCGCGCCGACGCCCTTAATCGTATCCGCGATCAGACCGCGCCCCTGTTCGGCATCGAATGGCGCATCGGTGGCAAACAAACTGTGTGAGGTGCCAAAGAAAGCGTGACCGCAGCGCGTCGGCGCCACTTCGCCGCCGATGGCGGTGTCGGCATAGAGCATTTTGTAATAGTCGATGGGGTGCCGTTTCAATCCGCGCTCCTGGGCCACCGGATTGGCCTCGCGCGTGCCGAAGAAAATCTGGCGGAAGCCGAGGTTAATCTTCGCCGGAAAATAAGGGATCATGCCGCCCATATGATGCGAGATGATCTTCAGCCCCGGCAGCTCGTCGAATAGCCCCGAATAAATCAGCCGCGTCATGCAAGCGGTGGTTTCGTAGGGCCAGCCGAACGAGAACCAGATCTCGTCCTGCGAGGCCTTCTCGCTTGCGTAATCGGCAAAATCCGGCCCCCGCATAGGGTGCACCCAGACAGGCAGATCGTGCTCGGCCATGCGGCGGAACAGCGGCCGGTATGCCGGATCGCTCAGCGGGGCGCCCGCGACATTGGTGAAGACCTGGACCCCGCGGGCGCCAAGCTCCAAAACCGCGCGGTCGATCTCGGCAAGCGTCGCCTCGATATTGTTCATCGGCAGCGCGGCGATGAAGGCCGGAAAGCGGTCGGGGTGTTGGCGGCAGATTTCCGCCAAAGCGTCGTTGGCGATACGTGCAAGTTCAGGCGTTTGGTCCGGCGGCGCGGCGAGCTCGAGCGGCGGATTGGCGAGCGAGAGCACCTGCGCGAAATCGCCGAATTGTTCGATCAGCCGCAGTCGCGCGTCGACATCGACGAGGGTCTTAAGCCGCGGAAAGGCGGTCGTCGCGACATGGCCCGGAATGAGTTGGCTGAGCCGCTCCAAATAGGCCTTGGGCATGAAGTGATTGAATATGTCGATGATCATGGCCGCGGCGCTGCCCTCTCCGGTTACCTTTTTGCGAAGCGCGGCGCCTGAACGCGGCGCGCGGGCTCCTTGTCACCTAAACTATTCTATTGCACTCTCGGGGTCGAACGAGAACAAGCTGCCGCCACAAGGCCAGCGGAGTTGCCTTTATGGATTTCACGCTCCCTCCCGAAATCGAGGATCTGCGCAAGCGCACGCGCGCTTTCGTCGAAGAGCACGTGCTGCCGCTCGAGTCCGATCCGGAAAATTTCTCCGAACACGAGAACATTCCGCTCGAGCGGCTCAAGCCGGTGCAGGAGAAAGCCCGCAAGGCCGGGTTGTGGGCGCCGCAATCGCCGAAGGAATACGGCGGCATGGGGCTGCCGATCGTCGCCTGGGCCGCGATCTACGAGGAAGCGGCGCGCTCGCTGTTCGGCCCGCTGTCGATCAATTGCTCGGCGCCCGACGACGGCAACATGAATCTGCTCGCGCGCGCCGGCACGCCGGCGCAGAAGGAATGGTGGCTGCGGCCGATCGTGGAGGGCAAGGTGAAATCGGCCTTCGCCATGACCGAACCGGCGCCGGGCGGCGGCTCCGATCCGGGCATGATGCTGACGCGCGCCGAGAAGAAGAACGGCAAATGGGTGATCAAGGGCCGCAAATGGTTCATCACCGGCGCCGGCGACGCGGCCCATTTCGTCGTCATCGCGCGCACGTCCGACGACAAGCGCCGCGGGCTGACGGCGTTTCTCTATCACCGCGACCAGCCGGGCTGGCGCATCACCCGCCGCATCCCGATCATGGGACCGGAAGAACACGGCGGCCATTGCGAGCTGGAATATGACGGCCTCGAAGTCGCCGACGAGAACGTTCTGCTCGGCGTCGGCGACGGTCTCAAATGCACCCAGATCAGGCTCGGCCCGGCGCGGCTGACGCATTGCATGCGCTGGCTCGGCCAGGCCAAGCGCTGCATGGAGATCGCGCAGGCCTACGTCAATCATCGCGAAGGTTTTGGCATAAAGCTCGCCGACCGCGAAAGCGTGCAGATCAAGCTCGGCCAGATGGCGCAGCAGATCCAGATCGGCAGGCTTCTCACCATGCAGGCGGCATGGAAGCTCGATCAGGGCGACCGCGCGCGTAAGGAAGTTTCGATGGCGAAAGTGCATGTCGCCGATACGCTGCATAACGTCTGCGACACCGCGATCCAGCTCAACGGCGCGCGCGGCTATTCCAAGGACACTATCCTGGAATGGATCTACCGTGCCGCTCGCGCCGCCCGCCTCGTCGACGGCGCCTCCGAAGTGCACAACATGGTGCTGGCGCGTTTCCTGCGCGAAGAAGGCCGCGATTTCTGGTCGTGGAGCGCTGGGAACGGGGTGTGAGCGGTGTCGTTCCAGTGCGCTGCGGAGCGGCGAGCCTGGGTGCGATATTCCGTGACAGCGGTCATGTATTAGCGTGGAACGATTCCATGAATACGATCAGTTGCTCGCCGTCTCTGGATTGCTTGGCCTTTGGCTAATAATGATAGCTGCGAATCGCCATCGCGGGCGAAGACCGTATGTCCCTTTGCTTAGAGAGGCGACTCGCCCTCGATGCTGTTGCGAGGGTTGCCTGGATGGGCCACGCCGAGCCTCAAGCAAGGAGGACGAGTCGTGGGCAATGATAGCGAAGCTTTTGTGGCTTTTGATAGTTCGAAGCCACGCAACGCGGTTGCGATTGCGGCGGCCGGTCGGGCGGGCGAGATTCGGTTTCTCGGCGAGATCGAGAACAGCGCGGCAGCGACGGCGAAGCTTGTGCGCAAGCTTGCCGGCAAGCATGCACGGCTGACGTTCTGCTACGAGGCCGGGCCGACCGGATACGGGCTCTACCGGCAGATCGAGAAGCTCGGTCAAACTGCATTGTGGTTGCGCCATCGCTCATTCCGAAGAAGCCAGGCGATCGGGTGAAGACCAACCGGCGCGATGCGCTCAATCTGGTCAAGCTGCTGCGCGCTGGCGAGTTGACTGCGGTATGGGTCCCTGACCCGCGTCACGAGGCGATGCGCGATCTGACGCGGGCGCGCGGCGCGGCGGTGGAGGATCTGCGCTCCAAGCGCCAGCAGGTTTCGTCGTTCCTGTTGCGGCAAGAGTTGCACTACGTGGGCAAGAAGACCTGGACCAAGGCGCACATGAGCTGGCTTGCGAGCTTGAAGCTCGATCACGTGGAGCAGCGCATCGCGTTTGAGGAGGCGCTGTTGGCGGTGCGTCAGGCGCAAGAGCGCATCGAGCGGCTGGAACAGGCGATCCGTGCTGCGGTGCCGGACTGGTCGCTTTCCGAGGTGGTGACGGCACTGATGGCGATGCGCGGCTTCGATCTTGTTGCGGCGACCGCATTCTTGGCGGAGATCGGCGACCTGTCGCGCTTTCAAACGCCGCGCGAGTTGATGGCCTATCTCGGCCTGGTGCCGTCGGAGGACTCCACCGGCGACACGGTCAAGCGCGGTCCGATCACCAAGGCCGGCAACCGCCGGGCCCGACGTCTCCTGGTGGAGTGCTCCTGGAGCTATCAGCACCCGCCGCGGGTGGGTAAAAAGAAGCAAGAGAAGGTCGCGGCGGCGCCGCGCCCCGTTCGCGAGATCGCCTGGAAGGCGCAATGCCGTCTCAGCGCGCGCTACCGGGCGCTGATCAGGAAAGGCAAGCACAAGACCGTCGCCGTCACCGCGGTCGCACGTGAACTCGCCGGCTTCATCTGGGCCGTCAGCCGCGAGGTCACCACGGCCCGGCCGGCGGCCAGCTAAGGCGGGACTTTCGCGCAAGCGCGAACGGCACGATCAAAGCAGGGAGCCAACGCCGGGGCAACGGTTCGGCGAAGACTGAACTCGTGCAACGGCGGGAGCGGAGCCGCGGTGAGGGAATTCCCGTTGTCGCTGTGAGGCCGATCGCAAGATCGACGCCCGTGCGAAGACAGGGACAGCCCCAGACGAACATTCGGACATGCGGTTAAATCCGCGGATCAGAGCTTGTTAACCGACGTCTCAAGGCTTCGCTCCTACCGTTGCACGATCATCTCGCCGACACCCCCGCCGATAGTGTTCATAGCGAGGACGAAATCTTGCGTCTCAAAGCCTTGACATGGGACATCAGAGCGACATGCCCGGTCAATCGCCGTCAAGTATGCCCCGGATATCGCTATCGCTCATCTGGGCTAGGTTTGCTAATCATTAGGTCGCCTCTCTGCGCGAGACATAATTTTTTCTCATCGATAAGTCCCAAGGAGTACACATGAAACTCGCATTTTTCGACGACTTCCGATTTGGCGTCGTAACCGGCGACAACGTCGCCGACGTGACCGACGTGGTGAAGGACATCCGGCATCTCGGCCCGCAGGACATTATCCGTGGCGTGATCGAACAGTTCGATACGCTCAAGGGCAAGCTCGCCGACGCGGCCGCCAAGGCTCCGTCGAAGCCGGTCTCGCAGATCAAATTCCGCCCGCCGCTCCCGAAGCCGGAGAACATCATCTGCATGGCGGTGAACTACATGGAAGACGGCACGCTGCCGGAACCCGCTCCGATCAACGCCTTCATGAAGTCGCCGAGCGCGATCATCGGTGACGGCGACACCATGGTGCTGCCCGACATGGCCGCGAGCGTTTTCGAAGGCGAGGCGGAGATCGCACTGGTGATCGGCAAGCGTGCTTCGAATGTCAAGGCGGCCGACGCCATGAGCTATGTGTTCGGCTATACCAATTTCATCGATGGCTCGGCCCGCGGCGTGGTGCCGCCGACCAACGTGTTCTACCAGATGAAGTCGCGCGACACCTTCGCTCCGATTGGCCCCTATATCGTCACCGCCGACGAAATCAAGGATGTGAACAAGCTGCAGATCAAGCTCACCAATAACGGCATGGTGATGCAGAATTTCAACACCGACGACATGGCGCACAAGATTCCGCGCTGCATCGAATGGGTCACCGCGATCCACACGCTGCTGCCCGGCGACATTCTCGCCACCGGCACCAATCATCGCGGCCTCAATCCGTTCATGGACGGCGACAAGATCGAGCTCACTTGCGAAGGCTGCGGCACGCTCCACATCACGGTGCGCGACGATCACAAGCGCACCTGGGCGCGCATCACCCGCCTCCAGCACAAGCAGAGCGGCGCCGAAGGCGTGCACACCAAACAGACCGGCGGCAAATACGCGCCGGCGAAATAAAGGACGGTATCAGGGCGTGAGCGGCGGCTTTACGTCGCTTACGCTTTTCAATTCCGCCAGTTCGGATCGATGCCGTCGAGCATGCGCAAATAGGCCGGCCAGTCGGCCGAACCGCGGCCGGAATCGTGATGCTCGTATTGATGCGCCGTCTTCTCGCAGATCGCCGCGGGGATTTCGACCAGCGCGCCGCCGGTCGCTTCCATCGCGAGCTGGATCCGCGCCGCCTCGATCAGCGCTTTCATCAGCACGAAGGCCTCGCGCATGGTCTTGCCGACGGTGAGCAGCCCGTGATTGCGCATGATCAGCGCCCGGTTATTGCCTAGCGCCTTGTTGATGCGCGCCCGCTCGCCGAAATCTTCGGTGATGCCTTCGTAATCGTGGTAGCCGACGCGATTGTAGAAACGGATCGCCGCCTGCGACACCATGCGCAACCCGTGCCGCAAGCCGCCGATCGCCATGCCGGTTTCGGTATGGACGTGAACGGTGCAGTTGACGTCCGGCCGTCCTGCGAGCACGCCGCCATGCAGGGTGAAGCCCGGCCGATTGACGCCTGCTGATTCGTCGAGGTCGGCGTCCATGCTCACTTTGACTAGGTTCGCCGGCGTCACTTCGGTGTAGAGCAATTCGTGGCGCTTGATCAGAAAATTGCGCTCCTCGCCCGGCACGCGCATCGACGAGTGGTTGTAGATAACGTCGTCCCACCCGTAATGCGCGATCAGCCGGTAAGTCGCGGCAAGGTCGACACGCGCCTGCCATTCGGCTGGCGAAAAGTCGGATTGCGCGACGCCGGCAACTTTCACGTTTGCGACATGCGTGTTCATATCGATCCTCCCTGTCGTCTTTGGTTAAGTTTAGCACGCCGCGCTGTAGCTGCGCAGCCGCTTTTGGCGGCGCCGCGGACCCGCGCCATAAGCGCGCAGAACGGCTGCCGCGACTCATGTTAATGGTTCATCAACCCAGGGCGATAAATTGTCCTTTATGGGACCTTCGCATTCTGGGTGGCGGGCGAGGCAAGTTGCGGCGGTGATCGGCGCGGCAATGCTGTCGTTGGCGCTGTCACTGCCATTGCTGCTGAGCGGTGAAGGCTCGATCTACGGCGCCACCGAAATCGGTCTGCATACGCTGCGCGCACTATACCGGCGCCCGGCGGTCATTCCCTACCCGAAAGAGAATCCCTATACGCCCGCCAAGCATGGGCTCGGCCTCACATTGTTCTTCGATCCGATCCTGTCGGGCTCGAAGGTCCGATCCTGCTCCACCTGTCACAATCCGGGTCTGTCATGGGGCGATGGCCAGCCGCGCGCGATCGGCGAGAAGCCACTGCCGTTGCGCGCACCGACGCTCCTCAACGTCGCATGGACGCCGAAGCTCGGCTGGGATGGCCATTTTCACGATCTCGAAGGCGTGGCGATGGGGCCAATCACCTCGCCCGACATCATGAACTTGCCGATCGATGAATTGATCAAACGGCTGTCGGCCATTCCCGGCTATGTGGGGGCCTTCCGTGCAGCTTACGGCAAGGACGATATCACGGCGCCGAAGATCGAGCAGGCGCTGGCGACATTCGAAAGATCGATCGTGTCGGACGATGCGCCATTCGACCGCTGGATCCGCGGCGATGAAGCAGCCATCGGGGCAGCCGCAAAACGCGGCTTCGCTTTGTTCAACGGCAAAGCCAATTGCGCCGCTTGCCACAGTGGCTGGGCTTTCACCGACGCATCATTCCACGACGTCGGCGTCGCCAAGAACGACGACATCGGACGCGGCCGGCTGTTTCCGACGTCGGTGAAACTGCAATATGCCTTCAAGACGCCTACCCTGCGCGATGTGATGCGCCGCGGCCCCTATATGCACGACGGCTCGCTGTCGACGCTCGAGGACGTGATCGATCTTTACAATCGTGGCGGCATCGATCGGCCGAGCCGCGACGATGAGATTCATCAGCTCAATTTGCCGCAGAGCGAGAAAGCCGAGTTGATCGCTTTCCTGCAGACGCTCAACGGCAAAGCCAAGCCGTTCACGCTTCCCATGCTGCCGCGTTGATACGCACGGTCGCCAGCGACCGCATCACGTTCGTCGTAATCTACCGATCCGCTTCCGCGCCGTAACGGCGTGCGCAAGCGCGACCGGCGCGGGCAGGTTGATGCGTTGTGGTTTAGAGGACGACCGGCAGGGCGTAGCCGGTGAGCGCGAAGCCCGAGAGCAACAAAAATCCGGCTCCTGTTTCGAGCGACGCGACATGGGCGGGAAAGCGCTCGGATGCGTAGGCGACGACGGCGCCGATCGTAACGCTGAGCAGTCCAACAATGCCGACCATCGGTATCTCTCGTGGGCTCTTTTCCCGACTAGCCAATAGCGGCCATTGCTTATCAGGGGCTTAGACCCGGCCGCGCGCGGTCTCGACTCCGGATAAAATTCAATTTAAGGTTAACAAAGAACATATTTGCTCGTCCGGCTCTGGAAAATCGCTAATGAATGTGGTAAAAGATCAGTTAATCCAGGTGGATGGATGACGGGGCGTGACCGTTTTATGAAGCGGTGAGTAGGGGTGCGTATGTTAGCGAAATCTCGACTGTGGCGGCTCCCAATGACGGCCGTCCCTTTGGGGCTGTTGATTAATGTCACGCTTTCGGCCTCGGCCAGCGCGCATGTGAAGTGGTTCTGCGCCTACAATGTCGCCGGCCAGCCGGACGGCCTGGAAAATGTTCTTTGCCCCGATTTTGAGTTTCTGACCGGACTTTCCATCCTCGCGCTGATGACCGGGAGCGTGCTCGAGGGCACGACCGTCGGCCTCGCCATGCTGCGGTCGCTTGACCGCGTCACGCGGCTCGTTCGCGACAATCTCGAACTCGTCATGCGTGCCGCCGTCGGCTTCTTCTTTGTCGCCATTTGGGGCGCCGGCGGCATCCTGCTCACGCCGGAACTCAAGACCGACTCGACACTGATTGCGCTGGTGCAGCTCGGCATCGCTGCCGGGATGCTGTCGCGCCGAACGATGCCGTTATCCGCGCTCGGCATCTGCGTTCTCTATGCCGTCGCGATCTCGCAATATGGGATATTCCACCTCGCCGATTACCCGGTGTTTTTGGGCGTCGCCGCTTATCTCGCTTTGACCGGCCTGCAGAAGGATCTTTTCGGCGCCCGTCCGATCGACCTGTTGCGCTGGGCCGCCGGCATCACCCTGATGTGGGCGTCGATCGAGAAATGGGCCTATCCGGAATGGTCGTATCCGTTGTTCATCGAGCACCCTGGCATGTCGCTCGGCTTCACGCCGGAGTTTTACATGCGTGCCGCCGGCGCGGTTGAATTCGCGCTCGCGTTCTCGCTGATCTGGACGCCTTTGGTACGACGCGTCGGCGCGGTCATCCTCGCGGCGATGTTCGTGAGCGCGGTGTTCGAATTCGGCAAGATCGATCTGATCGGGCACACGCTGATCGTGGTCGCCTTGCTTGGCATCATTGCCGACAACGGCGGCCAGACCTCGCGGCTCCGCGATTCATGGCTACTGCCGTTCGGCTATGTGGCCTCGCTCGCCGCGTTTCTGGCGCTCTATTACGTCGGACACGAGGCGCTGTTCGGCACCGCGATCCTTTAGGCCGCCCGCCGCGCTGATGGACGTGGAAGCGGCTGAGCCTGCAAGTTACTGAACGTGAACCACGAGCTTCATCTTCGGATGGATGGCGCACAACACGTCGAAGTCGCCGGCGACCGGGAATATGACGTCGGTCTTGCTGCCCGGCTGCTGGTCGCCGGAATCGAACGAGAACTTCGGTGAATCGATATAGGCGTGGTGCAGGAGATCGCCGTCGTCGTTGACGATCTCGATGGTTTCGCCGCGTTTGATCTTCATCTCACCGGGATGAAATTCGCGTCCCTTCTGCGAGACCGTGTATTGCGGCAGCGCCAGACCGACGAGCGAGCCTGATCCGACGATGGCCGCCGCCGTCAGAACAACCGCGGCCGGCCGGCGCGCGCGCCGCAGCGTATTTCTAATATCCATGTTGCCCTCATTGCCGCTTGGACGGCAGCTGAAGCCTTCTCGGAACGAAGCAGATGCGCGTTCGCTCAGCCTGAATGCCGGCAGTTAAGAGGCCGTTAACGAAGCCATAAGCCGCCGTTAAGGAAGCCGCCAAGATTGGACGACGCGCTGCACTGCCCTTAACGCATGTTGGCATAGGAGTGGCGGCGTAACGTGAGGTTCCGCGCATCCCATGTCGCGTCGCCGGATGGCTTCTTTGGCTTTGAATGCGGTTTCCCGATGGCGTCGCGCCGTCGCGAGGGCGGCGTCGCTGTGCATGACCATCCGCGGCCGCATCCTTATCGCTTTTCTGGTCATGAGCGTCATCACCGCGGCGCTCGGCGCCTATGCGGGCATGGGCATCCGCAATGCCGGCGTGCTGGTCGACAAGACCTTCGACGAGTCGCTGATGTCGATCAATTACGCGCGCGCCGCGGCGGCCGATTTCGCCGCGATGCGTGCGGCCTTCGCCCGGCAATGGATCGCCGCCGACCCGCAGATGCGCACCGCCCTCGACAAGGATCTCGAGACGCTCAGCCGGTCGTTGTCGGAAGACCTCAAGATCGCGGCCGCCCGCTCGCAGTCGGCGCGCGCAACGCGCGCCGCCGAAAACGTTCAGCGTGAAGTCAGCAATTGGAAGAAAGTATCCGAACGCCTGCTTGACGGCAGCGAGAGCGATGTGAATTGGGAGACGCTCGATCGCTACGCCGGCAAGGTCGACGATCAGATCGATCTTCTGGTGAACTACACTGCAGGCGACGGCTTTCTGTACCGCCAGTCCGCGCGCGCCGCGGTCGCACGCGACATCCAGCTCAATATCCTCGGGACCGCGCTGGCGCTGGCGCTGTCGGCGCTGGTAGCCTGGGCGCTGGCGCGGCGCATCGTCGGGCCGGTGGCGGTCGCCTCCAACGTCGCCGAGCGCATCGCCGCCGGCAAGCTCGACGTCGCCGTGCCCAAGGGCAGCGCCGATGAGCTGGGCGCGCTGCTCGCCGCGATGGGTGTGATGCGCGACAACATCAAAGCGATGATGGACCGCGAAGTCGCGCAGCGCCGCTCCGCGCAGGCGCGGCTCGCCGACGCGCTGGAAAACTCGCAGGAAGGCGTCATCGTCGTCGACGGCGACGACGGTATCGTGCTGGCGAACGGGCAGGCGGCGGATCTGTTGGGCGTGGCGCCGGGACTGCTCCGGCCCGGCACGGCCCTGGCGCAGCTCGAGCCGGCCCTGCAGGGGTCGGGCGACGCCGAGCATGTGCTGATGCGCTGCGACTCTGGCTCGCATGCGACCCGCGATGCCTTGATGGCGAATGGGCGGTGGCTGCGCATCAGCCGCAGCCCGACCCGCGATGAAGGCTTCATCTTCCTGTGCAGCGACATCAGCCGCTTGAAGACCCAGGAATGGTCGCTGCGCGAGTCGAACCTTCTGCTCGACGCCGCGCTTGAAAACATGTCGCAGGGCCTATGCCTCTACGATGCCCAGGACCGGCTCGAAGTTTTCAACCGGCGGTTCCTCGAAATTTTCCGCCTGCCGCGGGACAAGATCAAAGCCGGGATCGCCTATCGCGACGTGCTGGAACTCAGCGTCGCGGTCAATAATCATCCCGGCAAGACGGTCCCGGAATTGTTGGAGGAGCATCGCGAAGCTCTCGACCACAACGCCATGAGCCCGCATCTCTACGAGTTCGGCGACGGGCGCTTCGTATCGTGCCTTTACACCCCGACTTCGGACGGCCGTTGGGTCGCCACCTATGAAGATGTCACCGAACGCCGCCAGGCCGAAGCCAAGATTATTCACATGGCGCGGCACGACGCGCTCACTAATCTGCCCAATCGCATGCTGTTCAAGGACAAGCTGGAGCAGGCCTTGGCGCGCGGCGACGAACTCGCGGTGATGTTTCTCGATCTCGACCGCTTCAAGGGTGTCAACGATTCGCTCGGCCACCCGGTTGGGGACGCGCTGCTGTGCGCGGTGACCGACCGGCTGCAACGCGTCGTGCCGGGCGCCGACACGGTGGCGCGGTTCGGCGGCGACGAATTTGCCATCGTGCAAAGCAATATCACGCCCAATGATGCGAGGGACCTCGCGGCGCGCATCATCGATACTATCGTCGAGCCGTTCGACGTGCACGGCCACCAGGTGATCATCGGCACGTCGATCGGCATCGCCATGGCGCCGGCCGACGGTAACGAACCGGATCAATTGTTGCGCAACGCCGACATGGCGCTCTATCGCGCGAAGGCCGACGGGCGCGGCACCTATCACTTCTTCCAGTCCGAGATGGACGCGCAGATGCAGGAGCGCCGCAAGCTCGAACTCGATCTGCGCAAGGCGCTCGTTGCCGACGAATTCGAGCTTTATTACCAGCCGCTCATCGAGGCCGCGAGCGGCCAGGTGACCGGCTTCGAGGCGCTGATCCGTTGGAACCATCCGGAGCGCGGGCTGGTGCCGCCCGACGCATTCATTCCGGTCGCAGAGGAGATCGGCCTGATCGTGCCGATCGGCGACTGGGTGCTCAAAGAGGCCTGCCGGGAAGCAGCGAGCTGGCCGGGAAAGCTGACCATTGCGGTGAACCTCTCGGCGGTGCAATTCCGCAATCAGATGCTAGCGCTGTCCGTGGTGTCCGCGCTCGGTCAATCGGGACTCGCGGCCTCTCGGCTCGAGCTCGAAATCACCGAGAGCGTGCTGCTGCAAAACGACCGTTCCGTGCTCGATGCGCTCCACCAGTTCCGCGACCTCGGCGTGCACATCTGCATGGACGATTTCGGCACCGGCTATTCGTCGCTGAGCTATCTGCGCAGTTTCCCGTTCGACAAGATCAAGATCGATCGCTCCTTCGTGCGCGAGCTTGGCAAAGGCAGCGACGCTGTCGCCATTGTTCGCGCCGTGCTCGACCTCGGTTCGAGCCTCGGCATGATCACGACGGCCGAAGGTGTCGAGACCGAAGAGCAGCTCGAAATCCTGCGCGCCGAAGGCTGCATGCAGCTGCAAGGCTATCTGTTCAGCCGGCCGATCCCGGCGCCGCAAATTCAGTCCTTGCTGACGCGGCTTGAGCCGCGTATCCGCGCGGCGTGACCGGCGGCCCGCCGCCCGCCAGACCGCGGCCGCGGCCCAAAAAGCATGGTATGTCAAACGCGTAGCATTGCCGCCAAGGCCGCGCACCCTATATCTCCCTGCATGGTCGGCCCTCTGGCAATATCGCGCCCATGAGGGCACACTGGGCCCTCCTGGAGGCCCCCGGAATGGCGCTGCGCGACGTCAAGCTCGAAGACAAATACGACCTCGGCCAGCGCCACGTCTTCGTGACCGGCTTCCAGGCGCTGGTCCGCCTCTGCCTGATGCAAAAGGAGCTCGACCGCCGCAACGGGCTCAATACCGCGGGCTTCGTCACCGGTTATCGCGGCTCGCCGCTCGGTGGTCTCGACAGCCAGTTTCTCCGCGCCAAGCCGTTCCTCGATAAAAACGACGTCCGCTTCCAAGGCGGCATCAACGAGGATTTGGCCGCGACCGCGATTTGGGGCTCGCAACAGGCCGAGCTGCGCGGCGAGGGCAAATTCGATGGCGTTTTCGGCATGTGGTACGGCAAGGGTCCGGGCGTCGATCGCACCGGCGACGTGTTCCGCCACGCCAATTCGGCGGGTTCCGCCAAGCATGGCGGTGTGCTGGCCCTGATGGGGGATGATCACACGGCCGAGTCGTCGACCACCGCCCACCAGTCCGAATATCACTTCATCGACGTCATGATCCCGATCCTCAATCCCGCCGGCGTGCAGGAAGTGCTCGACTACGGGCTGTACGGCTGGGCGATGTCACGCTTCACCGGCGCCTGGACGGCGCTGAAGACCATGCACGAGACGATCGAATCGACGGCGGCGATCGACGGCAGCCTGGAGCGGATCAAGATCGTACTCCCGGACGACTTCCGCATGCCGGACGGCGGCCTCAATATCCGGCTGAACGATCCGATCCTGGCGCAGGAAGCCCGTCTGCACGATTACAAGCGCGATGCCATGCTTGCTTTCGTGCGCGCCAACAAGCTCAACCGCATCATCACCTCCGGCGGGCGCAGCCCGAAGATCGGCATCATCACCACCGGGAAGAGCTATCTCGACGTCCGTCAGGCCTTCGACGAACTCGGCATCGACGAGATCAAATGCAACGAGCTCGGCATAAGGCTGTTCAAGGTCGGTTGCGCCTGGCCGCTCAGCCGGCGCGAACTGGCTGAATTCGCCGACGGACTTAGTCTCATCATCGTCGTCGAAGAGAAGCGCTCGCTGCTCGAAGTGCAAGTGCGCGAGGAGCTTTACGGCACCGCCAATCAGCCGGTCTGTATCGGCAAGCGGGACGAACAGGGCAACTGGCTGTTCCCGGTCAAAGGCGCGCTCGATCCCAACGACGTCGCGATCTGCATCGGCGAGCGGCTTCTCAATTTTCATCGCAACGACGACATTGCCGGCCGCGTCGCGCGGCTCAAGGAACTGCAGCGCATCGCCGCGGAGACCAAGGATGTCGCCCAGCGCATTCCTTATTTCTGCTCGGGCTGTCCGCACAATTCTTCGACCGTGGTGCCGGAAGGCATGCGCGCCTATGCGGGCATCGGCTGTCACTACATGGCGCAATGGATGGACCGCTCGACGCTCGGCTATACGCATATGGGCGGCGAGGGCGCCAACTGGGTCGGCGAGGCGCCGTTCTCCAAGCGCAATCACGTGTTCCAGAATCTCGGCGACGGCACCTATAACCATTCCGGCTACATGGCGATTCGCGCGGCGATCGCGTCGAATTCCAACATTACCTACAAAATTCTGTTCAACGACGCGGTGGCGATGACCGGTGGTCAGGCCAATGACGGCGGCCTTACCGTACCGCAGGTCGCGCGGCAGGTTGCCGCCGAAGGCGCCAAGCGCGTCGCCGTCGTCACCGACGAGCCGGACAAATATGCCCGCGACACGGATTGGCCGAAGGGATTGACCATCCATCACCGCGACGATCTGATGGCGGTGCAGATCGATCTGGCGGAAGTGCCAGGCGTCACGGTCCTCATCTACGATCAGACCTGCGCCGCCGAAAAGCGCCGCCGCCGCAAGCGCGGCACTTTTCCCGATCCCGATAAGCGCGTCATTATCAACGAACTGGTCTGCGAGGGCTGCGGCGATTGCGGCGTGAAATCGAATTGCGTTTCGGTGCAGCCGCTCGAAACCGAGTGGGGCCGCAAGCGCACCATCGACCAGTCGAGCTGCAACAAGGACTTTTCCTGCGTCAAAGGCTTCTGCCCGTCCTTCGTCACGGTGCACGGCGCCAAGCTGAAAAAGGGCAGCGGTGTCGCCGCCGATCGCGAGCTCTCGCTGCTGCCCGAGCCAAGACTTCCGGCGATCGACCAAACCTATAACGTCATCGTCACCGGCGTCGGCGGCACCGGCATCGTCACCGTCGGCGGCATATTGGGCATGGCGGCGCATCTCGAGGGCAAGGCGGTGGGCGTGCTCGACATGGCGGGGCTCGCGCAGAAGGGTGGCGCGGTGTTCAGCCATATGCGGATCGCCGAGAAGCCGGAAGATATTCATGCAATCCGGGTCGCGGCCGGCCGGGCCGACCTCGTGATCGGCGGCGACATCGTGGTTGCCGGCTCACAGAAGGTTCTCGCCACGGTGCGGACCGGTGCCACCACCATGGTGGTCAATACCGACGAATTCCTGCCCGGCGAATTCACCCGCAAACCCGATTTTTCGCTGCCCAGCGAGAAGCTCAAGCGCAGCATCTCGGTCGGCGCGGGGCGGGACAAAACGCATTTGGTCGACGCCTCGCGGATCGCCAATGCGCTGTTCGGCCAATCGATCGGCGCCAACATGTTCATGGTCGGCTTTGCCTACCAGCTCGGCGCTATTCCGTTGACGGCTTCCGCCATCGAGCGGGCGATCGAGCTTAACGGCGAAGCGGTCGCCATGAATCGCGCGGCGTTTCACTGGGGCCGCCGCGCCGTCGTCGACCGCTCGGCCGTCGAGGCGCTGGCCAAGCCTTCGCCGTCCGCCGCGAGCGACGCCGAGCATCTCTCCGAATCCTTCGAAGAGACGGTGGCGCGGCGGGAAAAATTTCTCACCGCCTATCAGAACGCTGCCTATGCGCGGCGCTATCGCGCCTTTGTCGACAAGGTTAGGGCAGCCGAAACCGAACTGACGCCCGGCAAAACAGGACTAGCCGACTCGGTTGCGCGTTATCTGTTCAAGCTGATGGCCTACAAGGACGAATACGAGGTGGCGCGGCTCTATACCGACGGCTCGTTCGAGAAGCAGGTCAAGAGCGAATTCGGCGGCGACAATCTGCGTTTCGAATTTCATCTGGCGCCGCCGGTTCTGGCCAAGCTCGACAAGACCACCGGTCTGCCGCGCAAGATGAGCTTTGGGCCGTGGCTGCTGCCGGCCTTCCGCCTGCTCGCGAAACTGAAGTTCTTGCGCGGCACCGCGCTCGATCCGTTCGGCCGCACGCTTGAGCGCCGCACCGAGCGCAAGCTGATCGACGATTACGAGGCCACGCTCAACGAAGTGCTGGCCCGGCTTCTGCCCGAAAATCATCACCTCGCCGTCGGTCTCGCCGCCATACCGGAGAAGATCCGCGGCTTCGGCCACGTCAAGCAGCGGCACCTTGCTGTGGCGAAGGCCGACGAGGCGGCACTCCTCGAGCAATTGCGCGCCGGCGCACCGGCGCTCCTGAAGGCCGCGGAATGATCCGTGCGGCGTTGGCGCGCGTATTCGGCGCAGTACAACAGGGTAACCGGGTGCGATGAGCGACATAGTGACGGTGCCGGAAAAATCCGGTGAGACGACCGAACCGATGGCGGACTCCGTAGCCGCCGCGACCGCGCCGGCGCTGGTGCCGACGGCTCCGCTCGCCGCAAAGCCTGTGGCCAATCAAGCACCCACGGCCGGTGCAACTGCCGCCGGAGAGGCCACACAGGCCACCGGCGGCATCGGCGTGCTCCTCGTCAATCTCGGCACTCCCGACGCGGCGACGCCGGCGGCGGTGCGGCGTTATCTGAAGGAATTCCTCAGTGACCGCCGCGTCATCGAAAAAGACACGCTGTTCTGGAAATTTCTCCTCAACGGCCTCATCCTGCCGATTCGCTCGCGGCGGAAGGCGCGCGACTATCAGAAAATATGGAACCGCGACAAGAACGAATCGCCGTTCAAGACGATCACGCGTTCGCAAGCGGAAAAGCTCGGCAGCATCCTCGAACCGCTTGGCAAGCATGTCATCGTCGACTGGGCGATGCGATACGCCAATCCGTCGATCCAATCGCGGCTCGAAGTTCTGACCACCTGGGGCTGCGACCGCATCCTGATCATGCCGCTCTATCCGCAATATTCCGCGGCGACGACGGCGACGGTATGCGACGAGGTGTTCCGGTACCTGTTGCGGCAGCGCCGCCAGCCGGCGATCCGGATTCTGCCGGCTTATTTCGAAGATCCCTATTACATCGAGGTCTTGGCATCCTCGCTCAAGGCCGAACTCAAGGCATTGCCGTTTACGCCCGACGTCATCATCGCGTCGTTTCACGGCATGCCGAGGGACTATGTGCGCAAGGGCGATCCCTACGAGGCGCAATGCGTGCGCACCACCGAGTTGTTGCGCCGGCAGCTCGGCTTCGACGACAACAAGCTGATGCTGACGTTTCAATCCCGCTTCGGCCGCGCGCAATGGCTCGAGCCTTACACGATCAGTACCGTGAAGGCGCTCGCCAAGAAGGGCGTCAAGAATATCGTCGTCATCACGCCGGGATTTTCCGCCGATTGTCTCGAGACCCTCGAAGAAATCGCCGAAGAAAACGCGCAGGTCTTCAAGCGCAATGGCGGCGAGAACTTCGCGGCGATCCCATGCCTCAACGACAGCGAGGCCGGCATGCTGATGATCTGGCAGCTCGCCATGCGCGAACTCAAGGGCTGGGTGTGAGTTTCTGCGCATGATCTTAATCCGACCTTCCTTCGCCCGCCGAAGCGTGCTTCGCGAAGGCGGGAAACCGGTGCCCACTTTTCGGGATCATGCGTAATGCGCGACGGCTCGCTCGTTTCCTGGACCTGGTTCGGTCTCGCCCTCATTCTCTTCGTGGTCGAGGCGCTTCGTCCCGGCCGCTTTGCGCTGTGGGTTGGTTTCGCCGCCGTCTTGGTCGGCATCATCGCGTCGCTTACGCGCTGGGTTTGGCCGGCCGAATTGGCGGCCCTCTGTGTCTTCGCCGGGCTTTTCGTGCCGGTCTGGCGCCGCTACGAGCGTCGGGCCTGAGCCTGGCCCCGGGGGCCGCGTCCCTCAATCAACCTCTCGTTAACCATATCCGTTTTTACTCCGTTAACCAGCGGGCTGCCGGCAGGTGGCCCGCGCGGGCCGTCGCGTGGCGCGCTGCCGAGGCGGCTTCGGGTGAGGAGGTCGCACGTGCCGCGCCGCTGCCGACCGCTGAGCGTCACCGGCCTGGCCGTTTTTGCGCCCATCGCCGTGCTAGTGCTGTCGACGCTGCCGAGCGTCGCGCAGACCGCGGTCGCGGATTCGGGCGTCGATCTGTTGCAGCCGTCGCTGCAGGGCAACCCGGCCAATCCGCCGACATTTATGCCCGGGAATGCGACGCCGGCGAACCAGGCGCCGCCGCCCGGTAAATTCACCGCGCCATCGCGCATCGGCTTGACGCCGACCTATGGCAGCCCGACGGGATTCGGCGCCGGCGATACCGGGTTTGATTCACAGAACCGGACGAAAAGCCAGCGTACCGCGCGCGTGCCGGCGCAAGGCAGTGCGATCGCGCCCGAGTCGACCTTCGATCCAGTGCCGCCGCCACCGCCGCAAGTCTCGTCACAGCCGCCGGTCCTGGCGCCGCCGCCGGCGCCGGTGGTCTATCCGGCGAAGGCCGCCGCGCGGCCCGGCGCCACATTGCCGCCGCCGCCCGACCAACTACCGATCTCGAATCCGCCGGCCGAAGTCCATCCGACATCGGCGGCGAACCGGCCCGGCGCGATCTTACCGATCCCGGCGGCCATCTATTTCGCGGCCTCGGCGTCGACACCGCCGCCCGGGACGCCGCAGCCGAATACGCTGCCGCTCGGCGCGGTGCCGCAGCACACTTTGCCGATCGCCGCCGGCGATCCCTATGAAGCGCTCGGCATCAAGGCCGGCTCGTTTCTCATTCTGCCCGCGCTCGAACTGTCGGCCGGTTACGACAACAATCCGCAGCACGTTGCCGGCGGCTCCGGCTCGGATTATTTCGTGGCCGCGCCGGAAGTGCATGTGCGCTCCGACTGGTCCCGGCATTCGCTCACGGCCGATGTTACCGGCTCCTACACCGATTACACCAACGGCTCGTTCACGCCGTCGCTCAGCCGTCCGTTCCTGAATGCGAAATCCGACGGCCGGATCGACGTGACGCGCGATACCCAGATTTTGACCGAAGGCCGCGTCATCGTCTCGACCGACAATCCGGGCAGCCCGAATATCCAGGCCGGGCTCGCCAAATTGCCGATCGATACCACGGTCGGCGGCACGCTCGGCGTGGCGCAGCAATTCAGCCGCTTCAACTTTTCGCTCAAGGGCACCGTTGACCGCTCGATGTATCAGAACTCGCAGCTCACCGACGGCGAAAGCGTGAGCAACGATTTTCGCAATTTCGACCAGTATGCCGGCATATTGCGTTTCGGCTATGAGGTCGATCCCGGCTTCAAGCCGTTCGTCGAGATCAGCGAGGACACCCGGATCCACGACACGGCGGTCGACAGCTTTGGCGAAGATCGCAATTCCAACGGATCGAGCGCCAAACTCGGCGGCGATTTCGACGTCTTCGGTTCGCTGACCGGCGAAATCGCGGTCGGGTATATGGAGCGCGATTACCACGATCCGACACTGCCGAATATCTCAGGCGTGACGCTCGACGGTTCGCTGATCTGGCAGGCGACCGCGCTGACGACGGCGAAATTCACGGCGGCGTCGGCGGTTAACGAGTCGATCCTGCAAGACGTATCCGGTGCGTTCAGTCGCGATTTCAGCATCGAGGTCGATCACGCCTTCCGCTCCTGGCTGATCGGCACGCTGCAGGCCGGCTACGGGAACGATGACTATGTGGGCATGGCGCGCGACGACAATCGCTATTTCGTGTCGGGCGGCATCACCTACAAAATGAACCGCGACATCCAGCTCAAAGGCGTGGTCCGGCACGATTGGCTGACCTCGACGCAGGCCGGCAACGCCTACGAGGCGACATCGGCGCTGCTGACCCTTCGCCTGCAGCGCTAACCGCCGTTGAATTCGCCGAGGATCTTGCTGATCTCGGCGCGGAAGCCCGGCGCGATGTCGGGGCGGTCGAGCGCGTACGACACATTGGCGGCCAGGAAGCCGATTTTCGAGCCGCAATCGAAGCTGCGGCCCTCGAATTGCAGGCCATAGAACGGCTGGCTTCGCGACAGCGCGATCATCGCGTCGGTCAATTGGATTTCGCCGCCCGCGCCGCGTTCTTGCGTGCCGAGAATTTCGAGGATTTCCGGCTGGAGGATGTAGCGGCCGGTGAGAATGAGGTTCGACGGCGCGCTGGCGACGGGCGGCTTTTCGACCATGGTGGTGATCGAAAACATCTTGCCCTTGCGCTCACCGATGCCGACGACGCCGTATTGATCGACGCGATCGCGCGGCACTTCCTCGACCGCGACGATGTTGGCCGCGGTCGGCAGGTCGCGCGCGGCGTCGATCATCTGCGCGAGGCAGCTTGGCTTATGCTGCACCAGCACGTCGGGGAGCAGCAGCGCGAACGGCTCGTGGCCGATCAATTCGCGCGCGCACCACACGGCGTGGCCGAGCCCGAGCGGCTCCTGCTGCCGGGTGAAGCTCGCCGAGCCGGGCACCGGTAGATCGTTATTGAGATTTTCGAGCGCTTCATGCTTCTGCCGATCGCGCAGCGTCATTTCCAACTCGAACTGGCGGTCGAAATGATCCTCGATGACGCCTTTGTTGCGGCCGGTGACGAAGATGAAATGCTCGATGCCGGCGGCGCGCGCCTCGTCGACGACATGCTGGATCAGCGGCCGGTCGACGACCGGCAGCATTTCCTTAGGCATGGCTTTGGTGGCCGGCAGGAACCGGGTACCGAGGCCGGCGACGGGAAAAACGGCTTTACGGATGCGCTTCATGCGGTGCCGGAGGACGGAGGAGGGGGCAGGCGATACGCTTTATTGCCTAAATGATCGGCCAATGTCTCGCAGAATAATCCTCCCGCTCGGGACCTGCGAAAGGCGGCGGCGACAACCCGCCATTAGTGATTCGACAGACATTAACAGTCACGCCGGAGCCCCGATCGGCCGTAAAAGTCGAGAACCCGAAGTCCATGCGCCTTGCGTTCGCCCGTCGCCTCGCAACTATCGTGCCGCTCGCCGCCGGCCTCCTCGGCAGTTCTGCCGGGTCGGCACTGGCGCAACAGCCGGACAATTGGCTGTGGCGCCTATTTCAACCCTCCTCCGCGAGCTCGGTTCCGGGACCGGCAGTCCCGCAATCAGGCGACGCGACAGCCTGGAGCGGCCAGTCCGGCGCCTCGGGCAATCCGCAGATGACGGCGGATGCCATCCGCGCCGCTGCCGCCGATTTCGGCAATTGCATCGCAGGTCTTTGGCCCGAAGCCGCGCGGCGCGGCGTGTCGCGGCAGAATTTCGAGCGCTTTACCGAGGGCCTGACGCCCGACCTGCACATCATGGATTTGCTGGACGCGCAGCCCGAATTCACCAAATCGCCCTGGGACTATCTCGACATTCTGGTGAACGACGATCGCATCGCGCGGGGGCGCGAACTGCTCGCCCAATATGCGTCGACCTTCGCCGCGGTCGAGCGGACCTATGGGGTCGACCGCGCTATCATCGCGGCGATCTGGGGCGTGGAATCGAACTACGGCACGCTCGGCGGCACCCGCTCCGTCGTCCGCTCGACCGCGACGCTAGCTTGCGTGGGCCGCCGCCGCGATTACTTTCGCGAGGAATTTTTGTCGGCGCTGGAAATCCTGCAGCGCGGCGACGTGCCGCCGGAGCATCTCGTGGGCTCGTGGGCGGGCGCTTTCGGTCCGACGCAATTCATGCCCACCTCGTTCAAGCGCTACGCGGTCGATTTCGACGGCGATGGCCATCGCGACGTCGTCGATTCCGTGCCCGACCTCGTCGCCTCGACGGCGAACAATCTGAAGACCGACGGCTGGGCGAGCGGCCAGACCTGGGGTTACGAAGCAGTCCTGCCGCCGAACTTCGATTACCTGTTGGCCGACCGCTCGCGGCAAATGACGCTGCGCCAATGGGAGGGGCTCGGCGTGCGGCGCCCCGGCGGCAGTGGCTTCCCGCACCCCGACGATCGCGCGTATCTGCTCATACCGGCGGGCGCGCGCGGGCCGGCGTTTCTGATGCTGCAGAATTTCCGCGTCATCATGAAATACAATCCCGCCGAAGCCTACGCGCTCGCCATCGGTCATCTCGCCGACCGGCTGCGCGGCGGCGCGGCTTTCGTGCAGCCCTGGCCGCGCGACGAACGCGTGCTCTCGGTCGACGAGCGCTACGAAATGCAGCAGCTCCTGGCGCGGCGCGGGTTCGATATCGGCGAGCCGGACGGCTTGCTCGGCCCGCGCACCCGGATCGCCATCCGCAATTTCCAGGCCTCGGTCGGCCAGATTCCGGATGGATTTGCGTCGAGCGGCGTGCTCGACCGGTTGCGGCAGCCGTGACGGCGAATAGCGGAGAACTATCTTTAAACCGACACTTTTCGAGCGTTTTGGTGGACAGGATTTTTCTGGTTCGATGCTCTAATATTGCCGTCGGATGAATTGGCGCATGAACAAATCGCGGCGCATGAATAGGGTTCGCTTGGTAAAGCTTTTCGTCTCCCCCGCGCTCGCGGCGGTGGCGGCGGCCTGTCTGTTCGTTTCGTTTCAGCCGGCTGCCGCGCAGTTCAATGAGCGCGGCCCGCAACGCGACTTCTTTCCGTTCTTCGGCGGCGGCTTCGCGCCGCCCCCGCCGGTGGTGGTCGATTCCACGCGGGCGCCGCCGCCGCGCAAGCTCGAAGTACCGCCGACCAGCACCGTCGTGGTAATCGGCGATTCCATGGCCGACTGGCTCGGCTACGGTCTCGACGAGACCTATGCGGCCGATCAGCCCGATATCGCCGTCGAGCGAAAGATCCGCGCCTATTCGGGTCTCATCCGCTATGACGCGAAAAACGAGACGCTCGAATGGCCGCAAGTGATCAAGGATGCGTTGGCAACCGAGACGCCGAACGCCATTGTCGTCATGCTCGGCCTCAACGATCGTACGTCGCTGCGCGACGCAGTGCCGCCGCATCCGGGCCCGCAACCAAAAGCGGAGCCGCAAAAGGGTGACCCGGCTGCAGCGTCCCGGCCGCAACCGGATTCGCCGCAACAACAGGCCGCACCGTCGCCCGACACCGAGGCCGCAACGCCGGCGCCTGGCGACGCCCAGCCGCGGCTGACCCCCGGCGCGTCTTACGAGTTTCACACCGACGCATGGGCGGAGCTTTACGGCAAGCGCATCGATGCGATGATCGCCGCGCTCAAGAGCAAGGGCGTGCCGGTATTGTGGGTCGGTCTGCCGGCGCTGCGCGGTCCCAAATCGACCGGCGATATGAATTATCTCGATGAGCTCTATCGGGCGCACGCCGAGAAGGCGGGGATCACTTACGTCGACATCTGGGACGGTTTTGTCGACGAGCAGGGACGGTTCGCTTTGCAGGGCCCGGACTTCCAGGGCCAGACCCGCAAGCTGCGCACGCCCGACGGCGTTCATTTCACCAAAGCCGGCGCGGTGAAGCTTGCGAGCTATGTCGACCGCGAATTGCGCCGGATGATGAACCGCGTGGTGCCGGTGGCGCTGCCGGGTCCGGAGGAATCGCCGCAGCCGAAAACAGGCGTGCGGCCCGATGTCGGTCCGGTGGTGCCGCTCACGGCCGCAGGCACGGACGACAGCGGCGATCTTCTCGGCGCCAACGGCCATCCGGCGCAAGTGACGGCTGACCCGGTGGCAACGAAAGTTTTGAGTCGCGGCGACCCGATCCCGGCGCCGGCCGGCCGCGCCGATGATTTCTCATGGCCGCGCCCGGGCGGGGACACAAATGCGGCGCCGGATGTGCCGCCGCAGCCTGTCTCATTGGCGCCCACCGCGCCGGCGAAAAAGGGCGCTCCGGCCGGCGATGGCAGCAAGAAATCAGCCGACGCCAACAAGGACGCGAAGCCAAAGCCGGTCCCTCTCGGCGTCACCAAGCCGATCAAGCCGCCGGCCGGCGGGTTTTGATTCTTCCGTCACAACCGGTGGAAGTCTATCCCTTTAAGGCGCAACAAAGTGTCGGCGATGATCACTCGGCGCGCATTTCAGCGATCGACCGCAGTTGAGCCAACATGTCAGCAAACCCCCAATCCGGCGGCAAGCCGTGCTGTAGAATGTCGCAATACGTCGCTTCCCCCCTTGACCCTCCGGGCACGCTCTTTCGAACGACTCGCTTTATGATCGACTTCTTCAGCAATATGCCTTCGAGGCGCTGGGTTTCCTGCAGTAACTTCGTCGCCTCCGCATTGCGCTGAGCGTTAAAAAGACAGGAAGAAATATTTCGGAGAAAAGACACGCGGACAGGATCCTTCAAGACGGAGCGTGCAAACGCGCCTGCCGCGAGTTCCCATTTCGCCTCCTCAACGAATTTATTTGCGGCCCAATAGTCGTCGTTCCCTTGTAGGACGGTCCAAGGCTCGACATTGAAATACAGATGATCAGTCACAACTTCAATGAATTCGCTGGGCGTACAGAGCGTAATCGCCGCAACATTTGGCTCCTGAAACACCGCGATCGGCATTCCGCTTACAGAAACAATTCGATCCTTTCGGTCTCGCATCTCTAGTGGCATTTCAGCGAGAAAGCCGCAGTACATCTTGATGATTTCCTCGGAATCGAATTCAGGTCCGTAGGGCCAAACGACCAAAAACTCCTCCCGTCCCGGATCGCAGTAAAAAAAATGCGATTGTCGGAGTAGAGCCTCACAGACATAGCAACGGGCTTCGTTTTGCAACTGCCCGCTACATGCAGCCGCTCTCAGGTCCGGCCGCTTCTTTGTATTTACCACCTGCCAAAACAGGTAGCGTCCGCTGAACGAGCACTGCTCGCAGAGAACCTGTTCCACGGTGTGTTGGCACCAGCTACTTTCAGGTGGGTCTTCGGCAAGGGACCTTGCCACGACGTTGAATCGCATCAGCGCCTCAGCCGTTAAACACCATCCATTTTTTTCAAATTCAGTCGCAAGAGTTGGTATCCCGGCGCTTTCGTTAGCCAGGAGACCGCCCCTTTGGAACGACGCTGCGTCAATCGCAGAAAGGGCATGGTACGCGTTAGCCGTGGCTGAAGCTTGTACACCTGAGGCAGTTACGACGAACGGGTTTACGCCTGAGGCTCGTAGTTCAAACGCAGCAAGCGGAGTCGCAAAGCACCAAAATGCCGCCAGCACGTCATTGATATCATAAGCCCTTTCAAGCGCGGTGCTGAAGCGCGAGGATATACGATCATGCAGAACGACGGGCTCATTCATCACTAGTGCTCGAAGTTCACCCAGAAATCCGCCGTTTGCACCGCCTTGGTGGACCCGTCATGAAGCAGCATTTTGTCCGCACCCAGCCGTATCAAATACTCCCAGCCCGCCACGGCTGTAATTTCAACACGTAAGAATTCCGTCTCGTTCGGCTTCAGCGTAAAGCGACGAGGCCCTTGGGCTAACAACCTAACCGAGCCGAGAACTGGTTCGAGCGTGACCTTAAACGGGTATTCGGTTAAAGGTGCTCCCGGCGTGTTCACCGCGAATGTATCGACCTTCCTCATCTCTTCGACAATTGCGCGTAGGCCTGAGATCAGGATGGCGGAATCCCCCCCATTGAACAAATGAAACCCTATTTCGTAGAAAGCGGAATATCTTTGAGGTGGGATTATTTCATTTACGATCATCACCGCATCGATGTTTTGCCAATCGCGAACTCGGCGACCGAGCCCGGCTGTTGCGTTGCGGTACATCGTTTCATCCCCACGGCAAACCGCATCGAGCCGATTTGCCAACTTATGCAGTTCTCTCGAGGCCTCGGCCTCAGGGAGGAGAAAGAAGGGTTGCGTTTCGTCTGGAGATGCTTTCTCGGCAATCGCGCGCCATCTTTCAAACAACGCAAGGTACCACTCGTGCTCTGTTGGTAGTTCCGAATCCGTGAGATGTTCAAACAGCACGCGCCGCGCCGGGCCGGGTTCTAGGTCCCCCGTCGCAAAAATCGCAGAAGGCTCAATGTGGCGCTCCGGCGGGAGAGCCTGCGACCAATCCTCGATCGTTTTAGAGAGTCGCCGTTTCAGCGCTGACGGCGTCAGTGCCGAAATGATTGTATCGCCAAGTTTGCCAACCGCCCAACTGCCTAGCCATCCTACAACCTCAATCACCGTGATGATCTCCTTGGCCAAGCTTACTAAGAGACATCGTCACCATGGGAACGCATAATTCATCAAAGCTTGGCGGTTTGCCCACCCGGCTCTCATGGTGCTTGATCGACGCGAGACAGATGCGGCATGGAAATTAAAATGCTATATATCTCAGAGATATTGGAAGGATTGATTCCGGTATTTTGATTGAGTGTGATCCTTTCGGACCTTGCTGCGCCCGCCGAAGCGGGCTTCGCGAAGGCAGGAAACCGGTTCCGCTTTTCCGGATTATGCTCTAACGCGGCAATACGCTCGAACCCATCAGGAACTTGTCGACGGCGTGCGCGGCCTGGCGGCCTTCGCGGATCGCCCAGACGACCAGCGACTGGCCGCGGCGCATGTCGCCCGCGGCGAAAACCTTCTTGTTCGAGGTCTGGTAATCGTCGGTCGAGGCGCTGACATTGCCGCGCTGATCGAGCTTGAGTTCGAGCGCCTTCACCATGCCGTCGTGCACCGGATGAACGAAACCCATGGCCAAGAGAACGAGGTCGGCCGGGATCTCGAATTCGGTGCCCGCAATGGGCTGCATCTTGGCGTCGATGCGCACGCAATGCAGCTTCTTCACCGCGCCGTTCTCGCTGGAGAACTTGGTGGTGTTCACCGCGAAGTCGCGCTCGGCGCCTTCCTCGTGGCTCGACGAGGTGCGCAGCTTGAGCGGCCAATTCGGCCAGGTCAGCGCCTTGTTCTCGTGTTCGGGCGGCTGCGGCATGATCTCGAAATTGGTCACCGACAGCGCGCCTTGACGGAACGACGTGCCGATGCAATCGGAGCCGGTATCGCCGCCGCCGATGACGACGACGTGCTTGCCGGTGGCGAGGATCGGCTCGCTGGCATCGGCCGGCTCGCCGGAGACGCGTCGGTTCTGCTGCGGCAAGAATTCCATGGCGAAATGGATGCCCTTGAGCTCGCGCCCGGGAACCGGCAGATCGCGCGGCTTTTCAGCACCGCCGGTCAGCACCACGGCGTCGTAGTCGTTGACGAGCTTGTCGGCCGGCAGGTCGACGCCGACATGGGCGCCGTAATGAAACACCACGCCCTCGGCCTGCATCTGCTCGACACGGCGGGCGACGTGATCCTTCTCCATTTTGAAGTCGGGAATCCCGTAAGTAAGAAGCCCGCCCGCCTTGGCATATTTCTCGTAGACGTGAACCTCGTATCCGGCGCGGCCCAATTGTTGCGCGCAGGCAAGCCCCGCCGGCCCCGAGCCGACGATCGCCACTTTCTTGCCGAGGAGCGCCGCGGGCGGCTCGGGCTTGAGGCCTTGTGCGATGGCACGGTCGGCGATCGCGCATTCGATCGACTTAATGGTGACGGGATTCTCGTCGATGTTGAGCGTGCATGAGGCTTCGCAGGGCGCCGGGCAGACCCGCCCGGTGACTTCCGGAAAATTATTGGTCGAATGCAGATTGCGCGCGGCCTCGTCCCAACGGCCGGTATAGACGAGGTCGTTCCAATCGGGGATCTGATTGTTGACCGGACATCCCGGCGAGCCGGGCGCGACCGAGCCGGTGCCCTGGCAATAGGGCACGCCGCAATTCATGCAGCGCGCCGCCTGGGTGACGTAATCGGCGTCCGGCAGCGGCAGGACGAATTCGCGCCAATGGCGGACGCGCGCCGCGACCGGTTCGTAGTCGCGATCCTCACGCTCGTAGTCGAGAAAGCCGGTGATCTTACCCAAAGGGTGTCTCTATCTCTTGGGAGTTTCTCTTGAGAATTTCTTTGGAATCTTTTCGCGCTATTCCGCGGCGATCGATGCGGCCTTCATTTCGTTGAGAGCGCGCCGATATTCCACCGGCATCACTTTGCGGAATTTCGGAAACCAAGTCTTCCAGTCGTCGAGGATTTTCATCGCCACGACCGAGCCGGTAAAACGCGCATGGCGCGAAATCAAGTGATGCAGCCGATGCCCGTCGAAGCGGCTCATGTCCGACATGATGTCGACCATGCCATGGGCTTCGAGATCGCGCGAATGATGGAAGATTTTGGCGTTGATGTCTTCCTCGCCCGGCATCGGCTCGAGTTCGACCATCGCCATGTTACAGCGCGAGGCGAATGTGCCGTCATCGTCGAGCACATAAGCGACGCCACCCGACATGCCGGCGGCGAAGTTGCGGCCGGTCGGGCCGAGCACCACCACGACGCCGCCCGTCATGTATTCGCAGCAGTGATCGCCGGCGCCCTCGATCACGGCGGTCGCGCCCGAATTGCGCACGGCAAAGCGCTCGCCGGCGACGCCGCGGAAAAAGCACTCGCCGGCGATGGCGCCATACATCACCGTATTGCCGACGATGATCGATTGTTCGGGGACGATGCCGGATTCCGCGGGCGGATGCACCACGATGCGGCCGCCCGACAGACCCTTGCCGACATAGTCGTTGGCGTCGCCGTGCAGCTCGAAGGTGACGCCGCGGGCCAAGAAGGCGCCGAAGCTTTGGCCGGCGGTGCCCTTGAAGCGCGCCACGATGGTGTCTGCCGGCAGGCCGTCGTGCCCGTAGCGCTTGGCGATCTCGCCCGACAGCATGGCGCCAGTGGCGCGGTCGACGTTCTTGATCGGAAAGCTCAGCTGCACCGGGACGCCGCTTTCGATCGCGGTCTTCGACTGCGCGATCAGTTTGCGGTCGAGTATGTCGTGGATCTTGTGATCCTGACGCTCGCGATTGTAGGTGGCGACGCTCGCCGGCACGTCCGGCTTCGTGAACAGTTTCGAGAAGTCGAGGCCCGCCGACTTGCCTTCGGCGATGAGCTTGTTCCGATCGAACATCTGCATCTGGCCGATCATCTCGTTGAATGTGCGATAACCCAACTCGGCCATCAGCTCGCGGACTTCTTCGGCGACGAAGAAGAAGTAGTTGATGACGTGCTCGGGCTGGCCGGTGAAGCGCTTGCGCAAGATCGGGTCCTGCGTAGCGACGCCGACCGGGCAGGTGTTCAGATGACACTTACGCATCATGATGCAGCCGGCGGCGATGAGCGGCGCTGTGGCAAAGCCGAATTCGTCGGCGCCGAGCAACGCGCCGACGACGACGTCGCGGCCGGTACGAATGCCGCCGTCGACCTGCACGGCGATGCGCCCGCGCAGCCGATTGGCGACGAGCGTCTGATGCGTCTCGGCAAGGCCGATTTCCCAGGGCGAGCCGGCATGCTTGACCGAAGTGAGCGGCGCGGCACCGGTGCCGCCTTCGTATCCGGCGATGGTGACGTGATCGGAGCGCGCCTTCGACACGCCGGCCGCGACCGTGCCGACGCCGACTTCGGAGACGAGCTTGACCGAAACATCGCCCGACGGATTGACGTTTTTCAGATCGAATATGAGCTGCGCCAGATCCTCGATCGAATAGATGTCGTGATGCGGCGGCGGCGAGATCAGACCGACGCCCGGCGTCGAGTGCCGCACTTTGGCGATCACCTTGTCGACCTTATGGCCGGGCAGCTGACCGCCTTCGCCGGGCTTGGCGCCCTGCGCGATCTTGATCTGCATCATGTCGGAATTGACGAGATATTCCGCGGTGACGCCGAAACGGCCCGACGCCACCTGCTTGATCGCCGAACGCATGGAATCGCCGTTCGGCAATGGCTTGTAGCGGTCGGACTCTTCGCCGCCCTCGCCGGTATTCGACTTGCCGCCGATTCGGTTCATGGCGATCGCGAGCGTGGTGTGCGCCTCGCGCGAGATCGAGCCGTATGACATGGCGCCGGTCGAAAAACGCTTGACGATATCCTTCGCCGGCTCGACTTCTTCGATCGGCACCGGCTTGCGACCGTCTTCTTCGGCCGACTTGATGCGGAACAGGCCGCGGATGGTCAACAGATGCGTCGACTGATCGTTGATGAGGCGGGCGAACTGCCGATACTTGTCCTGCGAATTGCCGCGCACCGCATGCTGTAGCGCCGACACCGTGGCTGCGGTCCAGACGTGATCCTCGCCGCGCACCCGGAACGCATAGTCGCCGCCGACATCGAGCATGGAGCGGTAGACCGGCGAGTCGCCGAACGCGTCCTGATGGCGGCGCACCGTATCCTGGGCGATTTCGGCGAGGCCTACGCCCTCGATGCGGGTCGCGGTGCCGGTGAAATATTTGGCGACGAAATCGGACTTCAACCCGATCGCGTCGAAAATCTGGGCACCGCAATAGGACTGGTAGGTCGAGATGCCCATCTTCGACATCACCTTGAGCAGTCCTTTGTCGATCGACTTGATGTAGCGCTTGATCAGTTCCTTATCGTCGAGCTTCTGCGGCAGGTCGCTCTTCATCGCCGTGAGCGTCTCGAAAGCGAGATAAGGATTGATCGCCTCGGCGCCGTAGCCGGCGAGACAGGCGAAATGGTGCACCTCGCGCGGTTCGCCCGATTCCACCACGATGCCGACCGAGGTACGCAGGCCCTCGCGAATAAGATGATGATGCACGGCCGCGCAGGCCAAGAGCGACGGGATCGGGATGCGATCGGCCCCGGCGCGGCGGTCGGACAGAATGACGATGTTGGTGCCGTCGCGCACGGCAGCCTCCGCCTTGGCGGACAATTCGGCGATGGCGCCGGCCATGCCGTCGGCGCCGGCCTCGGCCGGCCAGGTGGTGTCGAAGGTCAGCGACTTGAAATGGTCGCCGATGTCGGAGATCGAGCGGATCTTCTCGAGGTTCTCGTTGGTCAGGATCGGCTGGTGCACTTCGAGGCGCTTGGTCTTCGACGTGCCCTGCAGGTCGAACAGGTTCGGACGCGGGCCGATGATCGAGACGAGGCTCATCACCAGTTCCTCACGGATCGGATCGATCGGCGGGTTGGTGACCTGCGCGAAGTTCTGCTTGAAATACGTGAAAAGGAGCTTCGGCTTGTCCGACATTGCCGAGATCGGCGTGTCGTTGCCCATGGAGCCGACCGCTTCTTCGCCGGTCGCCGCCATTGGCGTCATCAGGATTTTGAGATCTTCCTGGGTGTAGCCGAACAATTGCTGGCGATCGAGCAGCGCGAGATTCGAGATCGGCGCCGCTTCCGAAGCCGGCGCCAGGTCTTCGAGCACCATCTGGGTGCGCTCGAGCCACTCCTTGTAGGGATGCTTCGCCGCCAATTGCGACTTGAGTTCTTCGTCGGGAATAAGCCGTCCCTGCTCGAGATCGACCAGCAGCATTTTGCCCGGCTGCAGCCGCCACTTGGTGACGATGTCCTCCTCGGGAACCGTCAGCACGCCGGTCTCCGACGCCATGATGATGCGATCGTCTGTGGTGACGATATAGCGCGCCGGGCGCAAGCCGTTGCGGTCGAGCGTGGCGCCGATCTGCCGGCCATCCGTGAAAGCGATCGCCGCCGGGCCGTCCCACGGCTCCATCATGGCCGCGTTATATTCGTAGAAGGCGCGGCGCTGTTCGTTCATGAGCTGATTGCCTGCCCAAGCTTCCGGAATCATCATCATCATCGCATGCGCGAGCGAATAGCCGCCCATCACCAGGAATTCGAGCGCGTTGTCGAAACACGCGGTGTCGGACTGACCCTCGTAGGAGATCGGCCACAGCTTGGAAATGTCGGCGCCGAATTTCGGCGAGGATACCGAAGCCTGCCGCGCCGCCATCCAGTTATTGTTGCCGCGCAGCGTGTTGATCTCGCCGTTATGGGCGATCATGCGATAGGGGTGCGCCAGCGACCAGGCCGGGAAAGTGTTGGTCGAGAAGCGCTGGTGCACCAGCGCCAGCGCGCTTTCGAAGTCCGGATCGTGCAGGTCCGGGTAATAGGCGCCGAGCTGGTCGGCGAGGAACATGCCCTTGTAGATCACGGTGCGGCACGAGATCGACACCGGATAATAATGCGAGGTGCTGCGGTCGCGCTTGCCGTAGAGCTTGCCCGAAATGGTCTTGCGCAGGATGTAGAGCCGGCGCTCGAACTCGTCTTCGGTGGTGATCTTGGAGCCGCGGCCGAGAAACACCTGCTTGATGACCGGCTCGGTCGGCTTGACGGTCTCGCCAAGCGTCGAATTGTCGGTCGGCACGTCGCGCCAGCCGAGAAGCGTCATGCCTTCCTCGGCGGCAACCGCCGCATAAGTGTCCATCACGTCGCCGCGCCAGGCGTCGTCATGCGGCAGGAACAGCGCGCCGACCGCGTATTCACCGGGCGGCGGCAGCTTGAAGCCAAGCTCGGCCGCCTTCTTGGCGAGGAATTTGTGCGGCATCTGCACCAAGATACCGGCGCCGTCGCCGGCGCGCGGATCGGCGCCGACCGCGCCACGGTGCTCGAGATTGACCAGGATCGTCAGCGCATCTTGGACGATCTTGTGCGACTTACGGCCTTTGATATCGGCAATAAATCCAACCCCGCAGGAAGCCTTTTCCAGCGCCGGATCAAACAAGCCGAAACCAGACGCATTCATCATCGCACTCGCACTCCGCGGCGAAGCCCCGAAACACCCCGTGTCGGGATCCGACGCATACCGCCCCGCGCCACCCTTCCTTCCGTTCCCGCAAGGCGGGGAGGGAAGGAAGGACTGCGCCCGAGGGCGAGCCACTCATCTTGGAGGCAACCTTCGTGCCGCTTGGGCCGATCGCCGGTTGCTTGTTCACGTCGCCTTAGTCCGCAATCCGGCGCGCCCTCGCCAAGGCTGCCAGAATGGGACAGCAATACTGTCCTATGCGAAACATGGCAAATTCTGGATGCCGATACAAGCATCCGACTCGTTCCCGGCACGGGTTTCTGCGCACGTTCCGCCCTCGGAGTGGATCATGGGATGCCAGAGAGCGCAATGGGCGATCGCCGCGCGGTTGCAGCGAATTTGCCAAGGATTGCGTCAAACCCAAATGGATTGCGTCCAGCCCCAATGAATCGTGTCAGGCCCAAATGGATTGCGTAAGGCGCAATCTCGGCTAGGTTCGGCACAATGAATTTCGCCAGTGACAACACGGCCCCGATCGCGCCCGCCATTCTGGATGCCCTCGCCGCCGCCAATGCGGGCTACGCGCGCGGCTACGGCAATGACGACTGGACCGCGCGGCTCGATCGGCGCATGGCCGAGATTTTCGACCACGAGGTCGCGGTGTTTTTGGTGCCGACCGGGACGGCGGCGAATGCGCTGGCGCTGGCCCACGTATCGCCGCCCTGGGGCGTCGTGTTCTGCCACAGCGAATCCCATATCCTTACCGACGAATGCGGCGCCGTCGAAGGTTTCGGCGGCGGATTGAAGCTTGCCGGCTTGACCGGCGACGGCGGCAAGATCACGCCGCCGATATTGCAAGACGCGCTCAGCGGCTATGGCGGCCATAGCCCGCATCAAATGATCCCGTCGGCACTGTCGATCACGCAGGCGAGCGAGGCCGGCACGATCTACCGCAGCGACGAGATCGCCGCGCTCGCCGAGATCGCCCATGCCCGATCGCTGGCCGTGCATATGGACGGCGCGCGTTTCGCCAATGCGCTGGTGCGGCTCAACGCGACGCCGGCGGATCTGACCTGGCGCTCCGGCATCGACGTGCTGTCCTTTGGCGCCACCAAGGGCGGGGCACTCGCTGCCGAGGCGGTGGTGATTTTCGATCCGGCTCGCGCTGCGTTTTTCGGCGAAAGGCGCAAGCGCGCCGGGCATCTTTTGTCCAAGCACCGCTTCATCGCCGCGCAATTTCTGGCCTATCTGGAGAGCGACTGCTGGCTCACGCTGGCGCGCCACGCCAATGCCATGGCCGACCGGCTGGCCCGGAAACTCACCGGCGTTGGCTTGCGTCCGGTGTGGCCGGTCGAGGCCAATCTGATCTTTCTCATTCTGCCGCGTGTGCTCGACGCCAAGCTCAAGGCCGCTGGTGCGAGTTACTACGTGCGGTCGAGCGAGAGCCTCGACGTCGGCTCCGACAATGTCCTCATCCGTCTGGTCACGTCGTTTACGACGGAGAACGAGGACATCGAGCGTTTCGTCGGTCTTTGCGAAATCAGGGTCTAGTTTTCGGGATCATGTTGCGATTGCGCCCAAGCTCCGCCCCAATTGCATCCGAGGCTGGCGTTCGCTCATAATGGGGTCCGGGCGAAAAGGGGCGTCGATCGTGGGAGCGAGGGCATCGGGAAGCGCTGCGTTCGTGCTGACCGTTTTGCTGTCGGCCGCGACGCCTGGATTTGCCCAGAGCCCGGCTGCGCCGGTATCCGCGGCGCCGGCTCCGTCGCCCGGTTTTGTGCCGCCTTACGAGATCGTGCGCACTGTGCGCGCGGCGGGCTTCGATCCGCTCGCGCCGCCGTTGCGTGAGGGGGCAACCTATGTGCTCCGTGCCACGGATTTTAACGGTATCCTGATGCGCGTAGTTGTTGACGCCCGGACCGGCGCGATCCGCGACGCCAATCGCATCGTGGCAGGTCCAGGCAATTATGGTTCCGGCGGTCAGTTCGGCATGACGGCGCCCGATGATTCCGCGTCCGACATGTTACCGGAATCCTCCCGGCTGCCGCCGGAATTTGCTGCGCCCGTAACGGCGCCGCCGGTCCAGCCGTCGGCGCCGCCGGCGCTGCAACCGTCGCCAAGGCGGCATGTGAAGCACGCTGCGGCGCCGTTGCCACGCGCGCGTCCGGCCAAGCTTGCCGCGCCCAAGTCGGGCGACGCGCCGGGCGAGGCCGCCAAGTCAAACAGCAGCCATGACCGCCCGCAGTCGCTGAGCTCAGGCGCCGACGTCGCGGCCCCCACCGCCAAACCGGGCCGCGCGCCATCTCCTGCCATCAACGATTAGTCGCGACGGCAAAAGCCAAAAATCAAAAAGCGCCCCGGAAATTCCGGGGCGCCCTGATCGACGACGAAAATGAAGAGCGGTTACGCCGCCTTCTGATTCTCGATCACGGTCGAGCCGTTGCTCTTGGCGTTGCCGATCGGGATCGATCGCGGCTTCTTCGCCTCCGGAATCTCACGCACGAGGTCGACGTGCAGGAGACCGTTTTCGAGGCTCGCGCCCTTGACCAGGACGAAATCGGCCAGCTGGAACACGCGCTCGAAGGTGCGGGCAGCGATCCCCTGATACAGGACCTCACCGCGCTTTTCCTCCTCCTTGGCGTTTTTCTCGCCGCGGATGGTGAGCGTGTTTTCTTTGGCGACGATCGACAGTTCGGGCTCGTTAAAGCCGGCGACGGCTACCGAGACGCGGTAGGCGTTCTCGCCGGTCCGCTCGATGTTATAGGGCGGATAGGTGGGGGCTGAGCCCTCAAGGCCCTGGTCGAGCATCGAGAACAGACGGTCGAAACCGACGGTGGAACGATACAGTGGTGCAAGATCGAAAGTTCGCATGGCATATCCTCCTTGAAGCGACATGCAAATGGCCCACCCCGAGGGGTCGAACCGATGAATGCGCAGCCGAATGGCCTGCGCGAAAATGATATGGGAGCGCATTTCGGCTCCGCAAGGGGTCTTAAGATACTGAAATACTTACAGAAATATTGTGGGCTGATGGCGCCTCCGACGCTTGAGTTTTCGGCCGCCGAAGTTTCAGCAACCTCATCGCCAATAGTTTGTTGGAAAGGCCCGGCCGGCTAGCGGCCATAAGATGACGATGGGCGCGATGCTGCTATAAGCGAGCGAGAGCGCCCCAACCCATGTTTCCATGAAGCTTGTCTCGATCCCCGCCAATCCGGTTCCCGACAATTTCGTCACCGGCATGCTCAAGACGCGGGACGGCGTGAACTTGCGCTATGCGCGCTGGCTGCCGCCGGCCGGCCGACGCGGCACGGTCTGCATCTTTCAGGGGCGCAGCGAGTGGATCGAAAAATACTTCGAGACGGTGCGCGATCTACGGGCGCGCGGTTTTGCCGTCGCGGCGCTCGACTGGCGCGGGCAGGGTCTGTCGGATCGCGCCTTGAGCGATCGGCGCAAGGGCTACGTGGGCGATTTCGCCGAATACGACACCGATCTTGAAACCTTCATGCGCGAGATCGTCCTGCCGGATTGTCCGCCGCCGGTTTTCGCCATCGGCCACTCCACCGGTGCGACGGTGCTGATCCGCGCCGCGCATCGCGGCCATCGCTGGTTCGACCGCATGGTGCTGAGCGCGCCGTTGATCGCGCTCGGCGGCATCGACTATGCGATGGGGGCGGGACCGCTCCTCGTGCGCGCGCTGCGGTTGGCGGGCTTCGGCGGAATGTACGTGCCCAAGAGCGATACCAGCATTGTCGAATCGCGCCCCTTCGTCGGCAATATTCTGACGTCCGATCCGGTGCGCTATGCACGCAACGCAGCCGTCTTGGAGGCGGAGCCGGCGCTCGCGCTTGGCGCTCCGACGGTGACGTGGTGCGATGCCGCCTTCCGCGCCATGGCGACGCTGCGCGAGCGCTCTTTTCCGGCGCGTATCCGGCAGCCGATGCTGATCGTCGCCGGCGGCAGCGACCAGGTGGTTTCGAACGCCGCGATCGAAGATTTTGCCAGCATGCTGCGCGCCGGCTCGCATCTCGTCGTGGTCGGCGCCCAGCACGAAATTCTCATGGAGCAGGATCGCTTCCGCTCGCAATTCTGGGCGGCGTTCGATGCCTTCGTGCCGGGCACGCCGCTGTATTAGGCCCGCAACAATTCCATCGCTTGCGCGTGCACGCGTTTGTCGCCGGCAGCGACGATACGGCCGCCGTTATGCGGCTTGCCGTTTTCCCAGGTGGTGATGATGCCGCCGGCGCCTTCGATGATCGGGATCAAGGGCAGCACGTCATAGGGCTTCAGTTCGGTCTCGATCAACAGATCGATATGGCCGGCGGCGAGCACGCAATAACCGTAGCAATCGCCGCCGTAGCGCGACAGCCGCACTTTGTTTTCGACGCGGCCGAAACGCTGCCGGTCGGGCTCCTGCATCAATAGCGGGCTCGTCGTGCACAGCACGGCATCCTGCAGCGAAGCGCAGGCGCGCACCCGCAGATCGCGATCGCCCGCAGGCCCCCGATAGCGCGCGCCGCGGCCGTCGCCGGCGAAATGCTCGCGCGTGAACGGCTGGTGCATCATGCCGTAGATCGGCTCGCCGCGCCGGGTCAGCGCGATCAAGGTGCCCCAGGCCGGCATGCCGCAGATGAAGGATTTGGTGCCATCGATCGGATCGAGCACCCAGACATATTCGGCATCAGGGCGGTCGGAACCGAATTCCTCGCCGATGACGCCGTGCTCGGGAAAGGTCCGCCTGATCAGCGTCCGCATCGCGGCTTCGGCGGCACGGTCGGCCGCCGTCACCGGGTCAAAGCCGCCGGAGAGGCTCTTATTCTCCACCCCCAGTGTGCTGCGGAAGAACGGCCGGATGGTCTCGCCGGAAACGGCGGCGAGCTCGTCGACAAAGGCGGCAAAGTCGATAGCCGTCATGATTGAAGCCTCGGAGGTTCGGATTCGAGTATCGGAGCTTGGAGTAAACGGCAATCCAGCTGTGGCGGATGCGCCACGCTGCCAAGGTTAATCGCTATGCAAAACCCGAAGGGTGGGCCCCCCACTGGCCGAGGGTGCTTGACGCAGTTTTGTGCACAGCCGCTTTATTCTTCTAAGATGCTGATACATATACAGTATTTTTGACAGCCCAGTTCGCGTCGGCGCGCCAAAGGCTAATCCACGGCGAATAGCTGGGATAACCCACCGGCGAATAGGTCAGTAGCCCTTGTTTTTTGTGCGGCGCGGTGTATGTTGTTGCAGTGCGGTAGCGAGAGGCTCTCTTTCGTTACCGTCGCCCTCCTTGGGCGTTTCCTCCCTAGACTTGGGCCGCTCCCGCAAGGTGAGCGGCCCTTTTTCTTTCCCGGCTTCTTTCCCGAAGGAACCGGCCTTGCGGTGAGGTTCCCGGCTATTCCGCTGCAGCGCGGTAGGGCCGCAGTTCTTCAAGCGGGATTTCGGCGAGCCGGTCGGCCAGCACCTCGAATTCGCCGGCGAGACGGTCAAACGAATTCGCGCGTTCGTAGCGGCGTTCGTCCATATACAGCGCGCGGTTGATCTCCAACTGGATCGCATGCAGTCCCGTGGTCGGATTGCCGTAGTGTTCGGTGATGAAGCCGCCCGCATAGGGCTTGTTGCGGCTGACCGAATAGCCAAACTCGCGCATGCAGTGCTCGATGGTTTCGGCGACGATGCCGACACAGCTGGTGCCGTAGCGGTCGCCGAGCACAAGATCGGCCCGGGGCCGCTCATCGCGGCCGCCGGTGGCCGACGGCATCGAATGGCAGTCGACCAGGATGGCGGCTCCGAAATCGCGCTGCAGCCGCATGAATAGCCGCCGCAAGGTGCGGTGGTAGGGCTTGTACAGGCCCTCGATACGCCGCAGCGCCTCGCCCACGGCAATGCGCTGGTCGTAGATTTCCTGGGCATCGCCGACCACCCGCGCCACCGTGCCGAGCCCGCCGGCAACCCGCATCGAGCGGGTATTGGCGAAGGAGGGCAGCCGGCCGTCGAACATGCGCGGGTCGAGTTCGTAGGGCTCGCGATTGACGTCGACATAGCAGCGGGGGAAGTGCGCGCGCACCACCGGGTGGCCGCGGCCGATGACGCCTTCGATCAATTCGCCGACGAAACTGTCCTCGGAGCGCCGCAGCGTTTGCAGATCGAGCCGCGACGTCTGCAGGAAAGCCTCGGGGTAAACCCGTCCGCTATGCGGGGAATTGAATAAGAGCGGGCCGCGGCATTGCGCCGGCTCGATGACTTCGAACGGAGGGTCGAATTCGCTTTCGGTGTCGGACATGGCGCCTGGCAAGGCTTTCGCGACGACAAGGCTTTTCGCTAGAACAAGGCTTTCCGTGATAACAAGGCTTTCGCGACAGCGTTACCTAACCTGCGCCCGCCGCGATTGTCCATAAGACCGAGGTCTATCCAGGGTCAGTTCCCACTGGCATCGGGGATGGCCGCGGACCGCACTGTTAGCTGCGGGTTTTCACTTCATATTTACCGGCTACCCCGCTTATGGAATGAAGGGGGCCGGCACGGCAGCCGGGTCGATATATCATGTCCAAAATTTTACTTGCGGAAGACGACATCGACATGCGCCGCTTCCTGGTCAAAGCGCTGCAGAACGCCGGTTTCGACGTCATTTCCTATGACAACGGGTTATCGGCCTATCAGCGCCTGCGCGAGGAGCCGTTCGAGCTTCTTTTGACCGATATCGTCATGCCGGAAATGGACGGCATCGAACTCGCCCGCCGTGCGGCTGAGCTCGATCCCGACATCAAGATCATGTTCATCACCGGCTTTGCCGCGGTCGCGCTGAATTCCGACTCGGCCGCCCCCAAGCACGCCAAGGTGCTTTCGAAGCCGATCCACCTGCGCGAACTGGTCAGCGAAGTTCAAAAAATGCTGGCCGCCTGAGGCCGCCGGTCTCGGTCTTTGCGGCCCTCGATTGCCGTGGTCCGGCGGGCCCGGCGTCCCCTTCACCACTGCCTATTTGCGTGCCGCGTCGAGCGCATATAATCCGCGCTGTCGGCGCGATGATGCGGACGAAGACGGACCGGGAGGAACACGATGAAGGCCGAGAAAATCAAATATCCGATGGGCGCGCTCACCGCCGAAGGGACGCTGGTTTACGACGAGACCGTGTCCGGCAAGCGTCCGGCGGTGCTGATGGCGCCGAACTGGATGGGCATGACGGACTCAGCGATCGAACGCGCCAAACTCGTCGCCGGCGACCGCTATGTCGTTTTCGTCGCCGACATGTACGGCGCAGGCACCCGGCCGACCGATTTTCCCGGCGCCGCGGCGCTCGCCAATCCGCTGCGCGAAAATGCGGTCGAGCAGCGCGCCCGCATCCGCGCCGCCTATGACGCCATGAATGCGGAAACCTCGAAGCGCAATCTCACCGACAGCCGGCGCGCGGCGATCGGCTTCTGCTTCGGCGGCGGCAATGTGCTCGAACTCGCCCGCGACGGCGCCGATATCGCGGCCGCGGTCTCGATCCATGGCGATCTCAAGACCGCGCTCGCGGCCAAGAAGGGCGCCGTGAAGGCACAGCTTCTTGTCGCTCACGGCGCGCCGGATCCGGTGACGCCGAAAGAACACCGCGATCTGTTCGAGGCCGAGATGGATGCGGCCGGCGCGAAATGGCAGATGCTGGTGTTCTCCGGCGTATTGCACGCCTACACCGATCAGGGCTCCGACGTTCCCGGCGTCGCCGGTTGGGACGAGCCAGCCACACGATATACTTACGCGCTCACCCACCAGTTCATCGCCGATGCATTCGCGGGGAAATTATAACGCACTGCCGCTCGCGCGCCGGAGGTCAGGCCGCGCTTGTCACCCGCATTTCGATCTCGCCGCGCAGCGTGCCGAAATCGATCGGCTTGGTCAAAAGCGACGCGGCGCCGTTCTCCAGCGCCTTGCGCTTGGTGTCGGCATCGCCATAGGCTGTGATCATGATGATCGGCACTTCCGGCCGCATCGCCTTCGCCTTGGGCAGAAGCTCAAGCCCGCTCATCCCCGGCATATTGATGTCGGACAGGATCAGGATCAGCGAGCGGTCGCTCGCCGCGGCGATGCGCTCGAGCGCCAGCGCCGCCGATTGCGCGAATTCCATGGCGAAGCGGCCGGCGCGCAAATCGCGCCGAAACTGCTGCCGGAACAGCACTTCGACATCGGGCTCATCGTCGACCACGAGAATGAGCATGTTCACGCGCGCTCTCCCGATTTGGCAAGTGAAGCGCCCGCGCGAGGCAGAATGATGCGGAATTCCGTGAATTCGCCGGGCTCGGTATCCACCGCGATGGAACCAGCATGTTGTTTCACGATGATGTCATGGCTGATGGAAAGCCCGAGCCCGGTGCCTTCACCGGCGGGCTTGGTGGTAAAGAACGGATTGAACATTTTCTCCTTTACCTCGGGCGGAATGCCGGTGCCATTGTCGCGAATTCTGATTTCCACACGCTCGCCGAGGTTTTTTGTCGCAGCCGCAAGGACGGGCTCGTAGCTGCCGTCCTCCGATTGCGCTTTTCGCTTGGTCGCGGCGTAAAAGCCGTTCGAGATCAAATTGAGCAGCACGCGCGTGACTTCCTGCGGAAACAGGTCGACTTCACCGGCCGCGGGATCGAAGGAGCGCTCGATCGCGATGTTGAAGCCCTGCCTTTCGGCGCGCGCGCCGTGAAAAGCGAGATTGAGGCTCTCCTCGACCAGCGCGTTGACGTCCACCGGACGGCGCTCGCCCGAACCCTCGCGCGAGTGCAGCAGCATGTTCTTGACGATGGAGTCGGCGCGCTTGCCGTGCTGCACTACCTTGTCGAGATTGCCTTTAAGCATATCGGCGATCTCTTCGATCTCCGCGCGCAGCTTGGCGTCGAGCGGCGCGTCGGATAGCGCTTCACGCAATTCGTCGATCAGCTCGACCGAGACCGAGGAAAAATTATTGACGAAATTGAGCGGGTTCTTGATCTCGTGGGCGATGCCGGCGGTCAATTGGCCGAGCGAGGCGAGTTTCTCGGTCTGCACCAGGCGGTCCTGCGCGGTGCGGAGATCTTCCAGCGACGCGGCGAGCTCGCGGGTACGAGCTTCCACGCTTTCGAACAGCCGCACATTCTCGATGGCGATCGCGGCCTGATCGGCAAACGTCGACACCAGCTCGATTTCTCGATCGAGAAACGGCTCGACTCTTTGCCGCGCGAGGGCGATGACGCCGATGGGCTCGCCTTCCCGCATCAGGGGAACGCCGATCATCGACCGAACCTGTGCAACCTCGGCATCCCCCTTCTTCTCGTAAAGCGGATCTTGCATTGCGTCGACGATCCGAACGGCCTCTCGTTGCATCGCGGCTCGTCCAACCACCGTCCCCGGACCGGGCGTAATCGGTGTCGCCATCTCAATTTCCATATAGCGTGGGTCGACGCAATATCCGGCCGCAAAACGATACAGGCCTTGGTCCAACTTGAATATGACGGCTGTATCGGCGCGACAGAGTCGCGCCGCGGTATCGACCACGCTCTGCAAAATTGGCTGCAAATCGAATTTTGACCGGCTGATGACGTTGAGCACCTCCGAGGTTGCCGCCTGCTGCTCCAGCGCTTCGCTCAGCTCGGCCGTGCGCTGCTGCTCGGCCTCGAACAGCCGCACATTCTCGATGGCAATCACCGCCTGGTCGGCGAAGGTCGATACCAGTTCGATCTGCTTTTCGGTGAACGGCCGTACGGTCTTACGCTGCAGGACAATCACGCCGATGGGCGTTCCCTCGCGCAGCAGCGGGACGCCCAGCATGGTGTGTGCGCCGCCAACTTTTGCCGCGCCGGTCATTTTGTAGTCCGGATCGGCCATCACATCGTGGATGTGAACGGTCTTGCCGGCCATCACGGTGCGGCCGACGACGGAGCCTTGCCCCGCCGCAATAGGATGGTCGTCCATGTAGGCTTGTAGTTCGCGAGATTGGCCATAAGACGCGACTTGCCGGTAGGCCTCGCCACGCTGCCGATTGATCGAAGCCATCTCGGCCTCGCACAGACGCGCCGCCGACTCGACAAGCGTATCGAGCACGGTCCGCAGATCGAAGGTCGAGCGGCTGATGACCTTGAGCACGTCGGCGGTGGCGGTCTGCTGCTGCAGCGATTCGCGCAATTCGCTCAAGAGTCGCGCGTTCTCGATGGCGATCACGGCCTGTGCGGCGAAGTTCTGTAGTATTTTTAACTGCTTATCGGTGAACGGACGAACCTCTTGGCGATAGATGTGCACGGCGCCGATGACTTCATTATCCTTGAACATCGGCACGCCGAGCGTCGAGCGGGCGCCACCCAATTTCACCAAATTTGAATTCTGAAATGCCTCTTCGGCATTCAGATCGGCGCTGTGGAGCGGCTGCTTCGTCGCAAGAATGCGACCCATTACCGCTCCGGTCGGGTACACCGCTCTGCGGCGGATCAACTCCTCGAAGGCCTTGGGTGCGTTGTACATCGCCGGCATTCGGCATTGCTGCCCGTCGAATAGTACCAAGTTCGCAAAACTGGCCTCGCAGATGCGAGTAGCACTGATCAAAATCGAATCAAACACCGGGTCGAGATCGCCCGGCGAGCGGCTGATGACTTTCAGTACGTCTGCGGTGGCGGTCTGTTGCTCCAGCGATTCGCGCAATTCGCTCAAGAGTCGCGTGTTCTCGACGGCGATGACGGCTTGGGCGGCGAAGTTCGTCACCAGCGCGATCTGCTTCTCGGTGAAAGGTCGAACTTCGCCCCGATAAATGCTGATGGCGCCGATCAGCTCGTCGTCTTTCAACATCGGCACGACGATCACCGAGCGCGCCCCGGCAAGCCGCGCTGAAACGCTTGGGGTGGATTCGGCGCTTTCGTCGGCGATGTGGACCACATCTTTGGTCCGCGCCATGCGCTCGAGTCCGGCGCCCACGGCAGGCCGAAAACGGCCCCGCTTCTGATGAAACTCGGTCAGTGCCGGCGGCGTGCCGAACAAGGCAACCGCTTCGAATGTTCCGTCATCGTATCGGAACAGAGTGCCGAATTTCGAGTCGCAGATGCGAACCGCGTTTTCCAGCATGGCCTGGAACACGGGCGTCAATTCACCGGGCGACGCACTGATGACGCTGAGAACCTCCGATGTGGCGGTCTGCTGCTCCAGCGACTCGCGCAATTCGCTGAGCAGCCGGGTATTCTCGATGGCGATGACGGCCTGGGCGGCGAAGTTCTGCACCAGCGCGATCTGGCGCTCGCTGAACGGCTCGACACGCCGGCGCGAAAGTCCGAATGCGCCAATGGCCTCGCCTTCCCGGAGGAGTGGTACCCCGAGGATCGTCCTTATGAAGCCCTGATCCGCGGCACTCCGGACGATATGTTCATTGTCGGCTCCAATGTCCGATATCTGTACCGGGCGACGTTCGGCCAGGGCACGACCGACCGCCGTCCCGCGGCCGGGCGCGTATGACACCGACCGGATGAGCACCTCCATCTCGGGCAACATCGCGGAAACCGCAACACTTCGATAATCGTCACCAACCGGAAGTGCGAGATGTCCTGAATCCGCCTCACACAATCGCCGCGCCTTATCGACCATCGCCTCGAACACAGGCTGGAGGTCGCCACGCGACGCGTTGATCACGCCCAGCACTTCGGCGGTCGCGGTCTGCTGTTCCAGCGACTCGCGCAATTCGCTGAGCAGTCGCGTGTTCTCGATGGCGATGACGGCTTGAGCGGCGAAGTTTTGCAACATCACGATCTGTTTTTCGGTAAATGGCTGGACCTCGGTTCGAGCTATCGTGATCGCGCCGATCAGCTCGCCGTCCTTGAGCATTGGGACGCAGATGGCGGTCCGAGAATTTCCGAGTTCGACGGCGGCAACGATAAACGGGTGGCGATCGATATAGGTTTGCGCCGTGCGAAGGTCGGTATAGTGAGCAACCTGCTTCGTTGCAGCGACATCGCCGAGCGGCGTACCGGCCGGCGGCCGCAGCACGGTTTCGTTTTGCCGCGCCGCAGCATATGCGGCGGTCATGTTATGGAAGGCGGCAACGCGGAAGCCGTCCTTCTCTCGAAGATACAATGTGCCGCGGCCGGCCTGGCAGACGCGTGTCGCGCTCTCCAGCATCGCCTGGAACACCGGCTGCAAATCGCCCGGCGAGGAGCTGATAACCTTCAGTACTTCGGCGGTCGCGGTCTGCTGCTCGAGCGACTCGCGCAATTCGCTGAGCAGCCGTGTGTTCTCGATGGCGATGACGGCCTGGGCGGCGAAGTTCGTGACGAGAGCAATCTGCTTGTCGGTAAATTCGCGCACCTCCGTGCGAAAGATCGTGATGACGCCGATCGCTTCACCGTCCTTGAGCATCGGCATCGTGAGCATCGTGCGAATGCCGCCGACCTCGACTGAGTTGATGGCCTTAGGATTACGGGCGAGGTAGGAAGGAGCCTTGCTGAGGTCCGCGACCTGGGTTGGCGCACGGGTTTGGAGAGTCTGGAATGCTTGCAGCTCGGCGTCTGGCTGAAGCAGCGTTCCAACCCGCCATTGTTTGTCCCAGGCCTTCGTCAGCGAACCGTGATGCGCGGCCACGCGGAGGGCTTCGCCTTCGCGCAAAAACAGAGTGCCGAAATTGGCTTCGCAAATCCGAGTCGTGTTGTCCAAAATGGAGGTAAATACCGGTTCCAGATCGCCCGGCGATGAGCTGATGACGCGCAATACTTCGCTCGTCGCGGTCTGCTGTTGCAGCGATTCGGCCAGCTCTGCGGTGCGCTGCTGCTCCGCCTCGAACAACCGCACGTTCTCGATGGCGATCACCGCCTGGTCGGCAAAGGTCTCGGCTAGCCTGATTTCCTTGTCGGTGAAGGCCTGCACGACAGTGCGCTGCAGCAGCAGAAAGCCGATTAAAATTCCTTCGCGCAGTAAGGGGACGCCAAGCATGGTGCGGATGTTGCCCGACCGCGATCGGCTCGCCACCCCGGGGTCCGAATCGGCTTGGCTGTCGATGAGGTGGACGGATTTGCCCGTAATCGCGATACGACCGCCAATAGACCCTGGACCCGGCGCGGTTGTTTCCCGCTCCATGCGTGCTTTGTGCTCGGGCGAAAAACCGTAATTCGCGACGTTATGGTAGAGGCCGTCGCGCACCAGTCGGATCGCCGAGCGTTCGGCGCGGCACAACCGCACGGCCGAAGCGACCAAGGTGTCGAGCACTGCCTGAAGATCGAAGGTCGAGCGGCTGATGACCTTGAGCACGTCGGACGTCGCCGTCTGCTGCTGCAGCGATTCGCGCAGCTCACCGAACAGCTGCGTATTTTCGATCGCGATCAGCGCCTGGTCGCGGAAGGACTCGGCCTGTGCGATTTCACTCGGACCAAAAATATTGGGCCGTTTTCCCACCAGCGTGAGCAGGCCGATGCACTCGCCCTCGCGCAGCAGCGGCAAGTACAGCGCCGAGTTCACGCCGAACACCTCATGGATGTGGCGCTCGTGCTCGGGGATCTCGATGAGGGAGAAGTCCGGCAGGTGCAGCATTTCTTTGGCGAGGATCGCGCGGGAGGGGAAGTTCGCCCCAGGATCGACCGGCGATTTCGTCGGTCTTGCGTTCGCGACCGGGCCTTCCGGGGAGGCTATGGCCGCGGACCAAAAGGTAGCGCCGTCGCAAAGCAGCACAAATGCCAGGTGGCAGCGGATTAGCCGCGCGGCGGTCAGCACGATGCGGTCGAGTACCGGCCGCACGTCGGTCGGCGATTGGCTGATGACGCGCAGGATATCGGACGTAGCGGTTTGCCGAGCCAGCGCCTCGTCCAGCTCCCGGGTGAGTCGGGAGACCTCCGTTTCTTGGCCGGCGACTACGGAACCGCGGCGGCGCACAGCCTTCGGCGCGTTGCGGCGCTTGAGCGGAACCGCCTTGCGGCGCCGCGCCTTTACCGGCTTGCCGGCCGCTTTGGAGCGCCGTTTCATCGCCTTCCCCGAGGCTTCGGAATAGACATCGTATCGGCTCGGACCCGTGGCCTGGAAGGAGCTGCTGTCGCAATCGCCTGTCGCAGCATCCAGCTCCCGCCGATTGCCGATTGATTCACTGTGACCGCCGATTACGCAATACCACGAATACGCAACACCGGCCCGGACCCCGTTAAGTGTTCCGGCGCAGGAATTTGCGCAGCCACCTCGATATCGGATCTCATGGGAAATTCCGGACCTTCGCATTCGCGCTGGAAGTGGAACTCGGCGGCCCGTGAAGCGCGAGGTAGGCCGTCGGTTTCCGACGCGTTCGCCGGTGCCGGCCGAACAGAGAGAATCCCGTGAAAACGCAAGCCAAAAACACCGTAGCGAAGTTGCTCGCCGCCGGAGCGATGCTCGGCCTCGTGGTCGTGCCGCCCGCCCAAGCCTGTACGGGAATCGAGCTCATGGCGGTCGACGGTAGCGTCGTTCACGCGCGGACTTTGGAGTTCGGCATCGATCTCAAGTCCAATGTCATCATGGTGCCGCGGGGCTATTCGCGCACGGGAACGACCCCCGACGGCAAACCGGGGAAAACGTGGACCTCCAAATACGCAAGCCTCGGGGCCAATGCGCTCGGCATGCCGATTCTGATCGATGGACTGAACGAACGAGGCCTGGCCGTTGGGCTGTTCTATTTTCCGACCTCCGCAAAATATCAGCCCTACGCGGCGGGCTACGCGGACCGGACCGTCGCCCCGTGGGAGCTTGGCTCGTACATGCTCGAGAACTTTGCGACCGTCGATGAAGTTCGGGCAAACCTGCCGGCTGTTATCGTCCCCGACGTGGTCCTCCAGGCCTGGAAATTCGTTCCTCCGGCGCACTATGTCGTGCACGACGCCTCGGGCAAAAGCATCGCCGTCGAATACACGGACGGCAAACTCAACATCTACGACAATCCGTTGGGCGTCATGACCAATTCTCCGGCCTTCGATTGGCAAATGAGCAATCTGCGGAATTATCTGAACTTTTCCCTGACCGATCTGCCGCCCGTCAAAGTAGGGAGCGTCACGCTCGTGCCGTTCGGCCAAGGCAGCGGAATGCTGGGACTGCCGGGCGACTTCACGCCGCCGTCACGGTTTGTGCGTGCCGTTGCTTTCAGTCAGTCGGTGTTGCCGTCGCAAACCGGATATGACGCGATCCTCGCGGCGTTTCACATCCTCAATGACTTCGACATTCCAAAAGGCGCGTCGCGCGCGGCCACCAAAGACGAGCACGGCAACGTGGTTGCCGACCACACGATCTGGACCAGCGCCAGCGACCTGAAGGCCAAGCGGTTCTATTTCCGCTCCTATGAGAACAGCGAAATCCGCATGGTCGATCTCACCAAGCAGAAACTCGACGGCAAGGCCATCGTCACGTGGCCGATGCAGGGCGATGAAGTGGTGAGAGAATTGCCGACACCGTCGCAATAGCGGCGCCGGGTCGCTGTTCACGGCTCGTCATTCGCAAACGGGTCAGGGGCGGCACTGGCGCCGCCCCTGTCGTCAAATCAGCAGGCCCGGTACGGGTAATATCCGCATCCGGCGCTGTTGTAATAGCGCGGCGCTACGACCGCTGCCCCAACGGCCGCGGCACCAAGACCGACACCTACCCCAACGCCGACGCCGCGACGTCCGTAGCCGCCGCGATAAGCGCCGCCGCGATAGACGCCTCCGGCGCGGACACCGCCGCGGTACGCCAAGGCCTCGGTCGAGACGCACGCGATGCCGAGCATGGCGGCCACGGCAACGGAAACGACAGTACGATATGACATGGAGTTACCTTTCTCCGGTTGAACGAGTCACAGGAGCGAAGCGCCATGCCGTAGAAGCAATTGATGAGGATTAGCCGTTGGAGAAGGCGACAATTGGAATCGTTGCGCTTGTTTATTTCGATTGAAACCGGGTATTCGCCTATTGTTCGATATCCTCCAGCAAACGATCGTGTGGAAGCTGCATCTTCCTGACGTCTCTCGCCATTTCGAGACAGGTGATCAGATCGGTGTAGCTTGCGTCGCCGCCCACTGTCGCTTCGCGCGTGCAATGCTGCTTGTCCGCCAATACAAAAGTCGACCATGCCTTGACCAACTCGCCGCGAACCTCGCGCTCGCTCGAGACGCATTGAGACATGGCCAAATCGGGTCCGCCCGTTTCCGACGGATCCATCGCCTGTTGGGCGATGCCGCGACAGACTTGCTGTACGTTGAGAAGGGGAACTTCGGCCGACCGGGCCGCCGAAATCGAGGTCATAAGTAGAACTACAGAAGTGCATGTCGCCACGAGTCCGCGCATCGCGAAGGCTCCTTAGTTCCTCGTCGCCGTGTTCATTTGGGTGCTGGCTTCGGCGTTTGATTGCCAGGCACGCCGATATCGCGGGCGATCCGGAGCCAGATTCAACGAAAAAAACTAATGATTTGGCGCGCTCCTGGAACCAAATCGCTTCAGATTGAATCGACTGGCGCTGCGCGACCGCGCGGGTTGTTGCGGGCGCTTCGTTGCTGTGTCCCTCGAGTAACAAGGAGCGACATTTTTTGTTTCTGTCCAGAATTGCACAGTGTCATGTGCCCCTCCGCGCGAAATAGCGGGAGGTTGGCGTTCTGAGTCGTTGCCTATGCCGAGCGGCGGTAACGGGAGCGAAGATGACGCATAACGGGGCGCCCCTAGGATCAACTCATAGGCGGTGCGCCGCTCTCGTTCGCGCCGTTCAATCCGGTTTTGTCTGCGGCGCGCTGACGCTCGTTGCGGCTTTTTCGTTTCCGGGAATTTCGCTCGCCGACGAAGGCGGCGTGAGCTACTGGCTGCCTGGCTTATTTGGCAGCCTCGCGGCCGCGCCCCAGCAGCCGGGATGGGCCGCAATATCGATCTACTATCACACGACCGTCGCCGCGGGCGCCGACGTGTCGCGTTCACGCGAGTTCGCGATCGGCAATATCCCCGCGAATCTGTCGGCGCATGTGAACGCCAACGTGAATGCGACCGGCGATCTCGGCATATTCGCTCCGAGCTATGTGTTCGCCACGCCCGTCTTCGGCGGCCAGGCCGCGGCGACGCTGATGGGAATATACGGCAATGTGCGCACGTCACTCGATGGGACGGTGGCCGGAACGCTCGGCGGTATACCGTTCGGTCCGCGGTTCGACGGCATCAGCAACGCGACCACAGGTTTCGGCGATCTTTATCCGCAGTTGGCGCTGCGCTGGAACAACGGCGTCAACAACGCCATGACGTACGTCACCGGCGATGTGCCGGTGGGTGCCTACACATCCACCGGTCTGGCGAATCTCGGCATCGGGCACGGAGCGATCGACGGTGGCGGCGGCTATACCTATTTCGATCCGCACACCGGGCATGAATTGTCGGCAGTGCTCGGCTTCACCTACAATTTGATGAACCCGTCGACGCAATATCGGAATGGCGTCGATATGCACCTCGATTGGGGTGCGTCGCAGTTCTTGACCAGGCAGGTCCAAATTGGCCTGGTCGGCTACCTCTACGATCAGCTGTCGTGCGACAGCGGATCCGGCGACCACGTCGGGTGTTTCGAGTCGCGGGTGGCCGGCCTCGGTCCGCAGCTGGGACTGATATTCCCCGTTGGAGCGATGCAGGGCTATCTCAATTTTAAAGCCTACGCGGAATTCGACGCGGCTGATCGTCCCTCCGGCTGGAATGCGTGGGTTACGCTCGTCATCTCGCCGGCCGCAGCTGCAGCCGCCCCGCCGCTACGGCCCATGATTACGAAATAGCTTCGGACGCTGCAACCGCGTTTCAATGCTTCTTGCGCATCTCGCCCGATGAATTGACGGTGGCGTGCAGGTTGCGGGCGAATTCGACGGCGCCGTAAACGGCCATGTCGGGCGCGGTCTTCACATATTCCTTGACGCCATAGATGGCGGGACGCGGCGCCTTGAGGATCGCGGCGCAGAGCGTCGCGACCGCGGCGTCGAGCTTGGCGGCCGGCACCACATCGCTGACGATGCCGAAACTCAACGCCCGCTCCGGGGTGATTTCCGCCGTCGAATAGACCAGATAGCTGATCGCCTTGCGCGGCAATCGGTCGATGAAGGACGACATCACCATCGTTGGCAGAATATTGTGCGCCATTTCGGGCACCTGGAACACAGCCTGGTCGCCGGCGAGCGTGATATCACAGGCTGCCGCGATGGCGCAGCCGAAGCCGAGCGCGCGGCCCTGCACCACGGCGACGATCGGTATTTTGGCGTTGCGCATGGCGCCGTAGCAGTTGAACACCACGTCGCTGAATTCGCGGCGCTCGTAGGCGTCGGGATTGCTCGGCGGCGCCGCGCCCATCACGGCGCGGCCAACGCAGAAATCTTCGCCCGCGCCGCGCAGCACGACCACGCTCGATGTCCTCTCGGCGGTTTCGATGATGCCGGTCAGCTCCGCGACCATTTCATCGGATACGGCGTTGCCGCGCTCCGGCCGGTTCAGGGTGATGCGCAAGATCGGTCCGTCTTGCTGGGCCAAAATATCAGGCATGTTTTTTCCTCTCGTTATGCGGCGCGAGTTCTTCGCACGGGGCGACTGCCGCTATTACACTTCGTTTCCGTATTTTATTCATCGCGGAATTTGGCGACACGTGCGAGTTGTAGTTTTGGCCCCGAATTGCTAAAGGGAAATCGTGTCTTTCGGTCGGCATGCAGGATGTCATGCCATCTTAATCAGCCTCGGAGCGATGCTGTGCCGCATCTGCCACGCGCGTTCTTTATTCTTGCCAGTGTGATCGGCGCGACGCAAATAATGTCGGCGCCAATGGCTGCGGCCCAAAGCTTCCCACCGCAAAATGCGCCGGTGCAAAGCCCTTGGTACATCGAAGGCAGCGGCGGGTTGGACTGGCGCATGGACGCAAGCCGATCGACCACGTTCTTCAGTCTCGTGGGACCGCCGGTAAGCACGCCAGGGACTAACACGATTGCTTTTGATCCGGGATATAATCTCGGTCTGGGCGTCGGCTATAAGTTGCCGTGGGGCTTCCGAGCCGAGATCGAAGGCAACTATTCTCACTATACAGTCTCGAGTCTCAGTCCCTTAAGCACCAACGGGGCATTTCCCGCTCTCAACGGAAGCCGGCTCAATGTGCAATCCGGCGGCGCTCGCGACGAATACGGCGGCACGGTGAACGCGTATTACGACCTGCCGATGTCCGTATCGTATGTCCCTTACATCGGCGTGGGCGGAGGACTTGAGACCATCAATGCCGAAACTGTCACTGTCGCCGGCCCGGGTGGAGTGCCTCACTTTACCGAGTTCGGCGGCAATGCGACCGATGCCATTATCTTGGCCGAGGTCGGCATGACAATCGCGCTCAATGAAAAATGGTCGGTCGTTCCGTCCTATCGGTTTCAACATGTATTCCTCAATAGCGCCGCCTTCCCCGACAATGCCAATATTTTCAAACTAGGCATTCGATATTCGCCGTAACCGCCGTGGCGGACCGGCGCCGATTATGGCTTTGCTCCCTGCATCGCTTTCCAGATTTTCTCCTGCGTCACCGGCATGTCGATGTGGCCGACGCCGAATTCGGCGAGCGCGTCGACGACCGCATTGACGACGGCGCCGAGCGCGCCGGTGGTGCCGCCTTCACCGGCGCCGCGCACACCAAGCTTGTTGGTCGGCGTGAGCACCTGACTGATATCGGTGGTGAAGGACGGCAGGAGGTTCGCGCGCGGCATTACGTAATCCATGAACGAACCGGACAGAAACTGGCCCTGGGCGTCGTAGGCGCAATTCTCCCACAGCGCCTGGCCGATGCCCTGGGCGGCGCCGCCATGGGTCTGGCCGTCAACCACCATCGGATTGATGGCGCGGCCGACATCGTCGACCGCCGTGTAACCGACCAGATCGAGCGCGCCGGTGTCGCGGTCGATTTCGACCTCGCAGACATGGGCGCCGTAGGGAAAGCCGAGCTGCAAGGTGGTCTCGTCGCAGGTCGCGTCGAGCGCGCCGCGCAAATCCTCCGGCACGCTGTTGCCGTCGGCCACTGCTTTCGCCACATCGAAAATCCCGACCGAGCGGTCGGTGCCTTGCACGGTAAATCGGCCCGCTGCGAAGCCGATGTCGTCGACGTCGGTCTCGAGCATATGGGCGGCGATTTTCTTGCCCTTCTCGATGATGGCGTCGGAGGCCTTGCCCATGACGATGCCGGCAAGCCGCATCGAGCGGGCGGAATGCGAGCCGCCGCCTTCCTTGACGATGTCGGTGTCGTTTTCGAACACATAGACGTCGTCGAACGGCACGCCGAGCCACTCCGCCACGCATTGCGCGAACGTCGTTTCGTGCGCCTGGCCACTCGACAGCGTGCCGACCACGACATCGACGCGGCCGGTCGGGTGCACCGTGATGTCGGCGCGCTCACGCGGATAGCCGCCGGTGGTTTCGAGATAACAGCAAAGCCCGATGCCGCGCAGCTTCTTGCGCTTCTTCGCCTCGGCGCGCCGCTTTTTGAACCCTTTCCAGTCGCCGAGCTCGAGCGCGCGCTCCATCACCGCCCGATAGGTGCCGTTGTCGTAAGTGATGCCTTGCGGGTTTCTGTAAGGAAAGGCCGAGGGCGGAATGAGATTGCGCCGCCGCAGCGCGACGCGATCGAAGCCATGCTCGAGGGCTGCTTTGTCGATCAGCCGTTCGATCACATAAATCACTTCCGGCCGGCCGGCGCTGCGATAGGGCGTCGTCGACATCGTGGTCGAGAGCACGGCGCGCGCTCGCACATGCGACACCGGAATGCGGTAGCCCGCCGTGACCAGGCCGACGCCTTTGACCAGCGGCACGTAAGATCCGCTGTATGAGCCGACATTGCTGAGATTCGAGGTCCGCAAGGCGAGAAAGCGGCCTTCGGCATCGAGCGCGAGCTCGGCCGCGACCGTGAGATCGCGGCCCATATAATCGCTGATGAAGGCCTCGTGACGTTCGGCGGTCCATTTCACCGGCCGCCCGATGCGCCGCGAGCCCCAGGCGACCAGCGCGAATTCAGGAAAGAAGCTGTTGCGGGTGCCGAAATTGCCGCCGATTTCGCGCGCCACGACGCGCACCATCTCCACGGGCACGCCGAGGATCGCCGCGAGCTCTTTCTTCTGCCGCACGATGCCGCCCGAGCCGGCATAGAGCGTGTAGCGACCGCTTGCCGGATCGTGGCTGCCGATGGCGGCGCGCGGCTCCATCGGCACACCGGTGACGCGGTTGATCCAAGTGTCGAGCCGCGTGACATGCGCGGCCTTCGCGAAAGCCTTATCGACGGCTGCGGCATCGCCGACTTCGGCGTCGATCACGACATTCGGGATGTCGTCGTAGAGCCGTGGCGCACCGGGTTCGACGGCGGCCGTCGCCTCGGTCACCGCCGGCAAGGGCTCGTAATCGACGACGATGCGTTCGGCGGCATCCTTGGCCTGGGCGACGGTCTCGGCGATCACGAAGGCCACGGCAGTGCCGACGTGGCGCACGCGATCGATCGGCAGCACCGGATGCGGCGCCACCGGCACGGGCGAGCCGTCGGTGTTATGCAATACAATGTCGGGCGGCGTGCCCGGCGCCGCGAGATGCGGAATCACTTTGAGCCCATCGGCGCGGACGTCCTCGCCGGTCAAAACCGCGAGCACGCCGGGCATGGCGCGGGCGGCAAGCGTGTCGATCGAGCGGATCAAGGCATGCGCATGCGGCGAGCGCAGCGCCGCCCCATAGGCCTGGCCGGGAAAATTGAAGTCGTCGCTGTAACAGCCGCGGCCGGTGACGAGGCGTAAATCCTCCTTGCGGCGGACTGCGTCTCCGATTTTTGTCTGCATGATGGCTGATGATTTCAAACCTTGCTGGATGGGTCGGGCAATCTCCCACGGCACCTCGGGTCTGGCTAGCGGGGGCCGGCAAATCCGAAGTCGCGGCCTTGTAACCATACCGTGTGGGGGGAGACAAAGTGCAACGCCTGTGGTATTTGGACGAGAGGGGGGACGCCATCATGAAACATTTGATTGGCCGATATTCGGTTGCGCTTTTTGCGCTGCTCGGAACGCTGGCATGGCTGTCAAACGCGCCAGCAAACGCTGAAAATCCGCCCAAACGCGTTTACATCGTACAGAGCTACGAGGCCGGACATGTGTGCGGCGAGCCGCAGGCTGAGGGCGAACTGCAATCCTTGAGGGACGCCGGCTGGAGCGTCGGCCGTAATCTCGAAGTCAAGACGTATTACATGGACACCTACAAGACCAATACGAGTCCGGAGACCATGCATGTCCAGGGCCAGAATGCGCTGAAAGAGATCGGCGAATTCAAGCCCGACCTTGTGTTTGTCAATGACGACGCGGCGGTCGCCGAAGTGATGATGCCGCTGGTCGGTGGCAACATTCCCGTGGTGTTTTCCGGCATGAACGGCCAGCCGGAAATGTACAACGAACGCAAACACTATATGGAGAGCTGGGCGCATCCCGGCAGCAACATCACCGGTTTGTATGAGAAGCTCTACGCCGCCCAGGCCGTGAAAGTCATGGAGCAGGCGGTTCCGGGTCTGCGCGGAGCCAAGGTGGTGATGATCACGGATCATACCCCTACCGGCAATGGGCTGACCAAGCAGTTCGAGATCGAGCTGAAGGAAGTGACCGACGTGCGTTGGGAAGTGCAGCGCGTGCAGAATTGGTCGGACTACACCGCGCTGATCACGCGCGTGAACGACGATCCGGACGTCAAGGCGATCTATCCGGTCGCGCTTTCGCTCCCGACCGACGACGGTAAACGCTACGCAGCGGCGCAGATCTACGATTGGACGCTTGCGCATTCGCGCAAGCCGGAAATGGCGATCAACTACTTCTTCGCCCGCATGGGCCTGTTCGGCGGCGCGGTCGAGAACTTCAGCGCCATGGGCCGACTGGCGGGCCAGAAGGCGGCGAAAATTCTCGCCGGAACCAAGGCCGGCGATCTGCCGATCGAGGACGGTCCGGAATCCGCCATCGTCTTCAACCTCAAGCGCGCCAGGGATTTGGGCATCGAAATTCCGCCGCGCGTGCTTGCGGCCGCCAATGCGGTTTATAAGGACGACCTGTTGCCTCTCGAGGGCCGTCCACTGCTGTACGATCCCTCGATCATACCTTCTGAGTAGTTTGGCGCGCGCAGTATGTGGCGTGAGTCGTCGAAACTTCAGATGATTTGCGCATGGCAAACCTAGCGGAAGGCAGGCCGCATCCGCGGCGCTCGTTCAAAACCCGGCTCATGGTGCTGGTGGCACTGGCCGTGGTGCTGCCGGCGCTGTTCACATGCGTCATCCTCGGAATTCAGCTCAATCGGCAGGCGCGCAATCTGTTTGCCAACGGGCTCGAAGCGAATTTGGAGACGTTCGCTCTCGTCCTTCAGGACGCCGAACGAAACGTCTCCGAGGGCCTCACAAGAATGGGGTCCGACAATACGCTGCAGGTCACTCTCGACCTGGAAATGTCGTCGCAGCTCAAGAAATATATCGAGGCGCAGCGCCAAGTGCTGGGGACGGCCTTCGTCGCCGTCTACAACGCCGATGGTCGCAACATCGCATATTCAGGCATCGATAAGGACGCAACGCCGGGACAGTGGCGCTTTGCCGCGAACGGCGAGCCGGGCGGCGCAAACTGCATCGCGGCACGCGAACAGGCCGAACAGTTGGTCCGTTGCAACGGCACGGTCTATTTCGTGTCGGCCGGGCAGGTCATGCGGATCCGCGACGCCAGTCTGGGCGACGCCGGACACGGCCAGGGCTCGCAGCTTCTGGGATATTTGCTCGGCGGGCTGCCGGTCGCGAATTCCGGACTGATCGCCGAGTTGCTGAGCCGCCGTATCCTCCATCCTCTGATCTGGGCCGGCAACGATCTGATCTATTCGAACGTCCCCGACGACGACTCGCTCAAAACCCCCGGCTTCGACGGCCAGGCGCATGAATACAGCATCGAACGGACGCCCTATCTCGGGGTCGCCAAGGCGCTTCGGGTCGGATCGCAAACCTTGCACTACGGCGTCATCGCGCCGCTTGCGCCGCTGCAGGACGCCCTTCGGCAGTCATTGGCGACGGTGGCGGGCATCGGCCTCTTCGTTGTGATCGTCATCCTGATCGCCATCAGCATCCGCGCCACGCGTTTGTTGCGCCCGATCGAGCAGTTGCGGCTCGGCGCCGCCCGCATCGGTGGCGGCGATCTTGCGCAACGCATCTCGGTCAGCAGCGGCGATGAGTTCGAAGCGCTCGCCGACCAGTTCAACGACATGACGGGACGCTTGCAGGAATCCTATGCCGGTCTCGAGCACAAGGTCGAGTCGCGCACGCGCGAGCTTGCCCAGTCGGTCAGCGAGTTGCGGGCGCTCGGGCAAGAGCTCGAAAAAGCCAGCCAGCACAAGTCGCAGTTCCTCGCCAATATGAGCCACGAATTGCGCACGCCGCTCAACGCTATCATCGGCTACAGCGAGATCCTCCAGGAAGATGTCACCGATCTAGGCCAGAAAAGCCTCGTCGACGATCTCAATAAGATCGAAAGCTCCGGCCGCCATTTGCTCGGCCTGATCAACGACATCCTCGATCTGTCGAAGATCGAGGCGGGCAAGATGGACGTGTTCCTCGAAGACGTCGAGATCGTTCCGCTGCTCGAAGAGGTGCGCGCGATCATCGTTCCGATGGCGGAGAAGAACGGCAACGGCATCGAATTCCGCCTGGCCCATGACCTCGGCTCCATGCGCACCGACCGCACCAAACTCAAGCAAAGTCTGCTCAATATTTTCAGCAACGGCAGCAAATTCACTCAGAACGGCCGGCTGACGCTGGTGGCGGATCGTCTCGGCGGCGACAAGCCGATGGTGCGGTTTTCGATTTCCGATACCGGTATTGGCATGACCGAGGAGCAGTTGGGCCGGCTGTTCCAGGCGTTCAGTCAGGCCGATGCCTCCACGACCAAGAAGTACGGCGGTACCGGCCTCGGTTTGGCGATTACCCGGAATTTCTGTCATATGCTCGGCGGCGACGTGAGCGTGACAAGCAAACCGGGCGCTGGTTCGACCTTCACGATTACCTTGCCGGATAGCCCGGTTGCCCCGACCCAACCGAAGCCCGCGGCCGGCCCGTCGTTTCCAGGCGAGGCGAACGGCGTTCCGACGGTCTTGGTCGTCGACGACGATCCCGCGGCGCGCGATCTGTTGACTGCTAATCTGAAAGACACGGGATACCGGCTCGTGCATGCCACAAGCGGCGAGGAGGCGCTCAATCTGGCGCGAACCGTGCGGCCGGACGCGATCACGCTCGACGTCATGATGCCCAAGCCGGACGGCTGGGATGTCTTAAGTGCGCTCAAGGCCGACGCCGAATTGCGCGAGATTCCGGTGATCATCGTCACCATGCTATCGGATCGCGGCATCGGTTTGTCGTTGGGCGCGGTCGATGTGTTGACGAAGCCGGTCGACCGCGCGCGGCTGACCGCGCTGATCAACGGTCTGCTGCGGCGCAAGGGTCCGGTCCTGGTCGTCGAGGACGATGCCGGCGCGCGCGAATTGATGCGGCAGACCATCGAAAAAATGAGCTTGCCGGTCGCCGAGGCGGTCGACGGCCGCCAGGCGCTGGCCTGGCTTGGCGGGCATCCGGCGCCGGCCATGATCCTGCTCGATCTGATGATGCCGGAAGTGGACGGCTTCGAGGTGCTCGACGCGCTGGCCGCGCATCCGCAGTGGCGCGAGATTCCGGTGATCGTCATCACGGCAAAACAGCTCACCGCGGCCGAGCGCGAGCGCCTGCTGCAGCGGGCGCAAAGAGTGATCGCAAAAGGTAGCGCGTCGCGGCTTGATATTGCGGCGGCCGTCGGTGAGGCGGTGCGGCGAAAGCCGATACGGGCTACGACGGGTGCGAGCGCGTGAAGAATAGGGCGGGGGCGTCCAATGCCGAAGGTTCTACTGGTCGAAGACAATGAAATGAATCGGGATATGTTGTCTCGGCGTCTGATCCGTCGCGGCTTCGAAGTGATTTTCGCTGTGGACGGCCAGCAAGGCGTGGACCTTGCAAAGAGCGAGCGGCCCGACATCATTCTGATGGATATGAGCCTGCCGGTCATCGACGGCTGGGAGGCTACGCGGCGCGTCAAGGCCGATGCGGCCACGCACAGCGTACCGGTGATCGGATTGACCGCGCACGCCATGAGCGGTGATCGCGAAAAGGCCATCGAAGCCGGCTGCGACGATTACGACACCAAACCGGTCGAGCTCGAACGCCTGATCGGCAAGATGGAAAGGCTGCTCGGCGCCGGCAAGGGCTGACGGCAGCCGAAGCGCCTGTGGGGGAGCCTTGTCGACGACCGCATCGGACGAGCGTCTGAGCCGGACCCTGGCTGCGTTCCTGCGTCAGGAAGTGCAGGCGCCCGCCATGGCCGTGACCGAGTTCCTCGACATGATCATCGAGGATGCGCGCAAGCTCAAGCTCAACGAACCGCTCGCCGACCTCGACCGCATGCGCGGCGCCAGCGTCCAATTGAACACCTTCGTCAAGAGCATCATTCAGAATTCAGCTTCGGAGCGCCAGGAAGGCGAGACACTCGACGTTTTCCATCGCCGGCTCCGTCACGATCTGCGCACGCCGCTCAACGCCATCAAGGGCTATAGCGAGCTTCTGATCGAGGACATGGAAGCCGATGTCGATCATCCGTTACGTGCCGACCTCACGAAATTGAAAGAATCCGCCGATCAGCTGCTCGGCCAGATCGATGCGATGGCGGCGCTGGCCCGGCAGGGCGACGCCGCGCCGGATGATCGAGTCGGCCGTGCCGTTCAAATCGACGTCGTGGCCGAAGTCCTGCGCAGCATCAAACCCGTCGACGACGTTCTGCAAGATATGATCAAGTCGAGCGCGATCCTCGTCGTCGATGACAATGCGGCAAATCGCGACGTACTGGCCCGTCGCCTGACCCGCGAAGGGCACAAGGTCGTCACCGCGACGAATGGTGCGGCCGCGCTCGATCTCCTTGCGCGGCAGGACTTCGATATCGTGCTCCTCGATCTCATCATGCCGGAGATGAGCGGTTTCGAGGTTTTGCGCCGGCTCAAGGCGGACGAACGGACTAGTCATATTCCGGTGATCGTAATCTCGGCGCTCGATGAGATCGACAGCGTGGTGCGCTGCATCGAAGCTGGCGCCGAGGACTATCTGACCAAGCCGTTCAATCCGGTTTTGTTGCGCGCTCGCGTCGGCGCGTCGCTGGAGAAGAAATGGCTGCGCGACCGGGAGAAGCAGTTTATCGCCGACCTGGAACAGGAAAAGCAGCGTTCCGAAACTCTGCTCCTGAACATTCTGCCGCGCAAGATCGTCGATCGCATGCGCGACGGCGAAACGACCATTGCCGACCGGGTTGCGGAGGCAACGATACTGTTTTGCGATCTCGTAGGTTTCACGACGCTCAGTCAGGCCTTGCCCGCGGATCGGATCATAGACTTTCTAAGCAGGATATTTTCAGAGTTTGATCGTCTCGCCGCGGAACAGGGCGTCGAAAAGATCAAGACCATCGGCGACTCCTATATGGCGGCGGCGGGAATTCCCGAGGCCCAATCCGATCATGCCGACCGAATTGCCGCGCTGGCGGTTCGCATGCTCGATGCCATGGACGTCATCGCCAAGACGACCGATCTGAAACTCCGGGCGCGCATCGGACTTCACAGCGGCCCAATCGTCGCGGGCGTCATCGGCACGCATAAATTCGTCTACGACGTATGGGGCGACACGGTGAACACCGCGAGCCGGATGGAATCTCATTCGCTGCCCGGCCGTATCCAAGTGTCGGCTGCGACCCGCGCGATGCTGGGCGATCGTTTCAAATTCGAAGCGCGGGGGACAATCGAGATCAAAGGCAAGGGGACGATGGAGACGTTCTTTTTGAACGCCTGATGGTTGACGGGTGCCGACGCTCGGCGCGGCCGGAACCCATGGCCGGTTGACCTGCCCAGTCATGCAGGCGCTGAGGGTCAAGCATGCAGCAAGATCAGATTGTCAATTTCTCAGCAGTTTTCTGCGCTCGGTGCTCCGCGTCCGTGCTGACCACGACCGCTGCGTGAACTTCATCGTAACCACCGCCCGCGTAGACCGGTCAGAGCAAGCGATCTGAAAGTCGCCTGGTATGAAGATCAATTAACCATGCGCGATCGCACCCTCGGATAATACGAGGAAACAAATGAGACTTCCGCGCCGTAGATTCCTGCAAGCGATCAGCGCCGCAGCGGCGACTTCGGCATTGCCGCAACTCGTGTCGGCGTCCGATTACCCGGCACGGCCGGTCCATCTGATCGTCGGTTTTCCGCCGGGCGGCGTCACCGATCTCGGCGCGCGCATCATGGGCGAATGGCTGGCGGGACGGCTCAATCAGTCGTTCGTCATCGAGAACCGGCCCGGCGCCTCGACCCAGCTCGCGGCCGAGACGGTGGTCCGCGCACCGGCCGACGGCTACACGCTGCTGATGGCCTCGTCGACCAATGCGATCAATGTCGCGCTTTACGACAAGCATAGTTACGACTTCGTCCACGACATCGCGCCGGTGGCAAGCGTCTTGCGGTTCCCGCTGGTGCTCGAAGTGCATCCCTCGCTTCCGATCAAGACCGTGCCCGAGCTGATCGCCTATGCCCGGGCCAATCCGGGGCAGCTCAATCTGGCCTCGTTCGGCACCGGCACGGGCAGCCACCTTGCCGGCGAGCTGTTCAAGATGATGGCGGGCGTCAAAATGATCCACGTGCCGTATCGCGGTTCCGGCCCCATGCTGGTCGATCTCCTCGGCGGCCAGGTTCAGGCCGCCTTCGATAATCTGCCGTCGTCGATCGAGCACATTCGGGCCGGCCGGCTGCGGCCCTTGGCCGTGACCACGGCCGTCCGCTTGGAGCTCCTGCCGGATGTCCCCGCCGTGAAGGAAACGCTGCCCGGCTACGAGGCCAGCGCCTGGATCGGCATCGGCGCCCCCGCCAATACGCCCGCGGACGTGATTGCGACGCTCAATGACGCAATCAATGCCGGCCTTAACGACCCGCAAATCCGCGCCCGCGCCGGCAATCTGAGCGCCATCGTGCTGCAGGGCTCGCCGGCCGATTTCGGCAAGCTCATTGCCGACGATGTCGTCAAATGGACGCGGGTAATCCGCACGGCCGATATCAAGCCCGAGCAAAGCTGATTGGAATCATCCCGGCAGTTGTCGGCCACGCCGACCCGTGACACCATCGGCCCGGTGGTCTGTTGCGGGTTTCGAGCCTCATGCCGCGTCGGAAGCTTAGGCCTAAATTTCCTCCCAAATTTCCTTGGGCGTCCCTGCCCGACGATGAATTATTGGCGGTCCGGATCAAGGACCTCAAGGTCACCATCGAGGGGACCTGGCTCGAGAAATGCCTGCATACGCTCTATGACGAGCTCGCCGAACACGACATCCGGGTGCGGCCGCATGCCTGGATTTCGAGCGAATGGTTTTCCCCCGACAACACCCCCGGCATTGCCGTTCCGTTCTATCTGGCGCATCCGCGGCTGATGCGGATCGAGAAGAAAATGATCCTCGATGTCGAGGGCGGCACTTGGTCGGAATGCATGGCGATCCTGCGCCACGAAGCCGGCCATGTGGTGGCGCATGCCTACGAGCTGCATCGCCGCCGCCGCTGGCAACAGCTGTTCGGTCCGTCGTCGCAGCGCTATCCGCGCTATTATCGGCCGAACCCGGCGAGCCGGAACCATGTCCAGCATTTGCGGCTGTGGTATGCGCAGAGTCACCCCGACGAGGATTTTGCCGAGACTTTCGCGGTCTGGCTGCGGCCGCGCTCGCATTGGCGCACGCGCTATGCCGGCTGGCCGGCGCTCAAGAAGCTCGAATATGTCGACGAACTGATGACCGAAATCGCCGGCCGCCGGCCGCTTCTGACGCACCGGGAAAAGGTGGCGCCGCTCGGCGAGCTGACCCAGACGCTCGGCGACTATTACAAGAAGAAGCGCACGCTCTACGTCGTCGATACGCCGAAAACCTATGACCGCGATCTGCGGCGCCTGTTCTCCGCCGATCCCAAACATCGCCGTTCGGAAGCGGCCTCGTCGTTCATCAGGCGCAACCGCTCGACGGTGCGCGAACTGGTCGCGAAATGGACCGGCGAATACCAGCTTACCTTCGACGCCGTGCTCGACGACATGATCCAGCGCTGCCGCGAGCTTAATTTGCGTGCGGTCGGCGCCGAGCGCAAATTGATCATGGAATTCACCGTGCTGTTGACCGCCAAAACCATGCATGCACTGTTTGGTCAGTCGCGCCGCAGGTGGATCGCGCTATGAAGCGGACTGCGCCATGAAACCACTTCGCGTGCTGGTGCTGATGCATCCGGACCTGATGCCTCCGGAATCGAGCAAGGGCTACACCGAGCAGGAAATCAACGTCTGGAAGACCGAATACGACGTGGTGACGACGCTGCGCGCGGCCGGCCACGAAGTACGTCCGCTCGGCGTGCAGGACGAATTAAAACCGATCCGCGAAGCGATCGACGCGTTCAAGCCGGACGCGGTGTTTACGCTGCTCGAACAATTCCACGGCGAAGCGATCTACGACCAGAATGTCGTCAGTTATCTCGAACTGTTGCGCGTGCCCTATACCGGCTGCAATCCGCGCGGCTTGATGCTGGCGCGCGGCAAGGATCTGTCGAAGACCCTGGTTCATTACCATCGCGTTCCGGTGCCCGACTTCGCCGTGTTCCCGATGCGCCGCAAGGTCAAGCGCCCGGCGCGGCTCGCGCTGCCGTTGATCGTCAAGAGCGTCAATGAGGATGCATCCTACGGCATCTCGCAGGCTTCCGTGGTCGACAGCGACGAGAAACTCATCGAGCGCGTCACCTTCATCCACGAGCGTATCGGCACCGCGGCGATTGCCGAGCAATATATCGAGGGTCGCGAAATCTATGTCAGCATCTTCGGTAACGAGCGGTTGCTCGTGCTGCCGGTATGGGAATTGCAGTTTCAGAATATGGCCGAGGGCAATTGGCTGATCGCCACCGAAAAGGTCAAGCACGATCCCGATTATCAGGAGCGCCGCGGCATCCGTCACGGGCCGGCCAAGGACCTTGCGCCGGAACTTGCCGCGCGCATCCAACGCATGGCCAAACGGATTTACCGCACGCTCGAACTCGACGGCTACGCCCGCATCGACTTTCGCCTCGCCGCCGATGGCACGCCGTTTTTCCTCGAGGCCAATCCCAATCCCGAAATCGCCGAGAGCCAGGAATTCGCGACCGCCGCGCGCCACGTCGGCATCGGCTATCCGGATCTGCTGCAGCGCATTGTCGCGCTCGGCATCAGGCGCGGCTCACCCCATGTGGCCGCGGGCTGAGGTCTAACTCCGTCGTCAAGCGCTGGTGTGCTTTTCGCGCGTGGCAATGCGTTTGGCGGCGTGACGGTCGTGGCCGACCCGGCGCGCTTCGCGATGCTGGTGCGGTTCCTCGCGCTTCCGCCGTGCCTGGCGGCCATGAGCTTGTCTGCGCGCGTCGTCATGCTCGCGTGTACTGTTGCGGGGCGGCGCTTTCTCGTCCGCCGCCGCGGTGTCGTCGGCGTCCGGAGCATCGAACTCGGCCTGTTGCAGCTTCGCTTCCTGGGCGTCAGCCTCTTGCGATTGCGCCTGCTCGACATCGGCGAAGGCCGGCAGGCTCCGGCAGGGCAGCCGCCGCACGAACGTCAGTGCGTCACTGGCGACGGCCATGCTGCGCCAGGCGTCGACCGAGAGGCCGGTGACGCGGACCACATAATTGCGCGTTTCACGCGGCAGCTCGCCGCGTCGCTCAAGCCATTCGGCGACGCGGCGGGCGCCGGCATTATAGGCGGCGGCGACAAAGCCGAGATTGCCGAATTGTAGGCGCAACTCGCGCAGGAAACGTGCCGAGGCCGGGATCGCCTGCAGCGGATCGAAGGGATTAGCGAGGCCCTTTTCGGAGGCGACCTCCGGCATGAATTGCGCGATGCCCTGCGCGCCCTTCTTGCTGACGTCATCGGCGCGCAACCGGCTCTCCTGCCAGATCAGATTGGCAAAGAACGGAATCGGCAGATCGTTACTCTGCGCCGACGCCGCGAGCGCATTGCACAGCTCGTCGACCGAAATCTGAGCGGTGGGATTGCCCGTACTGGCCGGCTCCATGTTCGCGGCGGCGATATCGCCGTCCGGGTCGGCGGATGCGGGCGGCGCGGCGGGCGGTGGGTCGCTCTCCCAAGGAGGCGAGACGTCGGCGAAGAGGGCGCGCGGCTGCGACATCGCAATGTTGAGGCGATCGGCCCTGCCCGACGAAGTTTCGATCTGGATCAGAGCGGAGCCGGCAGTGTCTCCGGCTGGGCCGACATAATCGCCCGCCAGCGCGGAGTATTCAGGCTCGAGCGCCGGACTCGACGCGCCCAGCAAAAGAATTGCAACAGCGAGTATCGGTCGCATCCCGCCCCCACGGAGTGGCGCTGCTGCGGCGCGCGCAACGGCGCGCAGCGGCAAGGCATGGTTAACAAAAGGTTTTCCCTCGACCTCCGTGCAGATGCAGGTTCAAGCAGGCGGCTTTTTGAGCGGAATGTGCGGCAGCCAAGGCGAATTGTGGCGATGGACTCACACACGGAACCCGGGAACTGGTATTGACGCACACTGGCGCCGCGCTTGCCTCACCAGGGGGGAAGGCGGATATTAGTTGCACACGCGACCATTTCGTCCCGGTGGGGACGACGGATTTTTGGGAGGTCCGCCCATGAGTGAAATCGCCAGCCGGACGGCGCGCGAGACCGATCTTCGCATGGCAGAGCGCCACGCCGGCGCCGTGCCGCAATACCAATCCGGCTTCGGTAACAATTTTTCCTCCGAGGCCTTGCCCGGCGCGCTGCCGGTCGGGCGCAATTCGCCGCAGCGGCCGCCGCACGGTCTCTACGCCGAACTGATCTCAGGCACGGCGTTTACGATGCCGCGCGCGGAAAACCGCCGCACCTGGACCTACCGCATCCAGCCTTCGGTGGTGCACCGGCCCTATGCACGGATCGACAACGGCATGATCCGCAGCGCGCCGTTCAACGATGTCGACGCAACGCCAACCCAATTGCGCTGGAGTCCGGTTCCGATTCCGAAACAGCCGACCGACTTCGTCGAAGGCATCGTGACGCTCGGCGGCAACGGCGATGTTGCGACGCAAGTCGGCATGGCGATCCATATCTATGCGGCGAACCGCTCGATGACCGACCGCTGCTTCTACAATGCCGATGGCGAAATGCTGGTGGTGCCGCAACTCGGCCGCGCGCGTTTTGTCACCGAGCTAGGCGTCATCGAGGCGTCGTCCGGCGAGATCGTCATCATCCCGCGCGGCTTGCGCTTTCGCGTCGAGCTGCCTGACGGCCCGTCGCGCGGCTACATCTGCGAGAACTACGGCGTCAATTTGCGGCTGCCGGAGCTCGGTCCGCTCGGCTCGAACGGTCTTGCCAATCCGCGCGATTTCCTGGCGCCGGTCGCGGCTTATGAGGACACCAAGGCGCCCTGCGCGCTGGTGGCGAAATTCCAGGGCAATCTCTGGGCGGCGGAGATGAATCACTCGCCGCTCAATGTCGTCGCCTGGCACGGTAATTTCGCGCCCTACAAATACGATCTGGCGCGCTTCATGGTGATCGGCACGGTGAGCTTCGATCATCCCGATCCGTCGATCTACAGCGTGCTGACGGCGCCGTCCGATGTGCCGGGCACCGCGAATATCGATTTCGTCATCTTCCCGCCGCGCTGGCTCGTCGGCGAGGATACGTTCCGGCCGCCATGGTATCATCGCAACGTCATGACCGAATTCATGGGACTCTTGCACGGCGTCTACGACGCCAAAGCGGAAGGCTTTTTGCCGGGCGGCGCAAGTCTGCACAATTGCATGACTGCGCACGGACCCGACGCCGAGACCTGGGAGCGCGCCTCGCGCGCCGAGCTCAAGCCGCACAAGATCGAAGACACCATGGCGTTCATGTTCGAAAGCCGTTTCGCCATGCGGCTGACGCGCTATGCCGTCGAATCGTCGGAGCTGCAGCACGATTATTTCGAGGGCTGGCAGGGGCTCGAGAAGCACTTTTTGGGTAAGTAACGTCAAAGCGAACGTGAAGGCAGTCAATCGATGACGTCACCATTGAACATCGCGATCGTGGGCGGCGGCATCGGCGGTCTGTTCACCGCCAACGCGCTGATTGCGCAAAACAAGCTTGGCGCGACGGACTTCAAGGTCAGCGTTTACGAACAGGCGCCGGCGTTGGGCGAAGTCGGCGCCGGGGTATTCATCACTCCCAACAGCTGTCGGCAGCTCGAACGAATAGGCTTGGGCCCTGCGGTCGAGAAATACGGCGCGCGCGTCGGGCCGACGTCGCGCTATTTCCGTCACGACGGCTCGGCGATTGCGCCGGTCCAGGTGACGGATTCGTCCGGCTGGAACGCCACCTTCGGCATGCATCGCGCCGACTTCGTCGACTTTCTCTCGGCCGCCTTGCCGCAGGGCGTCGTGCACTGCGATCATCGCTGCACCGGTTTCGCCGAAGAAGGCGGTCGCGCCCGCCTGTCGTTTGCCAACGGTGCGAAAATCGAGGCGGATCTCGTCGTCGCCGCCGACGGCATCCACTCGGTGCTGCGCCCTTATGTGACTCCGGTATCGATGCCGGTCTTCTCCGGCTCGGTCGCCTATCGCGGCATCGTCCCGCACGAGCGCGTGCCGCATTGGCCGAACGGCGCCTGGCAGATGTGGCTCGGCAAGGGCAAGCATTTCCTCACCTTCCCGCTGCGCTCAGGCTCCCTGATCAATTATGTGGGCTTCGTGCCGGCGGACCAGGCTATGAAGGAATCGTGGACCGCGCCGGGCGATCTGGACGAGTTGCGCCGCGAATTCTCCGGCTGGGATCCGAACATCGCGACGCTTCTGAAAGAAGTGCAGATGACGTTCCGCTGGGCGCTCTACGATCGCGACCCGCTGCCGGTCTGGACCAAAGGCAAGCTGACGCTCCTCGGCGACGCCGCGCACGCCATGCTGCCGCATCTCGGCCAGGGCGCCAATCAGTCGATCGAGGACGGCATGGCGCTCGCGATCATCCTCCAACAATACGGCCGCGACCGCGTGGCCGAGGCGCTCGCCGTCTACGAAGATCTGCGCAAAGCGCGCGTGGCCTCGGTGCAGCGCGGTGCGCGCGAGAACGGCATGCGTTACGATTCGGCCTACGGCGATCTCGGCGTCCGCGATGCCGAAATAAAGGCACATGCCGACTTCCGCCGGCGGCTCTACGATTACGACGTCGTGCCGGAAGCGAAGTCCGCGGCGGCCGCCGCATAGCCGTTCACTCGATCACCTCGTCGGCGCGAGCCGACAGCATCGGCGCGATGTCGAGTCCGAGCGCTTTCGCGGTCTTCAGGTTGATGACGAGTTGGTATCGGGTGGGCAGCACGACCGGCAGGTCGCCGGGCTTTTCACCCTTGAGGATACGGCCCACATAGGCGCCGGACTGGGCATAGGCATCCGTCAGGACCGTCCCGTAGCTCATCAGCCCGCCATCAAGGGCGAACTCGCGCCATTCGTAGATCGCCGGCAGGCGATGCTGCGCCGCGAGTGCGATCAGGTGCAGGCGGCGGGCGTTGAAGAACGGATCGCCGGCGACGAGCAGCGCGCCCGCTTGTCGCTCTGCGATCGCGCCGAAGACACTTTCGAACTCCTCACCGGTCTTGGCATTGAAAATGACGACTTCGACGCCGATGCGGGCGGCCGTTTCACGGACATCGTGCACCTGCGCGTCGACGTTGGGGTTTTGCGGATTGACCAGGACGGCGATGCTTTTCGCCGCGGGTACCGCCTCGTGCAGGAGTCCGAGGCGCTTTGATTCCATCTCGTAGGCGAACAAAGTCGCGCCGGTGATATTGCCGCCGGGCCGGCTGAGACTGGCAACGAGGCCTTCCTTGACCGGATCCCCGCCGACGACCATCACGATCGGAATTGTCGAAGTCGCGGCTTTAGCCGCAAAGGCCGCGGGCTCCCCGGTCGCACTGGCGATCACCGCAACGTGACGGGCGACGAGGTCGGCGGCGAGTGCCGGCAGTTTGTCGTATTGTCCTTCGGCCCAACGGTATTCGATCCGAAGATTGCTGCCTTCGACATAGCCGGCGTCACCGAGCGTCTTCAAGAAGGCCGGCAGAGTAGGTTGACTGGTTTGGAGCGACACGCCGCTCAGCCAGCCGATCACCAGCACGATCGGCTGCTCTGCGCGCGCGGCCAGAGACGAAATGACCGCGGCGCCGCCGAGAAGCGCGATGAACGCCCGCCGCTTCATTCGATCACCTCATCGGCAACCACCTGCAGGGTCTGCGGCACACTGAGCCCGAGCGCCTTCGCGGCCTTGAGATTGATGACCAGCTCGAATTTGGTCGGCAGTTGAACCGGAAGGTCGGCGGGCTTGTCGCCCTTGAGGATGCGGCCGGCGTAAACGCCTGCCTGCCGATAGGCGTCGATGATGCTCGCACCGTAACTTATCAATCCGCCGGCTCGCGCGAAATCGCGCAGGTAATAGGCGGTGGGGAGTTTGTACCGTGCCGCAAGCTCGATCAGTTGCGCGGGGCGGCTGTCGAAGAAAGGATCAACACTGACAAGAAGCGCGGGGTCGGAGAGTTTCGCCAGCGCCGCGAAGGCCGCATCGATCTCGCCTTCGCTGGCGGCGTCGAGCACGTGCAACTCGCGGCCGACGGCACCAGCCGCAGCTTGCGCATCATGAATTTGCGACGCGACGCTCGATCCGTTCGGATTCGCCAGCAGCCCGAACACGGTGGTCTTCGGCGCCAGCGCGGTCAGGAATTCCATTTGCTTGGCGCTCAGCGCGCCGGAGTAGAACGTCGCGCCGGTGACGTTGCGGTCGGGATGATTGAGGCTGTTGACGAGCCCGGAAGACACCGGGTCGAAGCCGGTGGTGAATACGATGGGGATCGTCCTGGTGGCGGCGATCGCCGGGCCGGAGGTGCCGCCGGCGACAATGACGGCGACACCGCGCTCCACCAGGCTCTGCGCCAGCGCCGGCAGCCGTTCGTAGTGGCTCTCGGCGTAGCGGTAGTCGATGGCGACGTTCTGGCCCTCGCTAAAGCCCGCCTCTTTGAGGCCCGCGAGCAATGCGGCGACAAGATATTCGGCTTGCGCTCGGGTTCGGCTGGTGAGAAAGCCGACAACCGGCAGCGACGATTGCTGTGCGCGTGCGGCAAACGGCCAAGCAACAGCGGCGCCGCCGAGCATGGACATGAACCCCCGCCTGCCGAGTTTACCTGTCAATTGACCGCTCCTCACGGGGTCAAAGTCGCTGCAATGTCGGAAAGATATCATGCCTCGATACCGTGTCTGCGGCTAATCCGCGGGGCGATCGGCACAACTGGATTTTATGTGGCCGGTCGAAACGAGGCTACGGCTTTGTCGCGTCTTCGCGTCAGGCGATCGACCTCGGCCATCGCATCGGCGTCAAGCCGCCAGCCGCTCGCCGCGACATTTTGCCGAACCTGCTCGGGCGTGCTGGCGCCTGCGATAACGCAGCCGACCACGGGCTTCGACAACAGCCACCCGAATGCGAGATCGAGCAACGATCGCCCGCGCCCGGCGCAGAAGGCGCGCAAGCCTTCGACGATGCGAAAATTTTCGTCGTTGAGGAAGCGATCGGAGTAGCGCGCCTGCGACAATCGCGTGCCGGGAGGGATCGGCGCGCCGAAGCGGTATTTCCCGGTCAGCATGCCGCTCGCCAGCGGGAAGTACGGCAGCAGCGTCAGATCATGGGCGTGCATCGCCGGAATAAGCTCGGCCTCGATTTGCCGCGACAGCAGATTGTACTGATCCTCGCAAGCGACGAAGCGGTCGAACCCGTTTGTGCTAGCGACACGCTCGGCCTCTGTGACCTGGGCGGCGGAAAAATTCGAGCAGCCGATGCTGCGCACCTTCCCCTGCGCGATCAATCCGTCCAGCGCCCGCAAGGTCTCTTCGATCGGCGTTTGCGGGTCGGGCCGGTGCAGAAAATAAAGATCGATCCAATCGGTCTTCAGCCGCTTGAGGCTTGCCTCGATCGCGGTTGCGACATAGCGCGCGGAACCGCCCTTCAGGCGGCCTTCGTCATCCATCGCCAAGCCGAATTCCGTGACGAGAACGATGTCCTTGCGGCGCGCGCCCAAGGCTTCGCCCAAAATCGTCTCCGAACCGCCGCGCTGACCATAAATGTCCGCGGTATCGAACAGCGTGATGCCGGCATCGAGCGCGGCATGGACGACCTCGATCGATGCGGCGCGGTCGAGCCGGCCGCCGAAATTGTTGCAGCCGAGGCCCACCGGCGAAACGCGGCGCTCCGTCGTGCCGAGCCGGCGCTCAATCATGCGACTTCTAAGCGCGCGCGAGGCCGAGAATCCGGCGCGCCTCTTTCGGCGTCGCCACGTCGCGGCCGAGGCCTTGCGCGATCTTCATCATGCGCTCGACCAGCACCGCGTTGTTCTTCGCCAGTTCCCCCGGCGCGATATAGGGATTGTCCTCGTAGCCGACCCGGACATGGCCGCCGAGCGACACCGCGAGCGACAGCAGATCCCATTGCTTTTGCGGCGACATCACGCTGACGTTCCAGATGCAATCTTTCGGCAGGTGGTCGACCATATAGATCAGCGCCTTCTCGGTCGGCGGCGTCCAGGTGCCGCCGGGCCAGCCGAGAAACAGCGTGGTGTAGGCCTTGTCTTTCAGATAGCCGTGCTTGCGGACGAATTCGAGATTCCAGAACGCGCCGGTGTGGAAGCATTCGACTTCGAGCTTCACTTTGTGCTCGTCGGCGGCCTTGGCGTAAGCGAGCAATTCCTCGACCGGATGGATCGCCATCATGCGCTTCGGCGGGAATTGCGGATCGGGATTGAAATATTCGTCATGGGCGTTGAAGGCGACCGCCATCATGTCGGGCGAAAGCCCCATCAGCTTGACTTTCTCCTCGATGCGGGCGCTGGCGACGCCGAACTGCATGACCGGGCTGCTGCGCGACAGGATCGCGTCGTTGAGTCGCTTCCAGCCTTCTTGATTCATGCGCGAGACCTGGCGGCCATCGGCCTGCATGGTCTCTTCCAGCGTGCGGATGCCGTGAATATGGGCGATGGCGGCGCCGGCGCTGATGCCGTCGAGATATTGCTGCGCCACGCCTTCGATGTCTTCCTGCGGCGGACAATAATGGTTGATCGGATACGAAGTCCGCGAGTCGCAGGCGACGGTGATGATCAGCTTTTCCATCATATCCAATCCGGTCGGAGCGCATTGGTAGTTGTACCAAGTGGCGCGGCCTTTGCGCCCAATCTAGCGTACCCTTGATTGATTCGTGTTGTCGAGCGTCGACCTGTCGCCACAGACTAATCCGTAACACCCAACCGGCGTTTCGTTACGCGTTACGCGTTACGCGTTGCGCTTTGCGGAAATGGGGCAAGTCATGACGCCGCCGGGGCTTTGTTTTGGTCATTGGTTTTGCTTCGGCGTAATCCGGCGCGCATTCGCGGACAGGTTGGCCGCGGCGCGCGTTTGTCGATCCAGGAACAATCAGAAGGCTCTCATAAAAGCTCAATGTGCTCGCTGCAGCATGTTTGCCGCTGTGGCGGTGATTGGCGCGGTCATCGTCGCGACAGCTTCTCCGGCGTTGGCGCAGGCGCCGCCGCTGGGCACGGTCGACACCTTCGCGGTGCTCGGCGGGTCGACAGTGACCAATACCGGTCCGACTGTCCTTTCCGGAACGGCCGCGCTTCCTGGCAACCTCGGCGTCAGTCCGGGCAGCGCCATCACCGGATTTTTCGTCGTGGACGGCGGACCTGGAATCCTGACCGGGCCGGGAGCTTCGGTTCATCAGAACGATGCCGTAGCAATCCAGGCTCAAATCGACCTCACAACCGCGTACAATAATCTCTTGGGTCGGCCGGCCACGGTAGATCTCACGGGTCAAAATCTGGGTGGTCTCACGCTTGTGCCGGGGACCTATAATTTTAGTTCCGCGGCGCAGTTGACCGGAGGCCTCACGCTGAACGGGTTGGGCAATCCCAATTCAGTCTTCATCTTCAATATTGCAAGCACGCTGACCACCGCCAACGCGTCGAGTGTTACTCTGATCAACGCCGCGCAAGGCGGTAATGTGTTTTGGCGGGTCGGCAGCTCGGCGACGCTTGGCACGACAACGGTGTTTGCGGGAGACATTCTCGCGCAGGCGAGCGTCACCTTGAACACCGGCGCTACGATCACCTGCGGCGCGGCCTTGGCGCAAACCGGTGCGGTGACGTTGGATACCAATACGATTTCAGTGTGCGATCTGTTGGTCGGCCCCGGCGGTGTCATCCTCGGTCCTACCGGGGTTCCGCTCTTCACCTCGTTGCTCCCGCCCGGCGCCAGCGCCAATGAATTCGCCGTTGCGGCTGGCCTCGATAACGCGGTGGACGGCGGCGCCGTGCTGCCGGTGGTGTTTCTGAACCTATTCAACCTGTCGCCGGCTGATCTGGCGAATGCATTGGGACAGCTTTCCGGCGAACTCGGCACCGCCGTTGCCCCGGCCGGCGTTCTGGCGACGAACTCGTTCCTGTCGCTGGTGACCGGTCCGTTCGCCGACAGCCGCGACGTCGCGCCGCCGCCGCCACCACCGCCGCTCATCTACAAGACGTCGTTTTACAAGGCCCCGTTCGGGGCCGCACCCGAGCCCAGCCGCTGGGGCGTCTGGACCGCGGCCTACGGTGGCACCAGCAACGCGAACGGCGATCCATTGGTTGGCAGCACCGACAGATCGGCGCGCGTCTTCGGTTCCGCCCTCGGTCTCGACTATCGCATCACGCCTTACACATTGGTCGGAGTTGCGCTCGGGGCCGGGGGGACCAATTTCGGTTTGTCGCAGGGACTGGGCAACGGACACAGCGACATGTTTCAGGCCGCCGTCTACAGCTTTAGCCGCGTCAACGCCGCCTATATCGCAACCGCGCTCGCCTACACCTGGGAGCGGGAATCCACCGTGCGATATTTGGATCTGGGAACCCCATCCCAACTTGACGCGGGTTTTCCGGCCTACGGCGTCGGTGGCCGGATCGAAGGCGGCTATCGGTTCACCTTGCCGGGCGCTTTCGCGTTGCGGGAATGGGGTCTGATCCCCTATGCGGCCCTGCAGATGCAGACCTTCAGGACGCCGGCCTATGGCGAGACCGCGGTCTCTGGTTCGCCCAGTTTTGCGCTTGCCTATAACGGGCAAGCGACGACCACGACCCGCACCGAATTGGGCGCTTGGGCCGACGACGCCGTGGCGCTCCGCGACGGTGCGATGCTGGCGTTGCGCGCGCGCGCCGCCTGGGCTCACGATTATTGGTCCGATTCGAGCATGAGTGCCGCGTTTCAGGCGCTGCCCGGATCCAACTTCATCGTCACGGGTGCGGTGCCGCTGCGGGATTCCTTACTCGCCTCGGTCGGCGTGGAGATCGGCTTTCGGAATGGGATATCGCTCGCCGCCCTCGCGGACAGCGAATTGAATGCAAACTCTCAGACCTATATCGGAACAATACGCGCCCGTTATGCGTGGTGATCGAGTCCTGTCGTTGGGCATGATAGGGATTGGTGGCGTGTCGCCTATCACGGCTACGCCTCGAGCGCGCCGCTTCGGCCGGTGCCGAGCCCCTTCATGAAGCGGCTGCGGATGAGCGCCGGATCGCGCGGCGTCTGGCCCTGACCGGCCTCGTCGTCGATCTTCGCCGCCAGCAAATTTGGTCCGCCCGCGTCGAAGCGGCGGTCGAGCAATTTCTCGAAATGCGCCTCGTCGCGCACCCATTCGCTCGCGGCAATACCGCAGCCGCGCGCCACGGCGACGATATCGGTCGCGCCCGAGGTCGCCGCCGGCTGCTTGCCGGTGATGTGATAAATGCCGTTGTCCCAGATTACGATGGTCAGATTGCGCGGCTTCAGATTGGCAATGGTGGCGAGGCAGCCGAGCCCCATCAGGATCGAGCCGTCGCCTTCGAGCGCGATGACGCCGCGTTCGGGTTGCGCCAGCGCGACGCCGAGCGCGATCGGGCAGGCGAGCCCCATACTGCCGAGCATGTAGAAATTTTGCGGCCGATGCCCGGCGGCGAACAGATCGAAATTGGCATTGCCGATGCCCCCGATCACCGCTTCGTCGTGTTTGAGTTTTTGCACCAGAAGCTTGGTCAGTGCGGTGCGATTGAGCGTCTTCACCGCGGCTCGTTCGTTACTCACGCAAGCCTCCTCAAATCTTCAACTTGGCGTGCGCCGCCGGATTGCCGCCGGTCAGTAGCGGCGACAGGATGAAGGCAACCGGCGCTTGCGTCGCGAAGGCCTGCTTGATCGAGGAGTCAACGACGAATGGCATGGTCGCTTCGTCGGTCAGCGTGTGATGCACGATGCCGAGCGTGTCGAGCACGGGCCGCATGGTGCGGGCGACCAGCGACTGGCCGATATTGAATTCGCCCATGGTGCCGCGCTCCGAAATCACCATGATGGACGGGATCTGGTACGGTACGGTGAGCGAAGCGAGCGCATTGGCCAGGAGCGCAAAGCCCGAGGTCTGCATCATCACCGCCCCGCGCAGGCCCGCCATATAGGCGCCGGCGACGGTGCCGATCGCCTCGTCCTCGCGCGTCGCCCCGACCGACAGAAAATAATTGTCGGCGGTGACGCCCTTGAGGAGCGGCGTGAGCACGTTGTCGGGCACATAGGCGATGAGGCGGACGTCGTTGTCCTTGAGCAGGCCGAGAAAGGTGTCGGACCAGGTCATGCGTTCTCCCCGGGCGATCGTTGTTGCGACGTAATGGCCGATGCGAGCGGCATGACAACGGGCCCGGCTACGGGCTAGGCTAAGCGCAAGATTTATCGGCCGGGACAGGCCGGTGCTGCAACAATAAAATGGAGGACACCGTGGGACGGAGCAACCGGATGGGGCGAGTGCTGAGGGCGCTTGCGGTGCCGGCGACGATAACGGCCGCGCTAGTCATGACGGCAATCGGTCTGCAATGGCCGGCGGCGGCCGACGATTACCCGAACCGGCCGATCGTGCTGATGATTCCGCTGCCGCCCGGCGGCAGTAACGACATTCTGGCGCGCTCGGTGTCCGATAAAATGAGCGCCGCGCTCGGCCAGAAGATCGTCATCGAGAACGGCAATATGGGCGGCAGCGGCACCGCCGGCACCCGCGACGTCGCGCACGCCGCGCCCGACGGTTACACCATCATTCTCGGCTATACCTCGACGCTCGCCACCGGCCCGCATCTTTACAAAAACGTCGGCTACGATCCGCGCAAGGATTTTGCGCCGCTCGGGCTGATTGCGTCGGCGCCGGCGCTGCTGCTCGTCTACAAGGATTTGCCGGTGCACAATGTCGGCGAATTGATCGCGCAGATGAAAAGCGCAAAAGAGCCGTACCAGGTCGCCACGCCCGGGGCCGGCACGGTCAACTACCTCGCTTCGATCCTGTTCGCGCAACAGGCCGGCGTCAACGTTCAGCAAATCATCGAGAAAGGCTCAGGGCCGCTCGCGACCGATATGATGGGCGGCTTCGTCAAAGTAGGCTTCAACCCGATCCCGGCGTCGCGCGCGGCGCTCGACGGCGGCTTCGTCCGGGCCTTGGCGGTGACGTCGGCCAAGCATTCGAGCCTGCTCCCGGATCTGCCGACGCTCGCCGAATCCGGCCTGCCGGGTTTCGATGCGACATTGAATTATGGCTTGCTGGCGCCGGCCGGTACGCCGCGGCCCATCGTCGAACGGTTGAACAAGGAATTGCGTGCCGCGCTGGCGAGCGACGAGGTGCGCAAACGCATCATCAACGAGGGCGCCGAGCCTGAGCCGACCACGCCGGAGCAGCACGCAGCCGTGATCGACCACGAGGATAGCAAATGGGGAGCGGTGATCCGCGCCGCGGGTATCGAGCCCAAGTAGACATTTGACCCCGACCGCAATTTACCAATGAACTCACCGAGAGTTTTTGTCCTTATCGCGGCCCTTCTCGCCGGCGTCATCTCAGCGGCGCCGCGTCGAGCCACGGCGGCCGATTATCCATCGCGGCCGATCATGCTGATCGTGCCCTATCCGGCCGGCGGCGGGAACGACGTGATCGCGCGGCTCGTCGCCGCCAAGATGAGCGCGAGGCTCGGCCAGCCGATTGTGATCGAGAACCGCGGCGGCGCCGGCAGCACCATCGGCACGCGCGACGCGGCGCGAAGTGCGCCGGATGGCTATACGATCATGATCGCCACGAGCTCGCTTGCCATCAATCCATCGCTCTATCCCGACGCCGGCTACGATGCGAAGAAGGATTTCGCCGCGATCGGCTTGATCGCGTCGAGCCCAAATCTGGTTTTGGTGCCGCCGTCGTCGCCGGCGCATTCGATCGCCGATGTGATCGCGCTCGCCCGTGAAGGCGCGGGGCTCGATTTCGCCTCGACCGGGACCGGCACCAGCACCCATCTGGCGGGCGAGCTGTTCGCCACCATGGCCGGCATCAAACTCACCGCGGTACCCTATAAGGGCGTGGCGCCTGCGCTCACCGATCTGATGGGCGCGCATGTGGCGCTGATGTTCTGTCCGATGGCAAGCGTTGTCGGTCTGGCGCGGGAGGGTCAGGTGCATGCGCTTGCGGTGACCGGCGCCGAGCGATCGCCGCTGTTTCCGCAACTGCCGACCGTCGCCGAGGCGGGCCTTTCGGGTTACGACGCTGAACTGCATTACGGCTTGGTCGCACCGGCCGGTACGCCGGGCGAAATCATCGCTAAACTCAACACGGCTCTGAACGATGCGCTGGCCGACGCCGAAATACATGACCGGCTCGCCGTCGACGGCGCCGTGACGCGGCCGGGCACGCCGCAAGCCTATGCGGACGATATCGCGGCCGAACAAGCCAAATGGTCGGTTATCATTGAGAAAACTGGAGTGACGGCGCAGTAATCGCGCTTGCTCCGCCGGTCCTGTGGCTGCACCATCGGCGCAACCGGCGGGTCGAAGCCGCACCGCTGAGGGGATAGCGTTGGCGCAGCCGCTCAAGATTTTCATTTCATCGCCGGGAGACGTGAATGAGGAGCGTCGCCGGGCGGCCTTGGTGATCAGCCGGTTACGGCGCGAATTCGCGCGCTTCTTCGATCTCACCGCGGTGCTGTGGGAATACGAGCCGATGCTGAGCTCGGGCCATTTTCAGGACATCATCGATCAGCCCGCCAATGCCGACATCGTTGTTCTCATTCTCTGGTCGCGTCTCGGTACGCCGTTGCCCGAGCGAACTGCGACCCGAGAATATGCCGGGCGCGATGGGCGCGTGCCGGTAACGGGTACCGAATGGGAATTCGAGCAGGCGCTGGAGGCACGGGAAAAGCGAGGCGGCGTTCCCGATCTTCTCGTGTACCGCAAGTTCGCGGCGGGCGAAGCGCGGTTCAGTCACGCCGAGGAGCTCGATCAGATTCGCCAGCAATGGGAATCGCTGCAGAGCTTCTGGCAACGGCATTTCGAGGCCCCCGGCGCCGGCTTCAAGGCTGCATTCAATCGTTTTGACACGCTCGACGAGTTCGACGCGCAACTCGAGAGCCACCTGCGCGAACTGCTGCGCCGGCGCCTGCCGCCCGGGCCGTTACGGGTGACGCGCGCCATTGCGGGCGATCGTATCGATTGGTGGTCGGGGTCGCCCTATCGCGGTCTTCAGGCGTTCGACGTCGAGCACGCCGCCGTGTTTTTCGGCCGCGAGCGGGCCGAGCGCGAGATCACCGAAGCGCTGGTGCGCCATGCCGGCGAGGGCGCGGCTTTCATGCTGGTGCTGGGCGCAAGCGGCTCCGGCAAATCATCGCTGGTGCGGGCAGGGCTACTCCCCGATCTCATCGCCCCCGGCGTCGTCGCCGGCGTGTCGACTTGGCGTCACGCGGTCATCGACCCGGCGCAACTCGCGCCCGACCTGTTCGCGGGCCTTGCCGCCGCGCTGATGCGCGAGCGCGCACTGCCCGAACTTGCCGCCGTCGGTTATCAGGAGGCCGAGGTCGCCGCGCAGCTACGCGCCGGTGCCGGGCTTGCGGTGGTGCCGCTGCGCCTCGCGCTGGAGCGGGCAGCCGCGGACAATCGCGACATGCCGCCAGGCGGAATCCGGCGCGGACGGCTGATCCTGGTACTCGACCAGTTCGAAGTGTTTTTTACCTCTGCGGCTTTCGACGATGATGCGCGCCGGGCGCTCGATACATTGCTGGCAAAGCTCGCTCGCAGCGGTTTCGTCTGGCTGATCGCCACATTACGCAGCGATTTCTATCATCGGCTCGCGGAACTGCCCGAGCTCAACGCTCTGGCGACCGGGACCGGTCTCTACCAGTTGTCGACGCCAAGCGATGCGGAATTGGAACAGATCATCAGCCGTCCGGCGGAAGTGGCGGGGCTGTCGTTCGAAATCGAGCCGGAGACGGGCATCAGTCTGGCATCGACCATCCGCCAAGCCGCCACACGCGATCCAGCGTCGCTGCCGCTATTGTCCTTCGTGCTCGACGAACTGTATCGCCGCGACGTCGAGGCCGACGGCGGCAGCGTCCTCACCTATCGTACCTATAACGATCTCGGCGGGCTTGCCGGCGCGATCGCGCGCCACGCCGAAGCCTTCGTCGAAGGGTTGCCTGCGGAGTTCGTCGACGCGCTTCCGGGGCTGTTGCTCGCCCTCGTCGAGGTGGACGAGGCGAAGGGCACCGTGACGGCGCGCACCGTGCGGCAGGACACGCTGAACGACCCGCTGCAGCGCGAATTGGCAAATCGATTGGTCGCCGCGAGGCTCGCTGTGGCCGACGATGCCGGCTCGGGCGTCACGCTTCGCCTCGCGCACGAGGCGTTGTTGGCGAACTGGCCCCGCCTCGTAGCCTTGATCAAGGATCACCGCGATTTCCTCATCGTGCGGCGTCGGCTGCAAGAGGAAGCGGAAAACTGGAAGCGTAACGATAGGCATGCCGATTTTCTGCTGCCGCCGGGGCGGCGCCTTGCCGAGGCGGAAGACGCTTTGTCACGCTGGCGCGCCGGGCTCGATCCCGAAATCGTCGCCTATGCGGACGCTTCGATCGAGGCGGAGCGGCAACGCGTCGCGGCGGCGCAGCGCGTCAAGGAGGAGGCGCTGCGGCGCGAGCTAGCACGCAGTCGAAAATTCGCGGCGATCGTTTCAGTGTTCCTGCTGCTCGCGGTCGCCGGCGGGATCTTCGCCTGGCTCGAGCGCGGCGTCGCGACCAGCGCTCTCGATCAGGCCGAAAAGAATTATCAATTGGCGCTCAACCAGTCGGTCGGCGATTTGCAGCTCTTGGAGGAGAATTACGACGACGGCAATCTGACGACGGATATCCTGCATTCTCTCGTCGGCCGCGCGCAAAGCACAGTGGGCGGCCTCTCCGACACCGGCGATACCGACGAGGTGACGGCGGCGCGCACGCAGCTCCTCGATATCGTGGCGCTGATGGAGGTGTCGATCGGAGACACCAAGGCGGTGCAGACGGCGCAGGACGAGGTCAAGCTCGCCGGCCGACTCAATACCAAGGATCCAAAAAACCCGCGCTGGCTCCGGCTCTATGCGATGGCGAGAGGGGAACTCAGCGACGTGCTGTTCTGGCAATGCGATTGCGTCGCGGCGGCCGACGAAGCGCAGCAGGCGGCGGTGGCCGCGAAACAGCTTCTCGCCATCACGCCGGACGACGCCTTTCTGCACGAACGGCTGCTGACGGATTATGAGACGCGCGGCGACGCGCTGCGGGTGATGGGCGATCTCGACGGCGCGGACGAGGCGTTCGATACCGAACTGAAGGATTTGCAGGCGGCGCTGGTGCGGCAGCCGGGAGAAAAGCGCTGGCTCGCCGATGTCGCATTCACCACCGAACGGATCGGCGACGAGTTGTTGCTCAAAGGCAAGCCGGCCGAGGCCGCCGTGCAATATCAGACCGATTTTTCGATCGCGTCCGATCTGGTGACCAAATATCCGCAGGACGCCAACTATCTGTCCGCCCTGGTCCAGAGCCGTCAACGGTTGGGCGATGCCTGGATGGCGCAAAACGATACGGCCCATGCGATGGCGGAATACAAACAGTATCTCGCGCTGGCGACCACTTTGTCGAATTCGGACGTGTCGAATTTCCGGTTCCGCGACTTCTACGCGACCGCGCATCAGCGCATCGGCGAGGTCTATCTGCAGGAAAAAAATTACGACGCCGCGCTGGAGGAATTCGGCGCCTATCTTGCCATGACCCAGGAATTGCTGGCGCGGAACCGATCCAATAATTTCGCGCTGTACGATGTGGCGAACGCATTTTCCAAGATCGGCGACACCAAGCGCGCGCAAGGCGATCTTGCCGCCGCGCTCGACAACTATCGGCGTTCGCAGGCCATGGCGCTCGAACTTGCCGGCAAGAATTGCCGGAATGGCGCTTGGCTGAGGATGCTCGCGCTCAGCCACCAACGCATCGGCGAAACACTGAAGGCGCAGGGCGACGGCGCCGGCGCGCGGGCGTCGTTCCAGCAATGTGCGGCGATCGATGTGAAGGCGACCGCGTGGTCGCCGGCGGCGCTGTCGCCGGCGGACGTCAAGGGATATTGCGGGAAGGAGGTTGCCGAGCTCGATGCCCGCTGACCGATGCCCACCGCCGCGCGCATTCGTGCCGGCATGACGGATACCGTCCCGCCGGCGGCATCGAACCGCGTGAGCGTGTGGTTGCCGCTTCTGGTTGGGCTTGCGGCGTTTGCTCCGACGCTGAGTTGGGCCCGTCACGTCCTGCACGATCCGGACATTTACCTGCATGTCGCGGTCGGGCGCTGGATCGTTGCGCATCACGCGGTTCCGCACCACGATCTGTTCTCCTATTCGATGCCCGGCGCGCCGTGGGTGCCGCATGAATGGCTGGCCGAGGTCATCATGGCGGTCCTGCGCGATGGATTCGGCTGGGCCGCGCTTGTTGTGATGGCGGCATTTTGTTTTGCGCTCGCCCTCGTGCTCCTGCAGCGCGCACTGATGCGCTATGTCGAACCGGCCTATGCGCTGATCGGCACGGGGATGGCTGCGGGATTGTGCTTTCCCCACCTCTTGGCGCGGCCGCACGCGTTCAGCCTGCCGTTGATGGTGGCCTGGGTCGCGATGTTGGTCGCCGCTGCACACCGCCGTGCCGCGCCGCCCTTGCTCGGCTGCCTGCTGATGGTCCTATGGGCCAATCTCCATAGCGGCTACATCATCGGCCTGATGCTTGCCGTGTTGTTTGCCGGCGAAGCGGTCATCAATGCTCCGGACCGGGATGCCGCGGCCCGGGCCGCGCGCGACTGGGCGATCTTCGGCGCGCTGGCCGTCGTCGCCTCGCTGGTCACGCCCAACGGAATTGCCGGACTGAAGCTGCCCTTCGACCTCATTCGCATGAATTATGGGCTGGCCTTCGTCGCGGAATGGCAGAGTCCCAATTTTCAGATCGCCCAGCCGCTCGAGCCCTGGCTGATGCTGGTGTTGCTCGGCGCCTTGACCCTCGGCGTGCGTATCCCGGTCACCAGGATCGCCATGTTTTTCGTTCTGCTGCACGTCGCATTACAACATCAGCGGCTGGGCGAGGTGTTGGGCCTCGTCGCGCCGCTCCTCGTCGCGCCGGCGCTCGGGCCGCAGCTGAACCGCCATGCGATTCCGGCGCTCGGCCGCTGGTTCGCCGACCGCTCGGCTGTCGGCTACGGCGCGCTCGTCGGCGTCGTTGTGCTGGCATTGGGCGCGGTGGCGACGCGAATTGGCGTCGAGAATGACGAAGGGACGTTCGCGCCGCGGGCGGCGATCACCGCCGCCGTCGCACAGCATGCGGCCGGGCCGGTCTTCAATGACATCAATTTCGGCGATTATCTGATTTATTCTGGCGCTGCACCGCCGCTGATCGACGGCCGCATCGACATGTATGGTGATGCATTACTGAAGCGGTACGCGCAGCTGGGAGAGTTCACCAAGCTCGTCGATCAGTATGGCATCGGCTGGGCGTTGCTCACACCAAACAACAATCACATACCGCTGCTCGACAATCTGCCGGGATGGCAGCGGATTTATAAAGATCAGTATGCAGTGGTCTATTTACGCGACACGGGGCCCTTGGCTCGTTAGACCAAAGGTCCCGCTTCGTGCGTCGAGTTATCTCTGCGTCAAGTTACGGAGGGCTGGTCGCCGGATCCGCCCTGTAGCAACCCTGATTGTCCCCGGCTGCCGAAATACCCGAGGACGCGATGAACGCCGCGCCAATACCAAGGGCGAGCAACACCGCCAAGAGCACCTGTTTCATCGATAATCTCCCAGTGCGTGGCCGAAACACCGTCATGCTAATGTAGATTCGAGGAAGAAGCCATCCCGATAATGGGGAATCAAATTGCCTAGGTCGCTCAACCCGCTCGAAATCGCGTCCTTCAACACGAAGGCGAAGCTGCGATGAACTTTGATTTTAGCGACGAACAAAAGCAATTCGCCGATACCGTCCGGCGCTTCGCCCGCGCGCAACTCGCCCCGGGGGCGCTGAAGCGTGCGCACGATCCGCGCTTTCCATTCGACGTCGCTCAGGCGATGGCGAAACAGGGCCTGTTGGGCATCACGCTGCCGCAAAGCGAAGGCGGGCAGGGCGGCACGCTCATGGACGCCGTGATCGCGATCATGGAAGTCGCCGCCGAATGCCCGCGCAGCGCCGATGTGGTGCAGTTCGGCAATTTCGGACCGATCCGCACCTTTGCCGAATACGGCACGCCGGCGCAGAAGGAGCGCTGGCTCGGCGAGCTTCTCGCCGGCCGCATGGTCATGAGCCTCGGCATGACCGAGCCGGATGCCGGCTCGGCGCTGACCGATCTCAAAACCAGCGCGCGCGCCGATGGCGCGCATTACGTTATTAACGGCAGCAAGGTGTTTTCGACTTTCAGCTCCGACGCGCGGATTTTTCTCATCTATGTGCGCTTCGGTCCCGGCCTGGGCGGCATCGGTTCCGTTCTCGTGGAGCGCAACACGCCGGGTTTTTCCATCGGCCCGCCGCGCGCGTTTATGAGCGACGAGGAATGGTGCGAACTGTCCTTCACCGACTGCCGCATCCCTGCCGAGAACGTCCTGCTCGGCCCCGGGGGCTTCAAGCAGCAGATGGCGGGCTTCAACGTCGAACGCCTCGGCAATACCGCGCGGTCGCTCGCCTATGGCCGCTATGCCTTTGCGGCGGCGCGTGATTATGCGGCAACGCGCGAGCAGTTCGATCGGCCGCTGTGCGAATTCCAGGGTCTGCAATGGAAGTTCGCCGACATGGCGATCAAGCTCGACAGCGCGCAATTGCTGCTCCACCGCGCCGCCGCCAATGCGGATCGCGGCTTGCCCTCGGCCTACGAAACTGCCGTCGCCAAGGCCGCCTGCAACCAAACCGGATTCGAAGTTTCCAGCGAAGCGGTCCAGGTCATGGGCGCCTTGGGTTATAGCCGCGAGACGCTGGTGGAATATTGCATGCGCCGGACGCGGGGTTGGATGATCGCCGGCGGCTCGATCGAAATGCTGAAGAACCGCATCGCCGAGCACGTGTTCGACCGCCGCTTCGATCAGCGCAAGCGGCCGCCGGCCAAAGCCGAGTAATCACGGTTGCGCGCGGTGCCGTGGCGCTTTATCCAGCGGTCGGCTGGAGCACGCACACAGAATGACTGCGAGCGTTCGCGCGGAGCTGTTCGATCGGCAGCGGCTCCTGGCGCTTCCCGACTGGCTGGCGATCGGCGTCGCAGTGTCGCTGCCATGGTCCACCTCGGTCACCGGAATATTCATCGCGCTCTGGCTCCTGGCTGTTCTGCCGACGCTCGACCGCGCTATGCTGTGGCGGGAACTCGCCAGTCCGGCCGGCGGACTGCCGGTCCTGCTCTGGGGCCTCGCCGTCCTCGGCATGCTCTGGGCCGACGTCACCTGGAGCGAGCGTTTCGGCGGCCTTGAAGGCTTTCTCCGGCTGTTGGCGGTCCCGCTGCTGCTCGTGCAGTTCCGCCGTTCGGACAAGGGCGCCTGGGTGCTCTACGGTTACTTGGCCTCCGCGATCTGTCTACTTCTCACCTCGTGGACCTTCGCGCTTGTTCCGGCGCTGCAAACCCGCGGCAATTTCTACGGCGTTCCGGTCAAGGATTACATTCTCCAAGCCGGCGAGTTTCTGATCTGCGGCTTTGTGCTGCTCGGGATCGCCGGCCCGTTCGCGGTCCAGCGTCAGTGGCGCAACGCCGTCATCCTTGTCGCGCTCGCGGTTTTCTTTCTTGCCGATGATGCCTTCGTCATCACAAGCCGCACCAGCCTATTGGTGGCGCCCGTGCTTGCCGCAGCCCTCGGCTGGCGTCTCGCCGGCCCAAAGGGCGTTGCGGTGGCTTGCCTCGCCGGAATTATTCTGGCGCCCGCGCTCTGGTTCGGCTCACCGCATCTGCGCGACTTCACGCTCGATTCGGTCGAGGCTCTGCGGAGCTATGTCGCGGCCGACGCGGTAACGTCGACTGGCTTGCACGTCGAGTTTCTGAAGAAATCCATCGGCATCGTCGCCGATGCGCCGTTCATCGGTCATGGCACCGGCTCGATCACCGCGGAGTTTCGCCGTGCCGCGGCAGGCAGCTCCGGCGCCGCCGGCGTCGTCACGGTCAACCCGCACAATCAGATCTTTGCGGTCGCAATCCAGCTCGGCTGTGTCGGTGCCGTCGTGCTGATAGCGATGTGGGCCGCCCATTTCATTTTATTTTGTAGCGGCGGTTGGATGGCCTGGGTCGGCATGGTCGTCGTCATCGAGAACATCGTGTCGTCGGCCGTGAATTCGCACTTGTTCGATTTCAGCCAAGGCTGGCTCTACGTCTTCGGCGTCGGTGTGGCCGGCGGCATGGTGCGCAGAAACAACGACGCCCGGGCTTTGGCGTCAGGAAACCGGACGCCGTAACGGCGCGCGAGAGCATGATCCGTAAAAGTGGGGACCGGTTTTCCGACAAGATCATGCATCAACAAAATGCCAGAGCCGAGTTCTGATTCGATCAGGACTGATTAGGCTCTAGGGCCCCGGGCGAAGACGATCAGCAGCCGGGCGACGAGCGCGCCGCCGATGGCAAGGGCTGCGATCTCTGTGATCGTGCCGCGAAAAACGACCGTGGCGATTGCGAGCGCGCCGAGCGCGAGATTGACGGCGAAAACGCGCGCCACCACTTCGGTCACCGAAAAACCCGCGGCCGTCGCGCGCTGATAGAAATGGGTCCGGTGCGGCTGCCAAATCCGTTCGCCATTCCGCAGCCGCCGCAGCAAGGTAATCGTGCTGTCGGCGACATAATATAACGGCAACAGGACCGCGGCGGCGCGCCCGCCAGTGCCGGCCAGGAGAACGAGCAGCCAGCCGAGTACGAGCCCGATGGGCAGGCTGCCGACATCGCCGAGGAATAGTTTTGCCACCGGTCGGTTGAAATAGGCAAAGCCGATCATGGCGCCGCACAGCGCAAGGCTCGCCACGATCGCAAGCGGGGGGAGAAGTCCCAGACAGCCGATGACGGCGACGGCGGCAGTGACCGGGACCACTTCGGCCACGGTCATCCAGTCGAGCCCGTCCATGAAGTTCACCAGATTGACGAACCACAAGCCGCCGATGACGAGCAAAATCCGTTCGATCCAAGCGGGCAGAAACGGCGCGGCACGCAATTCGGCCGGCAGAGTGTAAATGACAAGCGCCACGGCGAGTGCCTGCAGCAACAGTCGCGGCGCGACATGAACCGGATAGAGATCCGCCATGGCGCCGACACCTGCCATCAGAAGGACAGCGGCGATTAGCGAGGCCGGAGTGTTAGTCTGACCAAGCTCAGGCACGAAAAACGACGCCGCACAGGCGACGGCGATTGCCGCCGCCATGACGGCGACGCCGCCGCCTTGCGGCGTCGGCGCGCTGTGCGACGAACGCTTATTGGGATGCGCCAGCGCGTAGCGTTCGAGCCAGGGTCGAATGATGACAATAAGTCCGGCGCAAACGACCGCGGCCATAGCGGCTATCGCTGCGCTCGCGGCGACCGGCATGGCCGTGCTCAGGCTCGCTTGCCGAACATCGATTGTTCAACGAGGGTGCACACCACGTGCGCCGCGGTGATGTGAATTTGCTGAATCTGCGGCGTTTCCGGCGACGGTGCCGACAGACAGACATCGCAGAGCTCGTTCATGGCGCGATCCCCCGAACCGGTGAAGCCCATGGTGGTGATGCCGAGTTCGCGCGCCGCCCGCAGCGCCGCCATGATATTGGGCGACTTGCCGGACGTTGAAATCGCGAGCAGCCCGTCGCCGCGCTTGCCGAGGCCGCGGACCTGGCGTTCGAACACCTGTTCGAAGCCGTAGTCGTTGCCGACCGCGGTGAGCACCGATGTGTCCGTGGAGAGCGCGATCGCCGGCAGCGGCGCGCGGTCGAAATTCAAACGCGACAGAAACTCGCCGGCGATATGCTGGGCGTCTCCGGCACTGCCGCCGTTGCCGGCGATCATAAGCTTGCCGCCGGAGCGGAAGATGGTTTCGATCAGATCGGCGATGGTGCGGATGGCGCCATGGAGCTTCTCGTCGTTCGCCGCCAGTTCCATCGTCGAAACCGAATGGCGAAAATAGCTGGCGACGGGGTCGTTCGAGAATTTGTCCATCGGCTGCATCATACGCCGGCGCCGGTGATTCGGCGCGCGTTCAATCGGCGTTGCGATGCTTTTAACGGCCACCCTTGGCAGTGGCAAGCGACGCCCCGGCGCGGTCGCGGATTGCGGTGCCGACGCCAAATCAATGCTGGACCGCGTCCGAATTTGGACGCTATAGCACCGGCTCATTCACGTGAAACTCGGCGATGACCTCAGAGCAAGCCATGTTGACGCCGGCACAGGCGGCGGGCGATCCACCGCCGTCGATGTCGTTGTCGGTGATCTTGCCGAACTACAATCACGGCAAGCTTGTCGCGCGGGCGCTGCACGCACTCGCAACCCAGACGCCGGCGGCACGCGAAATCATCGTGGTGGACGACGGATCGACCGACAACAGTGTGGAAGTGATCGAGGCCCTGCAGCGCCGCTACGCGACGATCCGGCTCATTCGCAACCAAACAAACCAGGGCATCGTCGCCTCCGTCAAAACCGCGCTTGAAGTTGCGACGGGCGAGTTCTTGCTGTTCGCAGGCTCCGACGACTTCGTGCTGCCCGGATTGTTCGGTCGCGCGCTCGACGCGCTCACCGCCTATCCGAACGCGGCGTTTTTTTGCGCCGGCGTCGTCCTCGTCGATGGCGATGATCGGGTGATCGGATTGCGTCCGGTCACGGCGCCGCAGCGCCGTCCCGGTTATCTGTCGCCGGCCGATGTCCGCCGGGTGATCCGCGACACCGATTTCTGGGCGCTCGGCACCGCCACCGTCTATCGGCGCCGGCTCGTCGCCGCGATCGGATATTTCGATCCGCGCTTGGGGTCGCTGGGCGATACGTTGGCGAATAGGCTGCTCGCCTTTCAGCATGGCTTCTATTTCGATCCGACGGTGCTCGCGGCTTACAACAAGGATCCGACGAGCTTCTCTGCGCGCAGTGCCTCATCGGTCGATGACGTCAATAATCTCCTCGCCGCAGCAAGATCGTGGATGGCCGAAAATCTGCCCGCCGATGTTCGCGACGAGCACGGCCCGCTGTTCGATCGCCGTATGCGATTTTCCTTCGCGCGGCTGCGGGTTATTTGGCGCGCCGGCAGCCGGGGCACCGGCGATATCGCCGAGATATTGAATTTCGGTCCGCTCGACCGGGCGATTCTCAGGGCGGCGTCGAGCATTCCGCTCGGTTCGCGCTTCCTGACGCTGGGATGGATTGCGTTGCGCCGGCCGCCGTTCGGTTTGAAGGCCACGGTCGAGGCGTGGTGGCGCGCCCGGCGCTTCAAGCGAGTTCACGGCGCCGAAATCGAGCACCAAATCGACGAGGTCAACAAGCTCGGCGGCATTGGCGCCCCGTCCGCTCGATGAACGTTTCGGCGGACCCGCGTTCGCTAGCCGGCGGAGCCGCCCCAAGGTTTATCCTGTTTCATCAAGTGATTTCATGTACTTAACTATATGTTCACGGCATGAACGAAGCGCTTGACGTTCATACCATGAACACGGTAGCGATGGGTCGGGTGAGAGGGGACCTCATGCTTGAGGCTGCCGAGAGTAATCGGGGCGAGGACGAGCGCATCCTGCTCGACCTCCTCAATTCGGTCGAACGCGACGGCGGCCAGTCGCAGCGAAGGCTTGCCTCCGAGCTCGGCATCGCGCTCGGCCTGGTCAACGCTTACCTGCGGCGCTGCGTGAAGAAGGGGCTGGTCAAGGCCACGGCAGCGCCCGCCCGCCGCTACATCTATTACCTGACGCCGCAGGGCTTCGCCGAGAAGTCCCGGCTGACCGTCGAATATCTGTCGGTCTCGTTCAGCTTCTTCCGCCGCGCCAAAGCGGAATGCGGCGTGGTGTTCAGCGCCGCCGCCGAGCGCGGCTTTCACCGGGTGGCGCTCGCCGGCATTTCGGACCTTGCCGAAATCGCCATGATCTGTGCGCTCGACACCGGCGTGAAGGTCACGGCCGTGGTCGACGGCAAATCGACGCAATCGCATTTCATCGGTGTGCCGGTCGCCGCGTCGTTCGACGCGATCGTCGACGGCTGCGACGCGGTCATGATCACCGATTTGCAACGGACGGCGGAACTGACCGAACGGGCGAGCGCGCTATTGGGCCCCGATCGGGTGCTGATACCCAAATTGATCCTGCCGCCACCGCGGTTTCCCAACGGGGGCAAAGCATGACCCTTGAGATCGAGACTGAAGCGCCCTGGCACGTGGTTCAGGTCCACACCCATGCCGAAGCCAAGGCGCAGATGCATCTGACCCGCCAGGGTTTCGGCACCTATCTGCCGCGCTATCTGAAGCGCCGGCGTCACGCCCGCCGGACCGAGATTGTCGCCGCGCCGCTCTATCCGTCCTACCTGTTCGTGGCGTTCAATCCCCTGATCCATCGGTGGCGTTCGATTCAGTCGACCGTCGGCGTCGCGCGGCTCGTCTGCAATGGCGAGTCTCCGGCGGCGATCGATGGCGCCATCATTCACGGCTTGAAAGATCGCGAAAACGCGCAGGGCTTCATTCAGCTCGAGCGCCGGCCGCAATTCGCCCCCGGCGACAAGGTGCGGGTGCGCGAAGGCGTGTTCTGCGATTGTCTCGGCCTGTTCGAGTGTGTCGGCGATCGCGACCGTGTTGCTATTCTCCTCGAACTGCTCGGCCGCAAGGTGCGCGTCGTTCTGGACGAGGAGTTCGTCGTCGCGGCCTAACGCCGCGACCAGGGCATGTTCGGATGGCGGACTTTTAGATGCCGCGGCGATCATGTGTGATCGGATTTCAGGCTGATCGGGGGGCGGCGAGTCACCCGATGTGCGGTAGCATGTCGAATTGGATCCGCCCTCTTGGCGAAGGTCCGGCCGGCCATCCTCGACCGGATCTAGTTTAGCGGAGACGCTTGTTGGCCCAGATCGTTCTCAACAATGTGGTGGCGGAGTTCCCCGTCTACGGCAGCCAGCCGAGCTTGCGCAATGCGCTGTTCGGCAAGGTCGTTGGCGGCGTGATGCGCCGTCAGACCGACGACGGCAACCGCGTCGTGGTGCGGGCGCTGGAGAATGTCACGCTGACGGTAAACCACGGCGATCAACTGGGCATCATCGGGCACAACGGCGCCGGCAAATCGACGTTGCTGCGGGTCTTTGCCGGAATCTATCAGCCGAGCGTCGGCACGGTGACCATCGAAGGGCGCATCTCGCCTTTGTTCAGCACCTCGCCGGGGCTCGATCTCGACGACACCGGTTACGAGAACATCGTGACCTGCGGCCTTCTGCTCGGGATGAGCCGCGCCGAGATCGAACGGAAGCTGCCCGAGATCGAAGCGTTCAGCGAATTGAGCGATTACCTTGCGCTGCCGACGCGGGCCTACTCGACCGGCATGCTGGTGCGCTTGGGCTTTGCCATCGCCACCGCGATCGACCCGGAAATTTTGCTGCTCGACGAGGAGCTCGGCACCGGCGATGCGCGCTTTGCAGCGCGCGCCGCCAAGCGCGTCGAATCGCTGATCGGTCGATCCAGCATCGTGGTGCTGGCGTCGCATTCCGACGATCTCATTCGCCGCATGTGCAATCGGGCAATTTTGCTCGATCACGGCCGGATCGTGCTCGACGGACCCACCGAAGACGTGCTCGATACCTATAGTAGAATGAACAAGGATGGGCCACCGAACGTGGCCGCTGCGGGCGCGGCCGCAGACGACGCAGCTCAAGCTCCGCCGATCGCCGCCGGCGCGGTGTGAGCGGCAGCCGCCGTCACCGGATCAACGAAGCGAGGAAACAATGAGCCTTGTCAAACACGTCAAGATTTTTGCCGACGGCGCCGATATCGACGGCATTTTGACGCTCCATAAGAATCCGCTGATCAAGGGCTTCACCACCAACCCGACTTTGATGCGCAAAGCCGGCATCGAAGATTACGAGGAATTCGCCCGCCGGCTGGTCAAGGCGGTCCCGGACCGGCCGCTGTCCTTCGAGGTTTTCGCCGACGATTTCGACGAAATGATCGCGCAAGGCCGCGTCATTGCGTCGTGGGGTCCGAACGTCAACGTGAAAATCCCTGTGACCAACACCAAGGGCGTGTTCGCCGGCCCGGTCATCTCGACGCTTGCCAATGCCGGCGTCGTCGTCAACGTCACCGCGATCATGACCGAGCAGCAAGTGGCGCGCGTCGCCGAATGTCTGGCGCCGAACGTAGCCGCAATCGTCTCCGTGTTCGCCGGTCGTGTCGCCGATACCGGCCGCGATCCGGTGCCGTTGATGAAAGCCTGCCTTGCGGCGCTCGCCGGACGCCCTAAGGCGGAATTGCTATGGGCGAGCCCGCGCGAGCTTCTCAATATCTTCCAGGCCGACGAAATCGGCTGCCATATCATCACGGTCAGCCACGATGTGCTCGCCAAGCTGTCGCTGGTCGGCAAGAACCTCGACGATTATTCGCTGGAGACGGTGAAGATGTTTTACAAGGATGCGACCGCAGCCGGGTTCGCCATCGCGACTCCGGCGCGCCGCGCGGCCTCCTGATCGACTGCGGCTCGCGCAACCAATCCAAAGACAACGGGAGACGAGGAAATGCCGAACAAGTTTTCGCGCGTATTCGTGACCGGCGGGGCGGGTTATATCGGCTCGGTACTCGTACCCCGGCTGCTCGATCGCGGCTATAAAGTTACGAGCTACGATATTTCCTATTACGGCGATAATTTCCTGCCGAAGAACAATCCCAATCTGCAGGTCATCCGCGGCGATATTCGCGATACCGCAAAGCTCGCGCAGGCGATCCCCGGCCACGACGCCTTCGTCAGCCTCGCCTGCATTTCCAACGATGCGAGCTTCGAGCTCGACGAGAATCTGTCGACCACGGTCAATCTCGACGCGTTCGAGCCGATGGTGCTCGCCGCCAAGAAAGCGGGCGTGAAGCGCTTCGTCTTCGCCTCGTCGAGCTCGGTCTATGGCGTGTCGGACCAGCCGAACGTGACCGAGGATCACCCGCTCGTGCCGCTCACGCTCTACAACAAGTACAAGGGCATGTGCGAGCCGCTATTGCTCAAGCACACCACGAAGGATTTCGTCGGCGTGGTGTTTCGCCCGGCGACGGTGTGCGGCTACGCGCCGCGCCAGCGCTTCGATCTCAGCGTCAACATCCTCACCAATCACGCCATCAACAACGGCAAGATCACCGTCTTCGGCGGCGAGCAATTGCGGCCCAATCTGCACATTCTCGATTACTGCGACGCGGTGCAGGTGCTGCTCGATGCGCCCGACGAGAAGATCGCCAACGAGATTTTCAACGTCGGCTATCAGAACATGTCGATCATGGACATCGCGCTCATGGTCAAGCGCATCGTCCAGCAGGAGTTTCCCGACAAGGGCGAGATCGGCATCGTCACCACCCCGAGCGACGACAAGCGCTCCTATCACATCAATTCGGACAAGGTGCGTCGCGTTCTCGGCTACGCACCGAAGCGCTCCATCGAGGAAGCGGTGCGCGATCTGTGCCGGGCCTTCAAGGACGGCCGGCTGCCGAATTCGATGGCGGACGACATTTATTACAATGTCCGCCGCATGAAGAACCTCCAAGCCGCCTGAACGCAAGCCGCCTGAACGAAGGTAACGAGTAAGAGTGATGAGTGAGCCTATCGCGGTCGTCACCGGTGGCGCCGGTTTCATCGGCAGCCACATGGTCGATCTGTTGCTCGGGCGCGGCTACCGCGTGCGGGTGATCGACAGCCTGGTCGGCGGCCGCGAGGCCAACCTCGCCCATCATGGCGGCGACCAGCGGCTCGCCTTCGAGCGGCGCGACGTGCGCCGCCTCGAGCCCGGCGATGCTTTGTTCAAGGACGCGTCGATTGTCATCCACTTCGCCGGGATCGGCGATATCGTGCCCTCGATCGAGCGGCCGACCGACTATATGGACACCAACGTCCAAGGCACCGTTCGCGTGCTGGAATGTGCTCGCGCCGCAAATGTCGGCAAATTCGTCTATGCGGCATCGTCGTCCTGCTACGGGCTCGCCGCGGTGCCGACGCGGGAAGATCACCCGATTGCACCCGAACATCCTTACGCGCTCAGCAAATACATGGGTGAGATGGCGGTGCTGCATTGGCATCGGGTCTACCGCCTGCCGGCCAATTCGATCCGCATCTTCAACGCCTATGGTCCGCGCGTCCGCACCACCGGCGCCTATGGGGCGGTGTTCGGCGTCTTCTTCAAGCAGAAACTTGCCGGCAAGCCGTTCACGGTTATCGGCGACGGCACGCAGCGGCGCGATTTCCTGTTCGTCACCGACGTTGCCTCGGCGTTTTTGCTCGCGGCCGAAAGCGATTTTACGGGCGAGATCTGGAATCTCGGCGCCGGCAATCCGCAAAGCGTCAATCGCCTGGTCGAATTGCTCGACGGCCCGATCGTCCACATTCCGAAGCGGCCCGGCGAGCCCGATTGCACCTTCGCCGATATCGGAAAAATCCGGCGCGATCTCGGCTGGAAGCCCGTGGTGCCCTTCGACCAGGGCGTCCGCCGCATGATGGAGGACATCGAATTGTGGCGCGATGCGCCGCTGTGGGACCCGCAGTCGATCGCGGTCGCCACCAAGACCTGGTTTGACTATCTGGGACGGGAGGCCTGAGGTCGTGGAATCACTCGGCAGCCATTACAAGCATAAGATCAAGACGGCGGAAGAGATTGCGCAGATCATCGGCGAGCCGCCGCGCAAGCGCAAAGTAATCATGTGCCACGGCGTGTTCGATGTCGTGCATCCGGGGCACTTGCGGCATCTGCTGTATGCCAAGAGCAAGGCCGATTTGTTGGTCGCGAGCCTGACCGCCGACCGCCATATCGCCAAAGGGCGCTATCGGCCGCACGTGCCGCAGGATCTGCGCGCGCTCAATCTCGCGGCCTTCGAGATCGTCGATTACGTCATCATCGATCCCGATCCGACGCCGCTGAAGAATCTGTCGCTGATCAAGCCGGATATCTTCGCCAAGGGCTATGAATATCAGGCAAGCGGCCTGCCTCTGAAAACCCAGGACGAACTCGACGTGATCCGCAGCTACGGCGGCGAGATCATTTTCACGCCCGGAGATTACGTTTTCTCGTCGAGTCAGTTGATCGAGGCGTCGCCGCCGTCGCTGCGCATCGAAAAGCTGATCACGCTGATGGAGGCGGCCGACCTCACTTTCGACAAGCTGCGGCACACGCTCGATACGCTCGGCGGCCGGCGCGTCCACGTTGTTGGTGACACCATCGTCGATACGTTTACCTATACCAGCATGATCGGCGGCCAGACCAAGACGCCGACCATCAGCGTCTTGTTCGACCACAAGACCGATTATATCGGCGGCGCCGGCATCGTCGCCGAACATCTGAAAGCCGCCGGCGCTGACGTCGCGTTTTCGACCGTGCTCGGCGAAGACTCCCTCAAGGATTTCGTGCTCGAAGGTTTGAGTAAAACCGGCGTGGAGTGCCGGCCGGTCATCGACAAGACGCGCCCGACCACCAACAAGAACGCGATCATTTCCGGCGGCTACCGGCTGCTGAAAGTCGACACCCTCGACAACCGCTCGATTTCCGACGAGATCGTGCTGCGGCTCGCCAAATCCATCGCCACCGAGAAGGCCGAGGCTCTGGTATTCAGCGATTTCCGTCACGGCATGTTCAATCGCCGCACCATCCCGACGCTGACCGATGCGATCCCGGAAAAGATGTACCGGGTCGCCGACAGCCAGGTGGCGAGCCGCTGGGGCAACATCACAGAGTTCCGCGATTTCGATCTGATCACGCCGAACGAACGCGAGGCGCGCTTCGCGCTCGGCGACCAGGATTCCGGCATCCGGCCGCTGGCGGCCTCGCTCTACGACGCCGCCAAATGCAAGACGCTGATCCTGAAACTCGGCGACAAAGGCGTGCTGACCTGCAAGCACGGCGATCATCAGGCGCTCGACTCGTTCTTCGTCGTCGACAGTTTCGTCGACCGGCTGGTCGACGGCGTCGGCGCCGGCGATGCGCTGTTGGCTTATGCCACGCTGTCGATGCTGGCGAGCAAATGTGAACTGACCGCGACCATCATCGGCACGCTCGCGGCGGCCTGCGAGTGCGAGAAGGACGGCAACATCCCGATCAATGTCGAGGATGTTCACCACAAGCTCGACGCCGTCGAGCGCGAAACCAAGTTCGATTGAAGAAAGTCGACTGACAAAGCGATGCGGGTTGTCGTCGTCGGACTTGGCGTCCAGGGCTATAAGCGGCAGCGCTTTGCCGGCAGCGATTTCGTCTGTTCGGTGGACACGCGCAACACCGACGCGGATTTTCGCGAGCTTCGCGACGTCGCGCTCGACACTTACGATGCTGCGCTCCTGTGCGTGCCCGACTCCGCCAAGGTTGAGCTGCTCGATTATCTCGTCGATCACGGCAAGCACGCGCTGGTCGAAAAGCCCCTGGTGGCCGAGGACGAAGCGACGCTCACGCGGCTCGAGGAGGAGGCGCGCCGGCGCGGCGTTACGCTCTACACCGCCTACAACCACCGCTTCGAGCCGCATTTCGTGCGCATGCGCGACCTCGTCGCATCCGGCGCACTGGGCACGATCTATCGCTGCCGCATGTTCTACGGCAACGGCACGGCGCGGCTGGTGCGCAATTCGGACTGGCGCGATCAGGGCGCGGGTGTCCTCGACGATCTCGGCTCGCATGTGCTCGATACCGCGCGGTTCTGGTTCGGCGATGTCGGCAGTGAGTTCTCATTGATTTCGGTGGATCGCTTCGAGAACCGCAGCCCCGATCATGTCGTGTTCGCGGCCACCCGCAGCCGCCCGCGGCTCGAATTCGAGATGACCTTGCTGAGCTGGCGCAATCATTTCACCTGCGACGTGTTTGCCGAGAACGGCAGCGCGCATATCAGTTCGCTGTGCAAGTGGGGGCCGTCGGAATTCGCCCATCGGATGCGTGTGCTGCCGAGCGGCCGTCCACCCGAGCAAGCGGTGACGCTCATTCAGGACGACCCAACCTGGGCGCTGGAATACGAATACTTCAAGTCGCTATGCGCGGAGCGGCGGCCGACCGATCTCGCAAACGACATCTGGCTTAACCGGGTGTTGCGGAAACTCGGCGCCGAGGCGTTGGAGACGGCTGGAGCATGACCAAGCCCGTCATCGGCTATGCGGGGATGACCCATCTCGGTCTGCTCTCGGCCGCGGCGGCCGCCGGGCAGGGCTTTCGCACCATCGCGTTCGACGCCGACGCTGCCTTGATCTCCCGGATCAATGCTCACGAGCTTCCGGTCAATGAGCCGGATCTGCCCGAACTCATCGCCCGGCACCAAAGCGATCTCGTATTCACTGCAGATGTTGGCGCGCTCGACGAATGCGATGTGGTCTATGTGGCGGTCGACGTTCCGACTGACGATCAGGCGCGAAGCGATCTCTCACCGATCAGGGCCATGGTCGAGCGCGTCGCGCCGAAGCTGAACGCCAGCGCGATCCTGGTGATCCTGTCGCAAGTGCCGCCGGGCTATACCCGGGCGCTGCCGGTGCCGGCGGAGCGGCTCTACTACCAGGTCGAGACATTGGTGTTCGGCCGCGCCGTCGAGCGCGCGACCAAGCCCGAGCGCTTCATCGTCGGCTGCGCCGATCCGCGGCGTCCGATCGCGCCCGCGCTCAAAACACTTTTGGAATCATTTTCCTGTCCGATCCTGCCGATGGCCTATGAGAGCGCCGAACTCGCCAAGATCAGCATCAATTTCTGCCTCGTTGCGTCCATCGCGGTCGCCAATACGCTCGCGGAAGTGTGCGAGCGCGTCGGCGCCAATTGGGCCGATATCGCGCCGGCGCTGAAGCTCGATAAACGGATCGGGCCTGGCGCTTATCTCAGCCCCGGGCTCGGCATCGCCGGCGGCAATCTGGAGCGCGATTTGCGCACCATCGTGCAGATCGGCGAGGCGAAGAAAACCGATGTCGGCGTGGTCAAAGCCTGGCTCGCCAATTCGGCGCATCGCAAGGACTGGACCTGGCAGGTCATGCAGGAAGCCGCTTTGACGGCCGATCCCGGCGCGACCATCGCCGTGCTCGGCCTCGCCTACAAAGAGAATACGCATTCAATCAAAAATTCGCCCTCGCTTGCGTTCTTGGAACATCTGCGCGGCCGATCCGTCAGGGTCCACGATCCCGTGGTGCCCGCCAGTGTCGCGCCGTGGACCAAGGGCGCTGCCGATCCGCTGTCGGCGGCGGCCGGCGCCGATGTGCTGGTGATCGCAACGCCGTGGCCGCAATACCGCGAACTGCGTCCGGCGGATCTTGCCCGCGTCATGAAAGGCAAAACGCTGCTCGATCCCTATCGGGTGCTCGATGGGCAGGCCTGCGCCGCGGCGGGCTTGACCTATCATACGCTCGGCATGCCGCCGCTCGCGCCCGCGGCCTGACCGATGCTGCGCCACCACAACACGACGCCACGCAGGCCCGCCCGCACGGTAATCCTCGGTGCCGGCGGCTTCATCGGCGGCGCCATTTTGCGCAAGCTCGGCGGTGCGGCGGGTGCCGTGCTCGGGCTCGGCCGCACGGAAATCGATCTGTTGGACCAGCATGCCGCCGATAGACTCGCGGAGCTTCTACACACCGACGATGCCCTCGTCGTCGTCTCGGCGCGCGCGCCCTGCAAGAACCCGGCGATGATGCTCGAGAACATTCGCATGATGGCCGCGGTCTGCGAGGCGCTGACGAAGCGGCCGGCTGCGCATCTGGTCTATGTGAGTTCGGACGCGGTCTATGCCGACGGCCCGCTGCCGCTCACCGAAACTTCGCCGGCGGCGCCGACGAGCCTGCACGGCGCCATGCATCTCGCTCGCGAGCAAATGCTGCTCGCCGCCGCCGCCGCAACACCGCTCGCCATACTGCGGCCGACGCTGGTCTATGGCGCGGCCGACCCGCATAACGGCTACGGGCCCAATAAATTCCGCCGTCAGGCCAATCGCGGCGAAGCGATCGTCTTGTTCGGCGAGGGCGAAGAACGCCGCGACCATGTTGCGGTCGATGACATCGCGGAGATCGTCTGCCTCGTGCTCGAACACCGGTCGGCGGGCGTGCTCAATATCGCCACCGGCACGGTCGCAAGTTTTCGCGCGCTCGCCGACAAGGCGGTCGCGCTGTCGCCGCGCAAGGTCGAGATCAAAACCTCGCCGCGCAACGGACCGATGCCGCATAATGGTTATCGCCCGTTCGACCCGAGTGCGACGCGCGACGCATTCCCGAGCTTTCGTTACACCGCCATCGACGACGGTCTTGAACAGGCGCAGCGGCAGGAATTCGGCTGATGCCGCACCTTAATTTGCTGCGCGCGCTACCGAAGACCAAGCGCAATATCCAAAAGCGCGCCGACGCCAAGGATCCCGCCGTCATCGCGATCGCCAAACAATATGGTGAAATGTATTGGGACGGCCCGCGCGAATACGGCTATGGCGGCTATCGCGACGACGGCCGCTGGCATCCGGTGGCGCGCGACATCATCGCGCAATATGGCTTAAGGCCCGGCATGCGTATCCTCGATGTCGGCTGCGGCAAAGGTTTTCTGGTCAAGGCGCTGCTCGCGGAATGCCCGGGTCTCGGGGCCTTCGGCCTCGACGCCTCGCTTTATGCCCTGATGAACTGCGCGCCCGAAGTCATCGGCCGTCTGCATCTCGGTACCGCGGAGAAATTGCCATTTCCCGACCGCTCATTCGATTGCGTGTTGTCGCTCAACACCATTCATAATTTCCCGCGGCCGCGCGCGATTGCGGCGATGCGGGAGATCGAGCGTTTGAGCCCGGGCCGCGGGTTCGTTCAGGTTGACTCTTACCTCACGCCCCAGCAGAAGGAGGTCTTCGAAAGCTGGGTGCTGACGGCGGAATTCCACGATTTTCCAGAGGGTTGGCTGAAGGTTTTTGCGGAGGCCGGCTATACCGGCGACTACGACTGGACGATCATTGAGTAATATTTTGAGAGCGGCCGGGAAGGAATTTTGATGGGCAAGAGATACGCGGTATTGGGCGGCGGTGGATCGTTCGGAATCCATTCCGCGCTCTATTTGCTCGATCATGCCGATCCGGAACTGGTGATGGGCATCGGCCGCAATCTGATGCGCCCGGAACCGTTCTCGCTGAATATCGAAAAGCGTGAGCGTTACGAATATCACGCCTATCACGTCACCTACGAAATCGACCTGTTGCTCGAACTGCTCGACCGCAAGAAGCCGCAGGTGATCGTCAATTTCGCCGCCCAAGGCGAAGGGGCGGTGTCGTGGAAACATTCGTGGCGGTTTTTCGAAACCAATTCGATGGCGCTCGCGCGCCTCGCAGAAGAACTGATGAAGCGCGATTGGCTCGAGCGCTTCATCCAGATCGGCACCTCGGAAATGTACGGCTCGGTCGAGCACGCCACCAAAGAGGACGAGCCGATCAAACCCTCGAGCCCTTACGCCGCCTCGAAGGTGGCGTTCGACATGTATCTCCTCTCGGTGCACAAGTTCCTCAAATTCCCGATGAACATCATCCGGCCGTCGAATGCTTATTGCCCCGGCCAGTTGTTGCATCGGGTGATCCCGAAAGCGGTGATCTGCGGCCTGAAGGGCGAGAAGCTGCCGCTGCACGGCGGCGGCCGCGCCGAAAAATCCTATATCCACGCCCGCGATCTCGGTCGCGCCATCCATATGGTCGCCGAGAAGGCGCCGCTCGGCGTGGTGTATAATTGCGGGCCGGCGCTGCCGACCTCGATCCGCGAAGTGGTCGAGCGCACCGCGAAAGCGCTCGGCGTGCCGTTCGATCAATTGTGCGAAGTGACGGACGACCGGCTCGGCCAAGATTCGCGCTATTGGCTCGACTCGTCGGCGATCAAACGCGACATCGGCTGGGAGCCGCAGATCGGCTGGGACGAAGGGCTTGCCGAAATGGTGGCCTGGGGTCGCAAATATTTCGACGAGTTGAAGACCTGGCCGACCGGCTACACGTTGCGGGCTTAAAGGTTTAGGCGTGGACGCAATTCTCAGACGCAATAGTCTCGACACGGCCGCCGCGAAGCGGCGCTGTCTCGGCTATCGTCGGCGCATCCTCGATATTTCCCAGCAGGTGGGTGCGCTGCATATCGCGCCGGCCTTTTCCTGCACCGAAATCACCGACCTGCTCTACAACAGCCTGATGCGCCGCGAGCCGAGCAACGACTATCGCGACGTGTTCCTGATGTCGAAGGGGCACGGCTGCATGGTCCAATACGTGATCCTGGAAGAGCAGGGCGTTCTCTCCCGTCAGGATCTCGACACTTATTGCAAGCCGAACGGCCGGCTCGGCGCGCATCCCGATTATGAGACGCCGGGGATTGCCGCATCCACCGGATCGCTCGGGCATGGGCTCGGCATGGCGACCGGCCAGGCCTATGCGGAGAAGCTCAAAGGCTCCGACGTCTTGATCTACTGCGTGCTGTCCGACGGCGAATTCCAGGAGGGCTCGACGTGGGAAGCCATGATGATGGCGGCCAATCTCAAGCTCGACAATCTCGTCGCCTTCATGGACTTCAACGATTTCGGCGGTCTGGAACGCATGAGCGACGGCCATCAGGCGTTCTATCCGCTGGTGCCCAAGGCCGAAGCGTTCGGCTGGGAATCGGTCGAGGTCGACGGCCACGACGAAGCGGCGATGCAGGAGGCCGTGCTCGGCCGCCGCGGCGGCCGCCCGATGCTGGTGGTGTGCCGGACCGTCAAGGGCAAAGGCATCTCGTATATGGAGAACGTGCCGATCTGGCATTATCGTTCGCCGAACAAGGAAGAATATCAGCAGGGCCTCAAGGAATTGGCGGAGGCCGAACTGTGAGGAACCGTTTCGCCGATACCTTCTATGAGCTCGGCAAGGCCGATCCGCGGCTTTGCGTCGTCGTCGCCGATATTTCGCCGGCCGGCTCGATCGCAAAATTCCGCAACGAATTCCCGCGCCGCTTCATCAATACCGGCGTCTCCGAGCAGATCATGATCGGCATGACCGCCGGCATGGCGCAGCGTGGGCTGAAACCGTTTGCCTATACGATCGCGACCTTCACGCTCTATCGTCCCTTCGAGATGGTGCGCGACGATCTTTGCTATCAGAACCTTCCCGTCACCATCGTTGGTATCGGCGGCGGCGTGACCTATTCGACGCTCGGCGCGACGCATCACGCGCAGGAGGATGTGGCCATCGCCAGCGCCATTCCCAATCTCTCCGTCGTTGCGCCCTGCGATCCGAGCGAGACGGAGGCGGCGACGCGCTGGTGCGCGGCGCAAGAACAAGGTCCGGTCTATCTTCGGCTCGGCAAAGCCGGCGAGCCGGATTTCTCCAAAGCGGCACTCGACCCTTGGGCGTTCGGCAAATTGCGCCGGCTGCGCGCAGGCTGCGACGTCTGCATCCTGTCATACGGCCCGATCATGAAACGCGCCTTTGCGCTGGCCGAGCGATTTGAAGCGGCCGGCAAGAGCACGGCGATCGTGTCGGTCCATACATTGAAGCCGCTCGACCGCGCGGCCATCGTCGACATTCTGAAAACTTACGCCCAAGTCGTCGTCATCGAGGAATGCGCGCCGAACGGCAGTCTTGCGATGCGCGTGAAGGAATTGGCTTGGGACGCCAATGCTACCTGCCGGATCGACGCGTTCACGCTTAAGGACGCCTTCATCCACTGTTACGGCAGCCACGACGATATTCTCGACGCCCACGGGCTCGGCGTGACCGAAGTGGCAGCCCGTCTCGGCCTGCAATGAGCGCATTAGCGTGAACAGTCCCTCCGCTCTCCCGGTCGGCCACAACGCCGGCCAACTCGCCATCGACGGCGGCGAGCCAGTGCGCACCCGGCCGATGCCGGCGCGCTTCGCGCTCGGCGAAGCCGAAGTCGCGCAAATCCAGGCCGTCATCGCCTATTACCAGGAAAAGAAAGTCGATCCTGGTTATGGGGGCATTTTCGAGAAGAGCTATACCGACGCCTTCGTCAAATTCATGGGCGGCGGTTACGCGGACGCGGTCGCGACCGGCACGGCGTCGCTCTTCATCGCGGTTGCGGCGCTCGACCTGCCGGCCGGCAGCGAAGTCATCGTGTCGCCGGTCACCGATCCCGGCACGCTGTCGGCGATCATCCTCAATAATCTTGTGCCGCGTGTCGCCGATAGCGAACCCGGCACGTTCAACATGGGCCCCGAGCAATTCGTCGCCCGCATCACGCCGAAAACCCGCGCCGTCATGCTGGTGCATTCACTCGGCCGCGCCGCCGATGTCGTCGGCGTGGTGAAGGAAGCCCACGCGCGCGACATTCGCGTCATCGAGGATTGCAGCCAGTCGCACGGCGCCCGCGTCAAAGGCAAGCCGATCGGCAATTTCGGCGACATCGCGGCGTTCTCGACCATGTATCGCAAGGCGCATATGACCGGCGGCGCTGGCGGCGTCGTCTTCTCAAACGACATCGACCTGCATCATCGGGCGCTCGCCATGGCCGACCGCGGCAAGCCGTCGTGGCGGGAGGATTTTGACGACCGCAATCCCAATCAGTTCCTGTTTCCGGCGCTCAATCTGCACACCGACGAGATTTCCTGCGCCATCGGTGTCTCGTCGTTGCGGCGCTTGCCGGAGACGATCCTCAAGCGCCTGACCTTCCTCGCCGAATTGAGTGGTCGTCTCAACGATCGCGCGGATATCTGCAAGCCCTACGGCTATTCGCCGAACGATGCGCCTTTCGTCTATCCGATCCTGGTCGATGTCGAGCGGCTGACCTGCAGCAAGCAGCACTTCGCCAAAGCGGTGCTGGCCGAGGGCATCGGGCTCAATCCGCATTATCAGTATCTGGTGTCGGACTGGCCGTGGCTGAAATCCTATCTGCCCGACGATTTCGACACGCCCAATGCCCGCTCGATCCGCGACCGCTCGTTCATGCTCTACCTCAACGAGGCCTACGGCAATTCCGAAGCGTCCGATTGCACCAAGGCGATCGTCAAGGTCGAGAAAAGTCTCGTCCGTCCGTCGTAGCGAAATCCTCCGCACCGTGCTGCCCAAGAATTTTCTCACCGATCGGCATCCGCTGCAGGGCGACGACGCCGTGGCCGCGATCATCACGGTCGAGGACGGCCGCTATCTGATGCAATTGCGTGACGACATTCCGCGCATCTTCTATCCGGGGCATTGGGGCTGCTTCGGCGGCGCGGTCGGACCCGACGAGAGCGGTCGAGTGGCGCTGCAGCGTGAACTGGCCGAGGAGCTGGAGATGCCGGTCCGCGAGGCCAGCGAATTCCTCAAGCTTGACTTCGACCTGAACAAGCTCGGCCAAAAGCAGTGCTACCGCACCTATTACGAGATCAAGACCACGGCGGCCGACGTTTCCAGCTTCGTGCTGCACGAGGGCGCCGAGATGGGCCTGTTTGCGCCCGACGAATTATTCGATCTGCGCCTGACGCCCTACGACTCGTTTGCGCTATGGCTGCATTTCGCCCGCGACCGTTTTACGGCCGCCGCAGAACGATAAACAGGCGAAGCCACCCGATGCAGTTCGAGGAGATCGCCATCGATTTTGTCGAGAACACGTCCGACAAAGTCATGCATCCTTATCCGCAGATCCGGCTCCTGCCCGGCGCCAAAATTATCCGTTCCAAAATCCGCGGCCCGCTCTATCTCAGCCGCAACGCTCAGCTCGGTCCCGACGTCATCATCGGCAAATATTCCGGCATGAACGAGAACACCTATCTGGCTCGCGCCACGATGGGGGCCTATTGCAGCATCGGCGCCCGGACCGCGATCAATCCGTTCAATCATCCGATCGAGTGGCTCAGCATTCACGAGTTTCAATATCACCCGAATTCTTACGACTGGGTCGACGAATACAAGAACCTCGATCGGCTCGAGCGTACGCCCGACATGTTCAAAACCGCGACCATCGGCAACGACGTCTGGATGGGCCACAACGTCAACATCCTGAGCGGGATCGATATCGGCGACGGCGCGGTGATTGCCGCTGGCGCGGTGGTGACCAAGGATGTGCCGGCCTATGCGGTGATGGCGGGGGTTCCGGCAACCGTCAAACGATTGCGCTTTCCGGAAAAGATCGTCGAGCGCCTTTTGCGCAGCCGCTGGTGGGACCTCGAACTGTCGCAGCTCGGCGGGCTGCCGTTCAACGACATCGAGCGCTGTCTAGACGCCATCGAGCGGATTCGGAGCCGTTGACCGGCGTCTGCCGGTGAGGTTGCGGAATAGCCTGAACATAACGAAGCTTGTTGCAATCGCGGAAAGGATGCGAAATGACGTCTCAAGTTAATCCAGTCGAAAAACTTCTCGGCAAACCGCTGCCGGCCGAAGGCGGCGAGGTGACGCTGCAGAACGTCCGCTACGTCATGGCTGGAAACATTCTTCGCCAATCGAGTTTGGTGAAGCCGGTCCAGCAGGACATGGCCGACTTTTACGATTTGCATTGGAAATTGCCCGGCGCCTACGACAACGAGGCGAGCGACACGTTCCAGCTCGATCTGTTCCACGTCATGTTTCCGGGCTTCGAGGACATCGTTGCGCGCGAGGTCGCCAAGGATGCCAATGTGCTCGACGTCGGCTGTGGCTCGGGCGTGGCCGGCCGGGCATTCTTCGGCAAGGTGTTCGATCGCATCAATTACGTCGGCGTCGATATGTCGTCGGCGATCGAGCAGGCGCGCGAGGACTATAAGCGCCTGGGGATGAATGTCGGCCTGGTGCAGGCCGAGTTGAACACGCTGCCGTTCGCGCCCGGCACCTTCGACTTCGTGTTCTGCCCGGGCGTGCTGCATTATACGATCGACATGAAGGAGGCGATCGGCAGCCTCGCCAAGATGCTCAAGCCGGGCGGCCGTTTTGTCAGCTGGATCTACAAGCGGCAGAAGCCGATCCGCCATCTCACCGACGCCTATATCCGCTCGGTGATCTCGGCCATGGAGCCGGAGGAAGGTTTTGAGGCGGTCAAGCCGCTGACCAAGCTCGGCATCGCACTCGGCCAGATCAAAGAGGAGATCGAGATCCCCGAGGATATTCCGTTCCTCGACATCAAGAAGGGCAAGTACAATCTGCAGCGCTTCTTCTACTATCACATCATGAAGCTGTTCTATAATCCGGAGCTGCCGTTCCAGCGCCACGTCGTCAATAATTGGAACGCCTATTACCCGAAGCATGTGCTGTTCCTGCCCGCCGCCGAAATCCGCTCCTTCTTCGAGGAACTCGGTTTCCGCTTCGAAATCTGGAACGAAGAGGGCAACGGCGTAGCCCTCATCGCCGTCAAGAAATAATGCCCGCGGGTTTGGCGATGGCGAGGTCGCCGGGACGGTGTTAATGTACCTCCTGCACCGCGAAAAATGGGAAAGCTGGTGGCGTCTATGAAAGACCATTCCAAAGCCAAGGATTATTCCAAGGCGCCTTGGGTCGACCCGAGCCTGAATTGGCAGCCGTTGCCGGTCAGCGAGCTGCCGGAGCGGCTCCTGATCGACTTTGCCACCAAATGCAATCTGCGCTGCCCGATGTGCCCGGTGTGGGGCTCGGAGGACAACAACGCCATCGATTCCGTCAAAGGCATCATGGACGCCGATGCCTCGGTCAAACTGCTCGACCAGATCGCCCCGGCGCACCCGTTGATCCAGCCTAATATGTACGGCGAGCCGTTGCTCATCCCCAATCTGCGCGAGCGGTTGCGCGAGATGAAATCGCGCGGCATCGCCATTGCGTTCAACACCAACGGGCTGACCCTCGACGACGATCTCGCCAAGTTTTTCGTCGAGATCGAGCTCGATTCCATTTCCTTCAGCCTCGACGCGGTTTCGCGCGAGGCTTTGACCAAGATCCGCGGCATCGAGAAACTAGAAAAGATCGAGGCCGCGGTGTTCCGCATGCTGGCGGCGCGCGGCGACCGCAAGGTGCCGCGCATCAGTGTCTCGTTCACGCTGCAGGAAGCCAATCGCCATGAAGAACAGGCCTTCGTCGAGCGCTGGAGCGGCGTCGTCGATTGCGTTCGGGTCGGGCTATTGTTCGAGAACGGCACGTTCCCGGACATGAAGCCCGAGGGCAAACGGCTGCCTTGTCCGACGCTGTACAAGACCATGCCGGTGCACAATGACGGCACCGTAACGGTTTGCTGCCTCGACGGTTTCAAGGACACCAATGTCGGCAATGTCTTCGAAAGCGGCGTGAAAGATGTTTGGCAGGGCGAAGAATTCGCCAAGGTCCGCTATTACCACGAGACCGGGCAGTGGGATAAAGTGCCGTTCTGCAAAGGCTGCAATGGTTGGGCGCAGTACGAATTCGAAGACGAGGTTCGCGACGGTCTCTTGATCCGCCGCTCTCCCGAATTCACCTATTACAATCGCATCGATCGGTTGGACAATTGGCAGGGCCGCCTGCTCGGCGCTCACCCGCAGCCGGATTCGGGCCTAATCGAAAGCGCACGGCTCGCCTAATTGGCCTGCCGACGCGTCCAGACGCTGAGCCGATTCAATTGAATCGGATCAGGATCTAGATTTTTTGTTTAAGCATGATCTTTTCCGAAAGCCGGTGTCCACTTTTCGGGATCAAGCTCTAATATTTGTTGAATCCGAACAGGCGCACGTACCAGAAAAATTCGCGCAACGCGCCGCGCTCGCCGCGCACGACTTGGCGTATTTTCCGCCATACGGCTTTGTGATGGTAGAGCGCGATGAAAGCCGGGCGCAGCAACACGAAAAGCAACGCGAGCGCATGCCCGGCAATCCGGCGCGATTTTTCAGCCAAGCCATCCGCGCCGGCCAGCATCGTCGCGCCGGGCGGCGTGGTGTAGCGCAGCAATTCGCGCATCGCATGATCCTCGGCGGCGGTCCAGGTCGCGTTGAGCGGCTCGCCGTGCCAGCGCACCGGCAAAAAGAACGTGCGGCGCTTGAGCGGATCGAAGAAGGCGTTCTTGTAGTTGGCGCCGAATTGCGCCTTGGCGACGAGCTTGCCGATCAAAGGAACGACATGCTTCGCCATCGGCCGGTCCGCCATCGGCCCCCAGCTGGCGAGAAACAATTCATCGGAATCCTGAACGACGTGGATATGCTTCAGATTCTTGGAATTGTTGTAGAGATAATCGCCGTCGAGCGTCCATTGATCGAAGGTGGAAATGTCATGATCGCCGCCGATCGCGCCGTAATCGAGCAGCACCGGTGCCCAGCTCAGGCTGTGCAGCACGATGCCGTTCTCGCCCGGCACTCTCCACCACGCGGCGGGCAGCACCAGCAGGAAGCCGGGCTCGTCCCAGGCATAAGCGAGCGTTTCGGTATGCAGGCCGTTGACCGCCGCATAGGCCATCTGCTGGCCGGTGATGTCGAGCGACGTGCCGGTCGCGCCGCGGCTTGATTTCGGCAGCACGCCCATGGTTTCCAGATGCGCCATGAAGGGCTCTTCGCCGAAGCGCAGCGCCGCCGTCAGGACGAGTTCGGTGCCGCCGCGCGCGAGTTCCGCAAGCCGCTCGACGCTGCCGTCCGACAGCATGCAGTCCGGCGTCAGCAATACCGCATAGGCCTTGTCGCGATGCGCCATGGCGCAGGTCAGCGCGTGGCCGACGCCCATATGCTGGCAGCCGGAGCGGCCGGGCGGGCAGGGCGGAATTTCGATGAACACGGGCTCGACGTAGCGCTCCATCGTGCGGAAAATTTCGGTGCCGGCCATCGCCGCCCAATCCTCGGGCCGCGTCGCGATCAGGAACTTGCTGCGGCGCTCCGGTTCGAGCGCCGGGATATTGCCGGGCGACAACAGGCTCGCGAGGCAGAATTCCAGAAAGTAATTGCGAAATCGCTCGCCCCACAAGATCACGATAAAGTAGAACGGCCGTGCCGCTGCCGGCTGAGACGACAAGGGTTCCGTCTTTTCCACTGCAGCCATCACAATCCCTGTCGTTAACGCCGCGCCGGCGCACGAATATCGGCGCAAAAAAGCGGCGGTTCCGCGGCCAAAGTCGATAGCCCATTTCAGTTGTGAAAGTCCACAGCCGCCGGGCCGCACCAAATACGGCGCGGGCCGAACCGGCCGCAACCTATCTCCGCAAAAACAAGCTCTGTCCTCACAACCCAGTTCTCTCCTCAAAACAACGGCATGGTCTGATGAACAACAGTCTGGCGCTCAACGTCCCGCAAAGCAGCCCCGTGCTGACGCCCTACCGAGTGGCGCTGGTCGACGTGGTCGCGGGATTGCAGGCCTTCGACATCTGGGGCCGGCTCGGCTGGCGCGAAACCAGGCGCCGCTATCGCCGTACCGCATTCGGGCCGTTCTGGACTACCGTCAGCCTGATGCTCATCATTGCGCCACTGGGTTTTGTCTGGTCGAATTTATGGCATAAGGACTTAACGACCTATTTGCCCTATCTGACGTCGGGGATGATTTTTTGGATATTTATCTCTGGCATTTGCACGGAAGGATGTCCCAGTTTCTTGGCCTACGAGAAACTGATCAAGCAGTTGCGGATTTCCTACACGTTGCTGGCATGCGCGGTCGTTTGGCGAAACACCGTCGTACTATTTCACAATGTGATCATCTACGTGCTGGTCTGTGTCGTGTGCGGAATTTTTCCAACGTGGAACACGCTGCTTTGCCTTCCGGGGCTTGCGCTGCTGTGTCTCAATTTGGTGTGGGTCGTGATCGTTTTGGGCACACTATGCGCGCGCTATCGCGACTTGCAGCAGCTGGTTGCTCATGTGCTGCAAATTTCAATGTTCCTTACGCCGATCTTCTGGACCCCGGATCAACTGACCGGGCGCATGGCAACCGTGGCGGAGTTCAATCCGCTCTATCATCTGATCGCCATCGTTCGTAATCCGCTCTTGGGGGCGGCGCCGACGGAATTGAACTGGCTGGCGGCGATTCTCATCGCTGCTGTTGGCTGGACGACCGCTGTTCTGATGCTGACGAAGCTTCGGCACCGCATCGTGTACTGGCTGTGATGCCAGGGGCTTTGCCGCCTCAGCCGCCGACGTCGCCCGAACTCGAGCCGGCGCCGACAACGAACGTGCGCACGAATCCCATGATGCGGGCGCCGGTGGCGCGGTCGCCGCGGATCATGCGGCCGAGGTGATAGGCGATGCGGCCGCGATACATCCAGCCATAGGCCAGCGATTTCAGCGTCCAGATGAATGGGTTCGGCGTGGCAAAGACTTGGTCGGAAGCCTGTTCCGCGGGCGACAGAGTAGGCCCGCCGAGTGGTCGTAACCAGTGATCGAGTTCGCGCGCGGCGCCGTCCTCGACGACTGCCCATGTCGCGTTCAGCGGCTTTGCGTGCCAGCGCACCGGCAAAAAGAACAACTTGCGTTTCAGTGGGTCGAAGAACTTGCTGTAGAAGCTCTGCCTGAAGAAATGACCCGCCAGCAATTTGTCGAAGGGAAATCGGGTCTTGCGGATCGGCCGTTCGGCCAGCGGGCCCCAGCTGGCAAGAAACATCTCGTCGGAATCCTGGACGACATGCATGCGCTTGATGCCGCCGGAATTGTTGAACAGATAGTCGCCATCGAGCGTCCATTGATCGAAGGTCGAGGTATCGTGCGCGCCGACCGAAGCGTAATCGAGCAAGAGCGGCGCCCAGCTCAGGCTGTGCAGCACAATCCCGTCTTCGCCCGGCACGCGCCACCACGCCGCCGGCGTGATCGCCATCAGGCCGGGGGCATCCCATTCATAGGCCAGGGTTTCGCTGTGGAAGCCGTTGACGGCGGCAAAGACCATCTGCCGCCCGGTAATGGCAAGCGGCGAGGCGCTGCCGCCGCGCCGCTCGGCCGGCACCGCATTCATGGCGCGCAGATGGGCGAAAAACGGCTCTTCGCCAAAGCGCAAGGCCGGCGCCAGCACGAGTTCGGCGCCTTGCCGTGCCAGGTCCTGCAGCCGCGCTACGCTGCCGTCGGACAGCATGCTGTCGGGCGTGAGGACCACCGCATAGGCCTTGTCGCGGTGCGCCATGTCGCACGCCTGGCGATGCCCGGTGCCCATATGCTGGCAGCCGTGGACGCCGGGCGGGCACGGTGGAATCTCGATATAGACGGGCTTGACGTAACGTTCGAGCAACCGGAACATGTCGGTTTCGCCTATCGCCGCCCAATCGTCAGGGCGCGTCGCGATCAGGAACTTGCTGCGGCGCGCGGGGTCGAGCGCCGGAATATTGCCGGGGGAGAGTGCGCTCGCCAGGCAAAATTCCAAAAAGCAAGTGCGAAACGTCTCGCCCCACAGCACGACGATAAAATAAAACGGACGATCGAGTGGGGAAGCTATCGCGCCTTCGGCGGCTGCAGCAGGCATGACGGCCTCAATCGTTTGGAACCGGATCGCGCGCGTGTTTTGCGAAAAACTCCGCAACCCCGCGTCGCGCTCTCATTATAGATAGCCCTGTTGATTGGAAAGGAAAATGCGCCATTGCTTCCTCCGCCTAAATGGCCCATTTACGCCGCTTCCGAAGGGTCGCGACGGTTCCGCTTTGCCTGTCAATCGCCGCGATGAGCGGTAACCATTCCCGAGAGTCGACCGAGAGTTCAATGGATCAAACACAGTTTGCCGGCCCTGCAACCTCGTCATGGTTGGCGGGCCTCAATGCCGCGCACGGACTCGATGGCTTGCGCGACGCCATGCAAGATCACACGCGCGCGCTCGACGTCGGCAATCTGCAATCGCTCGCCATCGTCGGCGCCGCGCCGGAAGGGCGACGGCTGGCGCAGATTTGCCGGGCTCGCGGCATCACGATCGCCGCCATCGTCGACGACGATCCGGCCAAAGCCGGATTGGTCGTCGAGGGCGTGACGATCGCTCCGGTCCAGACGCTCGCGAACCTTGCGCGATCGACGCCGGTCGTAATCGCCTCCCATCGCGTGCTGCGGGCGACCGAGCGGCTGCGCAGGCTCGGCTTTACGACCGTCGTGCCATTCGCGATGCTGCAGGTGCTGGCGCCGGAGCTATTCCCGCCGCACATGTTCTACGACGCGTTGCTCGATGATCTGTGGACGCATCGTTCCGAAGTCCAGGCGCTGCACGACCGCTTGGCCGACGACCGGTCGCGCGAGGTGCTCGAGGCGGTAGTCGGGTTTCGCCGCACGCTCGATCCCGCGATGCTGCGGCCGGTGCTGACTGAACACGATCTCTACGCGCCCGACGGTTTATTTGAATTCGGCGATGACGAGGTCTACGTCGACGCCGGTTCCTATGACGGCGATACCATCCGAAGTTTCATCAGCCGCGTCGACGGGCGATTTGCCGATATCTATGCGTTCGAGCCCGATCCGGTGACGTTCGAGAAGCTCAGGGCCAATTTCCGCGACGAGCCGCGCGTTCATCCGTTCCATGCCGGGTTGCACAGCCACGGCGGCAGCTTGCGTTTTCGCGACGACGCCAGCCGCGGCGCCATCTTCGCCGCCGACGGCGAGATCGAGATGCCGGTCACGACGATCGACGACGTGCTCGGCGACCGCAGGCTGACCTACATCAAGATGAACATCGAAGGCGCCGAGATCGAGGCGCTGAAGGGCGGCCGCAAGGCGATCGGCAAATGGCGGCCGCGGCTCGCCATATCGGTCTATCACCGCGCCAGCGACCTGTGGCGCCTCCCGCAATTGGTGCTGGAGCTCAACCCGGACTATCGGCTCTATCTGCGCCAGCATGACGGCGGCATCATCGAGACCGTGCTTTATGCTTTGCCGGCGTGACCGGCGAAAGCCGCGCCAATCGCAATGAATAACGACGCGACCATCTTCATCCCGACCTATAATCGGCCGGATTTGCTGACGCGGACGATCGCGTTCCTGCAACGCGGTTCCATGCGCTTGCCGATCATTGTCGGCGACGGCAGCGCGCCCGAGGCCGCCGCCAAAAACGAAGAAGCGTGCCGGCAGCTCGGCCCCAATATCGAGTATTTTCACGTCCCGTCGCCGAGCGAATATGGGGCGAGTTCAAGAAGCTATTTGCAAAGGTTTGTGCAGGCGTTTGATCGCGTCAAGACGCCCTTTGTCGTCTGTTGCGCCGATGACGATATCCTGTTGCCGGAAACTGTGGTGAAAGCCGCGGACTTCCTGTCGAAGAATCCGGATTACGTGGCCTGTGAAGGCATTTATCTCATCTTTCAGTATGATGGCGACCGGCTGCGGATCGACGGCAAATGCTACGACAGTCCCTCCGTCGACGGCGGCGAGATCGGCAGCCGTTTGATGCAGTTCTACACGCGGTACGAAGCACCATTTTATGCGGTCGTACGGACCTCGATTCAGAAATCCATCTTCGCCAGAGCGCAAGACATCAATACGCTCATGCTGCTCGAAACTTTTCATTCGGCGGCGATCGTGGCGGCCGGCAAGCTTAAGCGGCTCGATAACATCTATAACCTGCGCAATCTCGGCGTTGCGCCCCATGCCCGTCCGGTTGAGGGGTGGAATCAATGGATGGCGCGGGATTTTGACGATTTCTTCGAGCATTACCGGGCGCATCGCGCCAGGGTTATGGATTTCGTTTCGTCCCTCGGCGGCCCAAAGATAGATCCGCAGACGCTGCGGCGCGCGCTAGACATGTCGTTCATCGTCTATCTCGGCCGCGAATTTCACAGCGGCTATTGGCTCGACGAATATTTGACGACCGTGATCGCCGATCGCGATGAGCGCAGCAAATTGCGTCAGCAATTGAACGCGCGCCATTTGACGACGACGTCGCCGCCGATCTCGCTCGGCGAAGTATTGAAAACGTCGGTGAAGTCCGTCATCAAGAAGGGGTTGGGCAAAAGGGGAAAGCGCTTCGCCACGCAGGTCGTCCACCCCGCGGTGAAGAATCTGACCGACATCGTGCCGTTGGCGCAGGACCCATCGATCCGGATTTCGCGTGGGCTCGTGAGCATGTTCTCGGACGCCGATTGGGCCTTCGTCTCGCGACGCATGCGCCCGGAATAACGCGCTCCGCAACGCCATGCCTCGATCATTTGTTCCCCGCTTCGTGGGCCGGTTCGTCGGGCAATGTCGGAGCCGCCATATGCAATGGCGGCAGCCGTGCGATCCGTCCGGCGTCACGTTTCGCGACACGACGGGCAGGATAGAGGTTTCGGAGGCGCTGTTCCGCCCGGCCCCCCGCGTGGCGGTGATCCTGGCGCTGGGCGCTTCCAACCTCGCCAATGAAGGCGATCCCAAAGGGCTCTGCGAATCGACGCAGGGCGTGTTCAATTTCGATTTCATCGCCGGCAAGTGCTACGTCGCCAAAGATCCGCTCGTCGGCAGCACCGCCGATCGCGGCAATGTGCTCACTCGGCTCGGTGAGCGCTTGGTGTGGTCCGGCCGCTACGATCGCGTGCTGCTGGTGCCGGTGGCGCATGGCGGCACGCTCATCAGTGAATGGGTGCCGGGCGGCCGCATGCATCCGCGACTGCGCCGCGCCATCGGAACGTTAAGCCACAACGGCATCGCCGTGACCCATATTCTCTGGCAGTTAGGGGAAGGCGAGATCAGCCATCCCCGTAACGAAGGCGACGTCAAGGCATGGATCGCAAGCTTTGCCCGCATCGTGGATGTAATGCGGGCGTCACGGATTGATGCGCCAATTTACGTCGCACAGGCTACGATCTGCTGCAGCGGGCCGTCGGAAGTCATGCGCAACACGCAACGCGCCGTCGTTCGCCTCGATCTCGGCGTTCTGCCCGGGCCCGATCTCGATGTCCTCGGCCCCGATCAGCGGTGGGATGGGTGCCATTTCTCGGTGAGCGGAATGGACCGGGCCGCGGAGCTTTGGTGCGACGTCATTGCGTCCCCAAAAGATCTGTAGCAGTACATTTCAGATTGTAGGCGCTACCGTGCCGTGGCAGCGGCGGCCGTCGGCTCTCGTGGAAAGTGACGTGAGGTATGGTTCATAAATTCATTCGCGCTGTAGGGCGGCCGGTCACGCAAATGGCCGAGAGATATCTCAAGTGGCGCGGGCACCCCAAGTTCGCAAACCCGGAAACAACTTACGACGAAGGAGCGCTCTTCACGGCAAACAATCATGAATTCGTTGACGATCCGGCCTTTAGACGAGCCATTGACGTCTCTCGGCAATCGCCGTTTGCAAGTCGCGGCTATCATAGCTCCCGCTGGAAGGTTCACACCGTCCTGTGGGCAGCGCAACATGCGCTGAACCTGCAGGGGGAGGGGGCCGACATCGTTCAGCTTGGCGTGTTCGAGGGTTCAGAAGCCGCCGCAATAGCGGATTATGTCGCCTTGGAGAAACAACCCATCCAGATGATCTTGGTCGATACGTTTACGGGTGTTCCGGCGGAGCAATGGACCGCTGACGAACTCGAAGCCAAGGCCGACCAAGCACAATGGATATATAAGGAAGCTGGCGATATCTATCAATCAGTACGCAATAGGTTCTCCAAATATAAAAATGTTGCAGTCGTCCAGGGTCGCGTCCCGGAAGTTCTTTCCTCGCTCAACACCTCGCGCATCGGGCTCTTATTGATCGATCTAAACTGTGCGGCGCCGGAGCAAGCAGCGATGGAGTATTTATGGGATCGTATCGTTCCGGGCGGCATGATCATTTCAGACGACTATGGCAATATTGGCTATCACGCACAGAAAGTCGTGATGGACGATTTCGCCAAGCAAAAGGGCGTAAGCGTTTTGTCTCATCCCACGGGTCACGGGATCATTCTGAAACCTTAAAGGTCCGGACTGCCCGGCTAAGTCTGGTTCCCATAGCAACCCGCTCCCGATCGGACGTGGGACGATTGCGATTTCTCATCGAGTGAGACTCATCACGCTACGCGTTTGATGTAAGCTTTCGGCCAGTATGTCACGCGTTCCTTCACCATGCTCTCGTTGAACGCGAAGTCGGGCTCTTCGACGCGAAAGTTCGGATTTTGCTCGACGAATTTTTTCACCGCTTCGCAAGGGTTATTCCACCCCCAATCCGCTTTTGTCCTCGGGGCACCAACGATTTGCGCCATATATCCGTCGGTTGCCACGATGTACGAGCCGACCGAAACCATCGGGGCGTAGGCGTTGAGTTCGGCCAAGACGTGGTCGCGGCCGTGCGCGGAATCGAGTATGACCATAACTTTCTCGCCTGATCTAATTTTCTCGCGCACGCATTCGACGACATTGGAGCTTGCCGAATCGCCTTCCACTAGCGAGATGAGGGGAGCAAGCTCGTGAGCTTCGATGGCTTTGCGATTTTGCGGTCGTATTTCGATGTCAAGGCCAATGACCCTGCCGCGGCCCATGCATTTGAACAGGCTCGCGTAGAACACCAGCGAGCCACCGTGCGCGACGCCGGTTTCGATGAGAACGTCCGGCTTGACCCTGAAAATGGCTTCCTGGACCCTGATCATGTCCTCGGGAAGCTGGATTATCGGACGGCCGAGCCACGAAAAGCTGTAGACGTATTTCGCGTCCCACGTCGCGCGGAGCCAGGCGCGCGTCGCCGCCGCAAAGCCCTCGGCGCTTGCCATAGGATGGCTAACTTCCCGGCCGTTCTCGCGAACGATGATTTCACCGCGTTCGGTGTCGAAAATAGTGGTCATCAGGGAGCCTCTGTTTGCGCGGCGCTTTTACTCAAGTTGTAGCGGCGCATTTTCCAGTAATCGATGGATGCCAGTAGCGTCGCATCGAGCGAGTAGCGCGGCCGAAAACCCACATCGACGAGAAGCCGCGATGTCTTGGCGACGAGCATCGGCGGGTCATTCGCTCGCGCCTTGATGGCGCCGATGCCGATGAGATCCGGACGTCCCATCATTTCACCGAGGCGCCTCGCGACATCGCTCAAGCAGTGCGAAACGCCGGTGCCGATGTTTACCGGTCCGGTGACCTCGCCGTCGAGCAGCATTACAATCGCCGCGCCCGCGTCCCTGACGTCGATCAGATCGCGGACCTGATTGGCAGGACCCAAGTTAGCGACTTTCTCGCAAAGAATGGCTGTGATGATTGTCGGTATAAAGCGGCCGGGATCTTCGCCGGGGCCGATCGGGAAAAACAGCCGTGCCTCTGCGAACTGCCCGCCTTGGCGCGCGGCAATTTCCGCAAGCTGTTCGGCTGAGCGGCGCTTGGCGCGCCCGTATTCCGACAAGGGTTGGCCACGCGCGTCTTGCTCCGAAATCGGATGGCGTGCCAGAACCGGATCGCTCCAGTCATATTCGGCGCAGCTGCCGACGAAGACCAGTCGACTGCCGCCCTCCTGGTAAAACGATCGTGCCAGAACGTTGCTCGCGCGCACCCAATCTTCGTTTTTCGGATCGAACCAGTAGTCGCCATGCTTGGTCGTCCATGCCGCCATGACGAGGTGGCTGGGGCGCACCCGCGCAATCAGGTCTTGAACCGCAGGCGGGTTCAATAGGTCGATACTGTGGGATATCGTCGTGCTGGATACGTCCGCGCCCGAACGCGAGCAGCCGTGAATCGCGTAGCCGCGCCCCGCCAGTGCTGCCACAATAGACCCACCGAGAAAGCCGGATGCCCCCGTTACCAATACGGCTCGGGAATTCACGATGAAGCTCCGACGATCGTCGCTTTCCAGCGATGCGCGTCGAGAATTGCGCGAACCTCCTGTTCGTAATTTGGATTCATGAGGACGATCCGCGGTATCGCCATCCGAGCGGCCTCAGCAGGTGACACGATTCGATGGCCGGTCGGCGCGAAAGCGTTTTGTTTCTTCGGATTGATATCGACCAACACCGCGATCCGCGTGCGATTAGGGTCGACCAGGCCGGTAAATGTGACCCCCTTGGCACCTGCTCCCCAAACCGCCGCATCCGAGGTGCAATCGAGAATCGAATGCCATTTTGCGATCTGAGCTTCAACATCGGCGACGTATTGGCGAGCCGCGGCGAGCGCCTGTGGGGTCCACGCCGGCAGGCCAATGTCGACGCCCGCCGCAGACGCGTCAGCCCAAAGATATTGACCACCAAACACGCTCGTCACCACACAACGGCCAAATCCGGCCTGAGCCAATGCCAAAGCTAGCGTGTCGGCGGTGAAATAATTGACATGCTCGTAAAAGACATCCTGCAGAACCCGATTCGCCACAATCCATTCGAAGGCGGGAGTCTCCACGAACAGTCGCACGCGATCAGGCTCAGGCACGGATTTGCGAATGGTCGCAAAGAAGCCGACGGGATCCGGAACATGTTCGATAACATGACGTGTAACCACCACGTCACAGCTTGTCCCTAGCTCCTTCATCACCTTTTCGTCCAACAAGCGGGGCCAAATCGTTATGCCCTCAGGCAGCGATCCGCCGCGAAAACTCGGGTCGAATCCTTGCAGCGTCACGATGCGATTCTCGCTCCGGCGGCGAAGGCAGACCAGAAAGCCACCCTGGCCACATCCGACCTCGACCACGCTTCCTCCAGTGGCCCGCAGGGCGGATAGGACGCAGTCCGCGACCTGTTCCATATGTTGCAGGAAGACCTGCGAATGTGATTGATCGTTTTCGTAATTCTGTCCGTAATTTATCAGCGAAGAATCGAAACCGGCGTTGAATACGAAACCGCAATCCGCACAGCAAACGAGTCTGATCCTCCCCGTGTTTGCCGCTGCCGCAGCTTTTTCATCGCGGTACACTGCATTTTGAAAAACGGGGGTTCCCACTCTTTCAATAATCGGGACCAGCGACGCGCTATTACAAATCGTGCATTGGGTCGCCAAGATATCCTCGACTTAATCTTGCGTCAGTGCCGTGAGCCGCGGCCAATTGCGGTCGGCAGCTGACAATATCGGATCTTGCACCGGCCAGCGGATGGCGAGATCCGGATCGTCCCATGCGATACCCTGCGCAGCGGCGGGCAGGTAAGCCGGCGTGATTTCATAGGTCAATTCCGTGTCATCGGCCAGCGTCTGAAAGCCATGCGCGCAGCCCGCGGGAATGTAAACCATGAGACGGCTATCGGATGTCAACTCGACAGCCTGCCATCGTCCATAACTCGGCGAATCCGGCCGCAAGTCGACCAGCACGTCGAATGCCGAGCCCCGGCTGCAGCGAACGATCTTGGTCTCGCCATGCGGCTCGATCTGGTAATGCAGCCCCCTGAGGGTTCCGCGCCGATGATTATAGGATATCGAGCGCTGGACAAAATCGGCCTCGAGCCCGCGCTCGGCAAAGGCGTCGGCAGAGAACAAGCGGGCAAAGAATCCCCGCTCGTCGCAGATCGGCTCGATCGCGATCCGAAAGGCCCCTTCGATTGCAAGCGGTTCGAATAACATTGTATCAGAGTCTATCTAGCGGAAGCCGGGTGGCGGGCCGGCGTCGGCGCAAATTCGCGGGCGCAATGGGCGATGCGACAGAACTACAACGCGGCTGCAGGCGCAATCCATCTCGATGGAGCCGAGGGACGGTATGAGCGAAAACGCGACCAAGGTGGTGATTCTGGCGGGCGGTCTGGGGACCCGCATCATGGAGGAATCCTACCTGCGGCCGAAGCCGATGGTGGAAATCGGCGGCCGGCCGATCCTCTGGCACATCATGAAAATCTATGGGCAGCAAGGCTTCCGCGATTTCGTGATCTGTCTCGGTTACAAGGGATACATGATCAAGGAGTATTTCGCGAATTTTTTCCTTCATCAATCGGACGTTACCATCGACACCATCGAGAACAAGATCACCTATCACCAGACCTCGAGCGAGCCCTGGCGCGTGACGCTGGTCGACACCGGCGAACAGACGCTCACCGGCGGCCGCCTCAAGCGGGTGCGCAGTTATCTCGATGCCAGCGCTCCGTTTTGCTTCACCTATGGTGACGGCGTGGCCGACATCGACATGAAGGCGCTGCTGGCGTTTCACAACGAGCATCGGCGGCTCGCGACCGTCACGGCGGTCCTGCCGCCAGGCCGCTACGGCGCGCTTGATCTGCAGGAGGATCGCGTCGTCCGTTTCGCCGAAAAGCCGCAGTCGGACGACGGCTACATCAGCGGCGGGTTCTTCGTGCTCAATCCGGCGTTGATCGATCGCATCGATGGCGACCAGACCTCCTTTGAAAGTCATACGCTGGCGCAACTCGCCAGCGATCGCGAATTATCGGCCTATCGGCATCGCGGCTTCTGGCACGCCATGGATACGCTGCGCGACAAGAATTTCCTCGAGGAGCTGTGGCAATCCGGCCGTAGCCCTTGGAAAGTCTGGAGCTAGCCGCGGTGACCGGCGTCGATCCGGGCTTCTGGCGCGGCAAACGCGTCCTGCTCACCGGCCATACCGGCTTCAAGGGCAGCTGGGCCACGCTCTGGCTGTCGCGCATGGGCGCCGACGTCACCGGCATGGCGCTCGCTCCCGATACCGAACCGAACCTCTATGGTCTCGCCGCCGTTGCGCGGGACATTCATTCGATCCTCCTCGATATTCGCGACCGGGATGCCGTCGCCGACGCGGTGAAAGCCTGCGCGCCGCAAATTGTCCTGCACCTCGCCGCCCAGTCATTGGTGCGCCGGGCAGCACGCGAGCCGATCGACACGGTCGCGACCAATGTGATGGGAAGCGTGCATCTCCTCGACGCCTTGCGCATGGCGAGCGACCTCGAGGCAGTTTTGGTCGTCACCACGGACAAAGTATACCGCAACGATGAGCGGCGCGACGCCTTCGCCGAGGATGACAGGCTCGGAGGTCACGAGCCTTATGCGGCATCGAAGGCTGCGGCCGATCTCCTGACACGGGCGTTCGGCGATAGCTATTTCGAGCCACGCGGCGTGCCCGTTGCGACAGCGCGCGGCGGCAACGTGCTCGGCGGCGGCGATTTCGCCGAAGATCGTCTTGTTCCGGACATCGTGCGTGCGACGCTTAAGGGCGCGGCTGTCGTGCTGCGAAATCCAAACTCCACGCGGCCATGGCAGCACGTCCTCGACTGTCTGGCGGGATATTTCTGTTATCTGCAGGCTCTCGCCGAAAAACGGAATCCGCCGCGGGCGCTGAATTTTGCATCGATACGCCCGGCCCAACAGACCGTGGCGCAAATCGCAGACTCCATTCTGGCGGCACTCGGCAACGCCGCCCCTTGGGTCCATGGCCGCGACGCAGGCCCCCGGGAAAGCCGCTTTCTGTCGCTCGATGCGCGCTTGGCCCACAGCGCGCTCGGCTGGTCCGACCGCTACGACGGTACGCAAATCGTCGAGCGCACCGCGGCCTGGTATCGCGAATTCGGCCGCGGCGGCGACATGCGTGCCGCGTGTCTCGCGCAGATCGACGACTTCATCGCCGGCGCTTTGCCGCGACCGTCCCTCGATGCTCGCGCCACGGTCGATCCGGCCGCTGTGTCACGGTAGCTCAGATGGCTCCGGTCGCGCATAAGGCTTTGGCTTGTCGGTCCTGTCATCAGCCGTTACGGACGCTCTTTGCCGACCTCGGGATGTCGCCGTTCTCGAACGCGTTCCGCAGCGCCGAGGAATTACTGGAGCCCGAGACCTTCTATCCGCTGCGCGCTTTCGTCTGTGACCAATGCAAGCTGGTTCAGGTGCAGGATTTTGCCGCGCCCGAACAGCACTTCCACGAACAATACGCTTATCTTTCGTCGTTCACGCCAAGCTGGGTCGCGCACGCCCGGCAGTTTGTCGAGATGGCGACGCAACGCTTCGCGCTCGGCGCCACTTCATTTGTGGTCGAGGTCGCCAGCAATGACGGCTACCTGTTGCAGTTCGTCAAGGCGAAGGGCATTCCCTGTCTCGGCATCGAACCTGCCGCCAATTGCGCCGCCGCGGCGCGGGAGAAGTTCGGCATCGAGAGCTTGGTGGATTTCTTCAATCCCAACACCGCAAAACAGATGCTGGAGACGCACGGGCAGGCCGACCTCATCGTTGCCGACAACGTCATGGCCCATGTCCCGCGCCTTAATGACTTTTTGTCGGCCTTCGCGCTTGCCCTCAAGCCGGACGGCGTCGCGAGCTTCGAGTTTCCGCATTTGCTCGAGCTCATGCGGCACAATCAGTTCGATACGATCTATCACGAGCATTATTCTTATTTGTCTTACCACGCCATCGCCCCGCTTCTCGATCGCCACTGCCTCTACGCTTTCGACGTCGAGCGCCTGACCACTCACGGCGGCTCATTGCGACTGTTCGTCGCGAGAAAACGCGCGCGCTGGCCGATCAGCGATACGATCCAAGCGCTGGAGGCCGAGGAGAAGCACGCCGGGCTTCATATCCTCGATCCTTATCTGGCGTTCGCCGGACAGGTCGCCGCCACGAAGCGCAAGCTGCAATCGCTTCTCAACTCGCTCAAGGAACGGGGGGCGACAATTGCCGGCTATGGCGCTCCGGCAAAGGGCAATACGCTGTTGAATTATTGCGGGCTCGGAACCGACATCATCGATTTCACGGTCGACCGCAGCCCGGTCAAGCAGGGACGTTATCTGCCCGGCAGTCTGATCCCGATCCTGCCCGTCGCAGCGGTTAGGGAGCGGCGCCCGGACTATCTCTTGATCCTGCCCTGGAATCTAAAATCCGAAATCGTTGAACAAATGCACTTTATCGCCGACTGGGGCGGTAAGTTCATCGTGCCAATTCCGGAGCCGGCGATTCTCGATTAGCGTGGACCATCGAGAATGAAAGTCGCCGCCTCGGCGAGCGACTTGACGGTGCAATCCGGGCCACACGGCTGATCTTGCCGATAGCCGTAATCGACAAAAACGGTGCTGCAGCCGGCGGCTTGCCCTGCGTGTACATCCTTCCAGCGGTCGCCGACGAAATAACTCGCCTTGAGATCGATGCCGTGCTTCGCTGCGGCTTCCAGCAACAGGCCGGGCTTCGGCTTGCGGCAGGCGCAATGATCGGCATCGTTGTGCAGGCAGATCATGATGTCGTCGATCGGCATCCGGGCTCGGATTTCCTCGTGCATCGCTTCCATCGCCGCTTTGCTCGTGATGCCGTTGCGGACATCGGGCTGGTTGGTGGCGACGATGAGGAGGAAGCCTGCGTCTTTGAGCCGCCGCGCCGCTTCGACGACGCCCGGCAGGATGCGGAACTCGGCCAGGCTCGTAGGTGCCACCGGCTTGCCATCCCGCTCCAGGTTGGCATTGATGACGCCGTCGCGATCGAGGAAGACGGCCTTCACCATTTGGTGGCGTTTTTCTGCAAGAGCGGATGCGACACCAGGCAGTGCCAGACCACGGATTGGAAGGCTTCGGCATGGGGGGTGACGCGGCTTTCCGCGACGGTCGGGATGACGACCACGCAATCGCCGGCCTTCTTGGTATAGCCGCCGTCGCGGCCGACCACGCCGAGCACGCGCATGCCGCGCTCCTTGGCGACCCCGATCGCCGAGACGATATTCGGGCTCACATTTTTTTCCATATTGCCGCCGCCGACCGAGAAAATCAGGATGGCGTCCTTGGCATTGGCGCGGCTCACTTTGAGCCATTCGGCGAATACCGTCGGCCAGCCTTCGTCGTTGGTGCGCGCCGTCAGTTCCGAGACATTGTCGGTCGGCGCATAGGCTTCGATGCCGCAAAGCTTGCGAAAATCGTTCACCGCGTGACCGGCGTTTCCGGCGCTGCCGCCGACGCCGATGATGAAAAGCCGGCCCTCGCGCTCGCGCAGCGCCGCCAGTTCCCCGCACAAGGCCTCTATCGCCGCAGCATCGATGCGGCGGGCGGTCTCGACGGTTTCGTCGAGGAACGTGGCCGCGTGACTCATTGAAAAGCACCCAATTGAAAAATCCTCATTGCCGTTATCCCCGCCGCCGCGGGGGGCCACTTTTTATCCCCGATGGCAGCCGGCTGTACAGGGTGGCGACGGAACGGGTTGCGACGGCGGCTGGGATGCGCTTGAAGTGCCCGTTCGAGCGCTTCGTTGGATTGCCGTATAAGGCAAAGCGCTCAGGCACGCGGGCTTAAGTCGATGACGCAAAATCCGGTCCTGGTCACCGGCGCCGCGGGCTTTATCGGCTTCGCGCTGGCACGTCGGTTGCTGGAAAGCGGCCGTGGCGTGGTCGGCATCGACAGCGTCAATGATTATTATGACCCGGCGCTCAAGGAAGCGCGGCTCGCCGTGCTGCGCCAATTTCCGCAATTTCGTTTTCACAAGCTCGATCTTGCCGATCGCGGAGCTGTCGAGATCCTATTTCACGACGGCAATTTCGGCCCGGTCGTCCATCTCGCGGCCCAAGCCGGCGTCCGCTATTCGCTGGAGAATCCGCACGCTTATCTCGACGCCAATCTGGCGGGCTTCCTCAATGTTCTGGAAGGCTGCCGCCATCGCCGGACCGAGCATCTCGTGTTTGCCTCGTCGAGCTCGGTCTACGGCGCCAATACGCGGTTGCCGTTTTCGGTGCATGACAATGTCGATCATCCGATCAGCCTTTACGCCGCCACCAAGAAGGCGAACGAGCTGATGGCGCATGCCTATAGTCACCTTTACGGCTTGCCGGCGACGGGCTTGCGTTTTTTCACCGTTTACGGCCCCTGGGGCCGTCCCGATATGGCGATGTTCATCTTCGCCAAGGCCATCGCCGAAGGCCGACCGATCAAGCTTTTCAATTATGGCCGGGCACGACGCGATTTCACCTATATCGACGACGTCATCGCCGCAGTCGTGCGGCTGATCGATAAGGTCCCTGCAAAAGCCGATGGTGCGGCGAGCGGCGCGCCGGATCCGGCGACCAGCACCGCGCCGTGGCGGATCTACAATATCGGCAATAACCGCAGCATCGAGATTTCCCACCTCGTCGCCTTACTGGAGGGCGAATTCGGCCGCAAAGCCGAAACCGTGCTCCTGCCGATGCAGCCGGGAGATGTCGCCGAAACCTGCGCCGATATCGACGATCTTGCCCGCGACGTCGGCTTTCGCCCCGCGACGGCAATCGAAGACGGCGTGCACAAATTTGTCGCCTGGTATCGCGACTATTATCGGCCGTGAGCGTTAATCGCCGCGTTTCGGCATGACATTTCAACTTACCGACCGGGTCGGACTATACTGAGGCCATGAGGGCATTCTTCCGCAATCCGCGCCGCGTGCTGATCGTCGTCCACGACCTCGTGATGACGGCGCTGGCGATAATCGCGACGCTCTATATCCGCTTCGACAACGGCGCGAGCGGCGGCCTCGAGGCGCGCTATCATTGGCTTGTCGTCATCCTGCCTTGCTATGTGGTCTATGCCGGAATCGTTTATTGGTACTTCCGCCTCTATATGGGCAAGTGGCGTTTCGCGTCCTTGCAGGATTTGTCGAATATCGTCCGCGCCGTCACGTTTCTGGCGATTTCGCTGTTGGTGCTCGATTACATCCTGCTCTATCCGACGCTGTACGGCACTTATTTCTTCGGCAAGATAACGATCGCGCTGTACTGGCTGCTGCAGATGTTTTTTCTCGGCGGCCCGCGCTTCGCCTATCGTCTGTTCAGACATTCGCGCACGCAACAGCATGTGAGGGATTCGGATGCGGCGCCGACGCTGATCGTCGGGGTTGCGGCCGACGCCGACGTTCTATTGCGCGCCATCGAAAGCGGTGCGGTCAGGAAAGTGCGGCCGGTCGGCATCCTGTCGCCCTCGGCGGCCGATCAGGGGTTGGCCATCCGCAGGGTTCCGGTGCTGGGCCGGCCGGGCGATCTGGAAGTCATCGTCACTGCATTGGGAGAACAGAAAACCCGCGTCGGCCGTCTTATTTTGACGCCGAGCGCGCTCGAGCCCGAGCTGCATCCCGAAACCATGTTGATGCTGGCGCGGCGGCTCGGATTGACGACCAGCCGATTGCCTTCGCTCGAGGCCGGCGAGGAGGCGCTGCGGCTCGCGCCGGTCAGCGTCGAGGACCTCTTGCTGCGGCCGAGCGTGCGGATCGATTACCGAAGGCTCGAGGATTTCGTCCGCGGCAAGACCGTCGTGGTCACCGGCGGCGGCGGCTCGATCGGCTCGGAAATCTGCGAGCGTGTCGTCGACTTCAGCGCCGCGCGGCTTCTGGTGATCGAGAATTCGGAACCGGCCCTGCATGCGGTGCTGGAAAATCTCGCCCTCAAATCGAGCGCGACTGTGGTCGAGGGCCGTATTGCCGACATTCGCGATCGCGAGCGCATTTTCAGCTTGATTGCGCAATTCAAGCCGAACCTTGTTTTCCATGCCGCGGCCTTGAAACACGTGCCGCTCCTCGAGCGCGACTGGGACGAGGGCATCAAGACCAACGTGTTCGGCTCCGTCAATGTCGCAGATGCCGCCGTCAATGCCGGCGCCGACGCCATGGTGATGATCTCGACCGACAAGGCGATCGAGCCGGTTTCGGTGCTGGGCGCCACCAAGCGGCTCGCCGAGATGTATTGCCAGGCCTTGGATGCGGCCGGCGCTCGCCAGAATGGCGGCAAGCCGCCGATGCGCATGATCGCGGTGCGGTTCGGCAATGTGCTGGCGTCGAATGGCTCGGTGGTGCCGAAGTTCAAGGCGCAGATCGAAGCCGGCGGTCCGGTCACCGTCACCCATCCCGATATGGTGCGCTACTTCATGACCATCCGCGAAGCCTGCGATCTGGTCATCACCGCGGCGAGCCACGCGCTCGGACCGGCGCGCTCGGACATCTCGGTTTACGTCCTCAATATGGGCCAGCCGATCAAAATTGTGGACCTCGCCGAGCGGATGATCCGGTTGAGCGGGCTCGAGCCGGGCCTCGACGTGAAGATCGAGTTTACCGGCATTCGCCCCGGCGAGCGGCTGAACGAGATCCTGTTCGCGAGCGAAGAGGGAGGTTCGGATATCGGCGTCGAAGGCGTCGTCGCGGCAAAGCCGGTATGCCCGCCTGTCGGAGTCGTGAAGCGCTGGATCGAGAAATTGCAGCAGGACCTCGCCACCGGCGACCGCGCGCCGGTCTACGGCGTGCTGCGCGAGGCGGTGCCGAATTTTCGCGGTGAAGTACCGGGCACGCCGCAATAACAGGCAGTCTCGCCGCGGCGCGCTCCGGCTCCGGGGTGCGGCAGTCCATCACACCGCGCCATTCCCTGGGCGCTACGAATTGCTATATCGTGATGCCACGGCAAGACATCTCGCCAGCCCAGGACAGGCTAGGCGGAAGCGGCCGATAGGGGGAGGATGTGATGACCAGCATACGACGCGGATGGGGGGCGCTCGCCGCCGGGGCGTGCACGGCGGCCTTGGGTGTGATGCTGGCGCTGGTGCCGGCGCGGGCTCAAGACAAAACTTATACGATGAAAATCTCGCTCGCGACCATCAACGACCAGATCCACGCCTTCACCAAAAATTTCGCTGCCGCGTTGGAGAAAGACTCCGGCGGCCGTATCAAGACTGAAATCTATCCGGCTAGCCAATTGGGTTCGATCCCGCGCCAGACCGAAGGCGTGCAATTCGGCGCCATTCAGTGCCAGGTCGTGCCGCCGGAATTTCTGGTCGGCCTCGATGAACGCTTCGAAGTGATGGCTGCACCCGGTCTCATCGACTCGATGGCGCGCGGCCAGAAGCTCGTGGCCGACCCGGACGTCCTCAAACTCATGCTCGGCCTTGGCGCCGATAAGGGCTTGCACGGCGTCGGCCTCTTCATGGTGAACCCGTCGGCGATCGCCTCCAAAACGCCGATCCGGCACATGGCCGATTTCAAAGGCAAGAAGATCCGCATCTTTGCCTCGCCGTTCCAGAGCGTGTCATTCGACCGGCTCGGCGCTACGCCGGTGGCGATGAGTCTCGGCGACGTGTTGCCGGCGCTGCAGCAGGGCGCCATCGACGGCGCTGTCGCCTCCACCGCGATATTCACCGCTTTTCACTACCAAGACGCCGCCAAATATGCGACCGAGACCGGCCAGCCGGCGATCTTCGCGATCGTCGAAATCTCAAAGAAATGGTACGACACGTTGCCGGCCGACTTGCAGCAGATCATCGACAAAACCGCCGCGCGAGAATCGGTTGCGGTCAATCCGCAAGCAACCGAAATTACCGAAAATTCCCGAAAAGTCTGGACCGATACCGGCGGCGAGCTGATCAGCCTGCCGCCCGACGAGCAGGCGTCCTATCTGAAACTTCTCGAAAGCGTCGGCTCGGACGTATCCAAGCAGAAGCCGCTTCTGAACGCCGCCTACCAGATCGTGTCGGCTGCGGCGGAGCGGACAAAATAGCCTGCCGCGCCGGAATCCGATTTTCGCCTGCCTCTTTTTCGGGCGCGGCAGTCCGTCACACAACGGATTTCCGCGCTGGATTCTGGCAAATTCCTGTATCTTGACGGCTCGGCATGGGAAAGCCTGCCGCCTTGACGCGGCTCGGCAGGCCATGTCGCCGGGGAGGGGAGCATGACCAGCAGAAATCGTGGGACTATCGCGTCTGCAGTCGTCGCTGTGGCCACGTGCGCCTTGGCGCTGACGTTCGGGGGAGCGCAGGCCGCCGAGACCACCTACGTGATGAAAATCACCACGCCCACCATCAACGACGTGCCCGACACCTACGCCCGGAACTTCGCGGCCGCGGTGGAGAAAGATTCAGGCGGCCGCATCAAGGGCGAGGTTTACCCGGCGAGCCAGCTCGGTCCGATCCCGCGGCAGATTGAAGGCACCCAATTCGGCGCCATACAAATGGCGGTCATCCCGTCCGAATTCTGGGTCGGCGTCGATGAGCGTTTCGAAGTGACGGCTGCGCCCGGCCTCGTCGACTCGCTCGTGAACGGACATCGGGTCGCGGCCGATCCGGAGGTGCTCAAGCTCATGCTCTCGCTTGGCGCCGACAAAGGGCTGCACGGCGTCGGACTGTTCATGGCCGAGCCCTCCGACGTCATTTCAAAAACGCCGATCCGCCATCTCGCCGATTTCAAGGGCCTGAAGCTGCGGACCTTCGCGTCGCGCTTCCAGACCGAATCTTTCGGCAGGCTCGGGGCGACCGCCGTGGTGATGACCTTGGGCGACGTGGTGCCGGCCTTGCAGCAGGGCACCATCGATGGCTCGGTCGCCGGAATGGGACCGTTCACCAAGATGCACTTTATCGATGCGGCGAAATATATCACGATGACCAATCAACCGGCGATCTTCCTCGTCGCCGAAGTCAATCGAAAATGGTTCGACTCCTTGCCGAAGGACCTGCAGGATATCGTCGACAAGGAGGGCGAGGCGCAATCCCTCGCCATCAATCCGACTTCGATCGACATGCGGCAGAAGAGCGAGGCGAGCTGGAAGGCGACTGGCGGCGAATTGATCAATCTGCCCCCTGACGAGCAGACCTCGATGATGCAGACGCTGTCGAGCGTCGGCGCCGATGTCTCCCAATCGAAGCCGCAATTGGCCGAGGCCTACAAAATCCTCACCGATGCGGCGCAGCGGACGCGGCAGTCGTCGACCCAGTAGTCGGCGATATTCGTGGCCCGCCAAGAGAGAGGTCCGGCGTGATCGACAGTTTTGTTAAAGGCGTTCGTTGGCTGCTTGCGATCACCCGGACGGCGGCTGCGGTCTGCCTGATCGCCAGCGTCGCGATCAATTTCGCCAATATCATCGGCCGCTATTTCTTCAGCATCTCGATCCCGTGGGCCGAAGAGATCATGCTGTTTCTCATGGTCGGTTGCGTGTTCACCGGCTGCTGCGCGGTCGCCTGGGAAGGACGGCAAATCCGCATGGACGTCGTCTTGATGATGTTGCCGGATAAATTGCGCGAATGCATCCACGTATTCTCCGAGCTGGTGATGCTCGCGGCCGCGGGCGCCGTCACCGTATTCGCCTGGCCGGTCATCACCCAGCTTGCCGCCTTCGACGAGCGCAGTCAGGCGGCCAATTTTCCGCTCTATATCCCGCAGGCGATGATACCGATCGGCTATACCTTGATGGGCCTCTTGGTCGCCTTCCGGCTTGTCATGCGGCTTTCATCCGGCGTCGACCGCGCCGACAGCTCGCATTAAGGGCGCGGCCATGGGGTATCTCGTCTTTTTCGGCTTGCCGGTCGTCCTTCTGATCCTCGGCTTTCCGATTTTTTTGATTTTGCTGGTGACCTCGATCGTCGCGGTCTTGACCGTCGCCGACGTGCCGACCGAGACCATCCAGACCTACATGTTCAGCGGGCTGGATAATTTTCCGTTGCTCGCCGTTCCGTTCTTCGTGCTGGCCGGCGAAATCATGGCCCAGGGCGGCATCGCGCGGCGCATCATCGCCATGGTCATGGCCATGGTCGGCCGCATGCCGGGTTCGCTCGCGGTGACGACGGTCGCGGCGTCCGAATTGTTCGGCGCGATGTCGCATACCGCGGTCGGCACCGTGGTCGCCATGGGCCGCATGCTCTATCCGGCGCTGCGCGACGGCGGCTATAACGACCGCTTCGCCGTCGGCCTCATCGCCTCGTCGGGCGCCATCGCGGTCGTCATCCCGCCGTCGATCGCCATGATCCTTTACGCCGTCTCGTCGGAGCAATCCGCCGTGCTGTTGTTCACCGCCGGCATCCTGCCGAGCCTGCTGATCGGCTTTATCGATGCCATCTACGTGATGAGCTACGCCAAGTTCAAGAACGTCCCGCTCGGCATCAGCGCAAATTGGGCGACCATCTGGAAGACCAGCAAGGAAGCAAGCTGGGCGATCGGGTCGCTCGCGGTGATTTTCGGCGGCATCTATGGCGGTGTCTTCACGCCGACCGAAGCCGCCGGCGTCGCAGTGGTCTATTCGCTGTTCGTCACCATGTTCATCTATCGCGAGGTCGACCTCGCGGGCTTCTGGCGGATCTTGCTGGCGTCTTCCTATTTGATCTCGCAAATTCTCCTGATCGTGACCTCGGCCGGAATCTATTCATGGCTGTTGACGACGAGCGGCATCCCGCAGCACATCGTTGAGGGCATCAACGCCATGCATATGGCGAAATGGGAGCTGCTGCTCATTCTCAATATCGGCTTGCTGCTGGCGGGCAGTTTTCTGGAACCGCCGGCGGCGATCCTCATCCTGACGCCGCTCTTGCTTCCGATCGTGCGCGGCGTCGGCGTCGATCCCATCCATTTCGGCATCATCGTCGCGGTCAATCTCTCTCTCGGCATGTATACGCCGCCATTCGGCCTGAACCTGTTCACCTCGCAAGCGATCTTCGACGCGCCCTTGAGCCGGATCTATGTCGGCGTGCTGCCGTTCCTGCTGCTCAATTTTCTGGCCCTGATGCTCATCACCTACGTGCCGGCGATATCGCTCATCTTGCTGCATCATTGATTTTTTCGACTTATCCAGCAAAGGTCGGCTTGTCGTTCAATCCGGCGTGCATGGAGAATTTTGTTTTATGACCAAGTCAGTGCTCGGCATTATCGGCGGCTCGGGAATTTACGATCTCCCCGGCCTCGAAAAAGTGCGATCGAAAACCATCATGAGCCCGTGGGGCGAGCCGTCGGGACCGCTGCGTATCGGCCAGATCGCAGGCCTGCCGGTGGTGTTTCTGTCCCGCCATAGTCAGGGGCATCGCCATTCGCCTTCCGACATCAATTACCGGGCCAATATCGACGTGCTCAAGCGTGCAGGCGTCACCGACCTCGTCTCGTTGTCGGCGTGCGGCTCGTTCAAGGAACATTTGCCGCCCGGCACCTTCGTGCTGATCGACCAGTTCGTCGACCGCACCTATAAGCGCGAAAGCTCGTTCTTCGGCAAAGGCTGCGTCGCGCATGTATCGATGGCGCATCCGGTGTCGCCGCGGCTGCGCATTCATATCGCCGAAGCGGCGATGGCCGAAGGCATCACGATCGTCCGCGACGGCACCTATGTGTGCATGGAAGGGCCGCAATTCTCGACGCTGGCCGAAAGCCTCACCTACAAGAATCTCGGCTATTCGGTGATCGGCATGACCAACATGCCGGAGGCCAAGCTCGCCCGCGAAGCGGAGATTTGCTACGCCACCGTCGCCATGGTGACGGATTTCGACTGCTGGCACCCGGACCATGACGCGGTGACCGTCCAGGACATCATCAAAGTGCTGATGGCGAATGCCGAGAAGGCGGCGCGGCTGGTGGGGCGGCTGGCGCGCGATTTCCCGCGCGAGCATGAGCCGTGCCCGATCGGCTCCGACCGGGCGCTCGACAACGCCCTGATCACGGCACCGGAGGCGCGCGACGCCAAGCTCCTGCGCAAGCTCGACGCCGTTGCGGGCCGGGTGCTAGGCAAGAAAGTCTTGCTCAAGAAAGGTTCGGCCAAGAAAGGCTCGGCCAAGAAAGGCTCGCGCAGGAAATAGGATAGGTGTCGGGCTTTCCCGTCGCCGATCGGCTTATGGCGCGGCCGGGAATCGCGTAGAGATTCTTAACGCCGGTACGGCAGAGTCCGACGTCCGGAAACAGGCCTCGGGTCGCAATCCGTCGCGGCCTTGTTAGAACAACATTTTAGGCAAGCCTTGGCTCAACAGATCGTTCCCCTGATCATGTGCGGCGGCGCCGGTACCCGGCTGTGGCCGGCGTCGCGCGAAGGTCGGCCGAAGCAATTCCTGCCGCTGTTTGGCCCGCACTCGACGTTTCAGGATACTATTCGCCGGGTCTCCGATCCGGCGCTGTTTGGCCGCCCGATCGTCGTGACCAATAATCAATACCGATTCCTGGTGGCCGAACAGCTCGCCGCCATCGGCGTCGAAGCCGATATCATGCTCGAGCCGATCCGGCGTGATTCCGGTCCCGCGATCGCCGCGGGCGCGGTCTTCGCGATCAAGCGCGACGGCGATCCGCTGATGGTGGCGCTTGCCGCCGATCACGTCATCAGCGACGCTGCGGCCTTCGCCAAAGTTTGCGCCCACGTGGCCGATGCCGCCGCCGGCGGACGCATCGTCACCTTCGGCGTGCGGCCGACGCGGCCGGCCACCGAATATGGATACATCCGCGCCGGCGCCCCGATCGGGCCCGATATTTTTACGATCGAGAAATTCGTCGAAAAGCCCGACGCCAAGACCGCGGAGCGCTACGTCAAGGAAGGCTATTTGTGGAATGCCGGCAACTTCATGTTCCGTGCCGGCTTGTTGATCGAGGAATACGGAAGTTTCGAGCCGGACAGCGTCGCGGCAGTGACGGCGGCGGTAGAAGGCGCCGGCACCGATCTCGGTTTCGTGACGCTCGATGCGAAGGCGTTCGGAAACGCGACAGCGCGATCGATCGACTATGCGGTGATGGAGCGGACCAAACGTGCCGCCGTCACTCCGGTTTCCTACGGCTGGTCGGACGTGGGCTCCTGGCAGGCGGTGTGGGAGCTTTCAAGCCGTGATGCGCTCGGCAATTCCGGCCACGGTTCGGAGCAGGGCTCAGTCATCTTCGTCGATACACGCGGCTCCTATGTGACGAGCGACAGGCAACTCGTCGCGCTGTTCGGCGTCGACAACCTGGTGGTGGTCACGACCGAGGACGCCGTGCTGGTGGCCAAGCGTGAGGACGGCGACGGCATGCGCCGTCTGGTGCAAAAGCTCAAGGAAGTGGCGCCGACGGTTACCGAGGAACATCTGAAGGTGCATCGGCCCTGGGGCTCCTATCAGTCGGTCGATCACGGGCCGCGCTTTCAGGTCAAGCGCATTGTGGTGAAGCCGGGCGGGCGGCTGTCGCTGCAACTGCATCATCATCGCGCCGAGCACTGGATCGTGGTGCAGGGCACGGCGCGGGTGACGGTCGGCGACGAGACCCGGATCGTTCATGAGAATGAATCGACTTATATTCCGATTGGCGCCAAGCATCGCTTGGAAAATCCGGGCAAGATCGACCTCGAATTGATCGAGGTGCAAACCGGCAGCTATTTCGGCGAGGACGATATCGTCCGCATCGAGGATGATTATCGCCGGTCGTAAGCGGATGCCGGGCGATCGGCTCGGCGGCGGCGCAAAACCCGGGTGCCGCTCCGACGATCGTTTGATTTCCAGAATTTTCCAGTGTTCGCAATGCTTTGGGCCGAGGTTGCGGGTTCTCGCCGCTATGCGGTAAGCCTTTGACTCAATTCGTGTTCGGGTTCCGGCCGGGGACGGGTCGCCACTTGGCATCAAGCGTGCTAGGGGGAACAGCGGGGTCGGCTTCCGGGGTAGCGAAGGGGGCGTTTGGGGTCATGCGTGAGTCTGAGAAACTGGACGCGGCAGGGGCATTGCGCCTTGGTGTCATCGGCGTGGGCGTCATGGGCAGCAACCACGCCCGCGTCTTGTCGGAACTGCCGGGCGTAAAGCTCGTCGGCGTCGCCGATCCCGATGCCAAGCGCCGCGATCAGGTCGCCCGCACTTTGGGCTGTGCCGCATTCGCGGACGTCGAGGCGTTGATCCAGGAAGGCGTCGACGCCGTCGTCATTGCCGCGCCCACGCATCTGCATCGCGACATCGCCATCGACTGCGCCGCGCGCGGCATCCATCTCCTGGTCGAGAAGCCGATCGCCTCGACGGTCGAGGAAAGCCGCGCTGTCGTCGCCGCTGCGCGCCGGGCGGGCGTCACGCTGATGGTCGGTCATGTCGAGCGGTTCAATCCGGCGGTGCAGTCGATCAAGCGCGCCATCAAGGACCAGGACATCCTCTCGATCGCCATCACCCGGGTCGGACCGTTTCCGCCGCGGATGTCGAGTGTCGGCGTCGTCATCGATCTCGCCGTGCACGATATCGACCTGATCCGCTGGTTCACCGATTCCGAGATCGTCGAGATTCAGCCGCAAACCTCGAGCGCGGTCGCCGAGCGCGAGGACATCGCGCTCCTGCAATTCCGTACCGCGTCGGGCGTGCTGGCGCATATCAACACCAACTGGCTGACGCCGTTCAAGGCGCGCACGATTCATATCGCGACCCGCGACAAATACGTCATCGGCGATCTCCTGACACTGCAGGTCACCGAATGCTTCGGCTTCCAGCCGGACGGCAGCTATTCGATGCGGCATCTGTCGGTCGGCTACGCCGAGCCGCTGCGCTCCGAGCTCCTGGCTTTCGTCACCGCCATCCGTAGCGGCGAGCCGCCCGCGGTCACCGGCGAGGAGGCGCTCGCCAGCCTGGAAATCGCCATCCGCTGCCTCGATTCGCGCTCGGCCGATTCACGCGCGGCGCAAGCCGCCATGCCGCAGCGTAAGGGCCCGAGGCGCGTCGTCGGCTAAGTGCTTCGTTCGCCGACGGAATCAAGAAACAGATCAAATAAATCATGAACCAGCATATTCGCGTGGAAGAACGACCCATCCCCTTCATCGATGTCGCGGCGCAGCGCCGCCGTCTCGGCCGCGCCGTCGACGACGCGGTGAACCGCGTGCTCACGCATTGTCAGTTCGTCCAGGGCCCGGAGGTGCGCGCCTTCGAAGCCGACCTCGCCGCGTTCTGCGGCTCAAAGCACGCCATCGGCTGTGCCAGCGGCACCGATGCGCTGCTTCTGGTTCTCATGGCGTGGGAGATCGGCCGCGGCGACGCCGTGATCTGTCCGTCCTTCACCTATCATGCGACGGCCGAGATGGTGGCGCTGCTTGGCGCGACCCCGATCATCGCCGATGTTCTGCCCGACACCTTCAATCTCGATCCGGCAAGCTGCGAACGCGCGGTCGCGACCGCGAAGGCTCACGGTTTGAAGCCGCGCGCGATCATTCCGGTCGATCTGTTCGGTCTGCCGGCCGATCACGATGGGATCTCGGCTATCGCCTCAGCGCACGGACTCTTGGTGCTCGATGACGCGGCCCAAGCCTTCGGTGCGAGCTACCGCGGCAAGAAGCTCGGCACGCTGTCGACCGCGACCGCGACCAGTTTTTTTCCCGCGAAGCCCCTTGGCTGCTACGGCGACGGTGGTGCGGTGTTCACCGATGACGATGCGCTCGCGGCGCGGGTGAAAAGCATTCGGCTGCACGGCGAGGGCGTCGACCGATCGGAAGCGGCGCGCATCGGCATTACCGGCCGGCTCGATACCATCCAGGCGGCGGTGCTGATCGAAAAGCTGAAGATTTTCCCGGACGAGATCGCGGCGCGCAATCGCGTGGCGGCGCGTTATTCGGAAGCCCTTGCCGAGGTCGCGACCGTGCCGGTCACCGGCAACGAGTGCACGTCTGTCTGGGCGCAATATACCATCCGGCTCGAGCCCGGCCGGCGTGACGCGCTCGCCGCCGCGCTCAAAGCCGAAGGCATTCCGACCGCGATCTATTACACCAAACCGCTGCATCGCCAGCCGGCCTATCGCGACTTCCCCTTAGCCGACGGTGGCGTGCCGGTCAGCGAGCAATTGTCGGCGGAAGTCATCAGCCTGCCGATGCATGCTTATCTCGAACCGCCGGTGCAGGACCGCATCATCGCCGGCGTCCGCCGGGCGCTCGCGGGCTGAGATTGATACTTCCCTCCCCCCTTGTGGGGGAGGGTAGGGTAGGGGGTCGGGAGGTGAGGCGCACCCGGCGACGCTTGCGCGATCCCTCTCGACCCCCACCCCTAACCCCTCCCCACAAGGGGGAGGGGAAACGAAGGCCCCCATGCTCGGCAAGATTCTCACCGTCGGCGGCTACACGCTTCTGTCGCGTCTGACCGGGTTTCTGCGCGACATTATGCTGGCGGCGATCATCGGCGCCGGCCCGGTGGCCGACGCCTTCTTTGTCGCGTTTCGGCTGCCGAACCATTTCCGCGCCATTTTTGCCGAGGGCGCCTTCAATGCAGCCTTCATTCCCGCCTATGCGCGCATCCGCACCCAGGGCGGCGCGATAGCGGCGAGCCGGTTCGGCGACCGCATTTTCACTTTGCTGCTGGCGTCCCAGGTGGTGCTGCTGGCGCTGGCGCTGATCTTCACCCCCCAGGTGATCGAACTCTTGGCGCCCGGCTTCTCGCGCGAGCCGCAGCAATTCGCGCTCGCGGTGTCGCTGACGCGGATCACGTTTCCTTATCTGCTGCTGATCACCCTGGTGACGCTGTGGAGCGGCATCCTCAACGCGCTGCATCGCTTCGCGGCGGCGGCAGCCGCGCCGATTCTGCTCAATGTCACGATGATGGCGACGCTTGGGCTCGCCTTTCTGTTCCCGGGCGCGGGCCATGCCGCCGCCTGGGGCGTGCTGATCTCGGGCGTGCTGCAGGCGGCGCTGGTCGGTGGCGACACTTTCTATGCCGGCGTCATGACGTCGTTCCGGGCGCTACGCTGGGACGACGACGTGAAGCGATTCTTCGGCGCGCTGGTGCCGGCGACGATCGGCTCGGCGGGAACGCAGCTCGCATTGTTCGCCGACACCATCATCGCGAGCTTTCTGTCGGCCGGCGCGATCTCGGCGCTGTATTATGCCGACCGCATCGATCAACTGCCGATCGGCGTCATCGGCATCGCCGTCGGCACCGTGCTGGTGCCGGAAATGACGCATCGGCTCGCCGCGGGCGACGAAGCGGGCGCCCGCTCGGCGCAGAACCGCGCCATCGAATTCGCGTTGCTGCTCGCGGTGCCCTGCGTCATCGGTTTCCTGGTGGTGCCGGGCTTGATCATGCGGGCGTTGTTCATGCGCGGCGCTTTCACGCCCGAGGATGCGCATGCGGCGGCGATGACGCTTGTGGCCTATACGATCGGGCTCGTGCCGTTCGTCCTCATCCGCAGCGTCGTCGCGCCGTTTCTCGCCCGCGGCGATACCAAGACCCCGGTCAAGGCCGCGCTGATCGGCACCGCCGTGAATATCGCCTTCAAGGTCGCGCTGATGGTGCCGCTGGCGCAGGTCGGTCTGGCGCTCGCCACCTCCATCGGCGCCTGGATCAATTTCATCCTGGTGCTGTTCTTTGCGGCGCGGGCTCACCTGATCGCGCCGGACGCCGCGCTGAAATCGTCGCTGATCAAGCTCGCGGTGGCCGGCGTGGCGCTGGCGCTGGTTCTGATTATTGCCGATCCGCTGGTCACGGCTTTGTTATCCTCGTGGTCCAGGTTCCGCAACGAATCGGAACTGGCGCTGTTGGCGGCGCTCGGCGGACTGGTTTACGGAGGGCTCGTGATGGCGTTGTTCGGGCGGCGTTGGCTCGCCTTGATGCGGCGGGACGCCGAGGTCCCGGCCGCGGCGCCGCTCGACGAGGCTCATGAGATTCAAACGAGGGACTGAATGCGTGTAACCATGATCGGCGCCGGCTATGTGGGGCTTGTTTCCGGCGCCTGCTTTGCCGACTTCGGCCACCAGGTGACCTGCATCGACAAGGACGCCGCCAAGGTGGCGGCGCTCAAACGCGGCGAGATCCCGATCTTCGAGCCGGGCCTTGCCGATCTGGTCGAAGCCAATATGCGGCAAGGCCGGCTCGAATTCGCCGGCGACACCTCGCGTATCGGGCAAGCCGAGGCCGTCTTCATCGCGGTCGGCACCCCGTCGCGCCGCGGCGACGGTCACGCCGATCTTACGTTCGTCTATGAGGCGGTGCGCGAGATCGCGCCACTGTTGTCGGCGGATGCCGTGGTGGTGACCAAATCGACGGTCCCGGTCGGCACCGGCGACGAGATCGAGCATATTTTGCGCGACAAGCGCCCCGACGCCGCGATCCAGGCCGTTTCCAATCCGGAGTTCCTGCGCGAAGGCGCCGCCATCCAAGACTTCAAGCATCCCGACCGCATCGTGGTCGGCACCGACGACCCGCGCGCCCGCGCGGTGCTCGCCGAAATCTACCGGCCGCTTTATCTGAATGCGCCGCCGCTCGTCTATGTCAGCCGCCGTACCGCCGAGCTGATCAAATACGCGGCGAATGCGTTTCTCGCCACCAAAATCACCTTCATCAATGAGATTGCCGATCTGTGCGAGGAGGTCGGCGCCGATGTGCAGGAAGTGGCGCGCGGCATGGGGCTCGACAACCGTATCGGCGGCAAATTTTTGCACGCCGGACCGGGCTTCGGCGGCTCGTGCTTTCCGAAGGATACCAGCGCATTGTTGAAGACCGCGCAGGATTACGGCGTGGCGCTGCGCATCGTCGAAGCCGTGACGGCGGTGAACGAGCAACGCAAGCGCGCCATGGCGCGCAAGGTGGTGGCGGCGCTCGACGGCTCGGTGCGCGGCAAGACCGTCGCGGTGCTTGGCTTGACGTTCAAGCCCAACACCGACGACACCCGCGACTCGCCGGCGATTCCGCTGATCACCGCGCTCACGGATATCGGCGCCAAAGTGCGCGGTTACGATCCGGCCGGGATGGAACAGGCGAAGCCATTGTTGCCGCCCACCGTGACCTATTGCGACAACGCCTATAGCGCCGCCGAAGGCGCCGACGCCGTCGTCATCGCCACCGAATGGGAACAGTTCCGCGCGCTCGATCTGCAACGGCTCAAAAAGATTATGGCCCGTCCGGTGATCGTCGACCTGCGCAACATCTATCGCCCCGACGAAATGAAACGCGCGGGCTTCCGCTATGCGGCGATCGGGCGGGCGGGGGTGGAGTAGCCGCGCACCTCGTCATAGACCTGCTTCCAGAAATCACCGCGCCGTTTCTTTGCGCATCCCCGCAATGTCTCTCTCGGTGAGTGTGGATGGCTCGCTGCCGAGACGCCCGGTGACATAATTGGCGACCGCCGCGATCTCGGCGTTCGAATAGCTGTCACCAAAGCCCGGCATCGAGATGATGCCTTGCGGCGTGTGACGCATGGTCCCGGATATCACGATCTGGGCGACGTTGGTCGCCGTCGGATCGTTGACGGCGCGGGCGCCCGCAATCGTCGCGAACGGCGAGATGGCGCTGACGCCGGTCCAGTTGTGGCAACCGGCGCAAGCTTGCTCGAACACTTTTCGGCCGGCGACGTTCGCCACGGCGCCGCCTTCCTTGGGCGACGCCGGCGCCGGCGGCGCAATCGTCGACGGCTCGGATGACGGCAGCGGCGGAATGCTGCGCAGGTAATTGACGACTGCGTGAATGTCGCCTGGCGCCATCCGGCTAAAACTCTGGTCGACGGCTTCGCCCATGGGGCCGGCCGCCGTGCCGCGGCCCGGCGCATGACCTTCGGCCAGATAGGCGAACACTTCGTCGTCGCTCCAAGCGCCGATGCCGGTGCCTGTGTCCGACGTGATGTTGAAAGCCTTCCAGCCGGCTGTCAGCGCGCCTTCGAATTTTTTGCGGTTGTCGAGCGCGAAGAGGAGATTGCGCGGCGTATGACATTCGCCGCAATGCGCCAGCGCCTCCGCGATATAAGCGCCACGATTCCACTCGGGGGTTTGCGCGGTGTCGGGTGCAAAGCGCGCATCGGCGTTGAACAGGAGCGACCAGAATATCATCCCCCAGCGCTGATTAAACGGGAAGGTCAACGTATTGGCGCGATTATCGGCATGCACGGCCGGGAGCGAGAACAAATAGGCTTTGATCGCCAGCGCGTCCGCATCCGTCATGTAGGTGTAGGACGTATAGGGCATAGCCGGATAAAGCCGCGTGCCGTCGCGCCGGATACCGCGTCGCAGCGCGTTGAGAAAATCCTCATCGCTGTAATTACCGATGCCGGTATTCTTGTCGGGCGTGATATTGACGGAATAGAGCGTGCCGAACGGCAGCGGAATCGCAAGCCCGCCGGCAAAGGCCGAACCACCCGGCGCGGTGTGGCAGGGCATGCAATCGGCCGCGCGCGCGAGGTACTCGCCGCGCTTTATCTGATCGGCTTTGGCAAGCGCAGCCGGAACGCCGGTCGGATCGGCGCCGTGGTAATCCGCGAGCGCGACCGTCGAGCCGCCGGCGAAGGCCATTGGTCCGGGAACGAAGACTTTCCAGCCGAGTACGGCGAGAACGATCAAGACGAGGATGACAACGACGACGGTGCGTGCGCGCATGACGGTCACGCCTTGTTGACCGCGATCGCGGCGCGGTCGATTGGCAGCCGGCGCAAGGCGACACCGGTCGCCGCATAGATCGCATTGCGCAGCGCCGGCGGGCCTGCGGTGCAGCCGGTTTCCCCGATGCCGCCGGGGTCCTCGGCGCTCTTGATGACATGCACCTCGATATTCGGCACCTGATCGATACGCAGCATGCGGTAATTGTTGAAGTTGGACTGCTGCACGCGGCCCCGCTCGATGGTGATTTCGCCGTAGAGAGCCGCCGTCAGGCCGAAGATCAGCCCGCCTTGCAACTGCGCCACGATGGTGTCGGGATTGACCGCAATGCCGGTGTCCACCGCCGAGGTCACGCGGCGCAAACGAACTTCGCCATTGTCGGCGACCTCGGCCTCGACAACGGTGGCGATGAAACTGCCGAATGACGGCTGTACGCAGACCCCGCGTCCGGTCCGCGGCGGCAACGGCTTGCCCCAGTCCGATTTTTCCGCGACGAGATCAAGCGCAGCCTTCAGGCGCGGGTTATTTCCCAACATGCCGCGGCGGAACTCGATTGGATCAACGCCGGCCTTGCGCGCCAATTCGTCCATGAAACATTCGGTGGCGAAAACATTGTTGTTGGGGCCGACGCCGCGCCAGAATCCGGTCGGCACGGCGGGCGGCTCGGCGCGGACATATTCGACGCGGCGGTTGGGGATGTCGTAGGGCATATCGACGGCGCTATCGACCGCGTCGATATCGATGCCATTGACGAATATCGACGGCGCCCAGCGGGCCATGATCGACGAACCGCTCACCCGATATTTCCAGGCGACGATCTTGCCGCCCTTGAGGCTCGCCGAAACGACGTCGCGATAGACCGGGCGGTAGATGTCGTGCTGAATGTCTTCTTCGCGCGTCCATACGACCTTCAATGGTCCATCGACGTGCCGGGCGATACGCACCGCAGCCGTGACCATGTCGGGTTCGAGCCGGCGGCCGAAGCCGCCGCCGATCAGGTGATTGTGCACCGTCACCTTGTCGAGCGGAACGCCGGCGGCTTCCGCCGCGGCTGACTGAACGCGGGTGATGACCTGGGTGCCGGTCCATATTTCGCAGGCGCCCGGCGTCAGCGAAACGGTGCAGTTCAGCGGCTCCATGGTGGCGTGCGCCAGGAACGGCAGTTCGTATTCGGCGTCGAATCTCTCGCCCTGCGTCAAGCCTTTGTCGGTGTCGCCGATGGAATTGGCGACGGCACCGTCCTGTTTGCTGGCGGCGCGCAGATTCTCCCAGATGTCGCTCGAATTGACTTTGACGTTGGGTCCTTCGTCCCAGGTGACCACAAGGGCGTCGAGACCTTGCTTGGCGGCTCCCATGTGATCGCCGGCGACCGCGACGAGGTCGTCGAGCACGACGATTTGCCGAACGCCAGGGATCTTCTTGGCGGCGCTGTCGTCGACATGCGCCACTTTGCCGCCGAAGACCGGGCAGAAGGCGAGTGTCGCAAATTTCATTCCGGGCAGCATCGCGTCGATGCCGTAAATGACGTTGCCGTCGGTTTTGTTCGGTGTGTCGAAGCGCTTGAGCGGTTTGCCGATCAGGGTGAAATTCTTCGGATCCTTCAGCGGCGGATCGGCCGGCACGGGCAGCGCGCTCGCGGCATCCACGAGGTCGCCGTAGGCGAGCGTGCGGCCACTTGCCGCGTGCGTGACCGTACCGTTGGCTGCAGTGCAGCTTGCCGGCTCGACCTGCCACTGCTGCGCCGCGGCCTGGACCAACATCGCCTTCGCTGCCGCACCGGCGATGCGCAGCGGCTTCCAGAACGCCCTTATCGAATTGGAATTGCCGGTGACCTGAATGCCGAAGATCGGGTTGCCATAGAGCTTGTCGCTGGGCGGCGCGTGCTCGAGGACAATTCGCGCGTAATCGGCATCGAGCTCCTCGGCGAGGATCATCGCCACGGCCGTATAGACCCCCTGGCCCATCTCGACCTGCGGCATGACCAACGTCGTCTTGCCGGCATGATCGATGCGGATGAAGGCGTTGGGCGCAAACTGGCCGGCTGTGCTGTCCGGTGCCTGCTCCGGCTCGTTGACGGGCGCCGCCCGCAGCGGCAGACGGAAGCCGAGCACGAATCCGCCGGCCAAGCCGGTTTTGATCAGCGTGCGGCGGGAGGGCGCGGGCACGAGTTTTTCAACAGCGCGCATCATCGCCTCCTACGCCTCGCCAGCCGCGCGCTTGATCGCTTCGCGGATGCGCACATAGGTGCCGCAGCGGCAGATATTGCCCGCCATGGCGGCGTCGATGTCGGCATCGTCGGGATGCGGATTATGGGCCAGCAGCGCGGTTGCCGACATGATCTGGCCGGACTGGCAATAACCGCACTGAATCACTTCCAGATCGAGCCAGGCCTTTTGTACCTTCGAGCCCACGGCTCCGGCACCGACGCCTTCGATGGTCGTGACCGCCCGATCACCGATCGACCTGATCGCCAGCAGACAGGAGCGCACCGGGTTGCCGTCGATATGGACGGTGCAAGCGCCGCACAGCGCCAAGCCGCAGCCGAATTTCGTGCCGGTCATGCCGAGTACGTCACGCAACACCCAGAGGAGCGGCGTGTCGCCGTCGACATCGACGTCGTGCGCGTTCCCATTAATGTTGAGGGTGAAGGCCATGGCATTCTCTCCTTCGCTGTCACCGGCGCCCGGTGAGACGGTCGGGCGACGCTCTCCGCACTTTCAGCACCGCCCGTTCATTACGGATGATGCTGAAAGATCGGGCCATGCGCTGGTGCGGGCCGGCCGGGAAAAAAGTTTCATGCTGCACCTCATCGACGGGTTTGCCGGTGATGACACGATTTTTTCGCCAGCTTATCTCTTGGGATATGCCGTGAAAATGTAGTCTTTGGTTGCTACCGTCGTGTGGCAGGCAAAGCCGCACGTCGGTTCGGTTCCCTCAGGCGTAAAAGTGTCGGACGCGGCATCATAGATGAAATTGGCGTAGGCCCATCCGTGCGTGTTCGGGAATCTCTTGGTATCTTTCTCGATCACGTCGACCGCCTTGAGAGTATCCGGCACCTGCACGAAGTAAGGGGACGTAGGGTTCTTTTTGAACGTCCACTCGATCTTCACAATCTTGGAGCCTTCGGGAAAAAGCTTGCCGTCGGCGGGAAGGCCTTGCCTATAGGCCTTCATCATCACGTCGTTCGCAACGATCACTTTCAACTGAGTTTCAGTCTGGCTGACGGCGACGTCCTTCCAGTCTTCATATCCTTTGAAATCAGCAAACGAGAGCTTGCCCAGTTTCAGCGTGTACCTGTCC
>JBAPUM010000061.1:0-1667 GCA_049282655.1 Xanthobacteraceae bacterium
AAAGAACCGATGTCCGCCGATGTCGAACAAGAACCCTTTATAATTCGCGGTGCGGCTGATGCCGCCGACATAAACGGGATCGTGCTCGAGGATGAGCACGTCGCGACCATTCTTAGCCAGAGTGTAAGCCGCGGTGAGTCCAGCGGGACCGGCCCCGATAACGAGCGTTTCGCGAATGTCGTTCATGTCAGCCCTGAAATGTCCCGGCCGGCGCTCGCGGCCTTTTTGACATGCGGAGCTTTGGCGCCCCGCTTAGAGCCGAATATGAACGGTGGAGGTTAAGGACGACTTACAGCGCGCCGGGGAACGGTTAATACCGCCGAAAAAACAATGCCGAGGGCGGCCGCCGGGAAGCCGTTCGATCCGCGCTTCAAAACTTCGCGCGCCGGCGCGCCGTTCCCCAAAGACGACCGTCGCGCCAGCTTTGAAAAGCTTCCTCGCCCGTCAGAAGCCTCCGTAATTGTACGGATAGGGAGAAGGATAATTATAGGGATTAGCCTGCCAGCCCCTCACGCCGATCGGGAAATGACGATGATGCGGGGACGCGTAGGCCAAGGATTCCGGATGACCGTGGCGCAGGTGACTCGCCAATCTCGTCCTGGCGTGGTGATTGGCGCTGGCGAAGCGGGTGGAGCCGGGAGGCGCGCCCGTGATGGAAATGCTGCCGCCCTCGGTTTGGACCATGTGATAGAGTTCCGCGGCGTGAGCGGGCGACAGGCGCACGCAGCCATGCGAGGCTGGCCGTCCCAGAGCGCCAGTGGCGTAAGTGCCGTGGATCGCGTAGCCGCCGCGAAAGAAAATCGAGTGCGGCATTGGCGACATGTGGTATTTTTTGGAATAATGCATACGTTGCAGCCCGGTCGGCGCATAGCTGCCGCGCGGGGTGCTGTAGCCGGAGCGGGCCGTGGACACCGGCCAAGTGTAGCTCCCGCTTGAAGACTCGACATGCATCGTCTGCGTGCTCAGATCGATGTGGATTTGGGTCGTGGCCCGCGCCGTCGTGAGCGCGCCCAACATGCTGAAAAGAATGACGAGTATAGTTTTTGCAAAACGCATGACGCACTCCCGATGCCGTGCTGACGCTACCTCATTTGCGACATATTTAGCGGCTTCGCCTTCACAGGCAACGGCAAATGAGACGGTAAGGTTGACAAATTTAAACGAATCGGCGCCGCTGCTAAAGACGGACAGTTTTTCGACAAGGCGCGACACATGCCTGATCTGAAGTGGCGCATATTTATCCTTGTGCTTACGCTGGCGGGGCCAGCAATCGCGCAAGACAAGGGCACGCTGAATCCTCGGCCGCTGCCGCCGCTGGCCAATCCCGCCGATCCGAACACCCCGGCCAAGGAGCTGTTCGGCCGGGCGCGCGACCCGGCGCCGACCGAGTCCGAGCCTGTCGGCTTTTATTCCAAGGGCTGTCTCGCGGGCGGCGAGGAACTGCCGGTCAACGGCCCCAACTGGCAAGTCATGCGCCTTTCGCGCAACCGCGACTGGGGCCATCCGGCGTTGATCGCCTTTCTTTCGCGCTTCGCCCCCACCGCCGCCGAGGCTTCCGGATGGCCGGGCATTCTCATCGGCGACATGTCGCAGCCGCGCGGCGGCCCGATGCTAACGGGCCACGCCTCGCACCAGATCGGGCTCGACGTCGACATCTGGCTCACCCC
>JBAPUM010000062.1:0-9831 GCA_049282655.1 Xanthobacteraceae bacterium
GGCTTCGACCGCTATTTCCAGATCGCGCCTTGCTTCCGCGACGAGGATGCGCGCGCCGATCGTTCGCCCGGTGAATTCTATCAGCTCGATATCGAGATGAGCTTCGTCACCCAGGAAGACGTGTTCAACGCCGTCGAGCCGGTATTGCGCGGCGTGTTCGAGGAATTCGCCGGCGGCAAACCGGTGACGGCGAAATTCACGCGCATTCCTTATGCCGAAGCGCTCGCCAAATACGGCACCGACAAGCCCGACCTGCGCAATCCGATCGTCATGCAGGACGTGGCGGAGATTTTTCGCGGTTCGGGCTTCAAGGTTTTTGCGCGCATTCTTGAATCGAGCGCCAAGGCCGCGGTGTGGGCGATTCCCGCTCCGGGCGGCGGCTCGCGCGCCTTTTGCGATCGGATGAATTCCTGGGCGCAGGGCGAGGGCCAGCCGGGATTGGGCTATATTTTCTTTGCGCTCGACAACGGCGCCGTGGTTGGCCGCGGTCCGGTCGCCAACAATCTCGGTCCGGAGAAGACCGAAAGCTTGCGTACCAAACTCGGCCTAAAGGACGGCGACGCCGTATTCTTTGTTGCCGGGGAACCGTCGGTCTTCGTCAAATTCGCTGGTCCCGCGCGGACCAAAGTCGGCGAGGATCTCGGCCTCGTCGCCAAGGATCGCTTTGAACTGTGCTGGATCGTCGACTTTCCGATGTATGAATGGAACGAGGAGGAGAAGAAGATCGACTTCTCCCACAACCCGTTCTCGATGCCGAACGCGTCGGTCGAGGCATTCTTGGCGCTCAATGCCGGCGACAGTGACAAGATCTTGGCGCTCAACGCCATCCAATACGACATCGTCTGCAACGGCGTGGAATTGTCGTCGGGCGCCATCCGCAATCATCGCCCCGATGTGATGAAAAAGGCCTTTGCCATAGCCGGCTATGACGAAAGCCTGTTGGAAGAGAAATTCGGCGGCATGCTGCATGCGCTCTCCCTTGGCGCGCCGCCGCATGGCGGCATCGCGCCCGGCATCGACCGCATCGTCATGCTGCTCTGCGGCGAGGAGAATTTGCGCGAAGTGGTGCTGTTCCCGATGAACCAGCGCGCCGAGGATCTGATGATGGGCGCGCCGGCCGAGGCGACGCCGAAGCAATTGCGCGAATTGCACATCCGGGTCATCAAGCCGGAGTAGCTACTCCGCCGCTATCGGCATCGGCTCGTCGTCGAGTGCAGCCGCGATCGCGCCGAATTGGGCGTGCATCCGCCGAAAGCGCATCACTCGCAAAATAAGACGCAGTTCGCGCAAGGTTTCGAGCGAGAGCCGGTTGCCGTAGCCGAGCACGCTCGCGATCTGGAACGCCTTGCGCTCGTCGCGCCACCAGCGTTCGACCATGATCACCGCCGCATCGAGACTACGGCCGTTCAACATGCCGGCTCGTGCGCCGAAGCGGGCGCGGACGGTGGCGTGTTGGGGGCCGCGCCGTAGCGTCTGTTCGACGCGCAGTTTGAATCCATTGACCGCCGCGGCTTGACCGAAGGCGGCGCCGATCTGCGCCAGCGCCCGGTCCATCGCCGAACCCGTTGCCGCTCCCGCGGCACGCATTCGTTCACACTCGCGCTCGGCGCGTGGCAGGTACGGCATTGGCGACCCTCACATCCAACGGTCGCGCGTGATGTAACTGTAATGGAGACAAAAGTCAAGGCACGTCTCTTAAAAAGAGACAAGCGAGCCATGCGCAGCCACCCTGCGAATCCGGCAGGGTGGGCGATTCGGAGGTCTAAAGGCGGTCGCTCGAGCTCAGAACAGCTTCAGGCAGCACAGCACTTTGCCGACGATTTCGAGCTCGTTGATCGGCACTTCCTCGGCGGCGTGGTTCGGATTGTCGGAAATGATCTTCACGCTCGCCTTCTTGCCCGACCGCATCACCTGGAGCCGCTTGACGACGATGGATTCGAAGGTGTCACGGATGGCATAGAGGCCGTCCGGCGAGGGCGTCTTGTGCCCGGTATCGACGATGACCCGGTCGCCCGACATCACCGTCGGCGACATGCTGTCGCCAAAAGTGTCGATGACCAAGAGCCGCCCGGGCGCGCTGTGCAATTGCTCGCGCACGAAGGTTGGCGGGAACATCCAGCCTTCCGCTTTCAGCGGATCGGCATGCTTGCCGTCTTTCCGCACCTCGCGGGCCGGCACGCCGCCGCCGCCCATGCCGGCGCGGGTATCGAGCTCGGGCACCTGGCCTGCCTTCGGCCCCACCGGCTCGTGATGGGTGTCGTCGTCGCGCAAGATGTCGCTTGATTCGATGTGGCCGCCGGTCCCCGGCAGCTTGCCCCATAAAAGCATCTGTTCCGGCGTAAAGCCGAGCGCATTGGCGAACGGCTTCAGATGATCGAGCCGCAGCCGGATGTGGCCGTTCTCGAGCCGCGAGAGCTGCTGCTTGGAGATGCCGGACTTCCGGACCAGTTCGCCGCGGCTCATGCCGCGCGCCTCGCGCGCGTGAAAGAGCCCGGTCATCTGCTTTGCCGCTTTCGCCCGCCGCGCCATGTCTGCCTCCCTTGGGGGAACGCGGCATTGTCACGGATTCGGTGCAGCGCGCCTAGCATCCAAAACGGTGACTTGACGGCAGCAAAGTCACGGATTATGTGACATAATCAGTGACAACGGGGAGCGGATGCCAATGCGTGGCGCGTGGATGGACGATGATATCGATCTATTGAAACGGCTCTGGGCGGCGGGCGAGACGGCGGAGACGATCGCCGCGCGATTGGGCGGGCTCACGCGCTCGGCCGTGCTCGGCAAGATCTTTCGCCTGCGGCTCGGGCCGGCGCCGGGCGGCGCGACGCCGAAAGCCAAAGCGGCAAAGAAGCCCGAGGCGGTCGCCCGGCGCCGCGGCGGGCCGGAGCCGCAGCCGGTCCCCAAGCCGAAATCGCCGATCTGCGGCAAGTCGCTGTTCGACTTGACCAATAACTGCTGCCGCTGGCCGTACCGGCGCCCCGGCACCGAAAAATACTTCTTCTGCGGGGTCGAGGAGGCCGATCTCGAAGAGGGCAAACCCTACTGCGACCGCCACATGAAGCGCGCCTATGTGGTGTTGCCAAATACGGGGGCGCGGCCGGCGCGCAAAGATTTCCGCGCGGCGAGAGGGGGCAGGCCATGAGAGCGAAGGCGTCTGCCGAAACAGAAACGGGATCGTCGCTGACCGAGCGCGCGGCCACCGCGGCGCACGCCGAATTGCGCGGCGAGCGTGACAAAATTCTCGGCGCCGTCGGGACGGCGTCGCTCACGCCGCTGCGGCGGGCGCGGACCGTGCCGGAGCGCTGGTCGTTCCTGCATGTCATGGACCGCATGGAGGAGGGGTTCCGCATCCTGTCGCGGCTGCCGCTGCCGACGCGGCCGCGCGGCTATATCAATTCGATGCCGGTCTATCTGTACGACCGCGGCGATCTCAATTCGCAAGCCGAAACCTACGAGCTCGAGCGCCTGGCGAAAATACGCAATCGCGTGCGGCTGCCGCCGTCACCGGCCGAGATTGCCAGGATGGAGGAAGCCCTGCGCTGGCCGTCGCTCTATCTCGCCGCGGCGGAGTTTCACCATGTCGCCCGCGCGGTCAATCTCGGCTCGCTGTGGGCGGCGTTCGATATCGACATCGATCGGGCGCTCAAGCGGCTCAAGACCACCCGGCGCACTTTCAACGCGCGGCGGCTGCAGGGCCTGCGCATCATCGAAGCCGAACTGATCCGGCGCCGCGTGCCGGTGCGCTGAGACCCGCAGTGCCAGACCGATTGTCGAAGGCGCAGCGCGGCTTTATCGACGCCTATCGCGAAGGCTTAGGCGCGCGCGCCGCCGCCCAGTCCTCCGAAGCTCAGCTATGCAGTGACGCGCTCGCGGTCGCGGACCGCGTGACGGCCGAGATCGACCAGATGCAGCGCTCCGGCGGCCTGAAATCCGTCAATCAATCCTATCGCAATTATCGCCTGGAAACATCGGCGCGCGGCGAGCGGGTACTGCCATATGCGGCGTGGCTCGATCGCTACAAAGCGTGTCTGGTGCGAGAGATCGCGACGAATCTACGCTGAGTTTTGCGAATCATCGCCGAGTGAGCGCTGACGACAACGAAAACGACGCCGATTTGCACCCTCTCGCGATAAAAATTATTCCGACGATCTTTCAATAAGATAGTCTCTGTTTTAGCGACACGCCGCGCCACGCGCGCTTGACGGTCCTTGTTTTCCGGCGCATTTCATCGCGCGCATGCGGGCTTTGCAAAACTGCGCCCGCCGCGAACCCCCAACACCATAACACGCCTCCGCAGCGCCTCGCCGGCGCTGTCGCAATGCTTGCTCGCAAGTCTTGGCTCACAAGCCTTGCATGACAAGTCTTGCGCCGCCGGCGCCCGCGGCGCGGGCTTTAAGCGCAGGTGACACCGTGAGCACGCCAGGCAAGGTCAAGTTTTTCAACGACACCAAGGGTTTTGTTGCCGGCAAGGGTTGGCTGCCTGCCGACACAGCCAGCAATGTCGGCGCCGGCATCGTCACCATCCTCGCCGCGATCTGGTCGTGGAAGACCAACACGCCCGGCAAGACCATCAATTGAGGAGCAACACCATGCGATACGCCCTCTTGCCAGCCGCCGCGGCGCTGGCGCTTGCCGGCTGTACGGCTACCCAGCAGGCGCAATTCCAGTCCGACGTGACCGCGTTCAACAACGACGTGGCGCTGATCGATTCCAGCATCGCCACGATATCGACGGCGCTGGCCAATAATTGCACCCAACTCGCGACGACCGGGCAGGCGCTCGCCACCCTGATCGGCACCAGCACAGCCGCCGGCGCCGGCCTGACTGGCGTCGATGCGGCGATCGTCAGTTACTGCCAGGCGCATCCGACCAATATCACCACCGCGGTCAGCGCGACGGCGGCGGCGATTTCAGCCGGCAAGGCCGCGCGATCGGCGGCCAAAGCGGGGAACTGACATGGAAGCGCTCCTGCCCGTTCTCGCGGCGATCTTTCCGTCCGTCGAATTCGAGGGATTGAGCATCGCCGAGTGGGAGGAAATCGTCGCCGCGTTGGCGGCCGCGAAGCCCGAGATCGAAGCGATGGCGGCGAAGCTCAAGCCGGTCGTCGCCAAATTGGTCGGCCGATTGAAGCTCAAGGCCAGCGGGACGCCGCTCGTCAACACCATTCCGGGCTACGCCGCCGACGGCAGCGTAGCGCCCGTCCCGAGTGAGATGAGCGGCGTTCGGTGAGAACAAAGATGCCGGGAAAACTCGACGAGATCAGCCGGGCCATCGGATCGCTGGAAACGAGTGTCCGGGAGCTCAAGCGGCGAATGGACGAGAACCGCACCTTACAAGCGCGGCGTCACGCCGACAGTTCGGCGACCTTGCGGGAATTGTCGGGCAAACTCGACCAACACGCCGCCGCCGTCGCGACCATCCAGCCGACGGTGGCGGCGTTGGAACTGTCGCGCTCGAAGCTTGCGACCTGGGCGTCTATCGGGCTTGGCGCCGTTGCCTTGCTGGGTTGGGTCGTCGAAGCCGGTATCAAATGGGCGCTAAGTGTCGTGCTTTCGCATTTTCAGTGAATGCGGACTTACGCCAGCGACGATAACAAAAGCCGCTCGTCCTTCTCGCCCCGTTCGGCTTCGGCCGGCGGGGCGCTTTTCGCTTTGTCGGATACCGCGGCGCGGCGCCTGGCGAAAAAAAACGTGAGGGCCCGGCTGGACCCTCACGTCTATTCATCAAAGCCAGCCGTCGCTTCGGCTAAGCTTAGGCGGCGGCGCTGACGCTACCGCTTGTCGGCACGGAGGCGATCGTCTTCAGAACTTGCGAAGTGATCTGGTACGGGTCGCCTTGGGAATTCGGCCGGCGGTCTTCGAGATAGCCCTTGTAGCCGTTATTGACGAAGCTGTGCGGCACGCGGATCGAAGCGCCGCGGTCGGCGATCCCATAGCTGAACTCGGTGATCGCCGCGGTCTCGTGCTTGCCGGTCAACCGCATATGGTTGTCGGGGCCATAGACCGCGATGTGATCCGCGCGGGCTCCTTCGAAGGCCTTCATCAGCGCTTCGAAATACTCCTTGCCGCCGACTTCGCGCATATAGGCGGTCGAGAAGTTGCAGTGCATGCCAGAGCCGTTCCAGTCGGTGTCGCCGAGTGGCTTGCAGTGGAACTCGATGTCGACGCCGTATTTTTCGGTGAGCCGCAGCATCAGATAGCGGGCCATCCACATCTGGTCGGCGGCGGTCCTTGAACCCTTGCCGAATATCTGGAATTCCCACTGGCCCTTCGCCACCTCGGCGTTGATGCCTTCGTGGTTGATGCCGGCCGCAAGGCAGAGATCGAGATGCTCCTCGACCATCTTGCGGGCGATGTCGCCGACATATTTGTAGCCGACGCCGGTGTAATAGGGGCCTTGCGGCGCCGGATAACCGCTCGCCGGGAAGCCGAGCGGGCGGCCGTCTTTGTAGAAGAAGTATTCCTGCTCGAAGCCGAACCAGGCGCCGGCATCGTCCAGAATGGTGGCGCGTTTGTTGGACTCGTGCGGCTGGCCGTTCGGCAGCATCACTTCGCACATCACCAGCACGCCATTGATGCGCGCGGCGTCGGGATAGACGGCGACCGGCTTGAGGACGCAGTCGGAGTTGGAGCCGGTGGCTTGATTGGTCGACGAGCCGTCGAAGCCCCACAGCGGAAGCTGTTCGAGCGTCGGAAACGCGTCGAAATCTTTCAGTTGCGTCTTGCCGCGCAAGTTCGGCACTGGCGTGTAACCGTCCAGCCAGACGTATTCGAGTTTATATTTTGTCATGACATCTCCCGTGAGCTGATGCGCAAAAACCGAAGCGGTGCTGAAGCGTGCTCGGCGTCATCGGCGCCGCGGCGCCGATTGCCGTCCATTTCAAGCATTTAGTGTGCCAATCCACCCCCGAACGGCGCCCAAACCCCTGAATGCTGCAGTGCCGCAGCAAGTCGCCAGCATAATTTTGCGAGTGAAATAAGCAAACACCGAAATGCACATAATGTAGTCAAACGATGATTTGATCTAAGGCAACACGAACAATGTGCGAGCAAAGGGTTATATTAATCGAGAATCACGACACTCAGTAACAAAGGCGCGCCGCGTGCGCGCCGACCGAAGGAACCGAGCCATGGCGGCACATTTATCAGGATCGTCGACCCCAGCGGGATCGGCGACCATCTACACCTTTCCCCCTCGGGGCCGTTACGCCCTGCGCGATCACGGCGCCGGCTTAACGGCGGCGGCGAATATGCAGTTGCCGCACGGCGCCCGCTTCGCGCCGTCGAGCAGCGGCTGGTATCACGACGAAGCGATCCGCGCCGACGACGGCCGGGATCACTAGCTTCGTCGCGACACTTTTTGCCGGCGCGTGCATGCGCTCGGCCGATGCCCTTTGCAGTTCTCCCTGATTGCGCCCCGCTGGCTTTGGCCGGCGGGGCGTTTTTGTTATCGTGTTCCGCGCCCGGCGTTGCCGCCGCGAACTCCAGTCAAAAAAGAGGCCAGCTATGACAGCGACCATCGCGAAATATGCGCTGGCGGCCGCCGGACTTTTGTTGTTCGCGGGCTCGGCCCCCGCCGCCGACATCACCGTGATGATCTCCGGCGGCTATGCGGAAGCCTACAAGGCGCTGGTGCCGCCATTCGAGCAGGCGACCGGAAACAAGGTCACGACCGTCTTCGGTCCGTCGATGGGAGAAACCCCGCAGGCCATTCCGAACCGGATCGCGCGCGGCGAGCCGGTCGATGTCGTCATCGGCGTCGGCTACGCGGTCGATAAATTGGCCGACGACGGCAAGGTCGTTCGCGGCAGCCGCACCGATCTCGCCCAAGTCCTGATCTACATGGCGGTGCGCGCCGGCGCTCCGAAGCCGGATATCACGTCGCTCGACGCTTTCAGGCAGGCTTTGCTCGCCGCCAAGTCGATCGCCTATTCGGACAGCGCGAGCGGCGTCTACATCTCGACCCAAATGCTCGTCCGTCTCGGCATCGCCGACGCGGTCAAAGGCAAAAGCACCATGGTGCCGGCCGAGCCAGTCGGCCAGGTCGTCGCGCGCGGCGAGGCCGAGGTCGGCTTTCAGCCGCTGAGCGCGCTGCGGCCGGTGCCGGGGATCGACATCGTCGGGCCTATTCCGCCGGAGGTGCAACGACCGACGGTTTATGCCGCGGGGATCGCCGCGAGCGCGAAGGAGCCGGCGGCGGCAAGCGCGCTGATCGAATATCTGGCGTCTCCGGCGAGCGCTGAGGCGGTGCGGGGGGCTGGGATGGATCCGATTACGGGGGCGCAGGTAAAATAGTTGACCTCGCTGACCGAGCGACGAGAGGCGGAAAGTGTGGCGGAGGCTCCGGGATAGGTTTCGAACCTTGCGTGCTGCGCCAAGTGCAGAGCTGCGCGCAACCTTCGAACGCCTTCAAGAAATCCCTGCAAGCGCTGCCGATAGCTTTATTGCTCCGCGGACGTAGTCCGAACGGACAAGCTCCTCAAAGCTAGCCTCCAGCGCTATCTCGGTAATTAGAGAGGCGCTCCATCTTCTCAACATTGAGTCAAGGAGAAACCGCGTGCTGCACAAAGAGCTGCGTGAGCAATGGCGTGCACCGACGCCAAGCGGTTTTGTGTATTACCTGCCGAACCCTCAGGGCGGCGATCCGGTCAGCTACGACGATTGTAAATGGACCAACGGCATAGTGTTTGAGATCAAAGGCGCGGGGTATACCAAACTCACGAGCGATCTTCCTGATATGATGGCGGATTATCTTGTTGGCCAAGCGAGCCGACAATTGGAGGCAAGCGGTGGACGACCAGTTGTTTGGATCTTCGCCGAAGAACAGGCCGCCCGATTTTCTCGCAAACTTTTTGACGATACGGGTCTTGGGCGGATTACAGTGGCACATGTCCCCTGGATACGGAGCGGGAGATGATGACGTCGGTAAACTATCGCTATTCTGTGCGGGGCAGTTGGCTCGGGCCGGCGGGCGAAAAACCTGCCGTTGCGGGAGCAAAGTTTTTGCAAACGCTCGATGCACTGAGCAGCATCGATCCGCTTTTTGCAGGGTGGCAGTTCACTGGATCTTGGCAGATCCCTGAAGAGCACAGGTCAGAATTTGTGCCGCTGGCCGCCGGGCGTAAACGTATCGTGGAGATTGTTGAAAGCGGTGTCTATATTGACGACTTTAACAAGCACTGTCCGGAATATGGACATAGCGTACACGCCGTCGCCGGGGCGAGAGGCGCCCGTCATGTGGCGTTTACTGCATCGACCAAACGTCAGAGCTTTGACCTCTCGTTCGGGGAATACGATATCTCATCCGACTTGTCGATCGTGACATACCCGCTGTTCAAAGCCGCGCTGCTGGCGATCAACGCGGTGTGGCATACGCAGTGGGCATGCGCGCAGGCGTTCAGGACTGACTACGTCTCGGTTCCAATGGATTTTGGCGCCGGCATTCCGGCGTTCAGAATAGACAGCCTTCCTAAAGTCCCGCTTGATCCGACATTTCCAGAATCGATCTTTCACGTCCCTTGGATAGGTTACCTTTCGGCGGAGCGCGCCGCCAGCCTTACGCTCGGACGTGATATCCTTATCGAACATACGCCCGACGGCGGGGTCTTGCTAAGTGCCACCACCGAACGACTTGACCCCACCAACCCCGAACACGTGAGGCGAGCGCGCATCCTCGCCGAGACGATGATCGCCTGCACCGGCGGCCCGTCGTAATGCGTGGGAACAGATGGTAACGGGCCGGAATGTTTGGGAATCGTGGCTGGGGAACTAGGATTCGAACCTAGATTGACGGAGTCAGAGTCCGCAGTTCTACCGTTGAACTATTCCCCAA
>JBAPUM010000063.1:0-177447 GCA_049282655.1 Xanthobacteraceae bacterium
GACTACATTGAATGCTTCTACAATCCGAAGCGCCGGCACTCGACGATCGGATATCTGAGTCCCGTGGAGTTCGAAATGAAGGCGGGATTAGCTTAGGCGGGTGTCAACCAAACCGGGTACAGGCCACTTAACAGAATTCAGTTGCCTAGAATGTTACGCATTGAGCGAGCTCGCACTCAGGAAATTCTGCCACCTATATCTCGGGTACGTTATTCCTCAAGCTCACTTTAATGAGATGTTCGAAATTCTCGTCGATCTATTTCTCTTGCGCGCAGCAAAGGCCGCCCTCACTAACACGGCAGCGTGGCCAGAGACCTTCGTGCGGCTTTGCTCGATTAGCCGCGGACGAGTCGCATTTGAGCTAACTGAATTTACCAATCGCCTACTGAACGCAGGCGCTGGCAGCCTTGAAAGATCTGCACTTGAGACGAAAGTGGGCGAATTGCGCACGCGATTGTCGGCGGACTTTCGCCAACAATTGCACGGTCACGATTTGATCCAGATATTGTCTTGGTACGCCCATCAGGTCGGTGTAAATCGGGCGATTTATAATAAGATTGCTCTTCATCGTGGATTGATAACAAGTGTGGACCTGGAGGAATTAATTGGTTGCGCGCTTTTCCAGGGTCTCTTGGCGTGGAGCGCTCCTGCCGTCTAGGGCGGCCTGAGCCTTTGCGAAGCCCATCACTTATCTTCATTTAATTTGACCCACTACAGGCAACTTGCTTGATGCCAAAAACTTACCGGTTGCTGGGCGCCGAGGGCCGCAGTTACGACAGCCCGACCAAGGGCCGGTTCGGCGGCAACAAGCGCGCCAGGATTTACGGCCGCCTCGATTGCCCCTCAGCCCTCGCCGCTATCAAGCGCGGCCGGACCTATCAGCAGCATCGCGTGTTCTTCGCCGACGAGGCAAGCGCCCTCGCGGCCGGCTTTCGTCCCTGCGCGAGATGCATGGGCGGTGCTTATAAGAAGTGGCGGGCTACTTGCTCATCCGCCCCCGCGAAAGCGGGGGAGGGGGACCACCCGAAGGGTGGTGGAGGGGGCGTCTGACTCGACGCTTCGTTGTCGTCGCCGGATGATCGTCGAGCAAGCTTAGCCTTACGTCCGCTCGGCATCCTGCAGGATCGTGATCATCCGCTCGATCACATCGTCGACCGTCGCTCCCGTTGGGAAGATAAGCGTCTGCTCCGGGTCGTCATTCCACATTCCGTTTGGCTGCTTTTTCTGGCCGGCGATCTGAAAGGAGGTGTCGTTGGATTTAATAGTCCAAAACAACATGCCGCGCTCGAACGCCGACCAGGATCGGACGCGTGCATATTTCAGCAACACCGGGGGCTTCCATTCAGAGCGGCGCAGCATCGGCACAATCGGGTTGCCGCGAGCAGTCGTTGCCTGCAACGCCTGCCGGACATCATTGATGTCGGAGACTGAAACAACAGCGACAGGTTCGACCCCGCGATAAAAGCCCTCGGCCATTTTCCCCATGGTCGGCAGATAGACCGTGCCATTCCGGAGGTAGAGTTCGCAGTTCATTATGCTCCTTAATAAGGCGTGACGATGATCTTGCTCGTCCAGGCTTTCGCTGCCACTCATTCCGGCACCTGCTGTAAGGCCAAATCGGCAATGCCGTCAGTTCCCGGCGGCATCCTGTAGGATCGCAATCATTCGCTGGACCACCTCGTCAACCGTCGAGCCGGCCGGGAAGACGGTCCTCTGCGCAGGGTCTTGCTCCCAGTAACCTTTCGGATGCGTTCGATATCCGACGATCTCGTAACTCCCATCGGTTTCCTCAATGCTCCAGACTGACGCGTTGCGGGCGAAGGCCGACCACGTCTTCACTCCGGCATATTTCAGTAAGATGGGCGGCGGCCACTTGTCCTTTGGTGGGGGAGGGACGATTGCGTTCTTCTTGCCAATAGCTTCCAAAAAGGCGTGCCGTAAGCCCTCGAAATTTGTGGCAGGCGCAACCGCAACAGGATCGACATCCATGTAAGCCCCTGTGCTCAACTGAACCACCGTCGGCACATAGACAATGCCGTTCCTGAGATACGAGTGGAAGAGCATGTTCCAGACCTAAAACGGAGTTACGACGATCGTCACGGGGTAGCGGTTCGTCATCCATGCCCTCGCGCGTGCTGCCTCGATTGTGGCGCGTTGAATGTCTGTCATGGCGCCCTTAGGCACAATCAATTTGAGTGTCCGTGCGGAAATGTTTGGCAGTGAGACTTCCATATTTGATAAAATACCGCCTTCGTATTCTCCCAAGTCATCAACGTATTTATTGAGTCTGTACGTCAGTCGTGCAGCATCTTGATAGGTGACGGCGTTCAGGTCGATAGATTTTATACTCGTGGCGATGCTGTCGGTAAAATTGTCGATCGTTCGGAATAGGGGAGGGAGAGATCCGTCTCGGAACAGCGCATCAAAATACTGGCCTCGCTTGGCCCAGCCAAGCGTCCATGGGTCTACTGAAAGTGCGTTGGTAGCAGCGGGTGTCTCTAGTAATTCGCCCCGAGCCCCCAGAGTCTCTGCCGCGAAATTCGGGATGGCGAGAATCGAGGCGGGCAATAGGCCATGCATGAGGCCCATCTCGGCTGGGTCGGTTTTTGCATAAGCCTCGATGCTATTGAGGAGTTGCTGCCGCCACTCGGCATTGTCGCCGGCCTCAAGCACGTCGCTAAAGACATGATTGAGAGTATCGCCTCCAAAGGTGTCGCCGACGTCGTAGTAATATCGTTTGATTTCAGCACGTACTGCTGCTTCATCTTGGGGCTTCGCATTAGCGAGCCATTCCAAGAAATCGTGCAGTTCATCGATATACTGGTCGGATGGTAGCCTGACCCAGTTATCGTTGGTGCTTGGCGCAATTTCCGAATGCAGCGTTGGCACGTCGTTTTGCGCCGTTCGCGCTGGTGATGAATCACTGTCCGATCCGTCGGCCGCCGCGAACCAGCCGGGGTTGGGCGGGACGCCCGCGCGCGGATGCAGGGCGGGATTCCAGTCGGCCGACTTGATGAGAATATCCGCCGCCTCCATGCCGTCTCGCGCAGCTTGATCGGGCAGATCGGAATGCGCAAATGGACCGCGGCGATCCGTGCTAGGCACTGATCGTTGGCGTTTAGAGCAGATGCCACTGTCGCGAGTCCCGGCATGAGCCTGTCCGCGACCAAATCGGTCCGATAGGCGCGGCTCAGCAGCCGTTCGATCTCGGACTGCTCCCGCACGACGAAACGCTCGTCCCGCCGCTCAATGAGCGGGGTGCGCCCGAGGACCAGCCCGTCCCAGGTAATTGCAGGGCCGAGATTGTCCTCGCCGCCCTCTGTCAAACGCCAGAATTGACGAATCATATTTCAATTGTCTCTGAAACAGAGACAATTGTCAAGTAAATAGTGACGAGCTCCGGGCGGTCGCTAGGAAGCTTGGCTCCTATTGATTGGGGCCGGTTCGGCGGCAACAAGCGCGCCAGGATTTACGGCCGGCTTGATTGCCCCTCAGCGCTCGCCGCCATCAAGCGCGGCCGGACCTATCAGCAGCATCGCGTATTCTTCGCCGACGAGGCAAGCGCGCTCGCGGCCGGTTTTCGTGCCTGCGCGCGGTGCATGCGCGAAGCTTATGAAAGGTGGCGGGCAGCAAACGCGGCGCGCGGGTCGGTCAGGCATAGGGATTGAGCGAAATCCGAGGCAAGCCTCGCCGTTTATTCCGGCCTTCGCGCTCCTCGCTACGGCGGGACAAGCCGCTCAATCCGACTACCTGCTACCGGCCGTGCCGGCAAAACTGCCGTGCCATTATTTCCGTGCGGCATCCTGTAGGATTGCAATCATTCCTATGACTACCTCGTCAACCGTAGATCCGGGTGGGAAGATGGTCTTTTGCGCTGGATCTGGCACCCAGTAACCTTTCGGATGGGTTCGATATCCGAAGATCTCGTAATTCCCATCCGCTTCATCAATGCTCCAGAGCGATGCGCCGCGGGCGAAGGCCGACCACGTCTTCGCTCGGGCATATTTCAGCAAGACAGGCGGCGGCCACTTGTCCTTTGGTGGGGGAGGGACGATTGCGTTCTTTCTGGCAATGGCATCCAACAAAGCGTGCCGTAAGCCCTCGGTATTTGCAGCAGGCACGACTGCAACAGGGTCGACGTCGACATAAGCCCCGGTACTCAGTTGGACCACGGTCGGCACATAGACAATGCCGTTTTTCAGATAAGAGTGGAAGAGCATGTTCCGGACCTAAAATGGAGTTACGACGATCATCACAGGGTAGCGGTTTGTCGTCCATGCCCTGGCGCGTGCCGCCTCGATTGTAGCGCGTTGAATGTCTGTCATGACGCCCTTAGGCACGATCAATTTGAGCGTCCGTTCGGAAATGGTCGGCAGCGTGACTTGGGTGTTTGACAAGGCTCCGCCTTCGTAATCTGCCAAGTCGCCGATATATTTATTGAGTCTGTTCGTTAGCCGTGCAGCATCTCGATAGGTGGCAGCGTTCAGGTCGATAGATTTGATACTCGTCGCGACGCCGTCGGTAAAATTGTCGATCGTTCGAAAAAGGAGAGGCAGCGATCCGTCTCGGAACAACTCATCAAAATACTGGCCTCGCTTGGCCCAGCCAAGTGTCCATGGGTCAACCGAAAGCGTGCTGGTAGCGGCGGGCGTCTCTAGTAATTCGCCCCGAGCCCCCAGAGTCTCTGCCGCGAAATTCGGGATGGCGAGAATCGAGGCGGGTAATAGGCCATGCATGAGGCCCATTTCGGCTGGGTCAGTTTTCGCATACGCCTCGATGCTATTGAGGAGTTGCTGCCGCCACTTGGCATTGTCGCCGGCCTCAAGCACGTCGCTAAAGACATGATTGAGAGTATCGCCTCCAAAGGTGTCGCCGACATCGTAGTAATATCGCTTGATTTCAGCTCGTACTGCTGCTTCGTCTTCGGGCTTCGCGTTAGCGAGCCATTCCAAGAAATCGTGCAGTTCATCGATATACTGGCCGGGTGGTAGCCTAACCGAGTTATCGTCGATGTTTGGCCCGACATCCGAACGCTGCATCGGATCATCGTTCTGCGCTGTTCGTGTCCTGGATGCTTCGTCACCCGATCCGTCCGTAGGCGCGAACCAGCCGGGATTGGGCGGGACGCCCGCGCGCGGATGCAGGGCGGGATTCCAATCGGCCGACTTGATGAGGATATCCGCCGCCTCCATGCCGTCGCGTGCAGCGTGGTCGGGCAGATCGGGAATGCGCAAATGGACCGCGGCAATCCGTGCTAGGCACTGATCGTTGGCGTTCAGAGCAGATGCTACTGTCGCGAGCCCCGGCATGAGCCGGTCCGCGACCAACTCGGTCCGATAGGCCCGGCTCAGCAGCCGTTCGATCTCGGACTGCTCGCGCACGACGAAACGCCCAGCCCGCCGCTCGAGGACCAGTCCGCCCCCGGTAATCGCCGGGCCGAGATTGTCCTCGCCGCCCTCTGTCAAACGCCAGAATTGACGAATCATGATCCAAATGTCACTACAACGGTGACATTTGTCAAGCAAATAGTGACAAGTGCCGAGCGGCCGTTGGCAAGCTTGGCCCGCATTGATGGGGGCCGGTTCGGCGGCAACAAGCGCGCGAGGATTTACGGCCGGCTTGATTGCCCCCTCGGCGCTCTGCGCCATCAAGCGCGGCCGGACCTATCAGCAGCATCGCGTGTTCTTCGCCGACGAGGCGAGCGCGCTCGCGGCCGGGTTTCGTCCTTGCGCGCGGTGCATGCGCGACGCTTATACAAAGTGGCGCAGGCACATAGCTCGTGCGTGACGAACGCTTACCGAAGCGGCAAGGTGCTCACTTCCGCGCGGCTTTCTGCAGGATCGCGACCATTCGCTCGATCATATCGTCGGTTGTTGCCTCCGGTGGGAAGATGACCATCTGCTCCGGATCATCATTCCACATTCCGTTTGATGTTTTTCTCTGGCCGGCAATCCGAAAAGAGGCGTTGTTATCTTTAATCGTCCAAAACAACATGCCGCGCTCGAACGCCGACCAGGATCGGACGCCCGCATATTTCAGCAACACCGGCGGTTTCCATTCAGAGCGGCGCAACATGGGCACAATTGGGTTGCCACGAGAAATCGTCGCTTCCAAGGCCTGCCTAACAGCATCAATGCCAGAAGCGGAGACAACCGCGACGGGCTCGACTCCGCGATAAAAACCTTCAGCCATTTTCCCCATGGTCGGCAGGTAGAGGACGCCTGTCCTTAAGTAGAGATGGCAGTTCATGATGTCCTCTAGAATGCCGTGACGGTAAGATCGACACCAAAAGCATTTGCTCGTGCTCTCGCGGCTTCAATCGCCGCCCGTTGGGCCGCCGTCAAGCTACCTTTGGGAATCGCAAGGCTGAGCACGCGTCCTGTAATGACCGGGGATATATTCAAGAGTTCCAATTTGCCGCCATCGTAGAATATTAACGCGTTAACGTAGCTATTGAGGCGATAGGTCAAGCGAGATGCGTCCTGATAGGTGGCTGCTCTGAGATCAATGGATTTTATGCTCGTGACTACGCCATCCAACCAGCTGTCGATTACGGGAAATGTGGGGGGGTAGGTTGGCGCCAAGCTGTTCGCTGAAATAAAGTCCACGTGCAGCCCACCCCAGTTCCCACGCCGCTGTGGCGGTCTCCGCTCCCGCGGCGGGCGGGAATATTGACAATAGAAGGAGGCTAGCATCGGTCAGAGCATCGACTGACGGATCATTTGCAGGAACCGAATAAGGTCCTATGGCGTTGAGGATTTCCTGCCGATCCTTGTATTGTATATTTGGTCCAAGAATATTGCCCAAAGCCGCAGTGAGCGCGTCACCGCCGCTCATGTCACCGGCATCGTAGAAGCTTCGTTTGATCTCCGTCCTTATCGCACTTTCGTCTGTCGGCTTCGCATTTGCGATCCATTCCAAGAGGTCGCCCACTTCGTCGTTGCGCTCGCCGGGTGGCAGGATGACCCTGCTTTCGCCGATACTTTGCGCCGCGTCCGAACGCGACGTCGGTACGTCGTTCTGCGCGGTCCGGATCCGGAAAGCTTCCTCAACCGATCCGCCTGTAGGGGCAAACCAGCCGGGGTTCGGCGGAACACCCGCGCGCGGATGCAGGGCGGGATTCCAATCCGCCGACTTGATGAGGATATCCGCCGCCTCCATGCCGTCTCGCGCAGCTTGGTCGGGCAGATCGGGAATGCGCAAATGGACCGCGGCAATCCGCGCCAGGCACGCATCGTTGGCGTTCAGAGCAGATGCCACTGTCGCAAGCCCCGGCATAAGTCGGTCCGCGGCCAAATGGGTCCTATAGGCGCGGCTCAGCAGCCGTTCGATCTCAGCCTTTTCGCGTACGACGAAACGCTCGCCCCGTCGCTCAATGAGCGGCGTGCGCCCGAGGACTAGGCCATCCCCGGTAATCGCGGGGCCGAAATTGCCCTCGCCGCCCTCTGTCAAACGCCAAAATTGACGAATCATAATGCAATTGTCACCAAAACGGAGACGATGGTCAAGTGAATGGTGACGAGCGCCGAGCGGCCGCTAGCAAGCTTGGTCTGCATTGATTGGCGCCGGTTCGGCGGCAACAAGCGCGCCAGGATTTACGGCCGGCTCGATTGCCCCTCAGCGCTCGCCGCCATCAAGCGCGGCCGGACCTATCGGCAGCGTCGCGTGTTCTTCGCTGACGAGGCGAGTGCCCTCGCGGCCGGCTTTCGTCCCTGCGCGAGGTGCATGGGCGAGGCTTATAAAAAGTGGCGGGCGTCAAACGCAGCGCGGGGCGAACAATCGTAGTGTGGACTGAGTCACCCGAAAGCCGAGGCACACCTCGCCGTCCCGATCATGGGTATCGCTTTGTTCAACCCACCCGACGCGCTACGCGATGAAACCCAGCTACCCGCTTAAATAATTAAACCGGGCCACCCCTACGCGCTCCCAGGCGAACACCGTCATATATGCCCGAAGCCCGGCGCTGAGGCCGCGCGCCTCCTCTCGCACTTGCTGGAGGATCGGACACACGCGGTCGGGCATCAGGTCGATAAGGTAGACACCCGCCAAGGCGCGCACGCCTCGATCAGGGTCATCGAGCAGTTCAGCGAGTGCCGCCCGGCCGGAGCCGATCTTATTTAAAGATTTGACGATTTCATCCGTCAAATTCACAACCTTGGTCTCGCCGTCCGCCGTGTCCCTAAATTCGTCATGCAGCGTGTCGGCAAGTCTGGCGCCGAACTTGAAGGCGCGGATAAGGGATGCGGCGCGCTCGTCGGCGGGAACGGAATCCTGACGATTGACGAGAGCAGCGAGCGTTGCCAATCCGTCCGCCTTCAGACGATCGAACTCCTTCGTTATCTCGAAGCCGCGAAGCAGCGCGTGCCCCTGTGCCGCACGATCCTCGGAATTGAGCAGCGGGCAAAAGCCATCCCACCACGCATCCAGCCTCTCTCCCAGCTCGACGATCGCTTGGTCGATATCCATGACAGCCTCCGGCTGCTCCGTCGTTTCAGATTGGTTCACTTCAGTATATGCAGCTCTCGCAGAATTTCGAGCCCGGTTTCGCGCTGAACCTCGTAGGGCTGTGTTTGCAGCCACCGGTACAGATTCATGTTTGGATCCGGCGAGGGTTTCAAATATTCATCATTGACCGCCTCATGCAATACCGTCGGGAGACGGATTATGTTGTTGGTGTTCTGCAGTTGCTGGGGCAAAAGGTTATCCGGGTTCGCGCCGCCCTGCGTAATGATGTGATGGTATTGATAGCCAACGCCCGCACCGCCGAACCGTTTGACCAATTGATCAGGGCTCAACTCGCCCTTGACGAACTGGTCGTAAGTGGAAAATTCCTCATAATCGCTAGCTAAGACTTGAAGATCTTCGAGGCTATATGGCGCCTTCCGTAAAAAATCGAGGGCCGCAGTGGCATCGATTGCGAGTTTCGTGTATTCGGAGAGCGTTCGAGCTATATCGGCCGCCAGCATCACGTCCGCCGCGACGTCGACGCCGGGGATTAGATTGGCCAGTGCCTCGATGCCGACGTGCATCGCCGCAACCAGGTTTAGGCGCAACTCGTGTCGGTTGATCCGATCTTTGATGGCTTGCGTAATCGCACCGGCTGAACCATCCTTTGGCCGAAATTCTCCACCGAGCCCGCCTGCCGTCCTGGCCGGCCAGCCGGGATGTTTCGGATTGTCTGGGCTCGCTTTGTGAATTTTGTATAGTTGCTGAGCCGAACTTCTTTCGGCACGCTTGAGGATGATATCCTCCGCCTCCATGCCGTCTCGCGCGGCCCGATCGGGTAGATCGGGAATGCGCAGATGGACAGCGGCAATGTGCGCCAGGCACGGATCATTCGCGTTCAACGCGGCCGCAACCGTCGCAAGCCCAGGCATAAGCCGAGCCGCGATCAAATCGGTCTGATAGGCGCGGCTCAGCAGCCGCTCGATCTCAGCCTTCTCGCGCACGACGAAACGCCCGTCCCGCCGCGCAACGAGCGGGGTGTGTCCAAGTACCAGCCCGTCCCCGGTAATGGCAGGGCCGAGATTGTTCTCGCCGCCCTCTGTCAAACGCCAGAATTGACGAATCATAATCCAGTTGTCGCCAAAACGGAGACATTTGTCAAGTAAAGAGTGACGAGTAACCGAACGGCCGTTAGCTAGATTGGCCGGCATTGATTGGGGCCGCTTCGGCGGCAACAAGCGCGCGAGGATTTACGGCCGGCTCGATTGCCCCTCAGCGCTCGCCGGCTATCAAGCGCGGCCGGACCTATCCGCAGCATCACGTGTTCTTCGCCGACGAGGCAAGCGCGCTCGCGGCCGGCTTTCGTCCCTGTGCGCGGTGCATGGGCGAGGCTTATAAAAAGTGGCGGGCCCCAAACGCGCAGCATGCGGAAGGCGGGTAAAGGCGCAAGCGCCGTGCCGCTTCTTGGCTTCGATGTCCCAGACTATTCATCTCGGTTCACAACGACAGGTGTATCGAAGTGCGAAAGCACTCTGTAAGCCAGAACCACTGAGTTGTCTTTCAGCGTCGCGACGTGAGCAATCGCCACCAAGATATCGCTTTTTTCAACATTCAGAGATCTCAACAAATAGACGCCGCCGACTGTGGGCGTTACGCCGTCGGACAAATTTACACCTGCTACTGTGAAGCCGCGAGTTCTTTTCTTTTCGGCACGCAGGGCTTTGGCTGTGTTGGGCGGACGATAATTCCAGACGTAGCTCCAGGCTTCGGCGTGGTCCCCCGGAAGCCAGGCCGGAGGTTGTTCGTGCAACGCCATTAAGACGTCCGACTTTTGCTGTCCAAGATAAAGAAAAAAGCCGTAGTCGAGCCCCGCAAATCCCACACTCAGGGTGCCATCTTTGTACGCGATATCGGCGCCTTGGCCGTTGTCAGGCGTGCGCCGAATGAACGAATAGAATGATCCGCCGCCGTGATAAAGGGCCTCCCGCTGAGCTTGCACCATTCGGTCAGATGACGGCGGCTGAAGCCGCACAAGTCCTGCATCTGGTTGAGTAATCAAGTCAGGAAATTGTTTAGCTATATCGCTTGGAATCTCAAGATCTCCGAGAACTTTTGATGGAACGGGAACGGGAACGGGAGCGGGGTGGAGCGAGTATGCAAGGGCGACAAGGGCGATTGCTAAGAAAAATATTGCGGTGACGATCGATAGCGTACGAACGGTTCCATTTCTCTGGCTCTCAAGAGAGCCGATGTCGACATTGCCCTTTATCTTTTCATATACGCGCTCCGCGGACTTATTACTCAAACTGGTAAGTGCTTTTAATGCATTAAGTCGACTCGCGTCGTCCTTAAATTCACGGAGGATTTGGAGAACCTGATCCGGATTAAAGAGGCCGTCCCCCTCAACGATTTCCTTGACGGAGCGCTCAGAACTTTCGACTTCCCGAACACGGTACAAGTAGTAAAAATAGGAGATCAAAGATAAGAGGCCGATAACACCTGAGGTGCCACCAACAATCGCTAATACCTCGGGGTTCATGGGGTCGAACGGATCCCAGCGTGCTGAAGGTCTTAAAACCGATGTCTGTCTATCAAGCAACCCTCCAGCCTGCAACCACTCGTGTCAATGCGCTATGACGGATTGCGCGCGTGAATTGCGCTTCTGCCAGCAAGCGTAGCCCGGTGAGTGAAATGAAATCCGGGCAAGACGCGCCGCGCATCCCGGAATCTGTCGTCCCAATTCAGCTTGCTTGCCGGCGCCCGAGCGGCGTATAAAATAATCCATCAACCAGGACGGGAATGTTTTTGAGGCGTTGTTGGGGTCGTCATGAAAGCGTGTGCATTTTGCGGCGAGCAGATCCAGGATCAGGCGCGTAAATGTCCGCATTGCCGGTCGTTCCAAAATCCGGCTGAGGAAGTAAAACCGGCAACCGACGTCGCCTCGCTCGTGGTGAGCTGGGTTGGAACGATTGCGACGGTCATCACGATTACGGGCGGGCTTGTCGCCGGCGTCTTTGGCTATGTCGGCCTGAGGTCTATCAGCGAGAGTAATGCGCTCAATCAAAAAGTGGTCGAGCGAATCAAGACCTTCGACGAGGCGCTTGCAGCTTATGGGGTGAAAGTAGCGGCCTTGGAGAAGCAGGCTGCCGAGGCGCAGACGACGTTTAATGATGAAGCGGTAGCGCAGTCTTACGCAAGATTTCAGGAAATATTCGACAGCGTCGGACTCGATTTATCATACGACTTTCCCCAGCAAATCCAGGAAATGAGCAATATTGCCACGGCCGCAGCCGCGTTGTCGCCGGTCCTGGCCGACGCACAAAAACAGATCTATGAGATGAAGGTCGTATCGGAAGCCGTCCGCAAATATCGCGACGCGCTGAAGGGCAACGACGAGGATGGATTTTTGACGATCGTGGACATGCTGGGCGGGCTTGCTGACGACAATCTGAGCAAGGACAGGCTTCTGTCCGGAGCGTATGCGCATCTGTGGGACAGAGCGCGGCGTACTTCGAACGGTAACGTAGCCACCTATTTTGCCAAGGAAAAACATTACGCGCTCAGCGCGATGAATGCCGCGCAGCGGTTTAATCGGAAGGCGACTATCGCGAAGATCAACTACGGCGGCACGTTGATCGATAGCGACAATCCCGTCGATTGGGACGAGGGATATAAGCTGATGCTTGATGCCAAGAAGGACGTGCCGCAAATGTCGATCGTCTACTACAATCTCGCGGAATACTTCGTCAAAACCAATAATTTCGATAATGCCTTGAGCAACTTGGGCGATGCCAAGAGGCTGGGCGACTTCGCGACGTGTGATGACCTGCGTCAGTGGTCGAATGATAGGGAATTCGACGTGCTGCGCCAGTCAAAGGATCCGGGGGTCCAAAATCGGATCAAGCAGCTAAAAGATATTGGCGGGGCCAGTTGCTGAAGAACCTGTCATTCCAGACCCTGATCCAATTCGATTGAACAAGATCAGGGTCTGGATTTCGTTTGAGCATAATGCCGAGACGCTGCCCCCGCTTACTTCAGCGACAGCACCAGCCCGCTCAAATCCGCGCTGACGATCAGGCCGGTCTGCTCGCCGGCGAGCGACAATACGGCGCCGCTTTGGTTGGCGAGCACGATGCCCTGCGCGCCTCTGCCGATGGCTGCGCCGGCGCCGCCCTGGCCGTAGACGCCGTTGACGTCGGACGGGCGGTGAATATTGCTGACGGTGCCGTGGAAGCGCGTCTCCGAGGCGCCGAAGGTGAAGCCGTAGCTCAAGCCGCCGATCGACAGCGGATAGCTGCGGCCCTGGAACGTCAGCACGCCCTCGCCCGCCGAGCCGCCGATGATGAAGCCTGCCTTGAAGATGCGGATCCTGATCGTGCCGTCTTCGGCGTTCGCAACCGACACCGCGCCGGCGAGCGCCGCGATAGCGAGGAGGCCAGTTCTCAATCCCGACAAAAGCTTCATCGTTATGTTCTCCCTAAATCAAAAGCGCCGCAGCGCATGGACGATTCGACACTGTACCTCGGTACCACGATCGGTACCATGATGGGCGCCGTGACGGGTAGCGTAACGAACACCCTGACGCGCGGAACTCAATTATTATGCCCGCCGGCGTGCCGGCTCTTCAGCCAGTCCGACAACAGCACGGCCGGCGATACCGGCGCGGGTTTTTTCTTGCGGCCGGGCTTCTTCTTCGCCGCGACGGCTGTCGACGGCGCGGCCAAAGCGGCGGCGTCGCGCGCCAGGCGAAGCTTCTTCAGCCGCGCGATCTTGTCTTCCAGCGCGTCGGCTGCGGCTTCGTATTCCGGCAGCGCGGCCTTGCCGACGGCGAAAGCCGGCCGGATTTTCAAATGAGCTGCCCGCTGTTTTATCGAGTTGTCCGCCATGCGGCCTCTCCTGTTCACCCAGAGCGGGATGATTTCAGCCGAATCGGCATCCCGCTCTAGCTATTTGTTTGAGCATGTCCTTTTCGCAAAACCGGCGTCCACTTTTGCGGGACATGCTCTAAGCGCCAATGATAGGCCCACGGGATTGCGGTCGGGACTGTGCAAAATTGACCACAATGCGCGTCGGCAAGCACATATAAATCGTCAAATAGACCGCTCGGCCGGGCCGGATTGATGGAACTAAAAAGTTCCCCAGCGGGTTACCTGCATCATACCACTCGACGATTTTGGAGTCCCGCATGTATCTGTCCAATGAAAGTCTCCTGGTCATCGTGCTGGTCGGCCTCGTGGCCGGCTTCCTGGCCGGCCAAATCGTGCGCGGGGCAGGCTTCGGGCTGATCGGCGATCTCCTGATCGGCATTATCGGCGCCTTCATCGGCGACTGGCTGTTGCCTCAGCTCGGCCTCCATCTCGGGTTGGGCATCGTCTCCGCCATCATCAACGCCACCATCGGCGCCGTGCTCCTCCTCCTGGTGATCCGGCTGGTGCGCGGCGGCAGCAGCTTCGGTGGCGGCTGGGGCGGCGGCTGGGGCCGGCGGCGCTGGTTTTAGGAAGCGCGGCGCGTAGCCCGTAATCCCACCGTATCAACCGACCGGAATGCATTTCGACGTCGTATCGGGCGCGAGCGGCGCGTTGAAGCGCAGCTCCCGATCCGCTCGCGCGCCGTAGCCATCGTGCAGCGCTTTCAGCATGATGTCGGCGATGGCATTTAGGTCCGGCGGATCGGTCACATCGATCCAGATGCGAAAATTGCCCGCCGAGTCATCGGTCGAGAAGCCGAGCCGCCCGAGCGCCGCGACCGCTTCCTGGGGCAGCCAATAGGATCGCGGCTCGGTGAAGAAAAATCCGGACGACGCCTCGCACAAGATTTTGGTCTCGCTGTCGAAGGCGCATTGCACGTAGTCCTGCGGCCGATCCGGAAAATCGACGATCAGAAACGCGTCCTGGTCTGGATGATCGCCGAGTTCATAGATTTGCTCGAGCCGGTCGACCACGGCGCAGCGATAACGGCGGAAGAGTTCCTGATAGCCGCCGGCGTCCGGCGCTGCGGCGGCGATAGTTATTGTAAGGATCGCTATCGTCAGGACTACGTGGGCGAACATCGCTGCCACTCTTCGGTGAGGGCGCGTGATGTGCAGATCGTACCCCATGCGACGTTCCCCGACCGCCCTTCACTGTTACGAGGAACAAAACAGGAACATGAAATTGCGATCCCGTCAAGTCGCAACCTCCGCCGTCCGGCGGCAGCTACTTCATTGCTATGTTCGCCTCCGTATCTCAAAGGGAGGCATCCATGCCCGCACTTTTACAAAATCACATCGCCCTCGTCACCGGCGCGGGCTCAGGCATCGGCCGCGCCATTGGGCTCGGTTTTGCGCGCGAAGGCGCGGCGCTTGCCGTGCTCGATATCAATAGTGAGACGGCGGCTGCGACGGCGAGCGACATCCGTACCGCCGGCGGCAAGGCGCAGGCCTTCACGCTCGATGTCACCGATCGGCTGGCGTGCCGCGAGATCGCGGCGAGGGTTGCGAGCGAGGTCGGTCAAATCTCGATCCTGGTCAACAATGCCGGCATCAACCGGCGCAACGCCTTTGCGGGCGACGCCGATTCTGTGATCAAGGATTGGCAGGACATCATGGCGGTCAATCTCAATGGGTTGTTCAACGCCACGCACGCGTTCCTTGCACCCTTGCGCGCCGCCAAGGGCCGCATCGTCAACATCGCTTCCATTCAATCCTTCGTGCATGTGCGGACGCCGAACTCTCCCGCTTACACCACCTCGAAGCACGGCGTGCTCGGCTTCACCCGCGCGCTTGCCGCCGAGCTCGGCAAAGACGGCGTGCGCGTCAATGCCGTCGGCCCCGGCCTGATCGAGACGCCGCTGAACGAAAAAGTCCGCGCCAATAATCCGGAGCTGATCAAGGTCTTTGTCGACCACACCCCGCTCGGCCGCACCGGCAAGCCCGAGGACATCGTCGGCCCCGCGCTCTTTCTCGCCTCCGACCTGTCGGCCTATGTGACCGGCTCGATCGTGATGGCCGACGGCGGCTATCGGACGATTTGAGGCCGCGGAGATTCTGTAGCCGTCATGCCCGGGCTAAACATCAAGTCCGGCAACGGCGAAGTGGAAAGCATCACGATCAGAAATCGGGTGTCGCTTAGCCTCGCTTTCCCCCATGTGTCCTCCAGCAAACGAGGAGGACTTCATCATGCACTTTCGCATTCAAGGACTACCGGCCGAACAATTCGCGCATCTGTTCGCGCTGCCGGATGAGGCGCTGGCGCAACACGGCGCGGTGCGACGCATCGCCGACGCTGAGCGGCCCTGCCGCATCAGCCTCACCGACGCGACGCCCGGCGACGAGCTCATTCTGGTCAATTACGAGCACCACGCTGTCGCCTCGCCCTATCGCATGCGATTTGCAATCTATGTGCGCGAGGGCGAGTGGACATTCGACGAGGTCGACACGGTGCCGGAGCAGTTGCGCAAGCGCACGCTCGCGGTTCGCTCGTTCGACGCCGAGGCCATGATGGTCGGCTGGGAACTGGCCGAAGGCGCCGAACTGGAAACGACCATCGAGCGGCTGTTGGCGGATCCGCGCGCCGCCTACCTGCATGCCCACTTCGCCGCGCCCGGCTGTTACGCCGCGCGCATCGAGCGGGCCTAGAGCATGATCCCGAAAAGTGGACGGCGGTTTCCCGCCTTCGCGAAGCCCGCTTCGGCGGGCGAAGGAAGGTCGGAAAAGATCATGCTTAAACACAGCCGGCCGGATTATTTTGCCTTCAACTGATCCGCCGTTTTCAGGACGATCTCGGGCCGTCCCTGATAGAGCTGAACCGGCCCGCTGATCGCCACCGTCTTGCCGTCCAGCGCGTTCACATTGGGAAATTTGACGACGTCGGCGGCGAAGATAACGGCGGTGAAATTGCTATCGGGGTACCGGCCGCCGATGTCGATGAATGTCACGCCGGAACGGCCGGTATGGACGGCGCTGACCGGGGCTTCCACCGTGACCGTCTGCCCGACATGCGCTTTCGCATCGGCGGGGCCGATTGTTTCGGCCTGCGCCGGCAGCGCCGCGACGGCAAATGTCGAGATCAGTCCAAGAGCCAGAATAGGCGTCCGCATTGCATGTCCTCCCTATCGCAAGCGAGATTGCGATTAGAACATAACATGAACAATGGCTGCAGGCAACGGGGAAAGGGCAGGGCGGCGATCGGGCGGGCGTAAGGATGCCTGAGCGGCGGATGCGCCGTGGATGGCCCGGTTGATCACGACGCGGCCGGAAAGGTCTTCAGCCGCCCATCCAGAACGCTGCCGCGACGGCCGCGTGTTTAGGATTACGCACGGTGCGCCATCGGCTGGCGCTATCAAACAAGGGGTTTGAATTTCACCAAACTGTCGAAGCGATGCGCGCAGCCATCGCAGAGCCAGAAATTCCGGACTTCATCGCCGCTGCGGCACACCGAAAATTCCTGGGATTCCGGAGCTATCATGGTTTCGCCGCACTTGGGACAAGACGGCCGTCCGAAATAGCGCTCGTGGAAAAAACGCATTGGCGCTGCGTCCTGTAGCGTCATGACGAATTCCTCCGTGCTCGGATGGGAACCGTTTAACGGTCCACTGTGTCATCCTCGCGATGTCCGCTTCAAGAAAGCGTGAAATAGATTGAGCGGATTTGACGGAGTTTTTCGCGCAACGACGCCGATAGGCGCGGCCGCGGCGACGGGTTGCTAGCCGCGCCGGCCTTCCTTGGCCTCGCCGTCGAGCCAGTCGGACAGACTTGCGTCGCTTTTCTTTTTGGCCTTGCGCTTTGGCGCGGCGGGCGCGACCTGCGGGGCGGCGGCATCGCGGGCGAGGCGGAGCGCCTTGAGCCGCTCGGTCTTGACGCGGAGCGCCGCTGCCGCACTCTCATATTCGGACGTCGCCTTCTTGGCGTCGTTGGCGCGCTGAGTCTTGGCGAATTGCGCGTTTGCCTCGTGCTTGTTTGATTTTTCCGCCATATCGCCGTCCTTTGTTGAAAATCGCCCGTGGCCTGCCTTCGCATAGCAGTCCGCGGGCCCTGTTGGCGAGGCGTAATCCGGCCAAAGCCGGAAAAGGCCAGCAGAAACGCCATTATGGGGCTCGCCGACATCCCGGACCCGTAGGTATTCGCCCCGGATAGCCCCCTCTTGCATCCGCGGGCATCCTCGATCTGCCCGTGTCGGCACCGATTCGGAAAGTTCCGAAACGTGCGGGCGTTTTGTCGCCCGGCGCGGCGTGTCCGGTAAATATCTGTGCGGCTTTCCCGTCATGGCGGGCTTGCCGGTCCGGCGTAATCCGCCATCCCCGCAACGCACAACAGGAAGACACGCCATGCACACGATCGCTTTGGTTTCGAAGAAGGGCGGCACCGGCAAAAGTACGCTCGCCATTGGACTTGCAACCGCTGCGCTGGCAGACGGTCATAAGGTCTGCCTGCTCGAAACCGATCCGCAAGGAACCCTTTCGCATTGGCGCCGCCGCCGCATGCTGGCCGAGCCGGTGGTGGAGACGGTCAATGACGGCGCGGAAGTCGCGCGTCGTCTGCCGTTTCTGGCCAATTGCGGCGTGACGCTGACGATCATCGATACGGCCGCCGGCGACAACGGCACGACGGCGGCCGCCATCGGGGCGGCCGATTTGTGCCTGATCCCGGCGCGGCCGAGCCCGGCCGATATCGAGGCGTCGGTGCCGACGCTTGCCAGCATCCGCGCCCGCGGCAAGCCCTTCGCGTTCGTCCTCAACCAGACGCCGCCCCGCAGCTATCGTCTGAACAATGCCGCCGCCGCACTCGGCGATACCGCGACCTCGCTCAACATGATGGGCGTGCTGGCGCTGCCCTATATCGTGCTGCGCAACGATCAGCAGGACGCGCTCGGCCAAGGCCTCGCGGTCACCGAATTCGCGCTCGGCGGCAAATCGGCCGAGGAAATCCGCGGTCTGTGGCAGTGGGTCTGGACCAGACTGGTGGCGATCACAGGCGCCGATGCGTCCGCCGGCTTGTTGACGGCCCCTGCCAATGAACAGGCGGATTTGCGCGCTGTAGGCTGATCGAACCCGAGCGAACCCGGCTCGATCAACCAGGCAGACCTTCGGTGTACGGCAGTCAGCCCTATTGCTGTCCGACTACGGCGTGGTGCCGGGCGCTGTCGCGATGGCGATGATGGCCGTGGACCGGCGCGGTGTCGCCATAGCCAGATCCGGCCCGGTAGGAACGATCCTGCGGCAAACCAAATCCGGAGCCGATGCCATAACCGGAACCGGCGGCCGGGTTCTGGTAGACATTCACTATGACCATGCCGGGGTTATAGCCGCCTTCGGCGGCCCAGGCCGGCCCGGCCGCGACGGCGCATGCGGCAACCAGAATAAGCCTCTTCATCGCTATCTCTCGCATCACCCGTTGCCGGCTTCGGCGCGCCACTTTTATGACCGCCGCGACTTCGCTATTCAGCTTACATGGTTTTTTTGCGCATCGCCAAAACGGCGGTTTGGATCGTTGTGCTTTTCGCTCTCGCTGCTTTGCCGGCCGGTGCGGCGCAGAAGCCCCCGGTCGCCGCGATTTATTCCGCTCAAGGCGGCCCAACCGCGAGCGGCGAACTCTATTCGCCGCTCAAGCTCACGGCGGCGCACCGGACCTTGCCCTTTGGCACGCTGGTCCGCGTCACCAATTTGCGCAACGGCCGCACGGTCGTTGTGCGCATCAACGATCGCGGGCCGTTCACCAAGGGCTTTATCATCGACGTGTCGCAAGCCGCGGCGAAAGAGTTGCATTTTTCCGGCCTCACGCCGGTGACGCTCGACGTCCTCGCGCCCGGACCATGAGCGGAACTCGATGCTCGCCTGACGGTGAGCTGGACGTTACCCGCGGTTTACCAGCCGTGGGCTTGGTGCCGCGCCGCCGCCGTCCCGCTATAAGGCTCGCCGTAGCTGTCGCCGCCGCGGTTGCGGGCCGGACCGTCATTCGGTTGATTTTGCGCGAGCGCAGTGGTGGCGGCCGTTGCCAGCAGCGCCAATGCTAAAATGGCTTTTCTCACAGTGTGCTCTCCTTATCGACACGTTTTCATAAAAGAGAACGCGCCAGGCGCGCTTCGGTTCGCGCGCAAAACGCTGTCTCGGCATGTTTGCGGAGGGGCACGAACGCGCACCGTTAGGCGTCGGACGCTATTTTCCCGCCGCCTTGCGCAGCGCGGCATTGATGCGGTCTTGCCAGCCGGGGCCGTCTTCCTGAAAGAAATCGAGCACGTCGCGGTCGATGCGAAGCGACACCATTTCCTTCACGCCCGGCAGCGCCGGCGGCGGTTTCGGCGGCCCTTCGATGGGTTTTACGGTCGCGCTCTTAAAGGCCATTTCGGCCGCGGTGCGCGGATCGGTCGGTCGTCGTGCCATAGCTTACTTTTACCAGATATGCTGCGTTTATAGCAGAGCCGTCCGGCGACTTCATCATTGCCGGCCCAGCGAAGTTACGCCACCGCGGTCACCGCCGTTCAGAGGCCCTCGAACAGCGCCGTCGAGAGATAGCGTTCGGCGAAGGAGGGGATGATGACGACGATATTCTTGCCGTTGAATTCGGGGCGTGAGCCGATTTTCATGGCTGCTGCGACCGCGGCGCCCGACGAAATGCCGCCCGGGATGCCTTCGTGGCGGGCAAGCGCGCGGACGGTCTCGAAGGCGCTCTGATTGCTCACGGTGACGACCTCGTCGATGACCGAACGATCGAGGATTTCCGGCACGAAGCCGGCGCCGATGCCTTGGATCTTGTGCGGCCCGGGTTTGCCGCCGGACAATACCGGGCTGTCTTCCGGTTCCACCGCGACGACGTGCAGCGATGGCTTGCGCGGTTTTAGAACCTGGCCCACGCCCGTAATGGTGCCGCCGGTGCCGACACCCGCCACGAAGGCGTCGATCGCGCCGCCGGTATCGCGCCAGATTTCCTCGGCGGTGGTGCGGCGATGGATCTCCGGATTGGCGGGATTGCGAAACTGCTGCGGCACGATGGCGTTCGGCGTGTTGCGTGCGATCTCCTCGGCGCGCGCGATGGCGCCGTTCATGCCCTGCGCCGCCGGCGTCAATTCGAGCTCGGCGCCGAGCAGCGCCAGCATTTTGCGGCGCTCGATCGACATCGAGTCCGGCATGACCAGGATCAGCCGGTAGCCGCGCGCGGCGGCCACGAAGGCAAGCGCGATCCCGGTATTGCCCGACGTCGGCTCGACCAGCACGGCGCCCGGACCCAGCCGGCCTTCCGCCTCGAGCGCATCGATCATCGACACGCCGATGCGGTCTTTGACGCTCGCGATCGGATTGAAGAATTCGAGCTTGGCGAGAATGTTCGCCTTGATGCCGTGCTCCTTCGGCAGCCGGTTGAGGCGGACGATCGGCGTCGCGCCGATGGTCTCGGTGATCGAGTTGTAGATGCGCCCGCGGAATTCGGGAGTGGCTTGCTGCGACGCCGTCGCGGCGGTCGGCGGCGATAAAACTTGGGACATGGCTTTTCTCCGGCTGTTCGATTGCTGTGAGGCGGCTGACGTCAGTCGTTCTTAGGTCAATTGCTTCATTCCGCCACGCTCGGTATGCTTTGTTGTTTCGGTCGGCGGGGCTTTTTCGTTTGCGGCTTCTAATCTACATTCTGCGCTTATTTTGTGCCTGCGTCATCACATGCGCAGCGTCCGCTACCACCTTCGCGCAGTCGCGGACGCTTGTGGACGAACCGCCCGATATCATCAGCCGCGTGGTGCTCGCCAATAGCTACGTCGTGCTCGACGTCGAATCCCTGCGCGAAAAATTGGAAGAGCTCTATCCGGGCCAATTCGTACCGCCGCATATCAAAGGCAGTTTCGTCGTTACCGGGCCGAGGTCGGGTCAATTTCTCATTCAATCGAACGTCGAGGGCGCCGCCGGAATTTTCCTCCTGACCAGCGTGCCGAAATCCTATACGCAATTCTCGGACTTCAGCAAAACCATCGCCGATGGTCCGTTTCGCCGCCAGGCCGAGGCGCAATGCTGCTGGCTCTCCGTTACGCTCATCTCCAACAGCAAGGGCGACGCTGAAGCCTATCGCTTCGTCGAACAGGTTCTCGCCAAGCTGGCGCCGGCCGATGCGGCTTTTCTGGTCGATCCGGCAAAGCGCGTGACCATCGCCTTCGACGACGCTATCCGGAGCCGCTTCGCCAGCGGTGCGCTGATCTTGTCGAGTCCATGACGCGGATCAGCGAACGGGCTGTTCCTTATCCACCGCATCGTTGATGGCGCGAAGGAGCGTCAGCAGCGCTTTGTTGAGCGGGGTAGCGATGCCGTGGCGTTCGCCGGCGGCGACGATCGCTCCGGTAAGCGCCTCGACTTCGAGCTGCCGCCCGGCGAGGCGGTCGAAATACATAGAAGTGCCGAGCTCGCCGGAGAACGTAAATAGCGTCGCCAGCGCGCGGGCGGGTTCATCGTCGGCGAGTTTCGCGCCATCGGCGCGCCCCACCGTGACGGCTTCGTCGAGGATGGTGAGGCAAAGCTCCTGGACGTCCGGCCGCCGCAGCACCTGCTGCCGCTGCAGCGTGAGCGCGGTGATCGGATTGGCGACGGCATTGATCAACAGTTTGCGCCACAACAGAGTAGCGACGTCGGCTGCGAGCTTTACGCGTAGTGGTGTGCCTTCGAGAAGCCGCGCGAAGGCGCGGCCGGTCTCGTCGTCGGACACCGTGACGTCTTGATCGGCGCCTTGCCGCATCCGCACGTGGTCGGGCGCGAGCCGTTCGCCGTTGTAATAAACGATGACCGGCAGCACCGTGGCGCCGCCGGCGAGCGGCGCGACGCTCCTGACTTGGTCGATGCCGTTCTGCAGCACGGCAACGCGCGTCGCAGGCGTGCATAATCGCTCGAGCCACGGCGCTGCCGCCGCGGTCTGATGCGCCTTGGTGCAAAGGAGCACCCAGTCTGCCGGCTGGGCTTGGGCCGCATCGGTCAGCGCCCGGAGCGGCACCTCGGCGGTGCCGCCCGGCGTATCGAGCGTGAGCCGTTCGAGCGGCTGACGCACACAGGCGGTGACGTCATGCCGGCCCGCGGCGGCGAGACAGCCGGCGACGACGCCGCCAATGCTGCCGAGGCCGATCACGGCGATGGACAAGCGGTTCTGCGTTTGCGGTACGGCCATGGTGCATGGTCCGCCAGATAGTTGACAAAGTCAACTATCCTTCGACGCCTGGCCGGGGCCGCTGCGGGGCGATGGGAAACAAGAGTGCGGTCCGGCTAAACCGCGCGCGGGCGATTTTTTCGGTGCCGACGGATGAAGAGCAGGCAGGTGAAGACGAGTGCGATAGCCGCCAGAATTGCGGCGACATTTTCGATCGACGCCAGCAAGAATGCCGCCTCGAGCGTTCCGTTTTGCGACGGCTCCTGATCCCAGGACACCGGCTTCACGTCCCACAAAAACATGCGCCGCGTGACGAAGGCGGCGGCGTAGGTCGCCAAGCTCAGAAAAAATACCTCGATAGCGGCCCGCATCGACGACATGGTCTGCTCGGTCACGAGATCAAATCCCGATTACCACGTCACTTGTTTCCCCGCGCCGCGCCTTGATGTGAATCAAGCAGAAACCCGCCCAGCTGGGGCGGGTTTCCGATGACGGCCAACAGACCGTTCGATTATCGCTGCGAGCCGATGCCCATGCCGGTGCCATTGCCGACCCTGGGGCCGGGGCCGCCGCGCTGGTGATAGGGGCCTTCGTAGTCATAATAATCGTAGGCATACGGGCTAGAGTGGTAACCCGGCGTCAGATCGTAAATCCCTGGACTATAGTCGAGCGAAGAACCATAGGGCGCGGGCTCGCCGTAATAGCCCTGCGCCAGCGAAACCGACGCGCCGCCGAGTGTGGCGAGCGACACAAAGCCGGCCGCGATAATTAGCTTTCTCATGCTGATTGCCTCCAATTGCATTCCCAGAGTAACGAGCGGCGGCCGGTTCCGTTCGTTCAAAGATGTTTGATAGGCCATCCGCCATTTTGATGTGCATCAAGCGGGAAAGTTCCGAGCGTGATAACCGGATAATTCGGAAACAACGGCGGCCGGATTGATCAAGCGACTAGCAAGCGTGTTGCCGGGCCCCGTAGCTCTCCCGGCGGGTCCGGCACCGCAAACGGCCGGGCCGCATTTGCCGCACGGCAGTTTCGCCGGCCTGACCGTTGGCGCCCTCGGCATCGTCTACGGCGATATCGGCACCTCGCCGCTCTATGCCATGGACCAGCTGTTTTTCGGCCGCGCCGACGGGGCGCAGACCGCGGCCGACGTGCTCGGCGGCGTCTCGCTTGTCATCTGGACCATCACGATCATCGTCGCCATCAAATATGCGATACTGGTGTTGCGCGCGCAGAACGACGGCGAGGGCGGCGTCTTCGCGCTCTATGGCCTCCTCCATGAGCACAAGAAGCGCGGCACTACCTTCCTGTTGTGGGCGCTGATGCTCGGCGCCGGCCTGCTGTTCGGCGACGGCATCATCACGCCGTCGATCAGCGTGCTGTCGGCGGTGGAAGGCCTGCAGGTTGCGACGCCGGGGTTGGGTCACACCGTCATACCGATCACCATCGGGCTGTTGACCGGATTGTTTGCGATCCAGTTCAAGGGCACCTCGGGCATCGGTACCGTCTTCGGTCCGATTCTTGTGATCTGGTTCGCGGCGATTGCGGTGCTCGGTGTGGGACAGATCGAACACCACCCCGAAATCCTGGCTGCATTCAATCCGGTCTTCGGTTTGGAATATCTGCACCGTGCCGGCTGGTTCGACGCCCTCCTCATTCTCGGCGCCCTGATGCTGGTCGTAACCGGCGGCGAAGCGATGTATGCCGATGTCGGACATTTCGGCGCCCGGCCGATTCGGGCGAGCTGGTTTGCGGTCGTCTATCCGGCGCTTCTGCTCAACTATCTCGGCCAAGGCGCCTATGTGCTGAGCGGCGCGCCGGTCGTCGGCGGCAAGCTGTTCTACAGCATGGTGCCGCCGTCGCTTTTGTATCCGATGGTGCTGCTCGCCACCGCGGCGACCGTCATCGCCTCACAAGCGCTGATTTCCGGCGCCTTCTCGCTGGTGGCGCAGGCGGTGCGGCTCGGGCTGTTCCCGCGGCTCGCGCTGTTGCATACGCATGAAAGGCATGCCGGCCAGATCTATGTGCCGTTCGTCAATTGGTCGCTGTTCACCGGCTGCGTCATTCTGGTCGTGACCTTCGGTTCGAGTTCGGCGCTGGCGGCCGCCTACGGGCTTGCGGTTTCCGGCGTGATGGTCATCACTTCCCTCGCGATGGTGCCGATCGCGCGGCACTACTGGAAATGGAGCCTCGCCTCGACCGCTCTGGTGTGGGGTTTTCTCACCGCCATCAACGGTTCTTTCCTGGTCGCGAGCTCGCTGAAATTCCTCGAAGGCGGCTTCGTGCCGCTATCGGTCGGCATCGCGGTTTTTCTGGTGATGACGACCTGGCGCTGGGGACGCAAAGCGACCTTCGCCGCCTATGCGGCGAAATCCACCATGACCATGGCGGATCTGGTGACGCTGCATCGCGGCTGCGAGATCTTCATGGAGCGCAACGCCGTGGTGATGTCGCCGAAGCCGCTCCGACACGCATCCGATCGCGCGCCGGCGCTGATGCAAATGCTGTGGGAGCGTCACGGCATCCTGCCGCGCAATCTGATCCTGGTCGAAGTCACGCACCGCAAGGTCCCTTACATCAGGGACGGCCGTTATCAAGTGACGGTGTTCGATCGCGACCCCAAGCGCGGCAGCATCATCGCGGTAGAGTTGAGCTTCGGCTTCATGGAAGAGCCCAATGTCGAGCGACTCTTGGAGGAGATGGCGCAGCACAAGGAGATCGATCTGCCCGCGGACCGGCATCAGTGGATCGTCCACGTCTCGCAGGAGAACCTCTTGCCGGTGCGGCGCATGGGCCTGTTGCGCCGCCTGCGCTTCCGGCTGTTCACCTTCCTGCGGCTCGTGTCGCAGCCGGCCTATTATTATTACGGGCTCGGCGATGAAGTGCGGCTGTCGGTCGAAATAATTCCTGTCCGCGTGCGGTAAAATGCTAGCTTGCCGCCGCATTGCGGAGGCAATTTTGGAATGTCCGATTATCTCGAATTCGATCCCGCCGCCATCGACAAGCGCCAAGTCTATCGCCTTCTCACCGGCGCCGTCGTGCCGCGGCCGATCGGCTGGGCGTCGACCATCAGTCCCGCGGGCGTCACCAATCTGGCGCCGTTCTCGTTCTTCACGGTGGTCTGCGTCATCCCGCCGATGATCTCGCTCACCATCGCGCGCCATCCGGACGGCAGCGAGAAGCACACCTTGAAGAACGTGCGCGCGTCGGGCGAGTTCTGCTTCAACGTGGTGACGCGGCCGGTGTGGACGGAAATGGTGGATTCGGCGAATGGTTTTCCGGAGGACGAATCCGAATTCGACAAGACCGGGCTGACCGCTATCCCCTGCGTGAAAATCAAAGCGCCGCGCGTCAAGGAAGCGCCGATCCATTTCGAGTGCAAGCTCGAGCGCGTCATCGAGCTTGGCCCCAATCGCCATCCGCTGGTGATCGGCGAGGTGATCTATATGCATGTCGATCCCGCCTGCATGACCGGCGGTTATATCGATATGAGGAAGCTCGATCCGATCGGGCGGTTGAACGGCTTTTCCTATTCGACGCTTGGCGAAATCTTTGAACGGCGCTTCGAGGACGGCCAGCCGCGATGAACTCTTTCGACGCCGTCGTCACCGGGCTCGTCATTCTGGCGATGGTGCTGGGCTTCATGTCGGGGCTGTTGCGCAGCCTTGCGACCATGCTCGGTTATGTCATTGCCGTGCCGGTTGCGGTTGCGATCACGCCGCGCCTCATGCCGTTCGTCGCCGGTCAGAGCGAAATTCCGCCGGATTACGCTTGGCTCGCGCCCTTCGTGGTGATGATCGTCCTCGGCATTCTGCTTGGCGCTTTGCTTCGTGCGGCGCTTGGCGAATTCACCAGCTCGGAAAACGTGAGCCTGTTCGATCGCTTGGCAGGCTCGGCGTTCGGCGCCGTCCGCATTTTTTTCGTCGCGGTTCTGGTGGTCGTGGTATTCGACAAGGTCATCCCGCCCGCCCGACAACCGCCGTTCCTGATCGGCTCGCGGCTGCGGCCTTTTTTGTCGGCCGCAGGCCAGATGGGTCTGCAGTCGCTGCCGCCCGAAATCGACGACTATATCGCCCGGCTCAAGCGCGAGCGCGGGCTGGCGCCGTAATCGTCGTCGTTACCAGCCCCGATAGCTGCGGCAGACGTAACGGCCGATGACGAATTCGCGGTAGCATTTGGTAACGCGGCCGCGGTAGTGGCGCTCGGCGAATTGAACGTGCTCGACATCCGAGGCGGCGGCGGGCTGCATAGCACTGCCGGCGATCGGGAAGGCCGCCGCGCTCTGACCGGCAACAGCCCCGATAGCCGCGGCGAGACTCAAGACAGTCAATGTCGTTCGCATCTGTTCCTCCGCGTTGAACTGAAAACCAGAAACCAACCAGATAACCCGGTTCCGGTTCCGCTCCGGAACCGCGTCATTTTCCCTGCCGCTTAAACACCTCGACCCGCAGCGGCAGCACGGCGCCGAACCAGGCCGCATGCGCGGTGTGATCGGTGAAATCGTCGCCGGTCTCAGGATGAAGGAGGACGGTGAGGCCGTCGCGGTTGAGCATCAACCAGGGCACGAAATCCGCCAGCATGTCGGGCGGAAAGGCGATCTGATACATCGATTGCGGATGCGGTCCGACAAGCTCGTCATGCCAGCGGCCGAGTTTTGCTTGGGGAAATTCGGCGGCGACGCGCTCGCGCAAGCGCGCCGCCCGATCGCGGCTTTGCGCCGGATCGTAATAGACATGCGCGTGATAATCCTTGATCTCGTTCGGGGTCATGGGGCCGCCTTTTCCGAAGCTTTTTGCCGGCGCGCTAAATCGGCTGCGGCCGCGGCGGGCGCGAGTAAAGGCTCGCCAGCAAGACCGCCAAGATGCCGGTGAGAAAGATGCCGTCAAAAGTGCCGGCGCCGCCGATCGAGGCGACCGGGGCGCCGAGCCCGCGGACTTTGTCGAGATTGGTGAGGTCGGCACCGATCAGAGTGCCGAGGCTGCCGGCAATGTAAGCAAGCGGCGCTGCTTCCCGCCGCGACAGGATCACGGCGACGATGGCGGTGACGACGACCGGCATAAACACCGGCACCGCAATGCCGAGGCCCGCGACCGGATAGGCCATCCAATGAATGATCACGGCGACGACCGCGATCGCCAGCAGGCCCTTGCCCCATAATTCGTGGGTGGCGAGCAGATAAAGCGACATCAGTGTTGGGATGACCGCGCCGCCCACGTTGACGGCGATCACGGTGCCGGTCCAGTGGCTCACCACCGGCACGGCATATTGCATGCCGAAGAAATTGATGACCTGATCGGATTCCACCTGCTCGGGCGGCAAATCGGCGACCGGGATGTTGAAAATGCTGCCGACGAGCGACGCGAACAGGAGAAAGATTGCGGTTCGCGAACTTATGCCCAGGCTCTCATAGGCATAGCGGATCGAGCGCAGCACAAGCACCAAGAGGAAAAAGCCGATCAGGATGAAGAAAAAGCCCGGCGCCAGCGGCAAATAATGCATCTGACTCATCTGCATGGATGTGGCTCCTTGGTTCTTAACCAACCGGCTCGCGTTACCATCATAGCCGCCTTGCACCTGCAACGCGCGAGCCTATAATGCGGCGCTTCCCTCGCGCAGGAGAAATTTTGCCGTGGCGCCGCCGGAAGCGAAACCCTCTGCCATTATAAAAGACGCTGCCAAAACCGTGGCCAAAACCGTGGCCATCATCATGGGCAGCCAGTCCGACTGGCAGACCATGAAGCACGCCGCCGAAATCCTCGATGCGCTCGATGTCGGCTATGCGACACGCATCGTCTCCGCGCACCGCACGCCGGACCGGCTCTATGCCTTCGCCAAGGGTGCGAAAGCTGAGGGCTTCAAGGTCATCATTGCGGGGGCCGGCGGGGCGGCGCATCTGCCCGGCATGACGGCGGCGCTGACGAGTCTCCCGGTATTCGGCGTGCCGGTCGAATCGAAAGCTCTGTCGGGGCTCGATTCGCTTTATTCGATCGTGCAGATGCCGCCTGGCGTTCCGGTCGGCACGCTCGCCATCGGGCACGCCGGCGCGATCAATGCCGCGCTGTTGGCGGCAAGCGTGCTCGCCTTGAGCGATCCGGCGCTCGCCACGCGGCTTGAAGCCTGGCGCGCGCATCAGACGGCCTCCGTCGCCGAAACGCCGAAGGACGGCGCGTGAGCCGAGCTGTCTCCGCACTCGAGCCCGGCGCCACCATCGGCATTCTCGGCGGCGGCCAGCTCGGCCGCATGCTGGCGCTCGCCGCGGCCCGGCTCGGCTTCAAGTGTCACGTGTTCTCGCCGAGCCCCGATTCGCCGGCCTTCGACGTCGTGCACCGCGCCACGACGGCCGACTACGGCAACACCGAAGCGCTCGATCGTTTTGTAGCCGACGTCGACGTCGTCACCTATGAGTTCGAGAACGTGCCGGCGGAGACCGCGACTTTTCTCGCCGCCCGCGTGCCGGTCGTACCCGATCCGAAGATTCTGGCGATCACCCAGGACCGACTGGCGGAGAAGAATTTCGTCACCGGGCTCGGCATCGGCACCGCGCCGTTCGCCGCGGTGGCGGCGCCGTCCGAGCTTGAAGGCGCGCTGGCGCGCGTCGGCCGCCCCGCGGTGCTGAAGACCCGCCGCTTCGGTTATGACGGCAAGGGCCAGGCGACGATCAAAAACGGCAGCGATCCTGCGACGGCCTGGCGCGAGATCGGCGGCCAGCCTTCGATCCTCGAAGCCTATGTGCCGTTCGAGCGCGAGGTGTCTGTGATCGCGGCGCGCGGTCACGACGGCGCGGTGGAATGTTTCGACGTCACCGAGAACGAGCATCGCGACCATATTCTGAAAGTCTCGCGCGTGCCGGCGAACTTGTCCGAAGCGGGCAGCCGCGAGGCGCGGCGGATCGCCGAAACCATCGCGCGGAAATTTTCTTACGTCGGCGTGCTCGCCGTCGAATTGTTCGTGCTCGGCGACGGGGCGATCCTGGTCAACGAGATCGCGCCGCGGGTGCACAATTCCGGGCATTGGACCATCGACGGCGCTTCGGTCTCGCAATTCGAGCAGCACATAAGGGCGGTCGCCGGCTGGGCGCTGGGCAAACCCGTCCGTCACGGCCGCATCGAGATGACCAATCTGATCGGCCACGAGGTCGAGGATTTTGGGCGCTGGCTTACGGTCCCGGGCGCCAGCGTCCATCTCTACGGCAAGGCCGCGACCCGCCCCGGCCGTAAGATGGGACACGTGACTCAAGTCTTCCCGGAGTGACGCTGCCCGCCCCGGTGGACTTTCCGGGGCGTTTCTGCTACAGGGCCGCGCCAAGGTGGCCTGGGCGTTGCGTCCGGGCCGTCGTGCAATCCCGAGATTCGGACCACATTCCGCCGTCGAAAAGGAGCCCGCGTGCAGGTTCTCGTCCGTGATAACAACGTCGACCAGGCCCTCAAGGCGCTGAAGAAAAAGATGCAGCGTGAGGGCATTTTCCGCGAAATGAAGCTTCGCGGCCATTACGAAAAACCCTCCGAAAAGAAGGCCCGCGAGAAGGCGGAAGCGGTCCGCCGCGCCCGCAAGCTCGCGCGCAAGAAATTGCAGCGCGAGGGCCTGTTGCCGATGAAGCCGAAGCCCGTCACCGGCCCGGGCGCCGGCCCCGGCGCGGCCCGCTCCGGCCCGCCGCGCACCCCCCGTTTCGGCTGAGCTATTTTCGGCGTGTTCGTCGGCGTGGGGTGATGCCCCGCGCCGTTTTTTTGGCGGCAGGGGGTGCTATCTTCCCCGCCGCCATGAGGAATTTGCCGCAGCAGCGATCGAGTCGCGCGCGCCGGATAGCGCCGGTTGTCGCGGCGCTGATGCTGTCGGGCTGCGGGACGCTCGGCAATCCGCCGGCCGCCACCAACGACACCCCGCTCTACGCGCCGTCGGCATCGAACCTGACCTCGCTGAGCGAGGTCATCGAAAAACATCCCGACGATCCGCAGGCCTACAATATGCGCGGCGCGGTATTCGGCGAGGCCGGCCGCAACGATCAGGCGCTCGTCGATTTCAACAAGGCGATCGAGCTCGACCCGAAATACGCGCAAGCCTATGCCAACCGGGCGCTGATCTACCGCAAGACCGGCAAGCTCGATGCAGCCCTTGCCGACGACAACAAGGCGCTCGCGCTCGACGGCAATTACGTGCCGGCCTATGTGGGCCGCGGCATCGTCTATCGCGAACAGGGCAAGGGCGCGCAGGCGCTCGGCGATTTCAACAAGGCGATCGCGCTGAAGCCCGACAATGCCGAGGCCTATTACAATCGCGGCCTGCTCTATCAGAGCCAGCACCAGCACGCTTTCGCCATCGACGATTTCTCGACCGCGATCGGGCTGTCGAACGGCAAGGCCGAGCCGCGCGTGGCGCGTGCGCTGAGTTATCTGGCGGGCGGCGACAGCAAAGCCGCCGCCGACGATCTCGATCAGGCGGTGCAGCAGGATCCTTCCGATCTGCGCGCCTGGACCAGCCGCGGCTTGGCTTACGAAAAGCTCGGCGACAAGGACAAGGCCGCCGGCTCCTACGCCAAGGCGCTCAACATCAACGACAAGTACCAGCCCGCCGTGACCGGCTTCGCCCGCGTCGGCGGCAAGGTGGGGCAGACTTATCCGACGTTTTGATGGAGTCACCAACCACCTCCCCCTGCAGGGGGGAGGTCGCCCGCCGCAGCTCGCGAAGCGAGCGAAGGCGCGGCGGGTGGAGGCAAGTGCGCGGCGCGCCAACTGCATGCCGAGTCTTCTTCGCTGCCCGTAACCCCACCCCGCGCCCTGCGGGCGCGACCCTCCCCCTGCAGGGGAGGGTGAGGCAAAGCCATCCCGTTCTCGCAGCGCATGCGCGCCCGAGTTTTGCGGAGACGAATGTCAAGCTTGGTCTCCGTATAAGAGACGTCGCGGCAGCTATGCCTCCCCAATAGCTGCCGCGCGGTATGCCTCCCGATTTTTCCATTCAGGGCCAGCGGCGTGACTGGTTGGGTCTTTGCGGGTTAGGATACGCGGATGAGGAAGTCCTGCCGCCTCCTCCTTGCCTTCGTGCTGCTGCTCCTCGCCGCTCCCGCGCTCGCCGCGCCATGCGGCGGTGACTTCAACGCTTTCCTGGCCGCGATCGCGCGCGACGCGCAGGGCCAGGGCGTCTCGCGCGCGGTCATCGACCAAGCCTTCGCCGGCCTGACGCCCGACCCCGCCGTCCTCGCCTTCGACCGCCGCCAGCGTGGCATGTTCCACGCCAAGAGCTTCGAGGAATACGCCGCCACCCGGGTCATCCCGGCCCGCATCAGCCGCGCCAGGAAACTGATGCAGGTGCACGCCGCGCTGCTCGGGCGCATCGAGCAGCAATTCGGCGTGCCCGCGCCGGTGATTGTGGCGGTCTGGACGCTGGAAACCGACAACGGCACCGGAGACATGGGCAAGCTGCCGGTGATCCGCACGGTGGCGACGCTGGCGCATGACTGCCGCCGCACCGAGTTGTTCCAGCGCGAGCTTATCGCCGCCCTGCAAATCGTCCAGCGTGGCGATCTGCCGTTGCGCGATCTCGTCGGCGCCTATGCCGGCGAGATCGGCCAGACACAGTTTCTGCCTTCGTCGTACATCAAGTACGGCGTCGACTACGACGGCAACGGCCATGTCGATCTGCGCCATTCCGTTCCAGATGTTTTGGCCTCGACCGCCAATCTGCTCAAGACCAATGGCTGGCGGGCCGGCGCGCCATTTACCGCGGGCACGCCGAATTTCGAGGTGGCGATGCGTGAGTGGAATCATTCCGAGGTCTACCGCAAGACCATCGTGCTGATGGCGCAGCGGCTGGACGGCGGGTGAGCGTGCGGGCGAGCGCCGACGGCGTGATTGAGTAAATGATCGGGATAGCGGCACGCTGCCCATGCTGCATCGCATCGATACCTCAAGGTGAACGGTCGACTATGGGTCAATCGCGACCTTGGCGGTCAATGGCCGGCGCGGCAGCTAGACTCTCGATAACGACACGAACGCGATCAATCGGCGACAAAATCGGGCCGGGGACGGCGGACAGCGATGAAAAAAACTCAATGGGGCGCAATTTTCTGGTTTTTGTGCCTCCAGTATTTTGCCGGCGAGGCGATTTCGATCATGGGTTGGCGCGGACCGTACAGCCTCAGCGAAAATTATATCTGCGACCTCGCGGCGGTCCGCTGCGTCAGCGCGGCATCGGGACTCAACGGCCAGACTGGCGCGTTATGCTCGCCGCTGCATGCGGTGATGAACACGTCATTCGTTCTGCAAGGCCTGTTGATCGTCGCCGGCGCGCTCTGCGTCGGGCGGATGTTTCCGACGGGCAGGCTGTGGACTGGCGCGCTGGTACTGACGGGCGTGTCGGGACTGGGAGTTTTGGTCGTCGGACTGGCGCCCGAGGACACGATGGCGCCGATCCATTATTTGGGCGCAGTGGAAAATCTATTTTGCTCGAATGCCGCGATGACGCTCATGGGCGTGGCGATGCTCGGCTGGCGGCGCGAAACACGGCTAATGGGCGCATTCACACTTTGCGCGGGTCTGATCGGGCTTTTCGGCTTCGCCTTCCTGGGGGCGCGAGTTTATCTGGGATTGGGAGTTGGCGGCATGGAGCGCGTCACCGCCTATCCGTTTCCACTCTGGATCGCGGCGATGGGCGCGCTGCTGTTGCGGCGCGGTAGCCTTGTGCGGGCCGCCGCCTGACTTAGGCGTGTCGTCACGTCGCTAAATCGAAAGGACGACCGACTGCGCTGCGACAAATCCTGACCGCGTGCATCTGGTGTCCGCCTAGGGTCATTGGCCACCTCGCGGACCAACGGCTCGCGCGGCAACTATGCCTCCGATAGAGGACACGAATGCGGACGACCGGCACCGAAACTCCGGCAGCTTGGGAATAGTAATCGCCCTATGCGCCGCGCTCCGCCCCCGAATGACCTCGTAATCCAAATCCCCCGCCAAAAACCGTCCCACCGCATCGAGCGCGCCGTTCTGGTCGAGATCCTCATGCCACCCGTCGAGAAAGCGAACGATGTGTTTTAGTTTGTTGGCGAGGTCGAGGAGATGCTCGCCCATCGTCTATTCCTTCTTGCCACGACCATATTGGGTCAATTCGACGGTGTCTCGCGACACGACATGGCCGCGTTGGCGCTGCACTATGCTGCGCTTGACCCAATGATCGATGGCGGGATCGAACCAAGTGCGCCACGACGTCTGATTGACCAATGTCGGATCCTGAACATTCTTGCCGGTGAAATCGGTTTCGATGACGAAAGTATCGAAGGTCCCCGCCTTGGTGGTGACGCTTTCGCGCCCCACCACCTTCGAACTGCCCCCGCGTTTGAAGGTCATTCCGTTGGCGCTGTTCACGACATCGATGGCGAATTTCCACTGCGCGCCAAGCGTCAGCGGACGTTGAATTCCGGTGCCGTCGTTCGGCGCGTATTTGAATGGATCGGCGCGCACGATATCCCATGAGCGATCGTAAATAATGTTGCCGGAACTGCCGGTGCCGGCGGTCTCGTATCGTACCGTGATCTCATCCTTCGACACGTCGGTGATCATGTCGGTTCGCGTCGACTTCAGCGCGCCCGAGATTTCGTCCTTCACAGCATAGGTCCAGCGATCCCCCGGTGCCGGCTGTTGCATGTCGGCAGGAGCCGTTTCAGGAGTCGTTGCCGGTGCGGCCGGCGCCGCGGTCTTCGCGGCGGGCGATGAACCCTCTTCCGCAAACGCCGGCGTGGCCAAAACAAGCGCCACCGCACCCGCCCGCACGCCGCGCAACATTCTCATCTCCGTGTTCGTATTATAGGAAGCTGTCGGGGTGCGGACGGGGTTCAACGCCTGCCGTAATCGACCAAATCGATCGCATCGTTTTCCTGAACGCTGCCGTTGAACGCCGACTTCACGGTTCGCTTGACCCAATGATCGATCGACGGAACATACCAAGTCACCACTGTCGATTCGAACCGCTTCGTCGAATCATTGGCATTGTGGCCGTTGATCGACGTTTCGATCTTGAGCGCCTGAAAGGTGCCGGCTTCGGTCGTGACGCTTTCGGTGCCGACGACCTTCGACGTGCCGATATTCCGAAATGTCGTGCCGTAGCCGGTGCGGACCTGATCGCTGCGAAATTTCCACGTGTCGCCGACGGCGAGCGGCATTTTTATGCCGGTTCCGTCATTGGGTGAAAATCGCCAGGTCGGACTGTTTTTCATGTTCCAGGAGCGATCGAAGACAAGGACGGTCGAACCGGTGGAATAAGCCTGGTTCTGAACACGGACCGCGATGTCCGTCGGCGTCAGATCGGTGACGATATTGGTCACCGTATTTTTCATCTCGCCGGTGATCTCGTCGCGCATCTCATAGGTCCAATGATCTCCGACCATGGGCGGATCCATGGCCTCACCGGAATTTGCAGCCGTTGCGGCGGGCTGAGACGGCGGCGCTTCGCCGTTAGGCGAAGCAGACTGTGCCAGGGCGGCCGTGCTCAGGGTCGCAAGGAAAAAAATGACAAGACCGGCGCGGCATGACATTGGGGTAGCTCCCTCGTGGCAATTGCAAAGATTTCAAAGTTCCATTTGCAATTTTTGCTTGCGAGCATGTTCCTCTCAGCCGCCAAAGCGGCAAAAGCGAGGCGAGCGCCTCACGCGCACTCGGTACAACCTCGGCAAGCCTCACGACCGCCGTCGATTTCCTCGCGGACGGCCGTCGCCGGCAGCTTGGCGATGGTAATCGCCGCATGCGCTGCACTCGGCTCCAGAATGCCCCCCGAATCCCCCGCCAGAAACCTCCCGCACGCGCACCGTAGTGCCGGCCAATGGCCAGTGTGAACTCGTGCGCTCCAAGCTGCGCGCGCCTAGGCATGTCTCCCGAGCCCGACTATGCTCCTCGCACAAACAGAAAGGTCACAGGCCCATGGCCGCCAATGAGGATCCGGTTCAAGCGCAAATCCGGAATATCGACCAGGGGCTCAGGGCTTCGCTGCAAAACAATTTTGTTTTTTATCATCGACTGGTCGATGCGTTGCTGCTTGCCGGTCGCCAGGCATGCTGGGCGATGCCGCGCCACCGGCAGATTGCCGATCTGAGCGAGATCGAGTTCAAGGTATTTTCCCAGTGGGGCGAGGACGGCATCATCGAGTGGCTGGTTTCTCACATCGATGTTCCAAACCGCCGCTTTGTCGAGTTCGGCGTGGAGAGTTTTCAGGAAGCCAATTGCCGCTTTCTGATGCTTAATCGCAACTGGCGCGGATTTGTCATGGATGGCAGCGAAGCCAACATTGCCGAGCTGCGCGCCGACCCTTTGTTCTGGAAATATGACCTCGCGACGCTTTCGACCTTCGTTACGGTGGAAAACATCGACGGGTTGCTTGAAAAGGCCGGGTTCTCGGGTCCGCTCGGTGTGCTGTCGATCGACATAGACGGCAACGACTATTGGGTGTGGAAGGCCACCAGCGCCGTGTCACCCGCGATCGTGGTCTGTGAATTCAACGCGGTGCTCGGCAATACACGGCCGATCGCCGTGCCTTATCGCGCCGGCTTTCGCCGCTTTGATAGCCATTTCAGCGGTCTCTATTTTGGTTGCTCGCTCGGCGCCCTGCAGCATCTCGCGAACGAAAAGGGCTACCAGTTTGTTGGTACCAATTCCCATGGCGTGAACGCATTCTTCGTGCGCAACGATCTGGCGGCGCCGGTTCTTGCTCTGTTGAGCGAGCGACGTGCATTTCCGTCGCGGACGCGGGAAAGCCGTGACGCCAATGGCCGGCTGAACTACGTCAGGGGCTATGCCCGCTGGGAAATGATTCAGCATCTGCCGGTGGTCGATGTGGTGACAGGCGAGAAGCTTCCCATTCGCGACGTCGGCAAGCCTTACACCGACGATTGGTTGCTGGAAATTTCCTGAACTTTGGGATCGTCCATCAATTATATCCCCGGAACCATTCGACAAAGCGCGCCGTCATCGACATAGCGCTTAAGCGCGCCGGAGCGTTCAATGCGGGCGAGTTCGGCGAGAATTTCGGGCTCGACCGTTTTCACCATGCGCTGGAAATCGGGAATCTGATCGTCATTGCGGCGCCAGCGGCTCTGGAATCCCGGCCGCGCAGCACGCGCGGCCTTTGCCCGCCAGATATGGGCGAGCCATGAACAAGACAGTCACGCGAGGCCAAATCGCCGCGCACCCAGCTCACGTCATGGTGTGGGTCGCAAGATTGACCGTCACTGTTTCGACCAGCGTTGCTGCCGTGGTCGGGCTCGTGCCGTCGGGGACCGTGTAGAAGCTGATCGCTAGCTTCTGCGCGTCGACCGCGATACGCAAATAGCCATAGTGGCTGGGGTCGCTGTGGTTGAGAATGAGCCCGCCCACTTGCACAGCCGGACTGACGTCGAGATAGCCGACGTCGGCGCCGTCCTTCGGCGGCTGCGCCGGCTCGCCCTTGCGTCCTTGCACCAGAGCTTTGACGTTGTAGCCACCGTCGCCGCAGACGACGAACGGTACCGAATAGTTCTTGGCCTGGAAGTGCACCGTCCTCGTGTAGCGCTGGTAGTTATGCGCATGACCCGAAAGGAAGGCGTGCGGATAAATGCCCTGCGCCGCGCAGATCGTATCGATCTGCCGCAGCATGTCGGTGTTCTTCCCATGGTCGCCGCCGGCGCCCGTGGCTTTGTTGGCGCCCGCCGCCGTCTTCGCTGCCGATGGTGGCGAGTAGCTGAATGGCGGATGGTGGACCGCGATGATCACTGCCCCCTTGTAATTCTGGGCCTTTATCTGCCCAAGCTGCGCAGCCAGGAAGGCCAGTTGATAATCGGGCAAGGTCGGCCAAGTCTTCTTGCCGTTGATCGTTTCGCTTGAGATCACACCGGGGTCTTCCAACGCGTTGCTAAATAAGCCGATGATACGGACGAAGGGCGCGTCGAGGGCGAAATAGACACCAGGCTGAGTCATGGCGGTGCGATGGAGCGATTTGGCGTCCGCAGTGATGGCCGGCCCCGTGGCGCAGAAATTGCGAATGAAAGTGTTCAGGGCCTGCTTGTCGGTCGGCGTTCCAGGCACGAGAAACGAATCGTGATTGCCCGGAATCGCGAAGATGGGCGCCGGATAGTTGCGGAATGGCTCGTAGAATTGGTCGTAATAATATTCGGGCTCGCCAAAATCGTAGACGACGTCACCCAGGTGAAACAGGAACGCCGGCCTGTCCGCCTCGGCGGATATGCGGCAGTCGTCGGTCACGTGATCGGCAACGCTGAGCTCGTGGCCGTATTTCTTCCCAGCGGAAGTAGCTCCGGAGTCGCCGATTGCGTGAAACACGATCTTTTTGTTGTTGTTGATGATACCGACCACCTCCGGACCATGCGGCCCGTAGGCGTCGGACAACGCGAAGAGGGTGTTCGGTGCGCCACGCGCCTGCGGGAAGGTAACGACGTCCGTCTTCAGCTTGTCTCCGAGCTGCTTGTACAGAGCATCATCGCTCTTCTCGTCATGGGGCGTTGAAAAGCCGGTGGGGTCGGGCAGGAACGCGCCTTCGCTGAATGTGGGCTCATGAAAAACGGGTGCCGGGAGCGGCGTTGAGCCGTTTTTTGAGGTCACGGCCTGTTTTGCTGCGGCCGTGCTGGCCGGTTTATTCTTGCTCTTTTTCGCCCCCTTTTGATTGGTCTTGGCCTGCTTGCCGTTCGCTTTCTTAGCCATCGATGCGCCCTCTCAATCTACCGAGAACCGCGAAGATCGTCTGTTAAGCGTCGTTCGCGACGTCCCGACGACCTTCCCCGCAATTTCCAGATAGCTCGACTTTGACCCGATCGGTCCTGTTGCCTGTCGCGTCCGAACTGCCAAATTCGTCGCTCGCGGACAGCGGCCGACGATGTTCGGCTCGTCAGTTGAGACTTTGTCGGTCGCTTCATCACAGCCACGTCAATTAGCACATTCAACCTGGCGTAGAGTCAAGGGGTTGTTTCGCGTTCGGCAGCGCCAATCGCGGTGTTCTGGTGGAGGCCCGTGCGCCGGATGAGGTGGGTGCATCGCTTGCGACGGGAACGTAGCGGACGAGTGCGTCAGCACCTGCTGCCAAGCCGTCGACGTGCGGTGCGAGATCGGCACGCGAAATTATCGACGGAACATTCGTGGCTCGAATGGCGCCTGCTACTAATCCAAATCTCCGGCCAGAAATCTCCCCACCGCATCCAACGCCCCGTTCTGATCCAGATCCTCATGCCCGCCGTCGAGGAAGCGGACGATGTGTTTTGGTTTGTTGGCGAGGTCGAAGAGGTGCTCGCCCATGGCATAAGGCACGGTGCGGTCCTGCATGCCGTGCAGGATCAGAAGCGGGGCGGTGACTTTGCGGATGCGCTGGTCGGAGCGGAACTGGTCCTTCATCAGAAGCCGCACCGGCAGGTACCAGTAGCGTTGCGCGCCGAGCGCTTCGGCGGAGGTGAATGGCGCTTCGAGGATGAGGCGGCCGACGGGCTTTTCGGCGGCCAGCGCCACGGCGACGCCGGTGCCGAGCGATTCACCCCAGACCACGATCTGCGCGACCTGATAATGCGCCGCCGCATAGGCGTAGGCCGCTTCGGCGTCGGCGATCAGGCCCTGTTCGCTTGGCGAGCCGGCAAGCCCGCCATAGCCGCGATATTCGAGTGCGAGGAGGCCGACGCCGTCGGCGATGAGGCGGCGGAAACGGTCGACCCGGTAGCGCAGCGCGCCGCCATTGCCGTGCAGATAAAGCAGCACCGGTTTGCCGTCGCGCGGCGGCACATGCCAGAGGAGACTCTTCACGCCATCGGCAGCGGTCAGCGAGACTTCCTCGGCTTCGGGGAGCCCCGCCGCGGCCGGCGTGGTGTGCACGGTCTCGGGAAAATACATCAGCGAACGCTGGGCGAAGAACATCATCGCCGACAGCGTGACGTAGCCTGCCAGTGCGATGACGGCGATCCAGCCGAGCGTGGTCACGGTGCGGAACCTGGCGCGCGACATGCGCCGCATGAACAGCCGCCTGAGCCAGGCGCGCGCGACGGCAAGACCGCCTGCCAAGGAATGCGCCAAGGAATACGCCAAGGAAGTTCGGATTTTTTCAGCACCGATCGCTGCGGCGCCGCCATGGTCGCTGACATGGTTGCTGACATGGTCGCTCGCATGGTCGCCCGCATCGGCAATCATCGTCTCGGTCGGTATTGCGACAGGAAGGTTCGCGTCCGTCGTGGTCTCGGTCATCGTCGCCGCATCGTTGCGCGAAGTCATTTAATAACAAAAAAATAGCCGGCCGGTTGTTACGGCACGATCCGGAAAATGCCAGCCCTCGGATTTGATCCGAGGGTGGAAACCGATTTTCCGATCAGATCATGCGTCTGAAAACGCGAGAGCGCCAATCGGATGCCGATTGACGCTCTCCTTGGCCGGCTAAACTCGAAACCGCTGCCGCCGATTGGCGGCAGCACTTTAAGGCGGATGTCGTTAGCGCCAGATTTCAGTTACTGGCAGATCTGAACGGTGCGCCAGTGATAACCTTCGCCTTCGACCCAGACCTTGCGTTTGCCCCAGTAGCAGCCGGGCCCGAGCTGGGCATAGCCGGGGCCGGGCGCATAGGCCCCAGGCGGCGGCGGGTAGTAACCGGGCGGGGGCGGCGGCGGATAATAGGCCGGCGGCGGGGGCGGGCTGTTGGCGATGGCGCTGCCGATGATGGCGCCCGCGGCGACGCCGCCGAGCACGCCCGCGCCCACGGCGCAACCATAACAGCCGGCATTCGCGGTACCCGGCCCGACCAGCGTGGCAAGCCCGACGGCGGTGGCCGCGGCAAGCCCGATCAGCGACTTGTGCATCTGCTTTCCTCGAATATGGACCGGCCGGGTGCCGATCTGGAACCTTATGTGGACGGGAAGTCCCCGAACACCCCCCGATTTCACGACAGACCCACCCCTACAAAAGAGCGTCTATTTGGGCGGAAGTTTGGTGCCGATGCCGCGATCCGGATGTGAAATTTGTAATGTTTCACGCTCCTTGGTCGCGATCCGCCGCCGGCGCGTTCACGCCGGACAGCGGATATCGAGGGTCATGCTTACACCGGGCTTAAACGCAGGCGCGCACCCAGGCGTAGCCATTCCACACCCGCCGCCAGTAGCACGGCCGGCCGCCGTACGGATAAGGGCCATAGCCGTAATAGCCGTAGGGATAATAACCGTAAGGCCCAGCGAGCGCGCTGCCGACCAGAGCGCCGGCCGCGAAGCCGCCCGCGCCCCAGCCCCAGCCGCCGCCATGCCAGCCGCCGCCGTGCCAGCCGCCGTGGTACGCAGCCGCCGGACTGGAAGTTGCAACCGCAGCACCGGCGATCGCCGTTGCCGCAACAAGAGCCGTGATTAGTTTTCTCATGACATCACCTCGACAATGGGTATTTCTTCCCGCACCCCAATCGCCCCGTGGTCCCTAAAGTTCCCATTTAGGGGTGAATGCAGACTGAACAAGTGCGCCTGAATCCGGCCATTTTTGCACTCGACGCCCGCTTCGAAATGAAAGAAAAAACACATGTCTCTGACTTACGCCATCGGCGACATTCATGGCGCACTGCACAAATTGGAATCGCTGCTGGCGCAATGCCGGGCTCATGGTGGCCGCGATGGCGGCGCCGGCGCGCTGAAATTCGTATTCGTCGGCGACTACATCGACCGCGGCCCGCACTCTGAAGGCGTCATTCGTTATTTGATCGAGCTTGCGCGTGAGATGCCCGACAACGTCGTCACGCTGATGGGCAATCATGAGGCGATGCTGCTCGCCATCATCGATGGCGCGATCGATCCCTCGGACTGGCTCGGGCAGGGCGGGAAGGAGACGCTGCAGAGCTACGGTGTCACGAATGCCCGCGATTTGCCGCCTGAACACGTCGATTGGCTGCGGCGCCTGCGTTTCTCCCATGACGACGGAAAGCGATTTTTTGTTCATGCCGGCGTCGATCCGGCGCGCCCGCTCGAGGCGCAGGACCCGCACGATCTGTTGTGGATCAGAGAGCCGTTCCTGTCGCATGGCGGCGATTACGGCCGGCTCGTCGTTCACGGTCATACGCCGATCGCGGCCGGGGTTCCGGAGCTCCGCAGCAACCGGCTTGGGCTCGATACGGGGGCCGGCTATGGCCGGCCGCTGACGGCGGCTGTGTTCTCCGACGACCAAACGGCGCCGCTCGGTTTTTTGGCCGCGGCGTGACGGAGGCATGCTGCAAAGGGAGAGTCTGCGGCAATCTGTCGCAGGCCATTAAATATTTGTAATAATGGCTGATTTTCTCAGTTTCGAGGCGCGACGCTGCGCCCGGAGCGGGACAGGCTATGCTGCCGACGCGATTCGCCGGCGGGGATTGAGGGCGGGGACCAGGGGCGGGGAGTGGCTATGAATTCCAGGGCGGCGAAGCCCGGCGGCAAGCCTGACCCGGCGCCACGCCCCAAGCCGCCGCGAGCTCCGCGCGGCAATCGCGAGGAGCCATTCGAGCCGAAACGCGAGCGCGCGCCGTCGCGTGAGCAAAGGCGTTCCAGCGCGATGCGGCTCGCCGCCGAAGTCGATGCGCTCGCCGCCCAACTCGCAGCCTCGCGCGCCCGCATCAGCGAGCTCGAGGCGCGGATCGATATCGATCCGCTCACCGACATCCTCAACCGCCGCGGCTTCGAGCGCGAGCTCGAGCGCTCGCTCGCCTACGTCAAGCGCTATGGCACGAGCGTGGTGCTCGTCTTCATCGATCTCGACGATTTCAAGCCGGTGAACGACCGCCATGGCCATGCCGCGGGCGACGCCTTGCTCAAGACGGTGGCGATGGCGCTCACCAAGAACGTGCGCGCCTCCGACGTCGTGGCGCGGCTCGGCGGCGATGAATTCGCGGTGCTGCTGTGGAACGTCAATGCGCCGGATGCCGCCGCCAAGGCCAGGGCGCTCGAGGCCGCAGTTTATGCGACGCGACTCAACGTCGATGCCGCAACCATCGCGGTCGGCGCCTCGGCCGGGCTCGCGCATCTCGGCGCGCTCGACACACCGGTCGAAGTCTTGGCGCGGGCGGATGCCGCGATGTATGCGCGCAAAGCGGAGAAGGGTCGTCATTCCGGAAGCCGCGAAGCGGCTGTCCGGAATCCATAATCACGATAGTTCGAGATTAGGCGTTGAGATCAGGGGTTATGGATTCCGGGCTCCGCGCTGCGCGCGGCCCCGGAATGACACCCTACGCAATAATGTCGGGGGTCAGCTCGTCCTCGATGAAGGTGATGCGGTCACGCAGCACAAGCTTGCGCTTTTTCAGGCGCTGAATCTGAATGAGGTCGGAGCCCGGCGATTCCTGCAATGCAGCAATCGCTGAATCGAGGTCGCGATGCTCCTGCTGCAAAAGCGACAATTGCGCCCGAAGCTCGCGTTCTTCCTCTTCTGTCATCACCGCCTTGGCAGGCCCTTTTGACGCTGTTTTCGGCCTCAATCGGCCGCATCTGGAACCAAGTCAGGAGTCGAACGGATGGCCTGGTAGCTTCCTGGTAAGTGGCTAAGGATTATCGCGTTTTGCCCGATCGCCGACAAGCCCGCAGGGGTCCGCCGGCAAACCGTGCATAACGGGGATTTTCGTTAGGGGAAAAACGGAGTAACCTTGTCTTCGGTTGTTAGGGTGTAGGACGATCCACCAGGCAAGAACGATACAAGGAGGCCTGCTCAATGGCGATCGAATCGCATCTTGTGGAACTCGAGAAACGTCACCAAGCCCTCGAACACGAAATCTCCGAGGCGCTAACCCACCTCTCCATCGACGACCTGACACTGGTAGAATTGAAGCGACGAAAATTGCTTGTGAAGGACGAGATCGCCCGATTGCGGCAAGACACGCTCGTTCATTGACCGCTTAAGTCGGCACGGCAGCTTCGATCCGCGCGTCCCCGCGCAGGCGGGGACCCGGTGACTACTATTTTCGATTTGGGCAGACCTGCTCGATTCCTGCGTGCGCGGCAATGCGCAGCAGAATTACTGCGCGACGTTCTTCGCCACATCCCGCAGCTTGAATTTCTGGATCTTGCCGGTCGACGTCTTCGGGATATCCGCGAACACGATGTAGCGCGGGCATTTGTAGGCGGCGAGGTGTTTGCGGCACCAGGCGATCAGCTCTTCGGAGGTGGCCGCCGCGCCCGGCTTTAACTCCACGAACACGCACGGCGTCTCGCCCCATTTATCGTCGGGCTTCGCCACCACGGCGACGACCTGCACCGCGGGGTGCTTGTAGAGCGCATCCTCGACCTCGATCGAGGAAATATTCTCGCCGCCCGAAATGATGATGTCCTTGGAGCGGTCCTTGAGCTGGATATAGCCGTCGGGATGGATGACGCCGAGGTCGCCGGAATGAAACCAGCCGCCGGCGAAGGCAGCCTCGGTGGTCGCCTTGTTTTTCAGATAGCCCTTCATCACCACATTGCCGCGGAACATCACTTCGCCGAGCGTCTCGCCGTCGCGCGGCACCGGCGCCATGGTCGTGGGGTCGCGCACGTCGAGCGCATCGAGCACCGGATAGCGCACGCCCTGCCGCGCCTTCTTCGCCGCCTGTTCGGGACCTGAGAGCGTATTCCAGTCGCGATGCCAGTCGTTGACGCTCGCCGGACCGTAGGTCTCGGTCAGCCCGTACACATGGGTGACGTTGAAGCCCGCCGATTTCATCGCCGCGAGCACGGCCTCGGGCGGCGGCGCTGCCGCGGTGACGAACTCGACACTATGCGGCAAGGGCTTGCGCTCATGTTCCGCGGCATTGAGCAGCGTCGACATCACGATCGGCGCGCCGCACAGATGCGTGACCTTGTGGGTTGCGATCGCATGATAGATCGGCGCGGCTCGCACCGCGCGAAGACACACATGCGTGCCGGCGACGACGGACAGCGTCCAGGGAAAGCACCAGCCGTTGCAGTGGAACATCGGCAGCGTCCACAGATAGACCGGATGCTTGTTCATGCCGCAAGTGATGACATTGGCCATGGAGAGGAGGTAGGCGCCGCGGTGGTGATAGACGACGCCCTTAGGATCGCCGGTGGTGCCGGAAGTGTAATTCAGCGTGATGGCGTCCCATTCGTCCTGCGGCATCAGCCAGGCGAAATCGGCGTCGCCCTCGCGCAAAAAATCCTCGTAGTCGAGATTGCCGAGCCGTTCGCCCGCGCCGGTGAATTCCGGATCGTCATAATCGATGACCAGCGGCCGCGCCTTGCACAGCGCCAAAGCGTCCTTCACGGTCTTGGAAAATTCGCGGTCGGTGATCAGTACCTTGGCTTCGCCGTGGTCGAACTGGAAAGCGATGATGGCGGCATCGAGCCGGGTATTGACCGAATTGAGCACGGCGCCCGCCATGGCGACCCCGTAATGCGCTTCCAGCATCGCCGGCACATTGGGCAGCACGGCCGCGACCGTGTCGCCGCGCTTGATGCCACGCTTGACGAGCGCGGACGCCAATTGCCGGGCGCGGGCGTAAAACTGGCGGTAAGTCCAGGAGCGGTCGCCGTGGATGATCGCGGTCTGGTCGGGATGGACTTCGGCGGCGCGCGCCAGGAATGACAGCGGCGTCAGCGGCTGGAAATTCGCCGCATTGCGATCGAGATCGGTGTCGTAGGCGGTCGTCATCGTTTCCCCCGAGCTTTTGCGGAAGCCTAGCAAAAACGATGACGGCCGAACAGCGAGCGACGAACGGCGGTTACTGGAGTACCGCTTCGTCGTGGCCGAGGCCATGCCAGCCCTGCCACAACAGGCCGAGCGAAATCAGCAGCATCAGAATATAGGCGATCTGATAGAAGCGCTCGGTCGGCGTGCGGTGCACGAGCCAGATGCCGAGATAATTGGCGCCGACCGCAAGCGGCAGCAGCACCAGCGAGGTCATGAAATTCTTCATCGAAAATTGGCCGAGCACGAAATAGGGCACGATCTTCATTTCGTTGAGGAAGGCGAAGAAAATGACGCTGGTGCCGACCAGCGTCAGCTTGTCGAGGCGCTGCGGCAAGATGTGGATCTGAAACGGCGGCGCGCCGACCTGCACCAGAAGCGACATGAAGCCCGACATCGCGCCCCAGACCACGCCGAGCGCGACGGGTGGCCGGCGCGGCCTGTCGCCCGCTTCGCGCAGCGCCGGGATCAAGCGCCGGCCGAGCCAGTGATAGAGCACGAAGGCGAGCCCGATGCCGCCGATGGTCAATTCGATGGCGGCATTCGAGACTGCGCTTGCGAACAGCGTGCCCATGCCCATGCCGATGGCGGCGCCCGGAACCAGCACTTTCAGATTCCAGGCGCTCCACGCCTTCCGGTAGGCCCACACCGAAATGGCATCCTGGATGATCAGAAGCGGCAACAGGATCGCCGCGCCCTGCAGCGGCGGCATGATCAGCGCCAGCATCGGGGTCGCGATCATGCCGAGCCCTGAAAAGCCGCCTTTGCCGAGGCCGAGCACGGTCACGGCCGGGATGGCCAGAAGGTAGAACCAGGGATCGGTGATCACGGACTGTCCGAATGAGAAAAAGAGGCGGGTCCGACCTGACATAGATCAAAGCGCGGGCCTTCGGCCAGGGTTGTGATGCATAGTGGACGCGCCTGTGCGGCACGGCTTGCAATGGCCGCGGCGGAGCAGAAAATAAGCGCAAATCCGGGAGGCGGCGCCATGGACGCCCGTTCGAGCCGTTATTACGACGTCTACGCGCGCTGGCAGCGCGACCCTGAGGGTTTTTGGGGCGAGGCCGCAGAAGCGATCGACTGGGTTGAGAAGCCGAAGACGGTGTTCGACGCGACGGCCGGCATCTACGGCCGCTGGTTCCCGGATGGTATCTGCAACACCTGCTTCAACGCGGTCGACCGCCATGTCGATGCCGGGCGCGGCGACCAGGCGGCGATCATCTACGATTCGCCGCTCGCCGGCGTCAAACAAACGATCAGTTATCATCGGCTGTTGACCGAGACCCAGGTGCTCGGCGGCATGCTGCGCGACCTCGGCGTCGGCAAGGGCGACCGTGTCCTTCTCTATATGCCGATGATCCCGGAAGCGGTGGTCGCGATGCTGGCCTGCGCCCGCATCGGCGCCGTGCATTCGGTGGTGTTCGGCGGCTTCGCGTCGCGCGAGCTCGCCACCCGCATCGACGACGCCAAGCCGAAAGCGATCCTCTCGGCAAGCTGCGGGCTCGAGCCCGGCCGCGTCGTGCATTACAAGCCGCTGCTCGACGACGCCATCGGGCTCGCCGTCCATAAGCCCGGCGTCTGTTTGATCCTGCAGCGCCCGCAATCGCAGGCGACATTGCTCGAAGGCCGCGACCGCGATTGGGCAGCGATGCGCGATCATGCGCTCATTCATGCCCGCTCGGCCTGGCAATGCGAGCCGGTGAAGGCGACCGATCCGCTCTACATTCTCTACACCTCGGGCACGACCGGGCGGCCGAAAGGCGTGGTGCGCGACAATGGCGGCCACATGGTGGCGCTGAAATGGTCGATGAAAAATCTCTACGGCATCGAGCCCGGCGAAGTGTGGTGGACCGCGTCCGATATCGGCTGGGTGGTCGGGCATTCCTACATCGTCTATGCGCCGCTCTTGCATGGCGCGACCACGGTGCTCTACGAGGGCAAGCCGGTCGGCACCCCGGACGCGGGCGCGTTCTGGCGCGTGATCGCCGAGCACGGCTGCGTCGCTTTGTTCACCGCGCCGACCGCATTCCGCGCCATCAAGAAGGAGGACCCGGACGGCAAACTGTTCGCGTCTCATGATTTGGCGAAATTTCGCACGCTGTTCCTCGCCGGCGAGCGCGCCGATCCGCCGACGCTCGAATGGGCGGAGCATCTTCTGCAAGTGCCGGTGATCGATCACTGGTGGCAGACCGAAACCGGCTGGTGCATCGCCGGCAATCCGGTCGGGCTCGGCATGCTGCCGGTCAAGTACGGCTCGCCGACGGTGGCGATGCCCGGCTACGACATCCGTGTCGTCGACGAGGGCTGCCGCGAAGTGGCGCCGAACAAAATGGGCTCGATCGTCATCAAGCTGCCGCTGCCGCCGGCCTGCCTGCCGACACTATGGCTCGCCGACGGCCGCATGCGCGAAAGCTATCTCGAGGAGTTTCCCGGCTACTACAAAACCGCCGATGCCGGCTTCAAGGACGAAGACGGCTATATCTTCGTCATGGGCCGCACCGACGACATCATCAATGTCGCCGGGCACAGGCTCTCGACCGGCGGCATGGAGGAAGTGCTCGCCTCGCACCCCGACGTCGCCGAATGCGCCGTGCTCGGCATCAAGGACGAATTGAAAGGCGAAGTGCCGTGCGGCTTCATCGTGCTCAAATCCGGCGTCAACCGGGCGCCGACGGAGATCGAGAAGGAATGCATCGCGCTTATCCGCAACAAGATCGGCCCGGTGGCGGCGTTTAAGCTCGCCATCACCGTGGCGCGGCTGCCGAAGACGCGCTCTGGAAAGATCCTGCGCGGCACCATCAAAAAAATCGCCGACGGCGACGCGTGGCAGATGCCGGCGACCATCGACGACCCGCTGATCTTGGAGGAGATTGGATCGGCCCTGAAGGGGAAGGGGTTGGGGGCGACTTAACTGATCATGGCGCGGGTACCGAACGCCGAAAGGGCAATCCTCGATATTTCCAAGATCGCGGACTATTGCCTCAGTCCGGTGCACGTGCGTGGACGGCACAAGGCGCGAGTCTTTCGTGGTGCGCTTGGCCTTGACCGCGACGATGCCGAATGGCTCCGCGAGGCTCTGCTTGCCGGACTGGCGCGCGGCGAGGCGGTCGAGCTTGCTAGCGACGCTTTGGGAGACCGCTGGCGCGTGGATGTGCCAATCACGCGACATGGCAAGAGCGTTGTGGTAAGAACAGTTTGGATCGTGCGAAGCGGCGAGCAGGTGCCCCGTTTCGTTACTTGTTGGGTGCTCTGATGACGAGCGAGATATCGTCACGCCTGTCGGTGCTTGATGTAGTGGCGCTGCTGGCGGATGTGCCGGCAACTGGGCTCGCACGCGGCCAGGTCGGCACGGTCGTTGAGACGTTAGACAAGGATAATGTGTTGGTGGAATTCGGTGGCGATGACGGTCGAGCTTACGCAATCGTTTCCTGCCCCATCGTGGACCTTCTGGTGCTCCATTATGCGCCGGAGGCGGTAGCCTGAGTTTTGCGCGGCTTCGTGATCGAGAGCACCTGATGAAACTCTCCCGCCGAAAATTTCTCCGTCTAGCCGCTAGCGCCGTGGCCCTGCCGGCCGTCTCGCGCATCGCCCAGGCGGAAACCTATCCGTCACGGCCGGTGCATCTCATTATCGGCTATCCGCCCGGCGGATCGGCCGACATGACGGCGCGGTTCGCGGGGCAGTGGCTGTCGGACCGGCTTGGCCAGCAGTTCGTCATTGAAAGCCGGCCGGGCGCCGGGACCAATCTCGCGACCGAGGCGGTGCTGCGCGCGGCGCCGGACGGCTACACGCTCCTTCTGGTCGCGCCGGCGAATGCGATCAATGCGAGCCTCTATGCCAAGCTCAATTTCGTTTTTCTGCAAGACTACGCGCCGGTCGCGGGCCTGGTGCGGTTTCCCGACGTCATGGATGTCAACCCACAGGTTCCCGCCAACACCGTTCCGGAATTCATCGCCTACGCCAAGGCCAATCCCGGAAAACTCAACATGGCATCGTCCGGCGTCGGCTCGACCATCCATGTGGCGGGCGAATTGTTCAAGATGATGGCGGGCGTCGACATGGTGCATGTGCCGTATCGCGGCGGCGCTGCGGCCATGCTCGACATGGTGAGCGGCCGCGATCAGGTGATGTTCGACAATCTTCCGACCTCGATCGAATTCATCAAGGCGGGCAAAGTGCGCGCGCTCGCGGTCACGACGGCTACGCGCTCGGAGGTGTTTCCGGATTTGCCGACCGTCGGCGAATTCGTGCCAGGTTACGAGGCAAGCGCCTGGTACGGGCTTGGCGCGCCGAAAGGAACGCCTACCGAGATCATCGAAACGCTCAACAAGGCGATCAATGCGAGCCTCGCCGAGCCCAAAGTGAAAACGCAGTTGGCCGATCTTGGCGCTGCGCTGTTGCCGGGCTCGGCCGCCGATTTCGGCAAGCTCGTCGCCGATGAAACCGAGAAGTGGGCGAAGGTGGTAAAATTCGCCGATATTAAGCCGGAGTAATCCTGCACTGCCAATCGGCAGTTGGAAAAATCCCGCGCGGCACCAAGCTCGACCTGACACGTTACCTCCGCATGTCGCGTTTGCTTAGTCTGTTGATAGTCATTGGTTTGGTGGGGTGGGGCTTGCAAGCTTTCGCCCAGGCACCGACGATTTCGTCTGCTGCACAAACCGCCCCTCCGGCGGCGCAAACCGCGCCTACTGTCCCACCGGTCGCACCAGCCTCCTTGACGGCGGACGACATCTGCCGCGCGCTCGAACAGGACGCCGCGGCAAACGATCTGCCGGTCGAGTTCTTCGCCCGCGTCATCTGGCAGGAGAGCCGGTTCAATGCGGGCGCGGTGAGCCCGAAAGGCGCGCAGGGCATTGCGCAATTCATGCCGGCGACGGCGGACTATCGCGGACTCATCGATCCGTTCGATCCGATCGAAGCGCTGAAGAATTCGGCGAGCTATTTGCACGATCTGAAAAATCGATTCGGCAATCTCGGTCTTGCCGCCGCGGCCTATAATGCCGGGCCGGGCCGCGTCGGCGCCTTTGTCGCCAGGGGGCGGCCGCTGCCGGGCGAGACGCGCAATTATGTCGCCATCGTCACCGGCTGGACCGCGGACGAATGGGCCTCGCCGTCGCCGCCGCAGACCGCCGACACCACGATTCCGCAGGGCGTGCCGTGCACGCGGCTCGCCAATCTGATGCTGGCGCCGAAGGAAGAGGCGCAACGTACGGCCGCTTATGTGCCGCGCTGGGGCATGCAGCTCACCGCCAACTGGTCGGAAAGCAAAGCCTGGGCGATCTACCGCATGGTTCAGAAAAAATACGCCGCTTTGATCGGCGACCGCGAGCCGATCGTGCTGCGCAGCCGCGGCATCGGTTTGGGGACTGCGGTCCGTTACAACATCCGCATCGCCGACGACGATCGCCGCTATCTCGAGAAATTCTGCAACACGCTCATCGCCGCCGGCGGAGCCTGCGTGGTGCTGCGCAACGATCGGGGGTAGCCCGTCATTCCGGATCGCCGCGCAGCGGCGATTCCGGAATCCATAGCCACCGTCTGAGCAGAAAAGTACCGGTCGTGATTATGGATTCCGGGCTCGCGGGCTATGCCCGCGCCCCGGAATGACGGAACGATTACTCCGCCTTGCCGCCGAGCTGCTTGAGCTTGGCGAACACCGCCTCGACATTGAGGTCGTCGGACTTCTTCACTTCGGCGGGCGTCGGCGGCTCCGGTTCTTGGCGTGGCGCGGTGGTGACGGAGGCGGGTAATAGCGTCGCGCCCTGGGCCTCGACCGGTACCGGCTTTTCCTTGGCGGCGCGCTGCACTTCGAGGTCGAGATCGATCTGCGAGCAGAGCCCGAGCGTCACCGGATCGAGCGGCGTCAGATTGGCCGAGTTCCAGTGGGTGCGTTCGCGGATCGCTTCGATGGTCGATTTGGTGGTGCCGACGAGCCGCATGATCTGGCTGTCTTTCAGCTCCGGATGATTGCGCACCAGCCAGAGAATGGCGTTGGGGCGGTCCTGGCGGCGCGACACCGGCGTATAGCGCGGGCCCTTTTTCGGCTTGGCTTCCGGCAGCCGCACCTTCGGCTCGGCGATGTGCAACCGGTAATTCGGATCGGCTTCGGCGGCGGCGATTTCCTGACGGGTCAATTGGCCGGCGACGATCGGATCGGCGCCTTTGATGCCCTGGGCGGCGTCGCCGTCGGCGATCGCCTTCACTTCGAGCGGATGCAAGTTGCACAGCTGCGCGATCTGGTCGAAGGACAGCGACGTGTTGTCGACGAGCCACACGGCGGTCGCTTTCGGCATCAGGGGCTGGGTGGTCATTATGCGGTCTCCAAGAACGGGGAAAAGAACGGGGAATCTCGGTAAATCTTCCCTGTGCTCCGCCCGCCCGTCGGGGCGAAGCCACTTACGTCATCAAAGATGACTGGAAAGCACGCGGAATATAGGCGGGGGAGGGGGCAGGCGCAACCAAGAACAGGCGAATAAAAGGGGCATTTCGCGGCCCGGATGCGCTGCCGTATAGTGCCTTAACTATCTCAGCTAAAAAGCCAATTTCAAGAAAGCCGGGAGGCTCAGATGCCGGGAATACTCGACGGAAAAACAGCCATCGTCACCGGCGCCGGACGCGGGATCGGTCGCGCCATGACGCTCGGATTGCTCGATGCCGGCGCCCGCGTTGCGGCGGTGGAACTCGACGCGCCCGCGCTCGAAGAGACCCAGGATGCCGCCGAAGACCGCGGCTCAGGCGACCGCTATTTCGGCATGCTCGCCGACGTCGCCTGGGACGACACCGGGCCGAAGGCTACGCGCGCCACCGTCGAGCGCTTCGGCCGCGTCGACATTCTGATCAACAATGCCGGCATCAATACCGCACTGTTGCGCCGCGAGGGTCAGCCTATCGGCAAGATATGGGAGACGACGCCGCAGGAATTCCGCCGCATCATCGAGGTCAATATCGTTGCCACCTTCCTGATGACGCGCGCGGTCGTGCCGACGCTGTTGGCGCAGCGCTGGGGCCGCATCATCAACGTGACCACGAGCCTCGACACCATGTGGCGAACCATGATGCAGCCCTATGGCGGCTCGAAGGCCACCAACGAAGCGCTGCTCACCGCGATGGCGTTCGAGCTCGAAGGCTCTGGCGTCACCGCGAATGTCCTGGTACCGGGCGGCGCCGTCGACACGCGCATCGTCTCGAAGACGTTGATGCCCGATCGCTCAAAACTCATCAAAGCGGAGGTGATGATCGCGCCGCTCATCTGGCTGTGCTCGAATGCCTCCGATGGCGTCAACGGTCAGCGCTTCATCGCCGTGCGCTGGGACGACAAGCTTCCGCCCGCCGAGGCCGCGCTCAAAGCCGGCGCGCCGATGGCCTGGCAACAGCTCGGGCTGCAGGGCGTGCATCCGGACGAGATGCGGTGAAGCCGCAACACACGGCCGGCCGATGCCTACGCGCCTCAAAGATTTCATCCGCACGCTGGCGATCGGCTTTATCTGGTGCCTTCTGATCTGGGCAGGATTTCTGGCAATGGATTATCAGGACGATATCCTGCTCGGCCTTTACATCGTCGCCGGCGCGACAGGCGTGTCCGCGCTCATTGGCTGGGCGCTGCGATAAAGCCGACGCCGAGGCAAGGCGCGCTACGGCGCGCGGCCCTTCACGGCGTTGGCGAAGGCCCCGTAGGCAATCCGCCCACCGGCGCCGGTCGGCAGGTCTTGGCGCAGGCGCGCTTTCATGGCATCGCGCGCACTCGGTGAAAGGTCCGCGATCGCCTTGCCGTAGGTGCCGAGCGGCACGCTGTTGGAATCCCAGAAATCGTCGAAATCGGCATAGACGATCGGCACACGGATGATCCGCGTATCGATCGCCCGCAGGCCGGCCGCCTGCCACACCGCCCGCATTGCCTCCATGCGCGAGGCCTCGGGGTTCGAGCCCGCCGCGGGCGTGATGCCCAAATCCGCAAGCGCCTTGATCATCGGATGGAGCGGAAAGCCGCCGCCGGGAAAATCCCACATATAGGTGGCGACGGTGCCGCCTGGCTTGACGACGCGCGCCATCTCGCATGCCGCTTTGACCGGATCGGGAATGAACACGATGACCAGCGCCATCGCGGCGGCGTCGAAACTGTTCTCGGCAAACGGCAGGCTCTGCGCATCGGCGAGCTGAAATTGCGCCAGTTTGGTGCCGGGCCGCGTGCGCGCATAAGAAAGCTGACCGTCCGACGGATCGATGCCCGTCACTGCTGCCGGTGACGTTTTTTCAATCAGCACCTCGGTGAAGGCGCCGTTGCCGCAGCCGACGTCGATCCAGCGCAGGTTCTTCGGCGCATCGATCCAGTCGAGGAATTGCGCCCCCGCAAGCTTGCTCCAACGGCCCATCAGCCGCTCATAGGCCTTGCCGTCGGAGAAGAGGTTTGTCTGCTCGGCCATACGCTTATTCCGCGGCGGCCTTCATCGCGCTGTGGGCTTTGATCGCCGCCCAGACCCGGCTCGGGGTTGCCGGCATGTCGATGTTCTCGACACCGAGGGATTTTAGCGCATCGAGGATGGCGCCGATGATCGCGGGCGGCGCGCCGGTGGCGCCGGCTTCGCCCGCGCCCTTGACGCCGAGCGGGTTGGTGGTGGCCGGTACTTCGGTCAGTTCCGAGACGAGATCGGGAAAATCCTCCGCGCGCGGCATGGCGTAGTCCTGAAAACTGCCGGTGACGAGCTGGCCGGCGCTGTCGAACACGATCGCTTCCATCAGCGCCTGGCCGGCGCCTTGGGCGACGCCGCCGTGGATCTGGCCCTCGCAGAGCAGGTGATTCATCACCTTGCCGACATCGTCGACTGCGGCATAACGGACGAGATGGACCATGCCGGTCTCGGGATCGACCTCGACTTCACAGACGTGACAGCCGTTCGGATAATTCGGCGGCTCGGCGGCGAAAGTTCCGGAGGCTTCGAGGCCAACGTCGAATTGCGGCGGCAGCATCGCCGGACGATAAAATGCCTTGGCCACATTGGTCAGCGCCAGCGCGCGGTCGGTGCCGACGATGCGGAACGAGCCGTCCTTGAACTCGAGGTCGCCGGCTGCGGCCTCGAGCATCATCGCCGCCATCGGCTTTGCCTTCTCGATGATATTGTCGGCGGCCTTTTTGAGCGCATTGCCGCCGACATGCATGCTGCGCGAGCCATAGCTGCCGCGCCCGATCGGCACCGCGTCGGTGTCGCCCTGCACGAAGCGGATACTCTCGAACGGCACGCCGAGCCATTCGGACGCCATCTGGGCGTAAACCGTTTCGTGGCCCTGGCCGTGCGAATGGGTGCCGGCCAAGATGGTGAGCATGCCGCTCGGATCGAAGCGCATCACCATGCGGTCGTTGAACACCGCCGCCTCTTCGAGAAAATAAGCGATGCCGCGGCCGCGGAGCTTGCCCTCTTTCTTCGTTTCCGCCGCGCGTTTGGCAAAGCCGTTCCAGTCTGCGACCTTGAGACATTCGTCCATGACGTGGACGAAATCGCCGCTGTCATAGGTGATGCCGGTCTGCACTTTGTGCGGCATCGCCGACGCCGGAATGAAATTCCGCCGCCTGATCTCGACCGCATCGACGCCGACGGCGGCCGCCGCGCGATCGATCAATTGCTCGATCAGATAAGTCGCCTCCGGGCGTCCGGCGCCGCGATAGGGCGCGGTCGGAATGGCGTTGGTGAGCACGGCGCGCGCCACCGCATGCACCGCCGGGATCTGATAGACGCCGGGGGCGAGCCGAATGGCGAACAGCGGCACCACCATGGCGGCGCCGAACACATGCGAGCCCATGGCGTGCAGTGAATTGACGCGCAGGCCTAAAATCTTGCCGCGTTCGTCGATTGCGAGTTCGCCGGTCACGACCTGGTCGCGGCCGTGCGCGTCGCCAAGCAGCGCCTCCGAACGCGTCGCCGCCCATTTGACCGGACGGCCGCCGACTTTGCGCGACGCCCACACCACGAGCGCGTCTTCCGGATAACCGCCGTGCTTCATGCCAAAACCGCCGCCGACATCGGGCGACAGCACGCGCAATTTGGTCTCGGGGATTCGCAAAACCTGGCCGGCGACCGCGGAGCGGGTGCCGTGCGGATTCTGCGAGGTCGAGTAGAGTGTGTAATTGTCCGCCTCGGGATGATAATGCCCGATCGCGGCGCGCGGCTCGATCGAATTGGCGGTGATGCGGGCGTTGTTGACCTTCAGCGTGACGACATGTTTGGCATTGGCGAAGGCTAAATCGGTCGCGTCTTTGTTGCCCATCATCAGCGCGAAGGCCACGTTGTTGGGTGCTTCGTCCCAGATTGCGGCAGCGCCGGGCTTCACTGCGTCCTCGACATTGACCAGCGCCGGCAGCGGCTCGTAGTCGATCTCGAGCAATTCGGCGGCATTCTTCGCTTGCGTCAGTGTTTCGGCGACGACGAAGGCGACGCGTTCGCCCACCGCGCGCACTTTGTCGGTCGCGAGGATTGACAGCGGCGTGCGGAAACCCTTGGGGCCGCCCATGTCTTCGGGCATCGGCGGCGCCAGCGGCCCGAGCTTGTCGGCCGTAACATCGGCGCCGGTCAGCACCGCGAGCACGCCGTCCGCGGCCTTGGCCTTGGCGGCGTCGATCTTGGCGATGCGGGCATGCGCGTGCGGCGACATGACCACGATGCCGTAGCACTGCCGCGGCAGGTCGAAATCGTCAACGTAGCGGCCGCGGCCGGTGATGAAGCGCGGATCCTCGACCCGCGGCACAGGCTGACCGATGCCGAATTTTTGCACGCGCGTGTCTCCTCTATTCCGCCCTTGCTGCGCCGGGCGGGAAGAAATGTATACTCACGATTTGCGGCGGTGAGAATGCTCAACAAAGCGCCGCCGGGGGAGAACGCCCACGATGCCCGCGCCACCGTCCGCAGGCCAATTCGATTACATCATCGTCGGCGCCGGCTCGGCGGGCTGTGTGCTCGCCAACCGGCTGACGGCGTCCGGCCGCCACCGCGTGCTGCTGCTGGAGGCCGGCGGCCCCGACCGCAATATCTGGATTCACATCCCGCTCGGTTACGGCAAGCTGTTCAGCAACCCCAAGGTCAATTGGCTGTACAAGACCGAACCGGAGCCCGAGCTCAACGGCCGGCAGGTCATTCAGCCGCGCGGCAAGGTGCTCGGCGGCTCGAGCTCGATCAATGGGCTCCTTTATATCCGCGGCCAGCACGAGGATTTCGATCACTGGCGGCAGCTCGGCAATACCGGCTGGGGCTTTACGGATGTGCTGCCTTTTTTCCGGCGCGCCGAGGATCAGGAACGCGGCGCCGACGATCTGCACGGCGTCGGCGGTCATCTGAAAGTGTCGGACGTCTGCGAGCCGCATCCGCTGTGCGAGGCGTTCATCGAAGCCAATCAGCAATGCGGCTTTCCGTGCAACGACGATTTCAACGGGCCGACCCAGGAAGGCGCCGGCTACTTCCAGCTGACCGCGCGCAACGGCCGGCGCTGGTCGACGGCGGTCGGCTATCTGAAGGAAGCGCGGCGGCGGGGAAATCTCACGGTCGTGACCGACGCGCTGGCGAGCCGCATTCTGTTCTCCGGCCGCCGCGCCATCGGGGTTGAATATCGGCGTGGCGGGACAACCCACGTCGCGCACGCTGCGGGCGAGGTCATCGCCTGCGGCGGCGCCTTCAACTCGCCGCAACTGTTGCAGCTCTCAGGGCTCGGACCGGCGGACTTGTTGCGGCAGCACGGCATCGAGGTATTGGCCGACATGCCGGGCGTCGGCGCCGACCTGCAGGATCATCTGCAGATCCGCATGCTCTACCGCTGCACCGAACCCATCACCATGAACGACGTGATCAACGACTGGCGCTACCGCTACGCCGCGGGCTTGCGTTATCTGTTGTCGCGCAAGGGGCTCCTGACCATCGGCGCAGGCTATGCGGGCGCCTTTCTGCGCACGCGGCCGGAACTGGCGACGCCGGACGTGCAGCTGCACTTTCTGATCTTTTCCGCCGATGCCGCCGGCGCGACGCTGCATCCGTTTTCCGGTTTCATGGCGTCGGTGTGCCAGTTGCGCCCGGAAAGCCGCGGCTTCGTGCGCATCAAATCGCGCGAGCCAGGGCAGGCGCCGGCGATCCAGCCGCGTTACCTCACGGCGCGCGCCGATTGCGATTGCGTCGTCGACGGCATGAGGCTTCTGCGCCGCGTCATGGGCCAGCCGGTGATGCAAAAATATATCGCCGAGGAATATGCGCCGGGCGCATCGTGCGCGAGCGATGCCGAGCTTTTGGCTTACGCCCGCGACACCGGCACCACGGTCTATCACCCGACCTCGACCTGCCGCATGGGCTCCGATCTGAATGCGGTGGTGGACGAACGCCTGCGCGTGCGCGGCTTCCAAGGTCTGCGGGTGATCGACGCCTCGATCATGCCGACCGTGGTCTCCGGCAATACCAATGCGGCGACGGTGATGATCGGCGAGAAGGGCGCGGATATGATTTTGGCAGATGCCGGGGTGAGTGCGGCAGCGGCTTAATCGGAACGATTTACGCCGCCGCCAACCCAGCAATCCGCACCGGGCTGCGCAGCGCGGCCGCGGCGCCGAGCAAAATGCCGGTCGCGGCGAGGAACGACGGCAAAGCGAGTGTCGAGAGGCCGGTAAGGCCTTGGCCGATCGAGCAGCCGTAATCGAGCGCGCCGCCGATGCCCATCAGCGCGGCGCCGGCGAGCGAGCGCAGCATATGGCGCTCCGAGCCAAAGCCTTCCCATTCGAAGCGCCGCGTGATCACGGCGGTGACGAAGCTGCCGATCAAGACGCCCGCTACCACGGCGATGCCGAAGTTGAGCGTCGAGCCGGTCGAGAACATCACATATTGCAGACTGTCGGCGAGCGGCGCGACGAAGGTGAGCGACGCCACCGGCGCCGGCTCGAAGGCATCGGCGCCCAGATAGCCGGTGGCAAACCAGCCGGCGGGGATCAGGAGGCCGATGGCGATGCCGGCCACGATCAGACCGCGCGATTGCCGGAATGGCGCGTAAGCGAAGGCGAACAGCAGCAAGGCGCCGCAGATTGCGGCTGCCGCGGCGAGCCGCGCGGCGGATTCATTGATGCCCGGCGCCGCGAGGAGCGCCGGCAGCGAATTGAAATGCAGCGCCGTTTCCGACCAATGCAGGACGGCAAGCCGCAGCGGCGCGATCAGGCCCTTAAGCGTCATTTCCGCCGTCACCGCGACCGTGGTGACGACGACAAGCGAGCGCAGATTACCGCGGCCGAGCAGCACCAGCGCGCGCGAGGCGCAGGCATTGGCCGCCACCATGCCGTAGCCGAACATGAGGCCGCCGAGCAGCATCAGCGGCGCCGAGAATGACGGCTGCAAATAGATCGACTGGGTAAGATCGACGAGGCCGAACAATGCCAGCATTTGAGTGCCCGCGATGGCGACCGCGAGCGCCAGGGCGAAGCTGCGGACCATGCGGCCGTCGCCTTTGGTCCACCAATTGCGCAAGCCAGAGGTCAGGCAAAAGCCGCTGACGAGATCGACGGCGCCGAAGACGAGGCCGATCAGAAAGGCGGCAAGGATGACGATGTTCGGAATGTTGCTCACGGCGACAGTACAAGTCCACGGCACTGCGGAATAAGATACCTGAAGTGAGCTATCGGAGGCCAATATTCAATGATCGAGCGGGGCGGCCGTAGAATAAAAATCTCATGCTGAAAAGTGACAAATGGACGAGACAAACCTTCTATTTCGGGGCCAGTTCTTAAAAGGCCAGCCTCGCGATTTGACGGGTGCAGGAGAAAATGCGTTTCGGCGCCATGGCTTACGGCCAGCACCCGGTCACCCGGCGCGGCAGGAGACGCTAGGCGATGCGGCGCTCTGGATCGCGGCCTAAGTCGGTAACAATCTGCGAAGCGGCCGAAGTTTCCGGCGTCTGCATGACGCGCAATGGGCCGGGGCTCCGCCGCTTGATCTTCGCCGGCCGCAACGCCGCCATCAACACGATATCGACCCAGGCGCCGTCGATGAAGGCCGCCTTGCGCAACAAGCCTTCTTTTTTGAAGCCCGTGGATCGGTAGGCGCTGACGGCGCGTTCATTGTGCTTGAACACGACCAATTGGAGCCGGTTGAGATTGAGATGGCTCCAGCAGAACTCCACCGCCAAGGCCAAGGCCTCCTTGCCGTAGCCGAGGCCGCGATCCTTCTCGGCGCCGATCCTGATGCCGATCTCCGCCGAGCGATGCACGACATTGATGCCGGCGATCTGGACATAGCCGATGATGGCGAGGTCGGTGGTCTTGCGGATGGCGAACACGACCTTGGTCGGATCCTTGCCGAGGCCGTTCCACCATTGCTGGTGCGTCATCATGTCGATCGGCCGATAGGCGCAATCGAGCCGCGCGGCGGCGACGTCGTTGGCCCAGCAAAACAAGAGGCTGAAATCCTCGGGCAACAACGGGCCGATGCTAACGCGGTTGGCGAGCAGCATGCGGTCGGGCTCCCGCTTGGCCGATCAGGTTCAGCCGTGTCCCATGGTCTGAAACTTGCGCCGCTGTTGCTGCTTGGTCTGCACCGGCGCGCAGCCGTTCGAGCCGCACAACACGGTGGCGAGGTGCAGCGGCATCGCCGACTGCGTCGCCGGGCCGGCCGGTTCGGTCGCCGGCGAGGCCGAGAGAATTGCCGCGATGGCGAGCGCGGGAAGAAAAGTTTTGCTCATGTGCTGAATCATATGTTGGAGCATGTTTCGACGTGCCTTCAGCCGACCTGCGGCGAGCCTGCGGACGCCCCCTACATCCGATAGAATTTTATGGTGAATGAAGCGTTAACGGCGGAGCGCCTAGGCATGGGTGCGGGGCCGTCCTACAGGCAAGAAAAAAGGCCCAGCCTCCCGGCCGGGCCTTCGCCAAATCATGCGGCGATATTCAGTAATCAGTCGTCGTCGTGCTCTTTTTTGATGATGACCTTCTTGTCGCGCGAGGGCTCATCCTTCTTGATGACGGTCTTGCTGTCGCCGTCCGGATATTCCTTCTTGATCACGGTAGTGTCTTCGGCCTTCGCGATGGTGGCGAGCGGCACCGCCATCACAATACTCAGCGCCGACGCGGCCAGAATAAGCTTGCGCATCGAATCTCTCCTCTGTCGGATCACGCAATATTTTCAATGCGGAGCGCTGCTCCGCGTTCCGCCGAATTGCCGGAATGGCGGAGGTTTATCGACGGAACGCGTTGCCGGTCCCGGCGTTTGTTGCAGCCCCAAGCCGCACGGCGGCGCCGTTGCGCAGGCTCCGACGAGGGTGCATCATGCCCGCATGGCAACCCGTGCGCCGGATTATTCCACTCGCCGGCAGCAAACGGGGACTGGAATTTTCGTTTACGCGTGATCTTTCCGAAAACCGGTTTCCGCTTTTCGGGATCATGCTTTAGGGAGCAGCGCCCATGCACGACATCGTCATTCGCGGCGGCACCATCGTCGATGGCACCGGCAATGCGGGTTTCACCGGCGACGTCGCCATTGCGGGCGGCCGGATTGCCGCGGTCGGCGGCAAGCTTGGCCCGGCGCGGCGCGAGATCAATGCCGACGGCCTCATGGTCACCCCCGGCTGGGTCGACGTGCACACCCATTATGACGGCCAGGCGATGTGGGATCCGCTGTTGGCGCCGTCATGCTGGCATGGCGTGACCACGGTGATGTTCGGCAATTGCGGCGTCGGTTTCGCGCCGGTGAAGAAGCACCATCGCGGCGCGCTGATGGATCTGATGGAGGGCGTCGAGGAAATTCCCAATCCGGTGCTCGCCGCCGGTCTGACTTGGGAATGGGAGACGTTCCCGGAATTCATGGATGCGCTGGAGCGCCGTCCGCGCGCGATCGATATCGCGGCGCAGGCAGCCCATCTTCCTCTGCGAGTCTATGTGATGGGCGATCGCGCGGTGCGCCGCGAACCGGCGACGCCCGATGACATCGCCGAGATGCGCCGGCTCACCATCGAAGCGATGCAGTCCGGCGCCTTCGGCTTCACCACCTCGCGCACCGATTCGCACAAGACGCCCGACGGCGAGCTCGTGGCGTCGCGCGACGCCGACGCGGACGAACTCGTCGGCATCGGCTCGGCGCTCGGCGCCGTCGGCCGCGGCGCCTTCGGCATGAATTCGGATTTCGACGACGAGGATTATGAGCTCGCCTGGATGACCAAATTGGCGCGGCAAACCGGCTGCCCGGTCTGGTTCCTGCTCACCGACCGGTACGTGGACCCGCAGCGCTGGCGCAGGCTTCTGAAGGCCACGCATGCGGCGCGTGCCGAAGGCCTGTCGTTTACGGCCCAGATCGCCGGCCGCCCGATCGGCGTCATGATGGGCATCGGCACCGCGCTCAATCCGTTCACGGTGCGGCCGACCTACAAGGCGCTCGAAAGCCTGCCGATCGAGGAACAGCGCCGCCGGCTGCGCGATCCGGAAATGCGGCGGAGGATTCTCGCCGAAGCGCCGTCGGAAGCCGACGTCGCCAAGCTGGCGCAGTTCCGTCAGGCCGTCACCCGGAAATGGGACCGCTTCTATGTCATGGGCAATCCGCCGGATTACGAGCCGGCGCCGGAAAAGAGCGTGGCGGCGATCGCTAAGCGCACCGGCCGGCCGCCCGACGAAGTCGCCTACGACTACATCACCGAGGCCGAAGGCCAGTATCTCTATTTCCCGGTGGTGAATTACGTCGTCGGTGATCACGCGCCAATCTTCGAAATGCTCAACGATCCGGCATGTCTCTTGGGCCTGAGCGACGGCGGCGCGCATTGCACCTCGATCGTCGATGCCGGCGTGCCGACATTCATGCTGATGCATTGGGCGCGCGACCGGAGCCGCGGGCCGCGGCTGCCGGTCGAGCAGATCGTCAAACGCCAGACCAGCGAGACCGCCGATTACTTCGGCCTGTCCGATCGCGGCCGGCTGGCGCCGGGGCTGCGCGCCGACGTCAACCTGATCGATTTCGCAAAGCTCACGGTGCAAAAGCCCGAGCTCGTGCACGACATGCCGGCCGGCGGCCGGCGCTTCGTGCAGCGGGTCGAAGGCTACGAGTCGACGCTGGTTGCCGGCGCGCCGATCTTCGAGCGCGGCGAACATACCGGCGCCCTGCCGGGCCGCCTGGTGCGCGCCGGACGCGACGGTGCGGCCTTGGCGGCGGCGGAGTAAGCTCGCACCATCCATGCAACGCAGTAGCGCGAAAATCCTGACGACTCATGTCGGCAGCCTGCCGTTTTTGTCGCTCGACAAGGGCGTTGCGGCCGGCGACGAGAGCCATATCGCCGACGATGTTGCGGCGATCGTCGCGCAGCAGCGCGCGATTGGCATCGATATCGTCAACGAAGGCGAATATGCCAAAGGCGGCGATTGGCTGCGCTATATGCAAAAGCGCTTCGGCGGCTTCACGGAGATCGAAGCGCCCGAAGGCAAGCCGCTGGTCGAGCAAGGCAAGGACCGCGACGATTTCGCCGACTTCTACCGTTACGCCAACGAGCGCGGCACGCTGTTCTATACGCCGGGCGCGCAGATCGGGAAGAAACGACCCGTCCATGCCTGCACGGGTCCGGTCAGCTACGTGGGCCAGACCGAACTCGATCAGGAGATCAAGGTCACCGTTGCGGTCGCCGGAACGGAGAATGTGTTCCTGACCTCGACCGCGCCCGCAAGCCTCGAAGTCTATCGTCCCAACCGCTACTACAAGAACGACGAGGACTATGTGTTCGCGCTCGCCGAAGCGATGCGCGTCGAATACGAGGCGATTGTCGCCGCCGGTCTCATCCTGCAGGTCGACGACGCCTGGCTGCCGGCGCTGTGGGATCGCATCGGCATGGGGATGGGACTTGCGGCGTTCCGCGCCCGCAGCGAGATGCGCATCGACGCGCTCAATCATGCGCTGCGCAATATTCCGGAAGATCGCGTGCGCTATCATCTGTGCTGGGGCAGCTGGCACGGCCCGCATGCCTATGATCTCGAACTCGATCATATCGTCGATCTCGTCCTCAAGGTGAAGGCGCAAGCTTTTTTGATCGAGGGAGCCAATGCCCGCCACGAGCATGAAGTGGCGGTGTGGGAGAAGGTGAAACTGCCGGCGGGGAAAATTCTTATCCCCGGCGTCGTCACCCACTCGACCGATGTGATCGAGCATCCCGAACTGGTGTCGCAGCGCTTGCAGCGTTACGCGCGCCTCGTCGGCGCGGAAAATCTGATTGCCGGCAGTGATTGCGGCTTCGGCGGCCGCTCGCATCCGCAGATCGCCTGGGCCAAATTGCGCTCATTGGTAGAGGGTGCGGCGCTGGCTAGCGGCGCTTTGGGGCTCTCGCCCACCTGAGGCCAAGCTTGCGGAAAATCCGCGCAAGCCGTAATCGAAGCACTGAAGATCATAATACCGCGGCACGAATAATCGCGGGCACGGGGGGACGCCATGGCCACCAAAGTCGACGTCATCGATCTCATTGACCGGCATCCGGTCACGGGTTTTCAGATCGGCGTGCTCGTGCTGTGCATGCTGGTGGCGGCGCTCGACGGTTTCGACACCCAGGCGATCGGCTACACGGCGCCCGCCATCGCGCATCAGATCAATCTGCCGATGCCGCAATTCGGTCAGGTCGGCTCCGCGGGGCTGTTGGGCGCGGCGATCGGGGCGCTGTCGTTCGGACCGCTCGCCGATTTGTTCGGCCGCAAATGGTTCATGATCATCGCCATGGTGGTGTTTGCGATATTCTCTTATCTGACCTCGCAATCGACCACGCTCGGCGAACTTTTGACCTATCGCTTCTTCTGCGGGCTGGGTCTTGGCGGCGTGACGCCGGCGTTCCTGGCGATGGGCGCGGAGCTTGCGCCGCGGCGGTTGCGCGATGTGTTCGTCACCGTGCTGTTCGCGTCGTTTCCCGGCGGCGGCCTCATCGGTTCGCTGACCAGCGCCTGGGTGATCCCGGCCTTCGGCTGGCAGATGGTGTTCTACATCGGCGCGGTGGCGCCGATCGTCATCGCCATTATTCTTACGATCTGGCTGCCGGAATCGATCCGCTTCCTGCTCGCCCGCAACATCCGGCCGGACGAAGTGCGGCGCACGATCGAACGCATCATGCCGGGAGACGTCCCGGCCGGCGCAGAACTCGTGGCGCCGCCGGATCCGGCGCGCGAGGGCGTGCCGGTCAAGCATCTGTTCATGGAGGGACGCGCCGTTCCGACCGTGCTGCTTTGGGTGCCGTTCTTCATGGTGTTCATGGTGCTGGTCACGGTGACGTTCTGGACGCCGGCGGTGCTCAATTCGGTCGGCTTCTCGCTGTCGGCGGCTGCCCTGATCATCGGGCTGAACAATCTCGGCAGCGTGATCGCCAGCGCCATGTCGGGCTGGCTGGTGCATCACGGCGGCACGTTCCGTGTGCTGATTCCGAGCTTCATCGTCGGCGGCTTGTGCTTGGCCTGGTTCGGGCAGGCGACGACCTCGGTGGTGACCTTGGGCGTGGCGTCGTTCCTCGCCGGCTTCTTTGTCGGCGGTACCGGCACAGGCCTGATCGCCGTGGCGGCGGGCATGTATCCGACCGCGATCCGCTCGACCGGCATCGGCTGGTGCATGGGCATGGGCCGCGTCGGCCAGGTGTTCGGGCCGATGCTGACCGGCGTCCTGGTCGGGCTCGGCTACAAGGTCGGCGGCATCTTCTATGCGGCCGCGGTGCCGTGCTTTGTCGGCGCGCTGTTTCTTCTGTTCCTGATGTGGTCGCGGCCGAAGATGCAGGCCGATGCGCCCGACATTGCGGTGCTGGCGCGGGAATAGCGCCTACTTCACCGAGACATTCGCGCTGGCGACAGCCTTCCACACCGCGATGTCTTCTGTGATGAATCCTGCGCAGTGCTCTGGCGTGTCGCGCGCTGCGGCATCACGCGACGCGGAATATGTTGGAGATCGCGCCTTCCAGGCTCAGCCGGTCGGCGCGCGCCACGCGATTGCGGCCGGCGATCTTGGCGTCATAGAGCGCGGCGTCGGCGCGTTCGAGCAGAGCCTCCAGCGATTCCTGTCCACCCGCGCTCACGGCCACGCCCGCGCTGACGGTCGCGTTGACCTGGCAGTCCCGGACGATGCGGCAGCTTTCGGCGAATGAGATGCGGATCCGATCGGTACGGACGAAGGCTGCATCGATGCTCGATCCCGGCAGCATGATCGCAAATTCTTCGCCGCCCAGGCGACCGAAGACATCGTTCGGCCGTAGCGCTGCTGCGCCGACCTCGCCGAATTTCCGCAATGTCGCGTCGCCGACGGCATGGCCGTGTCTGTCATTGATGGCTTTGAATCGATCGAGGTCGAACATGATGACCGCGATCGGCGTTTTGTCGTGCTTGCAGCGTTCCAGAAGCCGTGCGGCATTCGCCAGGAAGGCGGCGCGATTGGCGATGCCGGTGAGCGGATCGATCTGCGCCGCGGCCGTGCTCAGCGCCTCTTTCCGTTCCTTCAACAAAGCGATCACGAACATGGCGGTGGCGAGCGCGAAAATAATGGCTTCGAAATGGATAAAACCGAACGCGCTGGTGAGCGACGGCACGCTGTCTTGGCCCATCGAGCCGCTGAAAGTGCTGTAGATGCCGATCAATAATGCGATGCAGTGAACCGCGCCCAGCACGATCAGCGGCCAGCGCGCGGTCAGCCGATCGTTCCTGCCGCCCCATAGCGTCGCCGTGAGCGCGAAGGAATATGCGGCGCCGACGGCAAGCGCCAGCGAACCCGTGAACTCCCGCAGACCGGGCGTTCCGCTCGCGACGGCCAGGATCACGAGCCCGATAAACATCAAGGCGATCGGTCCGGGCCTGCCGTCGATGAGGCGCGCGGCCTTCCACATCAGGGCCGACTGGAACGACAACAGGCAGCCGCCCAGAGCAAAAAAGCTCGGCTGCTGCAACGTGAAGCCCAGCATCAGCGTGATGACGCCGGCGGCGGCGCTCAGGTTGGCGCCGCACCATAGCGCGAGAGCCGGTTCCGTTCTGTTTTGCAGCCAGGCAAAGAGAAGCACTACGCCCGAGCACGCCATGGCGAAGCCTTCCATCACCATGAGTGTCGGGAGATCGAGTTGCATGATCCGGGAGCCCTCGCCGCCGCATTACGGCGGAATTTGAAGTGACGCGACGTCAACGCGTGCCGGGGCTGGTTACAGTACGCCCCCACTCGATTTGTCCCTTTGCCGTAAATTCTTCGTGCCTAAGTCGCGACACTTCTAACCTAGATCAAGAGAATCGATTGAGGCTGCCCGGCGGCGGGCCGGAATGATGCTGCTTTTGCTCGATGCTTGCGCTTTTGCGCCGGGCGGCCGATGCTCGCGCCGATTTCGCGAGGGCGACATGCTGCACAATCCGGGCGTTACCGAGAAACTGGCCCACACTGTGGTGAGTACGCAGTGGGACGATCTGCCGGCTGAAGTCGGGCATCAGGCCAAGCGCTCGCTGATGAATTTCTTTGCCTCCGCGCTGACCGGCTGCCGCAACGAGACGATCGAGATCGCGCTTGCCTCGCTGGCACCCTTCTCCGGCGGCAGGCAGGCGGCAATCGTCGGGCGGCGCGAGCGTATCGACGCGTTGAGCGCGTCGTTCCTCAACGCGGCGAGCGCCAACGTGCTCGATTTCTGCGACACCCATGTGCCGACGGTGATCCATCCGACCGCGCCGGTCGTGCCGCCGCTGTTGGCGCTCGGCGAAATGCAGCGCGTCAGCGGCCGCAATCTTCTGCTCGCCTTCGTACTCGGCCAGGAGGTCGAATGCCGCATCGGGCTTGCGATGTCGCCGAGCCATTACAATAGAGGCTGGCACATTACTTCCACTTGCGGCGTGTTCGGCGCGGCGGCCGGCGCCGGCAAATTATTGGCGCTCGATGCGGCCCAAATGGTCTGGGCGCTCGGCACGGCGGCAACGCAAGCGGGCGGCTTGTGCGAATGCCTCGGCACGCCGGCAAAAAGCGTCAGCGTCGGCAATGCGGCGCGCAACGGATTGTGGTCGGCGCTGTTGGCTTCGAAGAATTTCAAGGGACCGGCGGAGCCGCTCAACGGCGTGCAGGGCTATTACCACGCGCTGAACGAAACGCCGGCGCTGTCGTTTCTCACCGACGGTCTCGGCGAGAGCTGGGAGATCGGAAAGACCGCGTACAAACCTTACCCTTGCGGCTTCGTCGTGCATCCGGTGCTCGACTGCGTCTTGGATTGGCGGCGCGACAATCCCAAACCCGAAGTCGCGAAGGTGAAAGTGACCGGCAATCCGCTCCTCGGCATTCGTACCGACCGGCCCAACATCTCAACCAGCGGCCAGTCGCAAGTCTCGGTGCAGCACGCCGTGGCGGCGGCGCTGGTCACCGGCAAGGCCGGCGTCGAGCAATTCACCGACGCTTGCGTTCACGATCCCCGCGTGCAGGCGCTGCGCAGTAAAGTCGAGGTCACGCGTGACGAGCGTTTTGCCACCGTAGCGGCGGCGGTCGAGATCACGACCGCGGACGGCGAGATCCACAAACTGTCGACTAAGGCGGCGCGCGGCAGCGACGCCAATCCGATGAGCGACCAGGACCTCGAAGACAAGCTGCGCGACGCGGCGGCAATCGCGCTACCGAAAAACGATATCGCGGCGCTGATCGATGCGGTCTGGCAGACCGACAAGAGCGACGATATATCAGGGCTCGCCGCGCTAGCGGTGCCGCGCGACTGATCCATCACAACACGGCCTGAATTCGCCGCTCTATGGCGTCGGATGGGGCAAGAACAGCGCTATCGGCGCGATATTGCGCCCGATACGCTCAAGACGAGGCCTATGGCTCCTCCCCTACTTCAGCTCAAGGATATCGCGCTCACCTTCGGCGGCACCCCGCTCCTCACCGGCGCGGAGCTTTCGGTGTCGTCCGGCGAATGCGTGGCGCTGGTCGGGCGTAACGGCTCCGGCAAATCGACGCTGCTCAAGATTGCGGCGGGTCTCGTCGACCCGGACCGCGGCGACGTTTTCCTGCAGCCCGGCGCGCTGCTGCGCTATTTGCCGCAAGAGCCCGACTTTGCAGGTTTCACCTCGACGCTGGCCTATGTGGAGGCGGGGCTGCGCCCGGATGACGACGGCTATGCCGCGCGTGCGCTCCTCGAGCAACTCGGCCTCACCGGACACGAGAATCCCGCGCAACTCTCCGGCGGCGAGGCGCGCCGCGCCGCTCTGGCGCGGGTGCTGGCGCCGAAGCCGGACATTCTCCTTCTCGATGAGCCGACCAATCATCTCGATCTAACCACGATCGAGTGGCTCGAGCGCGATCTCGCCTCGCGCCGCACCGCCATGGTGATCATCAGCCACGACCGGCGCTTTCTGTCGACACTGACCCGCAGCACGGTCTGGCTCGACCGCGGCCGGACGCGGCGGCTCGACCGCGGCTTTGCCCATTTCGAAGAGTGGCGCGACACCGTCTTGGCGGAAGAAGAGCGCGATCAGCACAAGCTCGATCGCAAGATCGTCGCCGAGGAGCATTGGCTGCGATACGGCGTGACCGGCCGGCGCAAGCGCAATATGCGCCGGGTCGGCGAATTGCAGGAATTGCGCGAGCGCCGTCGCGGCTATCGCGGCGTCGCCGGCAATGCCGTCATCACCGCGGGCTCGGCGGCGCCGTCGGGCGCGCTGGTCGTCGAGGCCAAGGAGATCGGCAAGAGCTACGACGGCCGCCCGATCGTGACCGATTTCTCGACCCGCATCCAGCGCGGCGACCGCATTGGCATTGTCGGGCCGAACGGCAGCGGCAAGACCACGCTGATCAATATGCTGACGGGCGCGCTGGCGCCCGACACCGGTACCGTGCGGCTCGGTTCGACGCTCGCCATCGCGACACTCGATCAGCATCGCGACAGCCTCGATCCCGATGTCACGGTCGCCGCAGCCCTCACCGGCGGCTCGGGCGATACCGTCATGGTCAACGGCCATGCCAAGCATGTCGTCAGCTACATGAAGGACTTTTTGTTCGCCAGCGAACAGGCGCGCACGCCGCTCCGCAAACTGTCCGGCGGCGAGCGCGGCCGGCTAATGCTGGCCCGCGCGCTTGCCAAGCCGTCGAATCTGTTGGTGCTCGACGAGCCGACCAACGATCTCGATATGGAAACGCTCGATGTGCTCGAGGAAATTCTTGCCGATTATCCGGGCACGGTGCTTCTCATCAGCCACGACCGCGACTTTCTCGACCGGCTGGTGTCGGGCGTGATCGTGCCCGAAGGCGACGGCCGCTGGGTGGAATATGCCGGCGGCTACAGCGACATGCTGGCGCAGCGCGGTGCGGGCCTTGCGCGTGAGGACTTGCGACCGGTGGCGGCGAAGTTTTCGCGGGCTTCCGCTTCCCCCGCCGCGACGCCACGGACGACAAAGCGGCGGCTGACATTCAAGGACCAGCACGCGCTTGAGACTTTGCCCAAAACCATCGCCGACCTGCGCGCCGAAACCAAGCGCCTTCAGGCCAAGCTCGAAGATCCGCAATTCTATACGCGAGACCGCGCAGGCTTCGAGAGCGTCACCGGCTCGCTCGGCGACTTGCAGCAAAAGATCGCCGCCGCCGAGGAGCGATGGATGGAGCTCGAATTGCTGCGCGAGGAAATCGCCGGCGGCTGATAACGCCCCCGGCGGTGATCGAGCGATGGCCGCTCACGCTGCGACAAATTCGTCTAGTTAGGCTTTGCCGGCGGCGCCACTTTGAGGCCGCGCAAACCGTTCTGGTCAATGAATTGTTTGACCAGTCCGGAGGATTTGGCTTCTTCCAGGAACTCGGCGGCGTAGGCCAAATGCGCCGCATTGCCCTTTGGCACGAACGCGGCAAAGAAGGTGGTCGCGAAGCCCTCTTCTATGACACGCGTGTGAGGCAACTCGGCCGATAGCGCCAACAGCACTGGGCGTGGCGCCGCATAGGCGCTGGTCTGTCCGGTGCGCAGTAGCTCAGCACCGGCGGCTTGATTATCGACGCGCACCAATACGGCATGCTTCAGGATGCGGCTCAGGGCTAGGTCCACCGCGTCCGCGCGTGGAACCCCGATGCGAACCCCCGGCTGGTCTGCATCTGCAACACTGCTGATCGAAGAGGTGCTTGGAACCAAAAAGGTGAAATCACTTTGCATGTAAGGGGATGAGAAGTCGGCAACTGCACTGCGCGCCGGGTCGATCACGAGAAATGCCACATCCCACGCGTTGGTTGGTGCGCCATCCAGCACCGCGCCGGGTCTCGGGTATTCTACAGGTTGGAGTTCAATGCCAATCCGCGCTGCGAGCGCACGCGCGAGGTCCGCTGCCACTCCCAACAATTCGCCGGTTGCCGGGTCTTTGATGGCCGAACCACGATTTGCCAATCCGATCCCGACCCGGAGTTTTCCATTGCGCACGAGATCGGAAACACGCGGATCGGAAACTTGCTGCGCCCGTGCAAGACGCGACCAAGGCAACGCCGTGCTCGCCAGTGCAGCAATGAATTTCCGTCTCGCGATATTGATGGGCATAGGGACACGCTCCAAGGGGTACGCGCACTGGATGACGCGATAGTTCGCCGGATCACGTCACGGTCTTGTTGCGGTGGATGTCCTTCACGTCGGTGAAAACAATCCCGGGATTGTGTTCGCCCGTATAGTCGAGATCGAAAGCGCTGCGGGCGAGGAACACGAGATCGCCGTCGAAATCCTCGGCCATGGACGACGAATATTTCGATGCGAACTGGTCGAGCGTCTTGCGGTCGGTGCCGGATATCCAGCGCGCGAACTGATACTCGGCCGTGCTCCAATCGATCTCGAGGCCATATTCGGCGGCAAGCCTCGCCCGGAGCACGTCGAGCTGCAGCGGGCCTACGACGCCGACCAGCGCCGGCGTGCCATCGGTCGGCCGGAACACCTGGGCGACGCCCTCCTCGGCCAATTGCTGCAGCGCCTCTTTGAGCTTTTTTGCTTTCATGGCGTCGGGCAGCCGCACCCGCCGCAAGATCTCGGGCGCGAAATTCGGCACGCCTTCGAAATTGAGATCCTCGCCCTCGGTCAGACTATCGCCGATGCGCAGCGTGCCGTGATTGGGAATGCCGACGACGTCGCCCGCATAGGCCTCCTCGGCGAGGGCGCGATCGCGGGCGAAGAAAAATTGCGGCGCGTTCAGGCTGATCATCTTGCCGGTGCGGATCTGCTTGACCTTCATGCCGCGCGTGAGCTTGCCCGAGCACAGCCGCACGAAGGCGATGCGGTCGCGGTGGTTCGGGTCCATATTGGCCTGAACCTTGAAGACGAAGGCCGACATGCCGGGCTCGGTGGCCGCGACGAGCCGCTTGTCGGCGGACTGCGCGCGCGGCGGCGGCGCCATCAAGGCGAGCGCGTTGAGGAGATCGCCGACGCCGAAATTCTTCAACGCGCTGCCGAAGAAGACCGGCGTGAGGTGGCCCTCGGCGAAGGCCTTGGCGTCGAACGGTTTGCAGGCGTGGCGGACGAGATCGATTTCCTCGCCGACAGAAGCGGCGTCGAGATTGGGGCGGAGCGCCGCGAGTTCCGCGATCGTCATTTCGCGAAGCTTGCCGGCCGAGCCTGCGTCGCCGTCGAGGAGCCGCACGCCGCCGGACGCGACATCGATGGTGCCGACGAAATCGCTGCCGCGCCCGACCGGCCAGGTCATCGGCGTGGTGTCGAGCGCCAGCGTCTTTTCGATCTCGTCGAGGAGATCGAACGGGTCGCGGCTTTCGCGATCCATTTTATTGATGAACGTGATGATCGGGATATCGCGCAGCCGGCAGACTTCGAACAGTTTTCGGGTGCGCGGCTCGATGCCCTTGGCGGCGTCGATCACCATGACGGCGGAATCGACCGCGGTGAGCGTCCGATAGGTGTCTTCCGAAAAGTCCTCGTGGCCCGGCGTGTCGAGCAGGTTGAACACGCGGCCTGAATATTCGAAGGTCATCACCGAGGTGACGACCGAGATGCCGCGATCGCGCTCGATCGCCATCCAGTCGGAGCGGGTCGAGCGGCGGTCGCGCTTGGCCTTGACCTGGCCGGCCAATTGGATGGCGCCGCCGAACAGCAGCAATTTTTCAGTCAAAGTGGTCTTGCCGGCGTCCGGATGCGAAATGATCGCAAAGGTGCGCCGCCGCTCGACCTCGGTGGCGAACAGCGGCTGCGCCGGGGGTCCCGCCGGGCTACGCTCTTGAGGGCGAACGGGCATGTTCATGGCGGTGTGGATGTGGCAGTTCCGGGCAGCGCTATCAAGGCCGATCTGGCTACGATGTCCCTGATTCGTCTAATATATCGTCCATCGCGACCGGCAGGGCGGCCAACCGAGCCGGCGGGGGACAAGCCGGCATAACAGACCGAGGGAAGGAAACCATGAATAGCGTGGTCAATAACAAGCGGGTGTTTTACGTGGCGCCGCACCGGCCGCTTGGCTTTGTCGAAATGCTGGGTAGCCGCGGCGATGTGCGGGTCGACATGCTGGAGCACGAAAGCCCCGACGCGGTCGCAGACCCGATCCTGTCCGCCGCGCATGCCTATCAGACCAGTTCGACCCGGGACGAGCTGGCGCCGCATTATCACACCAGCTCAGCGTTCCTCGACCAGACGCCGAACCTTCTCGTCGTGTCGACCAATGGCGCCGGCTACGACACCGTCGACGTCAAGGCCTGCACCGAACGCGGCGTCCTGGTGGTCAATCAGTCGGGCGGCAATGCGGAGGCCGTCGCCGAGCATGTGCTCGGCATGATGCTGTCCTTGACCAAACGCTTTGGCGAGAACGACAGCGCATTGCGCGCCGGCCATTTCACCAAGCGCACCGATTTCATCGGTCGCGAGGTGTTCGGCAAGACCATCGGCATTGTCGGCATCGGCAATGTCGGACGCCGGGTCGCGGCCTTGTGCGGCGCGTTGTTCCGCATGCCGGTCGTGGCCTACGATCCCTATGTGGACGGCGAGGAGATGAAAAAACGCGGCGCCGAAAAAGTCGAGCTCGACGAATTGTTGCGGCGGGCCGATTTCGTCTCGATCAATTGTCCGCTCACCGACGAGACGCGGCGGATGATCGGCGCGCGCGAATATGCGCTGATGCAGCCGCAGGCTTATTTCATCACCACGGCGCGCGGTTTCATCCACGACGAAGCGGCGCTGGAGGTAGCGCTGCGCGACAAGAAGCTTGCCGGCGCCGGCCTCGATGTCTGGGACAAGGAGCCGCCGCCGGCCGATCATCCACTGCTGAAATACGACAATGTCATCGCCACGCCGCATATGGCGGGAGTGACGCGCGAGGCGCGCGTCAATATGGGCAAGATCGCCGCCGAACAGATGCTCGACGCGCTCGACGGTAAGGCGGTAAGCCGGATCGTCAATCCGCAGGTCTGGCCTGATTATGCCAAACGGTTCGAGAAGACGTTTGGTTTTGCGCCGCGCCAATAGGATGCGGCGCACCGGCCAAGAACCGGCCAAGAACCGGCCAAGAACCATCAAAGAACCGGCCCAGGCATGTCGGACGACGCAAAATTGAAATATAGTGGATTCGATTCATGGGTGGCGACAATGCGGCCGTTCGGTCACGATTGGTCATTGTTCGCGCGCGTCTGCGCGCTGCGCTTGGTGCCGATCGTGGCGCCTATCTTCGCGCCGATCTTGGCGCTTGCGCTGAGCGTGCCGCTTGTGCTGTTGCCCGGACTGCCGTCTGTTGCCGACCCCGCCGAACCCAAGGCGCCGGCGGCCGCGACGGCGGGCGCTGCGGATAATTCCGACCATCAATGCGATGTGCTGGCGGCCTCGCCGCTGGATAAGACGCGCCCGGCCGGGATTGCGGGTGTCGAGGCGTACAAGATCGATGCAAAACCCGCCGTCGAAGCTTGCCGGGCGGCGCTGGCGCGCCATCCAAAAGATCCTCGCATTGCGCTGCAGCTGGGGCGGGCCTTGTACAAGAACGGCTCGCCGGGCGATTTCGAGGAGGCCGGCAAGCTTTATCGTCAGGCCGCCGACGCCGGCAATATGCTCGGCATGAATAATCTTGCCGTGATGTATCAATTCGGCGATGGCGTCCCGCTCGATCTGACCGAAGCGCTGAAGTGGTTTCGTAAAGCCGCCGACGCCGGATTCCCGACGAGCATGAGGAATGTCGGCAATATGTATGAGAACGGCAGCGGCGTTCAAAAAGATCAAGCCGAGGCCGTTCGTTGGTTTCGCAAGTCAGCCGACGCAGGCGACCCGACCGCGCAACGGATGCTCGGAGGTTTCTATGACGAGGGCCGCGAAGGCCTGCCGAAGGACGAACGCCAGGCGGCGCATTTTTACAAGCTCGCGGCCGATCAGGAAGACGAAATCGCCCGATCCAAGCTTGCGGAATTCTACGAGACCGGCCGCGGCGGCCTCGGCAAGGATGAACGCGAGGCGGCGCGGCTCTACCGGCTCGCGGCCGAGCAGGGCGACGCCGAGGCGCAAAACAATCTCGGCTTCATGTATGCGACCGGCCGGGGCGGCCTCTTAAAGGACGAGAAAAAGGCGGCGCAATTCTACGAGCTTGCGGCGGATCAGGGCGACGCGACGGCGCAGTTCAATCTTGCCAGCTATTACGAGGATGGCCGCGGCGGGCTGAAGAAGGACGATCGCGAAGCGGCGCGACTCTACAAGCTCGCGGCCGATCAGGGCAACGCGACGGCGCGAACCAATCTGGCGCATTTCTACGAAGACGGCCGCGGCGGCTTGGCGAAAGACGATCGGGTGGCAGCGCGGCTCTACCGGCTCGCGGCGGGGCAGGGCGATGCCGAGGCGCTGAACAACCTCGCCGTGATGTATGCGACCGGCCGCGGCGGCCTCGACAAGGACGAACGCGAGGCGGCGCGCTTTTATCGGCTGGCCGCCGACCAGGGCAATATGCACGCAGAATTCAACCTCGCCACCGCCTATGCGGAAGGCCGCGGCGTGCCACGGGACATGACCGAAGCGCTGCGCTGGTACCGCAGGGCCGCCGAGGCGGGTTATGCCGATGCGAAAGCGAAGCTGAAAGAATTAGGGCATTGAACGACGCGCCGCGGCGGCGTCGAGCGATGACTCGGTGCCGAGCGGGGGCGACCGAATTCTATCCCGTATATTCCAGAATATGCATGCCCTGGCCCCAGCGATCGATCAGATAGAGGCGGCCTTCGTCGTCGGCGCCGATGTCGTTTGATTGAATGCCGGGCGTGCCTTCCGGCGTCTCCGGCACGTAGCAGCCGATTTCCTTGGGGTGCAGCGGATCGCTGACGTCGACGGCGCGCAGGCCGGCGTTGAAATAAGTCAGGAACACGACGTCCTTCCACGGTCCGTCGGCGGGTAGATTTTCCAGGATATTGTGCGCGCCGAAACGGCCGGGGCGTTCGTAGTATTTTTCGCGATCGGGCATGAAGGTCGCGATCGGCAGCGGGTTGGTTTCGTCGCGGGCGTCGATGACCCACATGAATTGCGCGTCCCAGTATTTCTGCTTGCCGCGCGCTTCGTCGGTGACGACCAGATAAGGCCGGTCGCCGATCGGCCAGCAGGTATGCGTCGAGCCCGGAAACGGCGGCGACCATTTGATGTGGCCGATGAGTTTCATGTCGCGCAGATCGCTGCAGTCGATGATCGAGATGCCGCCGCCCCACCAGGCGCAATACATGCGATTGCCGCGGATCATCGGCGGGCCGTGCAGCGTAGTGGCCTCCTCGGCCGGCATCGGATCGTTGCCGACTTCGTCACTGTCCGTCTTCATCCACGGCAGGCCCCAGATGCTGACGATCTCGGGCTTCAGCGGATTTTTGATATCGAGGGTCCAGATCACGCGCTTCTTCCAACCCGGCGCGTCACTCGGCATGAAGGCGAGGCCGCGTTCGAGATCGACGCCGAAGCGATGCGGACCGGAGCCCGGCATGTCGTAGAAGCCTATCGGTCTCGGCGTCGCCGGTTTCGATATATCGAAGATGAAGAAGCCGGCGCGGGCGTTCTTGCCCTTGTCGCCGGAGAGCCGCTCCGAATTCACATAGAGCAGATCGTCACCGACGATGCGCAGCTTGTGGCAATGCACGCCCGGCGGGGCGCGGAATTCGCCGACCTTGTGCGGCTTTGTCGGATCGCGCACGTCGTGCACCGTAAAGCCTTCCGGGCCGTTGAAGCTCGAGCCGCCGACCGCGCCCACATAGGCGTGACCCTTGTGGATCTGCACCAGGCTGCCGCCGCCCCAGGCGGCCGAAGCATCGTGGCCGAGCAGACGGAAATTCTTGGCTTCCTCGGGATAGCTCGCGGGCATTGGCGCTCCTTATCTGTTTCTCCCTCTCCGCGCTTGCGCGGAGAGGTGAACTATTTCTGCACCAGTTTCATGGCGCGGTCGTAATAGGAAAGATCGAGATAGCGTTGCGGGTCGGCGGGTGTGCCGCCTTCGGTTTCGGCGCGCAGCGCCAGCACGTTTTTGAAGCCCGCCATGTCGAATTTGGCGTCGGGCGCGAAGCCGAAACCGGGTTCGGCCATCAGGTCGAGTGACTTTTCCGCCATGGCCTGCGTCAGCTGCAACTTGTCCATCAAGATGGCGACCGCCGCGGCGCGGTTTTTCGGATCGAGCGACCAGCGCACGGCTTCGATGAAAGCCGCCAGATAGTTTTCCAGCACGGCTGCGTTGTCGTGCGCCCAGGCGCGGCGCACGAAGGCGCCGTCGGCTTGGTAGGCGCCGAGCATGTCGGTGGTGCGGCCGAGACTTTTCATGCCTTTCGCCGCGGCTTCCAGCGAGTAGGGCAGGTTGAGGATGGCGCCGGCATTGTTCTTGTCATCCAGCAGCGCGCGCAGCCGGAAAGTACCGTTGCCGACCGGGTTGAGTGTGTAATCAGTGCCGGCGTGGAGGCCGTGCTGCAGCAGGATTTTCTTGGCCTGCAGCGCATAGGCCGTATTGGTCGCATCGACCGCGATGGCATGGCCGCGGATATCGGCAAAATCCTTGATGTCGCTCTGGACGTAGAACTCGTTGGTGCCGCTGTCGCCGCCGCTGACGATCACGATATCGGCCTTGGCCACATCGATCATCGCCACCGCGTTGTCGACCGCCGAATGCGCGATATCGATCGAGCCGTCGGCGAGGCCCGCACGCTGACGCTCGGAGTTGGCGGTGAATTCAAGCGCGACGCTCAAGCCGTGCCTGGCGAAGAAACCCCGATCGGCCGCCGCATAGAACGGCAGCGAGCGCGTCGAGCGGAAGACGTTGACGTGCAACAAGGTCGGCTCGGCGGCTTGCGGGCCCGACAGGGCTGCGCAAAAAACCAGCAGCAATGCCGCGACCGGGCAAAGCAGCGCGAATTTCGACATGGCGGCCGACTTGGTACCCTGCATGGCAGCGCATCCTCCATAGCTTTTGGCCGTTGTTATTGTCATCATCGTTTTCGGCCGGCCGCCCAGTAACCACCGCCGGCATTCCGACGCAAGAGCAGGAGACTTCCGGCTTTGGCCGATCGCATTGCAGCCCAGCCCTACGCCGGACGCGACGCCGGCGCCGAACTCTTCGGCCATCCACGCGGGCTCACCTTCCTGTTCACGACCGAGATGTGGGAGCGCTTTTCCTATTACGGCATGCGCTCGCTGCTTGTGCTCTACATGACGAAGTATCTCTTGTTGCCCGATCACGCCGGCAATGTTGTCGGCCTCGTCGGCTTCAGGCACGCGCTCGAAAGCGTGTTCGGTCCGCTCGACGTGCAGCCGCTGTCGTCGCAGATCTGGGGCTTCTATACCGGGCTTGTCTATTTCACGCCGATTTTCGGCGGGCTTTTGGCCGACCGCGTGCTCGGCCGGCGCCGCACCGTCGTGATCGGCGCGGTGCTGATGGCGATCGGCCATTTCATGATGGCGGTCGAGCAGCTATTCCTGTTCGCTTTGCTGGCGCTGATCCTCGGCAATGGCTGCTTCAAGCCGAACATCTCGACCCAGGTCGGCAGGCTCTACCCGCCCGGCGATCATCGCCGCGATCGCGCCTACTCGATCTTTTATGTCGGTATCAATGTCGGGGCGTTTCTGGCGCCGCTCGTCTGCGGCACGCTCGGCGAGCGGGCGGGCTGGCACTACGGCTTTGCGGCCGCCGGCGTCGGCATGTGCATCGGGCTTGCGATCTACCTCTACGCGCTGCCGGTTTTGCCGGCGGACGAGGTCCGCGAAGCGAAATCTGTCGCGGGGAGGAAGCCGGGGCCGGATCGTGACCAGGGGCGCGCCATTATCGCGCTGCTCGTCCTGTTCGTGCCCAATACTTTGTTCTGGGCGACCTATGAGCAGATGGGCGTTACGACGATCCTGTGGATCGACGCCAATGTCGACCGCACTATCGATCTGTTCGGTTGGATGGCGCGAATCCCGACGACGTGGTTTCTCGCCTTCAACCCATTCATGATCTTTGCTTTCACGCCGTTTGTCGTCGCGTTCTGGTCACGGCAGGCGGAGCGCGGCAGCGAGCCCTCGACCATAACCAAAATGGCGTTCGGCTGTCTTGGCGTGACCGTGGCCAATCTCATAAAGGCCTTCGCGGCCTTTCATGCCGGGGCCGGCCTTGCGAGCTGGCTGTGGGTGCTCGGCTCCATCGCCATCATCACCGTCGGCGAGCTTTATTTGTCGCCGGTGGGGCTGTCGTTTGTGACCAAAGTCGCGCCGCTGCGCATGCTGTCGATGCTGATGGGGGTGTGGCTGGCGACAAGCTTTGCCGGCGGGTTTCTGGCGGGTTTCATCGGCAGCTATTGGAGCCGCATGCCGCATGTGGATTTCTTTTTATTGGTCGCCGCCATTGCGGCCGGCGCGGGCGCGATGATTTTCGCCTGCCGGTGGTTCTTGCGCGGGATGGTGGGGGAGTAACGCTGGCCCTGGTGCCGTCATGGCTGGGCTCGTCCCGGCCATCCCGATCATTGGATCGCGGTGCCCATATAAACGAGATGCCCGGCACAAGGCCGGGCATGACGCTTAAAGACAGTGAATGCGGACGCGCGCTTAATGCGCCGCCGCGGCCATCGCGGGTTCGGGACTTTCCATGTGGGCGATGTTGGTCTTCACCGCCTTCTGGACTTTCTCGAAAGCGCGCACCTCGATCTGGCGGACGCGCTCGCGCGACACGCCGAACTCGTCGGCGAGTTCTTCGAGCGTGATCGGCTCGTCGTTAAGCCGCCGCGCCTCGAAGATGCGGCGTTCGCGCTCGTTGAGCACTGAGAGCGCATCGCCGAGCGCCTTGTGGCGGTTCGCCGATTGCTCGCTCTCGGCAAGCCGGCTTTCCTGATTGACCGAGTCGTCGACCAGCCAATCCATCCATTCGCCGGAATCGCCGTCTTCGCGGATCGGCGCGTTCAGCGAGGCATCACCGCCGAGACGGCGGTTCATGTCGATGACGTCCTGCTCGGTGACGCCGAGGCGCTTGGCGATCAGTTTGACCTGATCGGGCCGCATGTCGCCTTCGTCGAGCGCCGAGATCCGGCTCTTCGCCTTGCGCAGATTGAAGAACAGCTTCTTCTGATTGGCGGTGGTGCCCATTTTCACCAGCGACCAGGAACGCAGGATGTATTCCTGGATCGCGGCCTTGATCCACCACATGGCGTAGGTCGCGAGGCGGAATCCTTTGTCGGGCTCGAAGCGCTTGACCGCCTGCATCAGCCCGACATTGCCTTCGGAAATCACTTCCGAGATCGGCAAGCCGTAGCCGCGATAACCCATGGCGATCTTGGCGACGAGCCGCAAATGGCTGGTGACGAGCCGGTGGGCGGCGTCGCGGTCGCCGTGCTCACGCCAGCTTTTGGCCAGCATGAATTCTTCCTGCGGTTCCAGCATCGGGAACCGCCTGATCTCTTCCAGATACCGGGTGAGGCCGGTTTCGCCCGATAAAACGGGCAGTGCTGCAGTCTGGGCCATGATAGCGCCCTCCTTAATTAAATGCCCCCGCAGAGCGGCGGGCGAATGAGGCCGCCGCTCCCCGAGCCGACGGCGCCAGTTCGATCATCTCGCACCCGCAACATACACGGTCGAATCGGGCGAGTGGAAGCCAGACCACATCACTTCGGCGCGATGCTGTCTTGATCCCGGTCAAGTCCTTGTCGAAAGACCGGAAATCGGTGAATCCTCAACTATCGCCAAATCGCTAGCAGCTAGCTTGGGCCCGACTTGCCGGCCAGTGCATGACGCAAACGAGTGAGGTCAGGCGGCAGTTCCGACCGGAACTGGCTTATTTCGCCGCTCGTTGGGTGTTTGATCGACAGAATATGGGAATGCAGCGCCTGTCTGGCAAGGCCGGCAAGGGCCAAGCGGGCGTCCGGCGGCAAAAGGCTCGATTTGGTGCGGAATCCGGCGCCGTAAACCTCGTCCCCCAGCAAAGGATGGCCGATCGAGGCCAAGTGGACCCGGATCTGGTGGGTCCGGCCGGTTTCGAGCCGGCAAAGCAGCAGGCTTGCCACCGAGGCGCCGGCACGTTCAGCCCTGTTGTGCCGCTGTGGGCCCGGCTCGCCGGTATAACGCTCGAGCACCTGCCAATGGGTCAACGCCTCGCGGCCGCCTTCGCGGACCGCCATGCGGTCGCGGGCATGCGGGTCGCGGTCGATCGGCCGGTCGATCGTGCCGTGCGGCCGCTCGGGGGCGCCCCAAACGAAGGCCAGATAACCGCGCACGAAGGCTTCGTCGCTTCGGCCATGGTCGGCGAATTGGGCGGCCAGCACGCGGTGGGCGCGGTCGTTCTTGGCCACCACCATCAGCCCGGTGGTGTCCTTGTCGAGCCGGTGCACGATGCCGGGGCGCCGCTCGCCGCCGATGCCGGAGAGACTGTCGCCGCAATGCGCGATCAGCGCATTGACCAGCGTGCCGGTCCAATGTCCGGCGGCGGGATGAACCACGAGGTTACGGGGTTTGTTGATGACGATGATGTCGTTGTCTTCATAGACGACGGTGAGTGGGATGGGTTCAGGCTGCGGCGCGGTCGGTTGGGGCGGCGGGACATCCACCGTCAGTGTGGTGCCGGAATTGACGCGATGGCTCGGATCGCGGATCGTCGCGCCGTCGATGGCGACGGCGCCGGCCTCGATCAGCGTCTTGAGGCGGGATCGCGACAGGTCGGCGATATGCCGGGCCAGCACGCGATCGAGCCTCTCGCCGGCTTCGGGCTCGGCGACAAGAACGGCGGTCGGCGTGGTCGTGGCAAGCGTCATCGGCAGCCAACTGTCATAGGTAACCATGTGTTTTGGGTAAGCCAGTCATGAACAACCTCAATCCGCGCGGCAATCTGCAGGCCAACTTGGCGGGGGGCACGGAGCCCGCCGAGTCCGAGACGGCGCGGCTCGTGGCGCGAGCCCGGGTGATGATGATCATCTCCGCGCTCACCACCTTGCTTGCCATCGCCGCAGTCGTGACCGTTATTGGCTACCGCGTCTATGGGGGCGGCGCTTCCGGGCCCGCGACCGAGGACATCGTGACCTTGCCGAAGGGTGGGCGCGTGGTCTCGATGGCCGCCTCCGCCGGGCGGCTCTCCGTGATGGTCGACGTCAACGGCACGACCGAATTGCACGTTTTCGATCTGAAGACCATGAAGGAAGTCGCCCACCTGCATTTTGCCCCGGAGCCATAACGGCCGTGCGCGATTGAAGCGGCCGATCTAACGAATGACTCCGGAGATGCAGCACGGGTGATGCCGCGGCAGCGGGATTTTGCCTTTCAGAAAACAATGTGCGGCGGCGTTTTGATAGCCCGGCCGCATATAGGTCCAGGCGCGGCAGCGCTGCTCGTCCTTGCAGGTCTTCGCGCAGGCCGCGCCCGAATCGTCGGGCGCGGTTTCGAAGTTGCGGTAGTCGCCGCCGCTGCGGTCGATGCCGACTTCGGCGTCTTTCGAGATCGGCTCGTTGACGCTGGCGCCGCGCACGCCTGAGACGCAACAGGCGTCCTTCACCCGCGCCGGCACGGCTTTCTTCAGCCAGCACATCGCCTGGACCTGTTCGGTCCGCGGATAGGAAAACGACCAGGAGTGGCAGCGCGCGTCGCGCTCGCAGCGCGCGGAGCATTCAGCCGGATCGCCTGATTTGACGACAAATTTATCGTAGTCGCCGCCGGGCCGGTCGAAGCCGACATCGGCGCGGGCGAGGCAGGCCGCGAGCGCGAGCACCGCCATCGCGCCGAGCAAAACCCGCCACAGCCGCGTCATGACCGCAATTCCGCAGAATTCGGTCCGGTAAAATGAGCTGGCACGCGGCTTACGGGCGAAATGGCCTATCGTCCTGTGCAATTGACCGCTGGTCGGGCCCAGTCGTGGTCCCAAGGGTCGGCGGCCGAGAATGTGCCAGCATAACACGATCCGGCCGGCGTTATTCCATGCTTGTAGGGTTCGGTGGCGCGGATCCGGCGCATTCTCTACGCTTGCATGGCCCCGCCCTTGTGGCTATTTCGGAGCGCGGCTCCCTTCGTCTAGCGGTCTAGGACGCGGCCCTCTCAAGGCTGAAACACCGGTTCGATTCCGGTAGGGAGCGCCAAGCAGCAGCAACGGCGGCGCCTTTATCCGGGCTCCGCGCCTGTCGCCGTCGGGCGCGATGGGTCGGCGCTCCAGGCCGACCACGAGCCGACATAGAGTGCGGGTTCAAGTCCCACCGCGCACATCGCCGCGACCGCGTGCGCCGCCGCATTGCCACTGCCGCAATAGACGCCGATTTTCGTCGATCCGTCTGCGCCGAAAGAAGAAAAGCGCGCTTGCAAATCGTCGTCGGGCCTAAATTTTCCCGCTGCAATATTGTCGCCGGCGGGCGCATGGATGGCGCCGGGAATGTGCCCGGTGCCCGGTTTGGCAGGATCGCCCAAATAGGCTGCCCGCGGTCGCGCATCGAGCAAGCGGGATTTTTTAGCGAACGCCGCAGCCTCGTCGGCATTAATCGTCGGCATATGTCCGGCTGTCAGAACGACGTCACCGGCTACGGCAGCGCGTGTGGCGACATGATCTGATGCGGGGCGGCCGGCCGCGGTCCAGGCGCCATAGCCGCCGTCCAGCAAACGGACATTGGCCAATCCCGCCCATCGCAGGGTCCACCAGGCGCGCGCGGCTTGCGCACCGCCGGCATTGTCGTAGACGACGACGAGGCTGTCGCCGCGAATGCCCCAGGCGCGGGCCTTTGCTTGCAAGTCGGCGATATCCGGCAACGGCCGCCGGCCGGCCGCGGGGCTGGTCTGACCGGAAAAATCCGTCGCCAAATAAACAGATAAAGCACCGGGTATCTTCGGCCTGTCGTCCGGCGCCGCGCCCTGTTCGTCAAGAACGTCGAGCAGCACGAAAGGCTTTTGGTCGTCCAGCAGCCGAGCGAGTTCGTCGGCCGTGATCAGTGTTTTTGAACGCACGCCCTGCACCGGCGACTCTTAGGCGGTCATTGTCGCGCGATACAGAATACGACGGCCGCCGCCGTAGTCCTTGATGCCCTTGTGCTGGACGACGCGGTTGTCCCAAATCGCGAGCGCGCCGCGGGTCCAAGAATATCGAGCGGTCGCTTCCGGCGATTTGATCATGTCGAAGAGAATGCCCAAAATGTTCTGGCTCGTCACCCGGCTGACGCCTTTGATATAGGCCACGTAGGACTCGTTGACCGCAATCCACTTGCGGCCCGTGGCCGGGTGAACGCGGACCAGCGGCATCTCGAACGGAGGCATGCGCAGCCGCGCCTGCTTGGCTTCCTCGGCGTCGAGATAGCGATCGGTGATATGTCCGGTCGCGTCGGCCGACTGAATGACAGTGAGCGATTCAAGATAGGCCGCGAACAAGGGATCGAGCTGCTCATAGACCCAGGCCGTATTGCTGAAAATGGTATCGCCGCCGGTCTCGGGCAATTGCTGCGCGAACAAAGCGGTGAACGCCGGGGCATCGGGACGAAAGCCACCGTCGGCATGCCAGATGTGGTTGCGGAGATTCTTGTCTTTGAGCGAGTCGATCATCGTAGCGTCGGGATTTTCCGGTGCGCGCGGCGTGTGTGGACCCGCATAGTGGAAGAACTCACCCAGGAAGCCGGCGAAGCCCGTGAAGTTTTCCGCCGTCACCGTGCCGGGCTCGAAGATCACCAGGCCGCGGTTGTGCAGGAGATCGCGCAACGCCGAACGAAACGCGTCGTCGAGAGGCCGGCCGTCGAATCTAAATCCGGAGATCACCGAGCCGATTGCCGGTTGCAGTTGCGCGACGCGCACATCGCTGGGCATGGCCGATTCCGAAACGAGCCTGACGGCGTTGGTCGACGTGGACATGAGGGGGCACCTTTCCCGGTTGCGGAGGCGTCGATTAAGTTAGGCACCTAACAATACAAGATTGTCCGTTGCCGGGCAAGCTGCCGTCTCGCGCCCATTCGACGGTCCCGATGAATTCAAGCCGGCCGCCCATGCGCGCAGTGAGGACGGACACGGCGTCCCGGCTGCCTCCCGGCCCCCGATTGACGCTCGATATCAATTGTCGCTACCTCGTCCGGCGATCGGGCTTGGACGCAATGGGACGCTGGAGAACGAAATGACTAGACTGCGGTATTGGTTCGGCATTGTTTGTCTCCTGACATTGCCGGCGGCTTCCGTTGCATTCGCCGAAGACAACTATCCGGAAAGGCTCGTGACGATCATTTCCGACGCGGCCGCCGGTTCCGCCCCGGACGTCGTTGCGCGTTTTGTCGCAGAGGGACTGGGCAAGATCTGGGGGCAGCAGGTCATCGTGGTCAATCATCCCGGCGCCAATGGCAGCGTCGGTGCGCGCGCCGCCTCCGAGGTCGCCGCCGACGGCTATACGCTGTTCCATCCCACCTTATCGAGCTTCGTGGCGCTGCCGACGGTCGCGCCGAACCTGCCGATCAAATTGCCGCGCGACTTTCTCCCGATCGGGTTCTCGGCGGACCAGCCGATGTTCGTCGGGGTATCGCCTACGCTCGGCGTGACGACGCTGCCCCAGCTTATTGCGCTCGCCAAGAAAGAGCCGGACAAGATCACCATCGCCCAGACCGGCGTCGGCCGGCTGACGCATCTGACCGGCGAGCTTCTGCAGCAACGCGCGGATATCAAACTGGTCTCGGTTCCCTATACGCATGGCCCGGCGTCTGCGATCGGCGATGTTGCCGACGGCCGCGTCTCGATGATCATCGAGGGCTATTCGGGGATCGTCGGAGCGGTGAAAGCCGGGCAGGTGAAATTGATCGCGGTCGGATCGTCCGAGCGCCTGCCCGAGTTTCCCGACCTGCCGACGGTGGCGGAAACAATTCCGGGTTTCAGGGCCTCCGGCTGGCAGGTTCTATTGGCGCCGATCGGCACGCCTGAGCCAATCATCAAGAAAGTCAGCGCCGATATGAGCAAAGTCGATACCGATCCGGAGTTCAAGAAAAAGCTCGCCGGGTTCGGCAATTATCCGCGCGCCATGACGCCGGACGAAGTTCTGGCATTCGTCAACAAGGAACAACAAACCTGGGCGCCGATCGTACAGAAGATCTCCGCCCAGCAGTAGGTTGATAGGATTTTCACGAATGTTGGATCAGCCGGCGAAGCGATCGGATGGCGACGGCGGTGGATCGGCGGCAGAATCCGAGTTTCACCTGGAAGAAGCGACGATCGACGAATTGCACTCAGCGATCCGCGCCGGCAAGGCGAGCTGTGTGTCGATCGTCGAGCATTATCTCGCGCGCGTGCGTCGCTTCAACGGCGTTGCCAGCATGCTGGTCACCGCGGACGGCGCGCGGGTCGCCGCGGCCAAGGGCGCGGTGCGCGGCGGCGCGCCGCTGAAATTTCCGACCGTAACGGTCAAGGCCGACGCCGTCCTGCTGGACCTCGACAAATATAAAGGCCCGCCGCTCGAATACGGACGCATGGAAGCGACGGCATCCGATCCCGACGTGCAGCAACAATTCGGCATGATCGTCGGCATTCCGAACGCCGGTCAGGTCAACGCGCTCGGCACGCTGAACATCCGCGGCGAGCGCTCGGTGACCTGCCGCGGCGAATTCGACAGACATCCGTCGCTCGGTCCGTTGCCGCCGGGCGCGCCGCCGGTCTGCGAATTCTTTCGCCGACAGCCCGACGCGCTCGAGCGCGCAGCCGAGCTCGACGCGCTCTATGGCCGCAATCCCGATCTCGACAAAATGCCGATGTACGGCGTGGTATTCTCGTTCAAGGATCCGTTCGACACCAAGGATATGCGCTCGACCGGCGGCGGCGATGCCGCCTACGACATCGATTTTCCGGCGCGCGATCACGTTCTCGTCGAACAGCTCCGCAACAAAGGCGCGATCATTTTCGCCAAGGCGGTGAATACCGAATATAACGGCCGCGCCGGCGACCCCGGCGGCGCGCACGACCCCGCAAAAGTGCTGCCCTCGACGCTCGGCTATCAGCGCAGCACCTGGGCGGGCAATCCGTCTAATCCCTACGACACGACGCGCTCAGCCTCGCTCGGCTCGAGTTCGGGTTCGGCATTGTCGGTGAGCACGAACCTGGTGATGGCCAGCCTCGGCGAGGAAACGCGCGCCTCGTGCCGCGGGCCGTCCAATCACAATGCGGTGGCGCTCCTCCTGCCGCACAAGGCGATGCTCGGCTTCGACGGCGGCGCCATCGGCGCCGACATTTATTGCGACCGCACCGGCATCCATTGCCGCAAGATCGTCGACTGCGCCAAGGTGCTCGACGCGCTCAAGGACCCGGACGCGGGCTATTACGATCCGCGCGATCTCTTCACCACCGTGCCGCGCTCCTCGGTGCTGCCGGCGTATGCGGTGCATGCGCGCGCGGGCGGGGCTGCCGGCGCGCTCGCCGGTCTGCGCATCGGCGTCATCCGCGAATCGATGGTCTATCCGAAAGGCTCGAAGACCGAGGAGCCGATCTGCACGGCGGCGGCCACGGAAATCAAAACAGTGCTGGGCGGAGCGCTCGGCGCGACGCTTGTGGAATCGTCCGATCCGCTATGGCAACACGATCCCGATCTCGAAGCCATGACGGTCGATTTCCGGCGCGCGCTTGCCCGCCTAGTGCCGGTGTTCATGCCGGAATTGTTGTTCCGGCTCGGCGCCGACGGCAAACCGGTGTTCAAGGATTTCGCCGCAGCGATTGAGCGCACCGAATTCATGCCCGGAAAATTCTTCGGCTCTGGCACCCTGCGGCCGATCGATTATTGCGTCGCGCTCGCCGAAGGACGGATCGCGCCGCCCGTCAATCTCGACATCGCCGCCATCCAGAATCAGGAATTGGCGATGGCGTTCCGTTTCCACATTCCGCAATATTTGACGCGGCGCGCAGCCGACTGGGCGGCGCGCGGCTTCACCGAAACGCTCACCGATTTCGCGGCGCTCAACGCGCGCTCGAAATTCTGGGGCGACGACCAGCGCTCGGCCTTCAAGAACTGGGAAGACGTGCGCGACCTGCGCAACCCGCTCGACGCGCGGCAGGGCGTTAACGAGCGCATCATGTTGCGCGAATTGCTGCGTCGCGCCGACATGATGGTGATTTTTGAAAATCGCCTCGACGCGCTGGTGCGGCTGCACACGCCGTTTCCGCCGGGCAAGATCGGCGGCGCCTATCAGCCGGGTCTGCCGGGCAATCTGCGGCCGGAGACATTCTATGGGCCGAACGCGGGATTGACCGAGGTTCTGATCCCGGCGGGCTATGTCACGACGGTTTACGACCCGGTTTTTGCCTTGAGCGCCGACGGCAAACGCTATGTTGCGGCGCCGTCGCACGAGCCGACCATTGTTGCCGAACCCGGCCTGCCGTTCTCGCTCGTGTTCCGCGCCGAGCCTGGGAAAGAAGATGTCCTGCTGACCATCGCGTCCGCCTACGAAGCGGCATCCAATCGCCGAATTCCACCGCCTGCATTCGGGCCATTGCCGCGGACCAATTAGCGCATCCGCGGCACCGGCAAGAGCGTCAGGCTGCGGATACCCTGGGCGCCGCGGATCAAGACGCCTTCGATATCTGCAGTCGCCGACGGGCCGGTCATCAGCACGGCGTATTTGGCCGTCAGGAAGCGCGGGTCGCGATAGGCCTGATGCAGGTTGGCAACGATATCGGCGGGATCCAGCAAGGCGACCAGATGCTGCGCCAGATAGCCGAGCGCGTTCACCCCGAGCTCGGCCTCGCTGAGCCAGATCGATCCGGTTTCGGCGACCGCGAAGGCCGGCCGTACCACCGCGACGTCGACGTCGTCGAGTTCGGCCGGCGCCTTGACGTCGTGAATATTCTTGTTGCCCGCAACTTCGGGCACCACTGAACAAATGACTTTGGCCTGTGGGAAGAGCTCTGCGATCTTCGCGGTAAGATCGCTCCCGGGTGTGTGATCGACGAAAGTACCGCCGAGCAATTCGAAACCCTTCCGGAACTGCTCGAGCAAGGAATCGGCCGCGCGCTCGAAGGTCGGGATCTGCGGCATCGGCACAGCGGGCCGCGGCGCGTTGGCCCGGACCGCGGCGAGGATCATGTCCCGGCTCGTGCTCATCGCCTGGTCCTGTTCTCGATATACCACTGCCGAAAAGTCTTCGTCGGCGGTTGCGGAACCTCGCGCTGACGTCCCCAAGGGTTGAACCAGTTGTAGATGGCAAAGCGCGGCAGATCCTCGATCGCCGTGCCGGTCGCGGCCAGTGCCGCCCGGTAGAGTTTTGGGTTGCCGAACAGCTTGCCGGCGGCCTTCATGGTCGCCTTCTTGACCAAGGGCAGCTCATTGCGCTCGGCGATGACGCGCCGCCATTTATAGATCTGGTCGTGGATATTGATTTTGACCGGGCAGACGCTGGTGCAACTGCCGTTCAGCGTCGAGGCGAACGGCAGGTTGCTGTATTTGCGGATGTTGAAAGTCGGATCGATGATGATGCCGATCGGGCCCGAATAGGTGGCGCCGTAGCTCAAGCCGCCGCTCCTTCGATACACCGGACAGGTGTTCATGCAGGCGCCGCAGCGGATACATTTGAGCGAAGACCAGAACTCGGCCATGCCGAGCCGTTCCGAGCGCCCATTGTCGACCAGCACGATGTGCATTTCTGTGCCGGCGCGCGGCGTGCGGAAGTGCGAGGTGTATTGGGTGATCGGCGAGCCGAGCGCGCTGCGCGACAACAGCCTGATGAAAACGCCGAGATGCTCGACGCGGGGAATGAGCTTCTCGATGCCGATCGAGGCGATGTGCAATTTCGGCAGGCTCGCGCTGAGATCCGCATTGCCCTCATTGGTGCAGACGACAAAGCCGCCGGTCTCGGCGATGGCGAAATTGGCGCCGGTCATGCCGGCGTCGGCGCGAAGGAAATAGGGCCGCGTGGTGCGACGCTGGCTCTCGGCGAGGTAAGTGACGTCCTCGTTGCCGGCTTCGGTGCCGAGCTTGCGCGCGAATACCGCCGAGACGTCGCCGCGCAATTTATGCACCGCCGGCACGACGATATGGCTCGGCGGCTCGTCGTCGAGCTGCTGGATGCGTTCGCCAAGATCGGTTTCGATCACCTCGATGCCGCGCCGTTCCAGGAACGGGCGCATGTCGCATTCCTCGGTCAGCATCGACTTGCTCTTTACCAGGGTCTTGGCGGCCTTGGCCGCAAGGATGTCAAAAACGATCTGATTGTGTTCGGCGGCGTCGCGTGCCCAATGGACCTTGACGCCTTTCCTGGTGGCATTTCTTTCGAACTCCTCGAGATAATCGGCGAGATGCGCGAGCGTGTGTTCCTTGATGTCGGACGCAAGCTGGCGCAGCTCTTCCCACTCCGGAATGCCGTGCGCCTCGCGGTCGCGCTTCTTGCGCAGGTCCCACAGCTTCGCGTCGTGGAACGCCAGGTGTTTTTCGTCGGCGATGAAGCGGGACGCCGCTCCGGCGTGATCGAGCCGCTTCATTCGCGCGCTCCATTGAGGATCTGCGCGATGTGGATGAATTTGATCTCGAGCCCGAGCCGTTCGGCGCAGCCCTTCTGGTGCATCAGGCAGGACATATCCGCCGAGACGATATATTCGGCGCCGGCGTTGCGATGATCGTGGACTTTGTCGTAGCCCATCTTCGCCGAGACCGGTTCCTCGAACACAGAAAAAGTGCCGCCGAAGCCGCAGCATTCGTCGGGCCGCTCCGGCGTGACGAATTCGATGCCTTTGACTTTGCGCAACAGATCGAGCGGCTTCGAGAACGGCGGCTCGGCGATTTCGGACGCCGACGCGGTGCGCAGCGTCCGCAATGTCGTGCAGGTATTGTGCAGGCCGACCTTGTGCGGGAACTCGGCCCAGGGAAATTCCTCGACTTTCAGAACGTCGTGAATGAACTCGACGAACTCATAGATGCTGCCGCGAACCTTCTTGACCGCGGCGGTTTGCGGGATCGCGTCGAAATGAGAACGCACATGGTGCGTGCAACTGCCGGACGGCGTGACGATATAGTCGAAGTCCTTGAAATTCTCGACGAACAGCGCTTCGGCCGGCGCCGCGTCGTCCTGGCAGCCAGAGTTTGCCATCGGCTGGCCGCAGCAGGTCTGATCGAGCGGATACGATACCTCGGCGCCGCAGCGCTCTAGCATTTCCAGCGTCGCTACGCCGACTTCGGGAAAGAAGGCGTCGACGTAACAGGGAATGAACAACCCCACTCGCAGTCCCACGCGTCACCCCCACAGTTCGGCCGGCAGCGGCGATCGATGGTCATCGATTTGCGACCGATACCCTACACCCAAAGCAGAGCCGGTATCGCGGCTAATGGCTCGCCGCCACCACCGGGATGATCCAGGGAATGAGGAATTGCTGGACCGCGACCAGCGCGCCAAGGAACAGGGTCAGCACCACGCTGTGCACGAAAGTGCGGGCGAAAATCACTCCTTCTTGGCCCTTGAGCTTGGTCACGGAAACGCCGGTGGCGATGTTTTGCGGCGAGATCATCTTGCCCATCACGCCGCCGGAGGAGTTGGTCGCGGCGAACAGCACGGGATTGAGATCGAGCTGGCGCGCGGCCACCACTTGCAGATTGCCGAACAAGGCGTTGCCCGAGGTGTCGCTGCCGGACAGCATCACCGCGATCCAGCCGAGGAACGGCGACAGCAGCACGAAGAGCTTTCCGGTCGAGGCGACCGCGTGGCCGAGCGTATAGGCGATGCCCGAATAGTTCATCAGATAGGCAAGCCCGACGATCAGCATGACGGTGACGACGGCGAGCCAGGCCTGCTCGACGGTGGTCGCGACGCATTCGAAGAAGCCGCGCGGAGAAAGCCGAAAGATCGCAGCCGTGATGATCGCCGCCAACAGGATCGCGGTCCCGGTACCGAGCGGTTGGAATACCCAGACCGCGGCATAAGGTTTGTCGCTGTAAAGCGTGATCGATATCGCGTTGTGCAGGCCCGGCCACTGGATGGCCGACTGGCCGATCGCGAACCAGGCATAATGCGTCCAGACAATCACGATACCGGACACGATCAGCCACGGCAGCCAGCCTTGCCAGGGAGCGATCGTTGCCGCCTTGTGCTCGGCGGTGAGCGCCGTGCCGGTGATGGCGAATTCCTGATCGGGCGCCGGACTCCAGACCTGGAGGAACAACAGCGTGCAAATCAGCGATCCGAGCGAGGCGAGCACGTCGGTCAGCGAATAGTCGAGGAAGTTCGATGCGACGAATTGCGACACGGCGAAACTGCCGCCCGCGACCAATAACACCGGCCACAACGCCCGAACCGAGCGCCGGCCGCCGTAGATCGCCATGACATAGAACGGCAGAATGAGCGCCAAGAGCGGCAACTGCCGTCCGATCATGGCGCCCAGCACCGGCGCGGGCAGGCCGGTAACCGCGCCCAGCACCGTGACCGGCGCGCCGAGCGCGCCGAACGCCACCGGGGCGGTGTTGAAGATCAGCACGAAGACCAGGGCTTCGAGCGCCGGGAAGCCGACGAGAATGAGCAGCGAGCTCGTGATCGCGACGGGGGTGCCGAAGCCGGAAATGCCTTCCAACAGCGCGCCGAAGCAGAAACCGATCACCACCAGAACGACGCGGCGATCATGCGGCAGATGCGCGAGCACCCAGGCGCGGAACGCGTCGAACCGGCCGGACTTTACGGCGATGTTGTAGAGCAAAAGCGCGTTGACGACGATCCACATCACCGGCCACATCGCGAAGATGGCGCCGTTGGCGACCGATTCGAGCGCGAGAGAAACCGGCATCTGCCAGGCTATGACGGCGACGATCAGGCCGATGACGAGGCCGGCGAACGCCGCCTGCCATGCCGGCCGCCGCAGCCAGCCGAGAAGAAACAGCACGACGAGGATCGGCAAGATGGCGACCAGAAACGAAAGCCCGAGGCTGTCGCCCACCGGTGTCAAAAGCTGCCTGAACATTTCCATTACCCCCATTATGAGCGCGCTATTCCCAGCTTTGTGGGTGGCGTATCGAATAAGCCTAGATTTGTTAGGAATCGCTTGAGTTTTCGGCGAGCGCGATCAGCGCCGCCGTATTCGGACAATAGGTTTCCCACGCGGGATCGTTTGGATCGCGCCGCAGGTCGAGTTCACAAGCCTCGGCGAATTCGCAACGCCGGCAGCGCCGTTTGATGGCTTCGACCGGCTTGCCGCCGCCGCGCAGCACGCCCAGCGCGAGGCCGAGCATGGCGGCCCGGTTGTCGAGAAGGTCGTCGTTTGAGGTAGAGCGAGGAGCTTTGTCTGGCATCGAACTCTCCTGCATTTCTCGCCACAAACACGCGGAATGTTTCAACCGCATGCATTGACCTACATCAATTCCACCGTGCAATCGCACGGGGCGCCCGGCTCAGATCTCCTCCGGCACCATGGCGATGGCGCCGCACGGACATTCCTCGGCGCAGACGCCGCAGCCCTTGCAATAGTCGTAGTTGAACTTGAAGCGATTGCCGGGACCGAGCTTGATCACCGCGTTGTCCGGGCAGACGCCGTAGCAATTGTCGCATTCGAAGCAATTGCCACAGGAAAGACAGCGGCGCGCTTCGTAGAGCGCGTTGGTCTCGTCGAGGCCGCCCTGCACCTCCTCAAACGTGCTTTGCCGGCGCGCGATTTCCAGCATCGGCCGCACCGTCTTGGGCGCGTCGGCGTAGTACCAGGTATTGAGCTTGTCGATGCCCGCCAGCTCGTGCTTGCCTTCCGCCCCGTAGGCATGACCGCGCAGCCAGGCGTCGATATGGCGCGCGGCTTTCTTGCCGTGGCCGACCGCGACCGTGACGGTGCGTTCGGAGGGCACCATGTCGCCGCCGGCGAAAATGCCCGCATAGCCGGTCATCATACTGGCGCCGACCTGCACGGTGCCGTCCTTGATCTGAAGCCCGGGCACGCCGTCGAGCAGCGCCAGGTCCACATCCTGGCCGAGTGCGAGCACCAGCGAGTCGGCGGCGAGCGTCTCGAATTCGCCGGTCGGCTGCGGAAAGCCTTTGTCGTCGAGCTGCATCTTCTCGACGGTCAGCACGCCCTCGTCCACCCGTTTGATGGTCGAGAGCCATTTCATCATGATGCCTTCCTGCAACGCCTCCTCGACTTCGAAGTCGTGCGCCGGCATGCGGTCGCGGGTGCGGCGGTAGACGATGATGGCCTCGCTGGCGCCGAGGCGCTTTGCGGTACGCGCGGCGTCGATTGCGGTATTGCCGCCGCCATAGACGACGACGCGGCGGCCGAGCAGCGGCTGATCCGCGCCCTCCATCGAGCGCAGCAGCGAGACGGCGTCGAGAATCTTCGCGGCCGAACCCGCAGGAATAAAGGAGCGCTTGCCGATATGGGCGCCGACGGCGAGGAAGGCGGCATCGAATTGGCCGGCCCGCATGCTGTCGACGATATGATCGACTTTGGTGTCGAGCTTGAGCACGACGCCGAGATCGATAATGCGATTGATTTCGGCATCGAGGACGTCGCGCGGCAGGCGGTATTTCGGGATGCCGAAGCGCATCATGCCGCCGGCGAAAGGCCCGGCTTCCTGGATTTCCACGGCGTGGCCGCGTCGACGCAAGTGATAGGCAGCGGAGAGACCCGACGGCCCCGCGCCGACGATGAGCACGCGCTTGCCGCTGTGAAGCTTCGGCGGCGCGAAGCGCCAGGCATTCTTGATGGCGACGTCGCCGAGGAAACGCTCGACCGAATTAATGCCGACGGCTTCGTCGATCTGGGCGCGATTGCACGCGGTCTCGCAGGGGTGATAGCAAACGCGGCCCATCACCGCTGGCATCGGATTGTCTTCGGTCAGAGCGCGCCAGGCCGATTCGTAGTCGCCGGATTCGGCGTGATAGAGCCAGCTCTGAATATTCTCGCCGGCCGGACAGCCATTGTTGCAGGGCGGCAACCGGTCGACATAGACCGGTCGCGACGTGCGCCACGATCCGGTCTGATTGGCGAGGCTCGTTCCGACGTCGAGGCTGATGGCGAATGGGTGCTCCATCACATCTCTCCCTCGTCGCCGGTCAGATGATAGTCGGCGATGTTGCGATCAGCGATGGCCTGCACGTGAGCGAGGCGTTTTTTGCCTTCTTCCGACGTGAAGAGATGTGCAAAACGCCGCTGCGGTTTCAGATAATCCTCGACCGGCACCGGGCGGCGGATTTTGCGGCTGCCGGTGACGACGCCGTGTTCCGCTTCGAACACCGGGAACAGTCCGCATTCGACCGCAAGCCGCGCCAGGCGGATGGTGTCCTGCGAAGCCGAGCCCCAGCCGAGCGGGCAGGGCACGTGGATGTGCAGATAGCGCGCGCCGTGAATGCCCATCGCCTTGGTGACCTTGCGCTCGAGATCGTGCAGGTCGGCGACACTCGCGGTGGCGACATAGGGAATGCCGTGCGCGACCGCGATCTTGGGCACGCTCTTGCCGGTGCCGAACACGTTGCCCGGTTCCGCGCCCATGGCGGGCGTCGTCGCGGTGCGCGCGGTGGGTGGCGTCGCCGACGAGCGCTGCACACCGGTGTTCATATAGGCCTCATTGTCGTAGCAAATATAAAGAACGTCGTCGTTGCGCTCGAACATGCCGGACAGGCAGCCGAAGCCGATATCGGTGGTGCCGCCGTCGCCGCCTTGGGCGATCACCCTGACTTCGGGACGGCCTTTCGCCCGCATCGCGGCGGCGATCCCGGTCCCGACTGCGGCGGCGTTGCCGAACAATGAGTGCAGCCAAGGCGTTTGCCACGACGTTTCGGGATAGGGCGTGGTGAAGACTTCGAGGCAGCCGGTCGCATTGGCGGCGATCAGATTGCCATTGGTCGCCCGCATCGCCGCATCGATGGCATAGCGCGCGCCGAGCGCCTCGCCGCAACCCTGGCAGGCGCGATGTCCGCAGGTGAGCGCATTGGCGCGGCTGATCGAGGCCTGCACCGCGCGTTCTTGCTCCGAGACAAGACGGTTGCCGACCGTGAAGGTGCCCTTTTGGTAGAAGCGAAGTTTTTGCGTCGCGTCCAAAACTGTCGTGTGTTCGTTCACAATGTATCTCCCTCACACGACCGAATGTTCGGCGGCCTGTTCGGCGGTTTGGCCGAGACGGCGCAACAGATTTTCGGCGGTGGGTCCGGAGCGCCGCACCTTGCGGACGTGATGCAGTTCCTTGGCGATGACCGCCTCGTTGAGATCGAGAAAGTGCGAACCCTCCCACGGCTGCGTCAGAACCTGGCGCAACACGCGATGCAGCGCGGCGCGGGTGATCGGACGGCCGCCGAGCCCGGCGATGACGGAGTGAACTTGCGGCGCCCCCGCAATATTGCGCAAGGCGAGGTCGACATTGTTGGCGAGCGGACCGCCCATGCCGACGGCGATACTCTTCTCGATGACGACGACGTTTCGCGCCCGCATCAGTTCGTCGCGCAACGCCCAGGTCGGGAACGGCCGAAACGAGACGAGCGTCACCAATCCGATCTTCACGCCGTCGGCGCGCATCTCGTCGATGGTGTCCTTGATGGTGCCATTCACCGATCCCATGGCGACGACGACCAAGTCGGCATCTTCGGTGCGATAGGAGCGCAGCAGGCCGCCGCTGTCGCGGCCGAAGCGCGCTTTGAACGCGGCAGCGAATTCCGGAATGAGGCGAAGCGCGAGCGTCTGCTTGTAATGCTGCAGATATCGCACCTCGGTAAAGGCCTCAGGCCCGACCATGGCGCCGATCGATACCGGGTCGCGCGGATCGAGCACCTGCACCGGCTCGTAGGGCGGCAGGTAGGCATCGACGTCGGCTTGCCCGGGAATATCGACGCGTTCGACCGCATGCGTGAGGATGAAACCATCGACGCAGACCATCACCGGCATCGACAGTTCCTCGGCCAGGCGGAAAGCCTGGATGTGGAGATCGGCGGCTTCCTGGTTGGTCTCGGCGAACAGCTGCATCCAGCCGGAATCGCACACCGCCATCGCATCGGAATGATCGTTCCAGATATTGATCGGCGCGCCGATGGCGCGGTTGCCGAGCGTCATCACGATCGGCAGGCCGAGACCGGCGGCGTTGTAGACGGCTTCCGCCATGTAGAGCAGGCCCTGACTTGCGGTCGCCGTATAGGCGCGCGCGCCGGCGGCCGATGCGCCGATCGCGACCGACAGCGCGGCAAATTCCGATTCGACATTGATGAATTCGCAATTGGCGATGTCGCCGGTCCGCACCATTTCGCCGAGGCCTTCGACGATGTGGGTCTGCGGTGTAATCGGATAGGCGCAGATCACTTCGGGACGGCACAGCCCGATCGCCTCGGCCATGGCGCGGGAACCCTCGATCTGCTTGAGCATGGCGATGGCCTCTCAGGCCGCTGCCGCGGCGCCGGCGACGGCGTTATAGGCTGCGGTCGCGGCGGCGATATTGGCGGCGGCGACTTTTTCGGCGAAGGCTTCGGCGATCGCCGCATTGATCGATTTCAACCCGACAATGCCGGTGAGATGAGCAAAGGCGCCAAGCAGCACCGCATTGGGCAGCGGACGGCCGACATATTGCAGCGCCAATTCGGACGCCGGCACGGCGAGCGCGTGCCCCGCGGGCAATCGGCTGACAATTTTGTCGAGGTGCAGTTCGCTCAGGCTTCGATTGCTGTTGACCAGCAAATAACCGGAGGGCTTCAGGCCCTGGCGGACATCGACGACCTTGAACAGCGTCGAATCCTGCACGATCACCGCGTCGGGCTCCAGAACCGGCTCGCGCAGCCTGATTTCCTTGTCATCGATCCGGCAAAACGAAACGACTGGCGCGCCCATGCGCTCGGAGCCGAAGCTCGGAAATGCCTGCGCGTACCGGCCTTCGAGAAACGCCGCGACCGACAGCATTTCGGCTGCGGTGACGACTCCTTGTCCTCCTCGGCCGTGGAAGCGCACTTGAAACATCGGCCGTCCCCACCTGGTTTTATCAGCGACGAGGATCGGCCAGATGCGGCTGCGATGCCTTCGACGGACACACGCTAGCCCGTCGGGCAAATAATGCTTTGAGCTATGTCAATTGCGGCTACGCGCTAGGCCGGTGACGGCATCGGGAGGGAAGCGGACGCGTGTTTTCGTAACGCGTCTTTTTTAACGCCGCCGTCTAATAAGCCGGAATCATCTCATCGGAGATGCTGACGACGCCGGGCATGGCGTCGAATGCTGTCATCGAAGCGTCGGCATGAAGTTTTAGCCTTCCGCTGCGGTTTCCCGCAGATAAAGACCCGCTTGATTACGTGCGTGTGACCGGTTGCTTGACCTCGATCAAGGACTCGGCGTCTGCCGAATGTTTACTCAATTGGCAGCTGGCGCACCGGTGCTAGGATCGGTACGCGGGTACAGCGCGTGGAAATATGACAATGGAAGACAACGCAGTCGTGGCGGAGCATGGAGGCGGTGAAACCGTGAGCGCGGGCGAACTGGTTCCGCTTAATCTGCCGGACTTGAGACAGGATGCCTCGATGGTGTCCGGCGCGGCGAAGCCGAACGGCGCCGATCCGGCAGTGCTGACCTCATTCGCCGAATTCACCGATCGGTCGCTGCATGCCGGGATCGCACGCCTGACCGGCGGTCTGTCGCCGGCGGCGCTGCTCCAGGCTTATGCCGATTGGGCGGTTCATCTTGCGGTCGCACCCGGCAAAGGCCTGCAGCTTGCCAACACGGCGGTGCGCAAGGCCTTGAGCTTTGAAGATTACGCGCGCCGCTATGCGACCGAGGGCGCCGCGACGCCGCCCTGTATCGAGCCAGTGGCGCAGGACCACCGCTTCCGCGCCGCGGATTGGCAGAATTGGCCGTTCAACTTCATGGCACAGGGTTTTCTGCTGCAGGAGCAATGGTGGCACCATGCCACCACCGGCATCAGCGGCGTGTCGAAACGGCATGAAGATATGGTGGGGTTCACGGCGCGCCAGATTCTCGACATGGTCGCGCCATCGAACTTCCCGTTGACCAATCCCGAAATCCTTCGCCGCACCGTCGAGCAGGGCGGCTTCAATCTCTTGCGCGGCTGGCAGAATTTTCTCGCCGATTGCGAGCGCGCGGCGCGCCATGAAGGACCTGTCGGCTGTGAGCATTTCATTGTCGGTCGCGATGTCGCGGTAACACCCGGCAAAGTGATCTTTCGCAACGACCTGATCGAGCTCATCCAATACACTCCGTCGACCGCGGCGGTGCGGCCGGAGCCGATCTTGATCGTGCCGGCCTGGATCATGAAATATTACATTCTCGATCTTTCGCCGCATAATTCGCTGGTGAAGTATCTGACCGAGCAAGGCTTCACGGTATTCATGGTCTCCTGGAGGAATCCCGGTCCGGAAGACCGCGATCTCGGCCTCGACGACTATCGCGCGCGCGGCGTGATGGCGGCGCTCGACGCCGTCGGCGCCATCGCGCCGAACCAAAAAGTGCATGCGGCCGGCTACTGTCTCGGCGGCACGCTGTTGTCGATCGCGGCGGCCGCAATGGCCCGCGACGGCGACGATCGGCTCGCTACCAAGACCGTGTTCGCGGCGCAGACCGACTTCACCGAGGCCGGCGAGTTGATGCTGTTCATGGACGAGAGCCAGCTCGCCTTCCTCGAGGACCAGATGTGGGAGCGGGGCTTTCTCGACAGCCGGCAGATGGCGGGCGCGTTTCAGATGCTGCGGTCGAACGATCTCGTCTGGTCGCGCATGGTGCATGAATATATGCTCGGCGAGCGCGAGCCGATGACGGATCTGATGGCCTGGAACGCCGATACGACACGGCTGCCGTATCGTATGCATTCGCAATATCTGCGCGAGCTCTTTCTCGGCAACGACCTCGCCGAAGGCCACTTCATGGTCGGCGGCAAGCCGATCGCGCTCAGCGATGTGCGCGTTCCGGTGTTCGCCGTCGGCACCGAGTGGGACCATGTGGCGCCGTGGCGCTCGACCTACAAGATCAATCTGCAGACCGACACCGAAGTCACCTATGTGCTGACGGCCGGCGGCCATAATGCCGGGATCGTGTCGGAGCCCGGCCATCCCGGACGCGGCTACCGCGTCGGAGTCAAGCGAGCCGGCGATCGCTATCTCGATCCCGACCGCTTCCTGATCGAGGCGCAACACAAAGAAGGCTCGTGGTGGCCGGAATGGACCGCTTGGCTGAGCGCACACTCCGCTCCACCGACGATCCTGCAGGCGATGGGTGCACCGCAATTCGGCTATCCGATTCTCGGTGACGCTCCCGGGACTTATGTGTTGCAAAGCTGATGCGCCACGGGACAGGGTGGTGATACTCTCGCCTCCCGCTTTCGAGGGCCGGTCGTCAATCTGAATTATCGCCGATCGCTGATAGGATGACGGAAAGCCACCGTCCATCCACCGTCCATGTCCGGCGCAAACCTCGTGCTCACAGAGTCCGCCACGGCCGCAGAACCCAATCAGTCCGCCGGCCTCACCGGCGCCGAGGCGGAGCGCGGGCTCCGGGAATTCGGCCCGAACGCCGTCGTTGAAAAGCGCGTTCATCCGCTGGCGCGAATTATGCGCCATTTCTGGGTGCCGGTGCCGTGGATGCTCGAGGCCACGATCGCGCTACAGCTGGTCCTTGGACAGTGGATCACGGCGGCGCTGATCGCGGCGCTACTGATCCTCAACGTGATCCTGGGGGCGGTTCAGGAAAGCCGGGCCGAGGCCGCTTTGGCGCTGCTCAAACAGCGGCTGTCGCTGAAGACGCGGGTCAAGCGCGACGGCATCTGGATCGATACGGCGGCGGCCGTGCTGGTGCCCGACGATATCGTGAAGATCTCGCTGGGAGATATTGTTCCGGCCGACGTGACGCTCGTCGACGGCTCACTCTTGGTGGATCAGTCGATGCTGACCGGCGAGTCGGTTCCGATCGAAATGGCGGCCGGGCAAACCACCTATGCGGGGGGCCTGGTTCGACGCGGCGAGGCGATCGCCAAGGTCGTCGCCACCGGGACCCGGACTTATTTCGGTCGTACCGCCGAGCTGGTCAGCATCCCCCATGTCGAGAGCGCCGAGCAGAAAGCGGTGCTGGCCGTGGTGCGTAACCTCACGGCGATCAATCTTGTGATCGTCGTGGGGATCGTCGGCTATGCGCTCTTCATCCACGTCAGCCTCGAGCAGATCGCGCTTCTCGTCCTGACGGCGATGCTGTCGGCGGTGCCGGTGGCGCTCTCCGCGACATTTACTTTGGCGGCGGCCCTCGGCGCCAAGGCCCTGGCGCCGAAGGGCGTGCTGCTCACGCGCCTGTCGTCGTTGCACGAGGCCGCCACCATCGACGTGCTGTGCTGTGACAAGACCGGCACGCTGACGCTGAACGAGTTGACGGTGGGCACCATCCGTCCGGCCGAGCCCGGTTATGTGGAAACCGACGTTCTCGGCTTCGCAGCGCTCGCCAGTTCGGCGGACGGCCTCGATCCGATCGATGCCGCCATTCGTAAAATGCTCGCCCGAAGCGGCAGCGCCGGACGCGCGCCACGCATCGCCACGCATTTCTCGCCGTTCGACCCGGCGACCAAGATGGCCGAGGCTGCCGCCGCCGACCACGATCGCGACATCCGCGTCGTCAAAGGCGCGCCGGCGGTCGTGAGCACCGTGGCGCCGATCGATGCCGCGGCCGCCTCGGCGCTCGACGCGCTCACCGGCGCCGGTTATCGAACGCTCGCCGTAGCGGCCGGTCCGAGCGGCGCTTTGGAGCTGATCGGCTTTATCGCCTTTGCCGATCCGCCACGGCCGGATTCGGCGGAATTATTGAACGAGTTGCGCTCGCACGGCGTGCGGCCCGTCATGGTCAGCGGCGACGCCGGCGGCCGTAGCCCGTGCAATCGGGCTGGAAGGGCCGGTCTGTCCGCCGGGCAATATTCCCGACAGTGTCGGCCCCGACGATTTTGCCGTCTATGCCGGCGTGTTGCCGGAACAAAAGTTTCGGCTGGTGAAAGCCTTCCAGCATCAGGGCCATGCCGTCGGCATGTGCGGCGACGGCGCCAATGATGCGCCGGCGTTGCGGCAAGCTCAGATGGGCATCGCCGTGTCGACGGCGACCGATGTGGCCAAGTCGGCGGCCGGTGTCGTCCTGACCGAACCGGGTCTCGGCGGTATTGTCGCCTGCATCAAGGAAGGTAGGTCCGCGTTCCAGCGCGTGTTGACCTATACCTTGATGATCCTGGTCAACAAAAGCGTCACGCTCATCGTGCTCGGTGTCGGCCTCGTCATCACCGGTCATGCCGTGCTGACGCCTCTGTTGCAGGCGCTGTCGATGCTCACCAATGATTTCGTGACGATGTCGCGGGCGGCGGATCGCGCCCGGCCCTCGGCCTATCCAAACGCCTGGCGCGTGCGCAATCTCACGCTCGCCGCCCTGCCGCTCGGCGCCTTCAGGCTGATCTATCTGGTGACGATCCTCGGGCTGTGTTGGCGCCTCATGGGTCTGAGCACCGGTCAGATGCAGACGCTGACCTTCGTCATGCTGGCCTTTGCCGACAAGGCAATATCTACGTGTTGCGCGAACGCGGCCGGCTGTGGCATTCGCGTCCCGCGACCATCATGGTGGTGGCATCGGCATGCGACGTTGTCCTGGTCGGCTCTCTGGCGGCGACCGGCGTATTGATGGATGCGTTGCCGCTTGCGGTCATCGCCATGCTCGCGGGTGCGACGCTGGTATTCACCTTGGCGATGGATTCGATAAAGCTTTTGGTGTTCGCGCGGCTGCGGATCGATTAGCCCGCCTGTACGGTGCTGGAGCGGAAGCGCAAGACGGCGGCAAAAAAGAACAGCCCGCCGATCGCCGCCACCAGCGCAAATTGCGGCCATACCACGTCAAGGCCGGCGCCGCGATAAAGGATCGCTTGCGCAAACGACACGAAATGCGTCGACGGCGAGGCCTGCATCACGGTGGCAAGCCACGGCGGCATGCTTTCGAGCGGCGTATTGCTGCCGGACAGCATGTTCATCGGCAGGAACACCAGCATGAACAACAGGCCGAGCTGCGGCATCGAGCGCGCCACGGTACCGATGAAGATGCCGATGGCGCAGGCAAAGAACAGATAGATCACCATCCCGAACATGAAGAGCGGGATCGAGCCCGCGATCGGTACCCCGAGCATGCCGCGAACCACGACATAGAGCGAAAGCCCCGCCGCGACCGTGATGACGAGGCTATTCGCCCAAACCTTCGACATCGCGATCTCGAACGGCGTCACCGGCATGACCAACAGGTGGTCCATGGTGCCGTGCTCGCGCTCGCGCACGATTGCGGCTCCGGCGAGAATGATGGCGAGCATGGTGACATTGTTGATGATGCCCATGACGCTCGTGAACCAGGCGGTCGTGACATTGGGATTAAACGCGATGCGCAGCGCGAGATTGGCCGGCGCCAAGGGCGTGCCTTCGGCATGCGACAGGTAGTCCCCGATCTCGGTGGTGATGATTTGTTGCATATAGCCGGAGCCGAGACCGGCCTGAACCATGGCGGTGGCGTCGACATTGATCTGGAGCCCCGGCCCGCGTCCGCCGAGCACATCGCGCTCGAAATGCGGCGGGATATCCATGACGAATGTGAATTTGCCGGCATTCATCAGCGGCACGATATCGCGTTCGGCGACCGGCTGAGGGGGTTGGAAATAAGGCGGCAGAAACGCGCCCACGATCCGCCGCGACAGGACCGAATTGTCTTCGTCCACATAGGCGACCGAGGCGTTGTGCAACTCCTGCGAATTGCTTTGCGACTGTGCAATGATCGCCAGTGAAAACGAATAAATGACGAGACCGAGCAGCACGAAATCGCGCATGAAGCTGCGCAACTCCTTGGTGCCGAGCCAAAAGATGTTTTCCAGGCTGCGCATCCGCTCCTCTCCTAACGTTCTTGCTTGCGCAACAGAAGCAGGCTTATCAGCGTCAGAATCGGAATGAAGACGCAGAGCGCGGCGAGATTTCTGACAAGATCGGCAAATCCCAACCCTTTGGTGAAAGTGCCGACGCTGATCGGCACGAAATAGGTCATCGGAAACGCCGAGCCCATGATGCGCGCCGTGCCGGAGAGCGCGGATACCGGCACCATCATGCCGGAGAATTGCGTCGCCGGCAGCACGGTCAATATCGCGGTGCCGAACAGCGCGGCGATCTGGGTGCGCGTGAAGGCGGAAATCATCATGCCGTAGGCCGTCGTCGTCGTCACATAGAGCAAGACGCCGATAAAGAGCGCCGCGAAACTGCCTTTGAGCGGGATCTGGAATACGAAGAGCGCCATCAGAAACATCAGACCGAAATTCGCCATCGCCACGCCGATATAAGGCAATTGCTTGCCGATCAGGAATTCGAGCCGCGTCACCGGGGTGACGTAGAGATTGGTGATCGAGCCGAGCTCCTTCTCGCGCACGATGGCGAGCGCCATCAGAATGGCCGGGAACAGCGCCAGCAGAAGCGACATGGTCGACGGCACCATGGCGTAGACGCTTTCGAAATCCTGGTTGTATTTGAACCGGATCTCGATATCGGCGGCTGGGCTCGGCGCGGCAGTTGCGGTCTTCACCGCCGGATCGTTCAGATAAAGCTGATGCATAGCCTGCAGATAGCCGCGGATGGTCTGCGCCCGGAACGGCATGGCGCCGTCGATCCAGGCACCGACCCAGGCCGGACGCCCGCGTTCTATGTCGCGGCCGAAGCCGGGCGGCAATTCCACGGCGGCGTCGATCGCGCCGCTCTGCAGGCGCTTTTCGAGATCGGCGTAATCGGCGATCGGCGGTTGTTCCACGAAGTAGCGCGATCCTCGCAGTTCCTCCAGATAGGCGCGGCTTTCGTGGCTCTGATCGTGATCGAGTACCGCAAAGGTCAGATTATTGACGTCGGTCGAAATGCCGAAGCCGAACACCAGCATCAGGAACGCGGTGCCGAACAGCGCGAAGGTGAGCCGGATCGGATCGCGGAGAAGCTCGATCGTCTCGCGGATCGCGTAGGCGAAGAGCCGCTGCGGGCTAAACGAGCGCTGGGGCGGCGGGGCAGGTGCCGCGTGGTCGGCGGCGGACGGCATGATATCGATCACCGCCGGCTGGCGCCCGCCGGTGGCATCTTCGAGATAAGCGATGAAGGCGTCTTCCAGAGTGGCTGTGCCGCGCGCCTTGACGAGGTTGGCGGGCGTATCGGTGGCGAGCACGCGGCCGGAATCCATCAGCGAGACGCGGTCGCAGCGTTCGGCCTCGTTCATGAAATGGGTCGAGACGAAGATGGTGACGCCGCGATTGCGGGACAGATCGATCAGCAGTTCCCAAAACCGGTCGCGCGCCAGCGGATCGACGCCGGAGGTCGGCTCGTCGAGGATCAGCATTTCCGGCTCGTGCACGACGGCCACCGCAAGCGACAGCCGCTGGCGAATGCCGAGCGGCAGATCCGAAGCGCGGTGATCGAGATAGTCGCCGAGGCCGAATTGTCCGGTCAGTTCGTCGATGCGCGCCTTGGCTTTGCCGGCGGGCAGATGGAACAGCCGCGCATGCAGCTCGAGATTCTGCCGCACCGTGAGCTCGGTATAGAGCGAAAAGGATTGCGACATGTAACCGACGCGAAGCCGCGCCCCGATATCATGGGCATCGAGCGGGCGTCCGAACAGAAGCGCTTCGCCTTCGCTCGGCGGCAACAGTCCCGTGAGCATTTTCATGGTCGTGGTCTTGCCGCAACCGTTCGAACCGACGAAGCCGAATATCTCGCCGCGCTCGATGGTGAAATTGACACGATCGACGGCGGTGAAATCGCCGAAGCGGCAGGTCAAGTCGCGCGCGGTGATGACCGGCTCGCCGTCGCCGAAGCGCCGCGACGGAATGTCGAGCCTGTGGCGTCCGGCGCGGAGTTCCTGCGGCAACAGCGCGATGAAGGCGTCCTCGACGCTCGTCACGCCGGCCTGGGTCTTGAGTTCGGCCGGCGAGCCGGTTGCGAGAATCCGTCCGGCATTCATCGCGATCAGACTGTCGAACCGTTCGGCCTCTTCCATGTAGGCGGTGGCGACGACGACGCTCATGCCGGCGCGCCGCGCGCGGATGCGATCGATCAATTCCCAGAACTGACGCCGCGACAAGGGATCGACGCCCGTGGTCGGTTCGTCGAGGATCAGAAGGTCGGGATCGTGGATGAGCGAGCAGCACAGCCCGAGTTTTTGCCGCATGCCGCCCGAGAGTTTCTTCGCCGGCCGGTCGGCGAATGGCTTTAATCCGGTGCTCTCCAGAAGCTCGGCGATCCGCCATTGCCGTTCGGCGCGCGACTGTCCGAACAAACGGCCGAAGAACTGGATGTTCTCCTCGACGCTGAGATCGGGATAAAGGTTGCGGCCGAGGCCCTGCGGCATGTAGGCGATGCGCGAGCAGATCGCGGAGCGATGCGCGCTGTCGGTGATGTCGCTGCCGAGCACCTCGGCGCGGCCGGATTGAACCTGGCGCGCCCCGGCAACGATGCCGAGCAGCGTCGACTTGCCGACGCCGTCCGGCCCGATCAGGCCGACCATGCATCCGGCAGGCAGCGCGACAGTCACGGCGTCGAGCGCCGCCGTGCGCCCGTAGCGCTGCGTGACATTGTCCAGGCGCGCGACCGGCCTGGCCAGCGCGATCATTGCGTCACTTGCCCTTGCAGGGCGGGCGGCCAAGCGGTGCCGGAACTGGTCAGGATATAGGCGACACCCGGCAGTCCGCTGCGCACTGCCTCGGCGCGCGTGCGCAAGCGTTCGGGATCGATGCGGATGCGAATGCGGAACATCAGCTTGTCGCGCTCGCTCTCCGTTTCGACGGTCTTCGGCGTGAATTGCGCCTGGGTGGCAATGAACGACACCTTGGCCGGGATGGCGATCGCCGGATAGGCATCGAGGACGATGCGGGCGTCGGCGCCGAATCTCACTTTGCCCGCGGCCTCGGTCGGCAGATAGACGTCCATATAGACATCCGACGTATCGAGCATGGCGAAGACTTTGCCGCCGGCAGGAAGCACTTCGCCGATATTGGCGACGCGGTACTCGATGCGGCCGATACGCGGGGCGACCAGCGTATTGTCGGCGATCTGCACATTGTAGAGTTCGACGTCGTGGGTCGCCGCGTCGAGCGCATGCCCTAGCTGGATCACGCGGGACTTCGCCGCGCCGAGCGCCGCGGTGGCGCCGTCCAACTGCTGCTGGCGCTGATCCACGGCCTCTTTGGTTTGAAAACCCTTCTGCACCAGATAGGCGGCGCGATCCATTTCCTGTTTGGCGAGGAGCACCTGACTATCCGCCTGATCGACATTGGCGTTCGCTTCGTCGATCGCCTGCTTTGCCTGTTGCACCTGGGCTTGCGATTTTTTCAGCGATGCGGCGAGATCCTGTGTGTCCATGCGGGCGACGACCTGGCCCGCTTGCACCAGATCGCCCTCGTCAGCCAGAATTTCGGCGATGCGGCCAGCATATTTGGTGTCGATATCGATCTCGTCGGCCTCGAGCCGGCCGTTGCCGAAGGCGATGCCAGCCGGCAATTGGGCCTGAAGATGCTGCCACCAGTAATAGCCGCCGCCGGCGCCGCCGCCGATGATCGCGAGCGCCACGACGAGCCGCAGCCACCACCGGCGGACGGGCCGTGGCTGCGCCATCGGAACCGGGAGCCCGGCAGAGCTTCGTGCCGGCACGAGATCGCGCTCGGGCGCTAGCGGTGCAGTGTGAATGTCGTCGGCAATCGGCCATGCCGCACGCGTTATTTTGGTATCTTGATCCATATCTTGCCCAGTTTGGTGCGCCCGCCCGGTTTGATAGACCGAAGCTCAGGCTTAAAATATTCAGGTCTCGGCCCTAAGGGATATTGCGGAGGCGGCTCGGTGGCGCGAGTTCGCTTGCGCCATCCGGATCGCACTCGGACGATCTAAGAAACCTTCCGAAGCGGCTGTGCCGCGGAGGCCGCCGTCGTCTCCGACGCCTCGACAAGCCAGTCTACGACGCGGGGCCATATGTCCCGCAAGGCGTTTCGTCCCATGAACAGGCCGAGATGCCGGCAAGGCGCGGTCGCCTTGCGGACGTCTTGCGGCGCGGTCCCGACCAGGCGCTCGGTGGCGAACACTTGCTGCGGCGCCACCAATTCGTCGTCGCGCGCGGCAATGAGGTAGAGCGGCACTTTCAGTGTGGCGAGATCGATCGTCTGTCCGAGTGCGACGAAGCTGCCGCTGGCGAGCTCGTTACGCTTATAGATGCGCTCCACCGTTTCGAGAAAGAAGGTTCCGGGCAGATCGAGGGTCGAGGCGTACCAGATACGGAATCCCGTTTCGATGCTGTTCAGTTCCGCCGATCCGAGCGCGCCTTCGGTCTCCAGCAATTGCCGGATATCCTCTGCTTCGACCGCTGCCGGCGCCCAGAATTTCAGCACCGTTTGTCCCGGCACCAAGCCGTCGCCGAGCCGCACCACCTCGTGAAATACCGCGAGCGGGCTCGCTTCGGCGAGCGAGGATAGCGCCGAGGGCGCTGCCGCAATGTCGATCGGCGCTGCCGCCAGAACTAGCTTGCGAATTTTTCCGGGAAATCGCGCCGCATAGATCAGCGCCATGAAGCCGCCCTGGCACAAACCAATGAGATCGAGCGGAGGCCCGATCTCGTCGACCAACACGTTGAGATCGGCAAGATAATCGTCGATGCCGAGAAAGCGCATATCGGCGGTCGCGGAACGCCCGTCGGCGACGAAGAGCCGCGTCAGTCCGGCAGCGCGCAACGCGGCGACGAGGCTGTGGCCTATGGCAAGATCGCTGACGGCTGCGCTATGCAAGGCGAGTGGCGCACAGAGGAGTGTCGGGATGCCCAGCGTGTCCGTCGAAAAGTCGCGTAATCGCAACGTTTTCAGTTCGAGCGCGGTGCGATGCGGCGTGGCCCATGGCGGCAGCGGGGCTGCGGCTTCTTGATCTCCCACCGCGAGCCGCGTGAGCTCTTTGGCAAAACTCGCCGCGAATTCGCTTGCCGAGGCCGCCGCGATGGCCGGCCAGAGCAAAGCGAGGTTTGGTGCGTGATGTCCCGCAGGCTCATACATGAGCCATACGGTCACATCTTACCGCGAAATTGCATTGATTTTGATCAAGCGCACAAAAGCTACTTTTGGCTGCGCCCGCATGCCTCGCGGATGCGATCGACCAGCGCATTGCCGAGCAAGGGCTTTTCGACGATGTCGATCTGAGCGAGTTTTGCCCGCGCGGTCAGTGCGGCGTTGGGATGGGTGAGAATCAGAATGGCCGGCGTAAAAACATCGTGCTGGCGGAGCTTGGCGATCAGGTCAATTCCGGTAAGACCGGGCATTCTTTGATCGACGACGAAGCAGTCGCAGTCGCGAATTTCGCCGCTGTCGAGAAGCTGCGTGCCGCTCCGATAGGTGCGCACTGTAAAGCCTTCGAGCTCAAGCGAAAATTTCAGCGAATTGCAGACCGCGGGATCGTCGTCCACGACGATCACGGTCGGCGTCTGCACCGGCAAATGAGCTTGCTGACACTGCGGCGTCATCGCGCGCCGGTCCTTCGCCGTGTGAGTAATTTGGCGTTCAATGCCAGCAGATTGGCGAAGCCGCATTGACATGGCTCAAACGGCGAGCGGAGCGACCCTTGGGCTGGATGAGGCGGCAGCCAGTCCGTTTCGCGGCTGCCTGGCGCCGGCCGCGGGTCACTCCGACCCGAGTATCCCGACAATCAACGCCATGCGCACGAGGTCGGACAGGCTTCCGGCCTGCATCTTGTTCATGAGATTGGCCCGGTAGATTTCCACCGTTCGCGGGCTGATTCCCAAATCGTAGGCGATCTGCTTGTTGGCGCGCCCCGCCACCAGGCCGCCCAAGACATCGCGCTCGCGCGGCGACAATGCCGCCACGCGGCTCTCGATCTCGGCGCGTTCGCTTTGGCGCCTCGACTGGCCGTCCTGCTGGCGCAGCGCCGCATCGACGCTCGCCATCAGCACTTCATCGTCGAACGGCTTTTCCAGAAAGTCCACGGCGCCGATCTTCATGGCTTCGACGGCAAGCGCAACGTCGCCATGCCCGGTGACGACGATCACCGGCACCGCGACGTTGAGCTCTCGCAGCCGTCGCAACAGCTCGATCCCGCTCATGCCCGGCATTCTCACATCGGTAATGATGCAGCCGAGGCTCGCCTCGGGCAGCGCGTCGAGAAAGGCTTTCGCCGACGCGTAACTGCGGACGTCGTGTTTCGCCGACCGCAGCAGGAATGTCAGCGATTCACGGAGCGCTTCGTCGTCGTCGATGACATGCACGATCCCTGCGTCAGATGGCATCGCCGGCCTCATCCTTGGTCACGGCGGGTAAGGTAAGCGAAAACACCGTTCCACCTCCGGGATTCGGCTGCTGCGTGATCGAGCCGCCATGCGCTTCAATAATGGTGCGTGAAATCGACAGGCCGACGCCCATGCCGTGCCGTTTCGTGGTGACGAAGGGCTGGAATAACTGAGCGCTGATCTCGGGTGCAATGCCGCCGCCGGTATCGGCGACGCTGATCTCGACCATATTGTCGGGCGCCGGCGCCGTCGCGATGGCGAGTTCACGCCGGTCGCTCTCTTCCATGGCTTCGATGGCATTGCGCATCAGATTAAGAAGGACCTGTTGAACTTGCACCTTGTCGGCCAGCACGAAATCGAGCCCGGGGGTGAAGGTGAAGCTGACGCGCACGCCTTTGTCCTTGGCGCCGACGAGCGCGAGTGCGCTTGCTTCCTCGATCAGCTTCTTGACGTCCTCGACCCGGCGTTCGCTTTCGCCGCGAGCGACGAAATCGCGCAACCGGCGAATGATGTCGCCGGCGCGCAGCGCCTGATCGGCCGCTTTGTCCATCGCGTCGCGCAACAGCGTCGTGTCGGCGTCGGCGCGATCCTGCAGGAGCCGCCGCGATCCTTTCATGTAATTGGCGATGGCCGACAGCGGCTGGTTGAGCTCATGCGCCAGCGCCGACGCCATTTCGCCCATGGCGGTCAGCCGCGACATGTGCACGAGCTCGGATTGCAGCTCTTGCAGCCGTGCCTCGGTCTGCTGCCGTTCGGTCAGATCGCGGATGAAGCCGGTGAAGAAGCGCTGCTTGTGCACATGCATCTCGCCGACCGCGAGCTCCATCGGGAAGGTCGAACCATCTGCGCGCCGGCCGACCACGACCCGGCCGATGCCGATGATTCGCCGCTCATTGGTGCGTTTGTAGCGTTCGATATAGGCGTCGTGTCCCTCGCGATATGGCGCCGGCATAAGCATCTTGACGTTCTTGCCCACGACGTCGGCGGCCTTCAGGCCGAACAGGCGTTCGGCCGCCGAACTGAAGGATTGCATGACGCCGTGCTCGTCGATGACGATCATGGCGTCGGGTATGCTGTCGAGAATCGATTGCAGATGGGCCTCGCGGGTCAAGGCCTGTTCGGCATTCGCCGACGCCGCGACGCGGAAGCGGGTCAACATGGCGCCGCGCCAGGACACGCCGACGCCGACCAGAACAAAGGTCGCGGCATTGACGAAATCCGCGGCAGACAGCGAACGATAGTCCTCGACGAAAAACAACCCGATCGCGGCGCCGAAAATGGTCGCGAGCAGGCCCGGCCCCCAGCCGCCGATCGCCGAGGCGATCAGAACGGCGGGCATGAAAAGCAGAAAAGAGGCTTCGCCGCGCAGCACCGATCCAAGCGCGAGCTTGACGGCCAAACCGGCGGCGGTCGCCGCGACGGCAATGCCATAGCGCTGGACGAAACCGCGCCGTGCCAGCAGCGGCAATGCCGTCGTCGGATAGGTTTTTCCCGTGGTTACCGCATCCGCCATCGAAAACGCCGCTTTGATGCGACCGCCATTGCTCGAAGCCGCTGAAACGTGTTTTATGTCAATGGGTTAGTTTCTCTCAGCAGCCTAAGGGCAAACCCTTAGGGTCAATATCTGAATTTTCCCTCGATCACCCCGAGCATAGCAGTACCTCCCGAAGCTCCTGGAGGTAAAGAGCCATGCACACACAGACCGCAATCCACGGCGATGCCATCCGACGGCCGGCGATGCCGATCCGCCAGCCGAATCAAGCCTCCATCGCCATCGATGCCGAGGCGCTCGATCATTCGATGCAGCTGATGGGTGCGGTGCTCGGCTATCCGCGCAATACCGAGATTTTCGGCGAAAACGAACCGGCCGAATATCTCTATAAGGTCGTCAGCGGCAGCGTACGCACCTACAAAATCCTCACCGACGGCCGCCGGCAAATCGGCGGCTTCTATATGCAGGGCGACGTTTTCGGTCTGGAATTCGCCGCCGAACATTCGATGTCGGCCGAGGCGATCTCCGACGCGAAAATTCTGGTCATCAAGCGTAGCGCGCTCAACGCGCTGGCCGGCCGCGACGCTTCGGTCGCGCGTCAGCTCTTTGCGCTCACGGGACGCGAACTCGGCCGGGTGCAGGATCGCATCATGCTCCTGATCAAGAGCGCGCAAGAGCGCGTCGCGAGCTTCCTCCTGGAAATGGCGGAGCGCGTGTCGGGCGACAATTCCATCGATTTGCCGATGTCGCGTCAGGATATCGCCGATTACCTCGGTCTGACGATCGAAACGGTGTCGCGAACGCTGACCTCGTTGGAATGCGCAGCCGCGATCGAGGTGCCGTCGTCGCGGCGCATCGTGTTGCGCAACCGTTCGGCGCTGCGACGCCTGAACGGCTGAATACAAGCAGCGCTCGAGGTGACGGGAAAGAATCAGAGCGCGAAAGGGGTAATATCATGCAAGTCAAAGATGTCATGACGCGGAACGTCGTTTCCGTTCAAACCCACGAGCCGATTGTGCGGGCCGCGCGCCTGATGCTGCAGAACAACATCAGCGGGCTGCCGGTGGTCAATGGCGCAGGAGATTTGGTCGGCATGGTGACCGAAGGCGATTTCCTCCGCCGCAGCGAGCTCGGCACACAGCGCCGCCGGCCGCGATGGCTCGAGTTCATCGTCGGTCCGGGCCGGCTGGCGGAGGAATATGTCTCGCAGTCGGGCAAGAAGGTAGAAGAAATCATGACGCCGGACCCCGTCACGGCGACGCTCGACGAATCGCTCGAAGACGTGGTCGAACTCATGGAGCGCCATCACATCAAACGCCTGCCGGTGATGCAGGGCGGCCGGATGGTCGGCATCGTCAGCCGCGCCAATCTGATGCATGCGCTGGCGAGTCTGGCGCGCGATACGATGGCGCCGGCCGGCGACGATTCCAAGATCCGCGACAATATCATGGTGGCTATCGGCAACCAGAAATGGGCGCCGCGTGTCAATGTCGTGGTCAAGAACGGCGTTGCCGAACTATGGGGTGCCATCACCGACGAGCGCGAACGCCAAGCGCTGATCGTCGCGACCGAGAACGTGGCCGGCGTCGAACAGGTTCACGACCATCTCGTCTGGGTCGAGCCGATGTCCGGGATGGCGTTTCCCTCCGTCGAAGACGAAGCCAAAGAGCGCGCCGCGTCGTAACAGCCGGCGCGCGCTTCACGTAAATTCGCCCAGTTGCCAACCAACATAGCGAGGATGTCATGTTTGGGACCGTTCCCGGGCACGTGAAAGTCGTGCACCGAGCCAAGGTTGTGCACCAAGCCGTGTGCTTAGCGTCGTCTTTGGCGATGCTCGCCTGCACAATTTTTCCGGCGAACAGTGCAGGGACGCTTACGCCGGCGGCGCAACGAGGTCTGGTCCTGTTGCGTGCCGACTGCGCGCAATGCCATGCGGTGGGCAAGGTCGGGGGCAGTCCGCTGAAAATCGCGCCAGCGTTCCGCACGCTGCATGAGCATTATCCCGTCGAGGATCTCGAAGAGCCGCTGGCCGAAGGCATCATCACCGGCCATCCGACGATGCCGGAATTCCGGTTCGATCCGGGCCAGGTCAACGACGTCATCAGTTACCTGAAATCGCTCGAGCAATAAGCGCGAAGGCGCGGCTTGATCCAATAAGCGCGAAGGCGCGGCTTAATCCATGTGAATCAGAAACGGTCTTTGACCTAGGTCAACATCAACCGTGTCCACCCATGGTGTGTGGGCTTCTTACGGGTCTATCCCTGCACGGGCCGCGCAATGACACCCTCTCACGCTGCACCTAAATTCATGACGCTTGGCGAAGGCGGCTTGGCCGCGGCGCTGACCGCGCTTGCGTTCTTCTCGATCGTGGTGGCCGCCAAGGCCTACACGCCCGCTTATGCGTTCCACGCTTATCTGTTCGCCGCGGCGAGTGCGGCGGGGGTGTTCGCGATTTTCAACCGTTTTTTCGAGCACGGCTCAAATCCCGTGCCGCTCGAGATCGACGGCAAGCCGAACTACAACATGGGGCCGGTCAAACTGGCGACGATCCTCGCGGTGTTCTGGGGCATCGCCGGCATGACGGTCGGCCTGTGGATCGCGCTCGAGCTCGCTTATCCGGCGCTGAATTTCGATCTGTCCTATATTTCATTCGGGCGCTTGCGGCCGCTGCACACGTCGGCGGTCATTTTCGCGTTCGGCGGCAACGTGCTGCTGGCGACGTCGCTCTATGTCGTGCAACGCACCAGCCGCGCGCGCCTTGTCGGCGATCTCGCGCCGTGGTTCGTCGTCCTCGGCTACAATTTCTTCATCGTGATCGCTGGCTCTGGTTATCTCCTCGGCATCACCCAATCCAAGGAATATGCCGAGCCGGAATGGTATGCCGATCTCTGGCTGACCGTCGTCTGGGTCGTTTATTTGCTGATTTATCTCGGCACCCTGATGCGGCGCAAAGAGCCACATATCTATGTCGCCAACTGGTTCTATCTTGCCTTCATCCTCACCATTGCGGTCCTGCATGTCACCAACAATGCCGCTGTTCCGGTGTCGGTGTTCTCGTCGAAGTCCTATGTGGTGTGGTCGGGCGTGCAGGATGCCATGGTCGAATGGTGGTACGGCCATAACGCGGTCGGCTTCTTCCTCACCGCGGGCTTCCTCGGCATCATGTATTACTTCATTCCGAAGCGCGCCGGACGTCCGGTCTACAGCTATCGGCTGTCGATCATTCATTTCTGGGCGCTGATCTTTCTCTATATCTGGGCCGGTCCCCATCACCTGCATTACACCGCGCTGCCGGATTGGACGCAGACGCTCGGCATGACATTCTCGATCATGCTGTGGATGCCGTCCTGGGGCGGCATGATCAACGGCCTGATGACGCTGTCCGGCGCCTGGGACAAGCTGCGCACCGATCCGGTGCTGCGCATGATGGTGCTGTCGGTCGCGTTTTACGGCATGTCCACCTTCGAGGGTCCTGTGATGGCGATCCGCGAGGTGAACTCGCTGTCGCATTACACCGATTGGACCATCGGCCATGTGCATTCCGGCGCGCTGGGCTGGGTCGCCTTCATCTCGTTCGGCGCGATCTATTGCCTGGTGCCTTGGCTGTGGAACAGGCCGCTTTATTCGCTCCGCCTGGTGAACTGGCATTTCTGGATCGCGACCATCGGTATCGTCGTCTATGTCACGTCGATGTGGGTGTCGGGCATCCTGCAAGGGCTGATGTGGCGTTCCTATACCGGCCTCGGCTTCCTCGAATACTCCTTCATCGAAACGGTCGAAGCGATGCATCCGTTCTATGTCATCCGCGCGATCGGCGGCGGGCTGTTCCTGTGCGGCGCGCTGATCATGGCGTTCAATGTCTGGCGGACGATCTATCCGGCGCGCGAACAGTTGGCCGTGGTCGCAAGCCTCGTGCCGGCGGAATAGGGGAGCGCGTCATGGCCAATCCCGCGTCGCCCTCGCTCTGGCAGAAGCACGGCGTCATCGAGCGCAATTCGATCCTGCTGTTGATCGGCATTCTGATCGTGATCGCGATCGGCGGCCTCGTCGAAGTGGTGCCGCTGTTTTATCTGAAGAGCACGATCGAAACCGCCGACGGCATGCGGCCCTATACGCCGCTCGAACTCGCCGGCCGCAATATCTATGTCAGCGAAGGCTGTTATCTGTGCCATTCGCAAATGATCCGGGCATTGCGCGACGAGGTCGAGCGCTACGGCCATTATTCGCTCGCCGCCGAGAGCCAATACGACCATCCGTTCCAGTGGGGCTCGAAGCGCAATGGTCCCGATCTGGCGCGCGTCGGCGGAAAATATTCCGACGATTGGCACCGCGATCACTTGCACAATCCGCGCGCGGTGGTCGCCGGCTCGATCATGCCGGCCTATCCGTGGCTGTTCACCACCGATCTCGACTTTTCGCATATCGGCGAGGACATGAAAGTCCAGGCCGATCTCGGCGTCCCCTATACGGATGCGATGATCGCGAACGCCGCAGCCGATGTGGAGACGCAAGCCACCGCCGATGCGCCGGACGCCGACGCGTTGGCGCGCCGCTATCCGAAGGCCCAGGCGCGCATTTACGGCGGCGATCCCGGACGCGTCACCGAGGCCGATGCGCTGATCGCCTATCTGCAGATGCTGGGCACGCTGGTCGATTTCAAGCTCTACGACGACAAGGCCAATATCCGCTGAGGAGATGAACGTGTCGCCGACTTATGCCTTCTTCGCGCACTTCGCCCAGACCTGGGGCCTCGTCTATTTCTTCGCGATCTTCATCGTGGTGCTGGTCTACGCGCTGTGGCCGTCACGCCAGAAAGAGTTCGATGAATCGGCGCGTATCCCGTTTCGGGAGGACTGAAATATGGACGACCGAACTAAACCGCATGACCCGCCGGCAAGCGAAGTCGGGACCACCGGTCATGAGTGGGACGGCATCCACGAATTGAATACGCCGCTGCCGCGCTGGTGGCTGTGGTTGCTCTACGCGACGATTGTTTGGGCCGTCGGCTATTGGATCCTCTATCCGGCGTGGCCGCTGGTGTCGTCCTACACGGGCGGCGCTTTGAATTGGCACGCGCGCTCCGCGGTAGCCTCGGACGTTGCCGCGCTGCAGGCGCAACGCGGGCCGATGATGGCGAAACTCGCCGCGGCGTCGCTGCAACAGATCGAAACGACGCCGGAGCTGCTCGACTTTTCGCGCGCGCTCGGCGGCCGCGCTTTTGCCGACAATTGCGCGCCCTGCCACGGCGCCGGCGGCGGCGGCGCCAAGGGTTATCCCAATCTCACCGACGACGATTGGTTGTGGGGCGGCACGCTCGACGCGATCTCGCAAACCATCACGCATGGCGCGCGCTCCGGCGACGATGACGGCCACCAAGGGTCGATGCCGGCATTCGGCCGCGACGGCATGCTCAAGCGCGACGACATTGTGGCGGTCGCCGATTACGTCCGCTCGCTGTCCGGACTGTCGACGACACTGGGCGCCGATCTCAAGCGCGGCGCAAAAATCTTCGCCGACAATTGCGCGGTCTGTCACGGTCCGGACGGCAAGGGCCAGCGCGCGGTCGGCTCGGCCAATCTGACCGACAAGATATGGCTCTACGGTTCGGACACCGGCACCATCATCGACGGCATCTGGAACGGCCACGGCGGCGTCATGCCGGCATGGGGCAAGAAGATCGACCCGATCACCATCAAGGCGCTGACGGTTTACGTTCATACGTTCGGCGGCGGGGAGTGACGGATGGGCCCGGGCTGCGGATCGGTGCTGGCGATTGAAGGCGCAGCCGCGGCACGGCCGGCTCTTGTCGATCTCGTCGAGAACGTGAAACGGGAACTGCCGGGCTCGGAAGCCAACGGACCGCAGCCGCCGGACGACGAACCGCTCTATGCGGCGCGCAAGAAGATCTATCCGGAGACCGTGACGGGCACCTTCCGGCGCTTGAAATGGGCTTTGCTCGTCGTCGGACTGGCGATCTATTATTTCCTGCCGTTCGTGCGCTGGGACCGCGGGCCGAATGCGCCCCATCAGGCGGTGTTGATCGATTTCCCCGGGCGGCGCTTCTACTTTTTCTTCATCGAGATATGGCCGCAGGAAGTCTATTACCTGACCGGCCTCCTCATCATCGCCGCCATGGTGCTGTTTCTGATGAACGCGGTCGCGGGCCGGGTGTGGTGCGGTTATCTCTGTCCGCAGACGGTGTGGACCGACCTCTACATCGCCATCGAACGCTGGATCGAAGGCGGCCGGCGCAAGCAACTGCAGCGCGACGATGAGGGGTGGAACTTCGAGCGTACGGCGCGTGCCGTCTCCAAGCATTTTTGGTGGCTGATGATCGCGTGGTGGACCGGCGGCGCCTGGGTTCTCTATTTCGCCGATTCGCCGACGCTCATCAAGAATCTCGCGACATGGCAGGCTCCCTTCATCGCCTACGCGTTCATCGGTCTGCTCACTTTCACGACCTATGCGCTTGCCGGCTGGATGCGCGAGCAGGTTTGCATCTATATGTGCCCGTGGCCGCGTATTCAGGCAGCGCTGACCGACGAATATGCGCTCAACGTCACCTATCGGTATGATCGCGGTGAGCCGCGCACCTCGCTGAAAAAGGCAGCAGCCCTGCAGGCCAAGGGCGAGCCGGCCGGCGACTGCATCGATTGTCTGCAATGCGCGGCGGCCTGCCCGACGGGCGTCGATATCCGGACCGGTCCCGACCTCGCCTGCGTCCAATGCGGACTGTGCATCGACGCCTGCGACGCCGTCATGGCTAAGATCGGACGCCCGGCGCGGCTGATCGCCTACGACACCGAGATCAATATCAAGCGCCGGCAACAGGGGCTCGCGCCGGTCTACAAGATCGTCCGCGTGCGCACGGTGCTCTATGCCGCAATCATCGTCGCGATCGCGGCGCTGATGACCTATACGCTCGCGACCCGGCGCACCGACGGCGTCGACGTCATTCACGACCGCAATCCATTGTTCGTGCGGCTTTCGGACGGCGCGGTGCGCAACGGCTATAACGTCCATATCCTCAATAAGAATCTGGAGCCGCGAAGCTTCATCCTGACGGTGTCCGGCTTGGCGCATGCCGACGTCGAAGCCATCGGCGAGGAAGCGAGCTCGGGCGGCAATCCGATCATCGAGGTCGGGCCCGATCAGACGCGCGACGTGCGCATTCTGGTCACCACGCATCAGCGGCTCGACGACCAGGCCTCGGTGCCGCTGACTTTCACCATCGTCTCCACCGACGGCGGCACGACGGCGACCGCCGCCGATCATTTTTTGGGACCGTGAGGGAGCGCTGGCGATGAGCGATTTAGATCGAGAACCGGGACCGGCACGGTCGCCGCGGCCACTGACCGGGCGGATCGTCTTGCTATGGCTCTTGGCTTTCTTCGGCGTGGTCTTTGCCGTCAATGGCGTGTTGGTTCATGAGGCGCTGTCGACGCTGAGCGGCGTCGATACCGAGAGTGCCTATCAGGCCGGCCGCATGTTCGAGCATGAGGTCGCCATGGCCAAGGCGCAGGACGCGCGGCAATGGCGGGTCGAGGCCAAAGTCACGCCGTCGGTCGAGGGCGCGCGGATCGACCTCACGGCGCGCGATGCCGCAGGCCTGCCGCTGCGCGGTCTCGACGCGTCGGCACTCTTGGAGCGGCCGACCGATCGCCGGCTCGATCGCGATGTTGCGGTCGCCGAAGACGCGCCGGGCCGGTTTCACGGCAGCGTCGATGTCGAACGCGGCCAATGGGATCTGGTCATCGAACTATCGCGCCAAGGCGAGCAACTGTTCCGCTCGAAGAACCGCATCGTTCTGAAGTGAGCGCCGATCATGGCTGAGACGCTCGATCTTTCGTCCTTCGTCGAACGCAGCGACGCCGGCACGGGGCATATGACGCTCGCGGTGGACGGCGTCGGCTGCGCCGGCTGCATCCGCAAGATCGAGGGCGGGCTCTGCAAAATCCCGGGCGTCATCGACGCGCGGCTCAATTTTACGCAGCGCCGTCTCACTGTCGATTGGCGCGAGGACGAACTCGCCGCGGCCGAGATCGTCAAGGCGCTGGAGCGCATCGGCTACCATGCCCATCCGTTCGCGCCGGAGCGGACCGAGGCCGACGACAGCCGCCAGGCCAAGGCGTTGCTGCGCTGTCTCGCCGTCGCTGGCTTTGCGGCGATGAACATCATGCTGCTGTCGATCTCGGTGTGGTCGGGCTCCGACATGACGCCGGAGACCCGCGACCTGTTTCATTGGTTGTCGGCGCTGATCGCGCTGCCGGCGGCTGCCTATGCGGGGCGGCCGTTCTTTGTCAGCGCCTGGCGCGCCTTGCGGATGCGCGCGGTCAACATGGACGTGCCGATTTCGGTCGGCGTGACGCTGGCGCTCGGGCTGTCGCTTTGTGAGACCGCGACGCACGCCGCGCATGCCTATTTCGATTCCGCCATCATGCTGTTGTTCTTCTTGCTGTGCGGCCGCTATCTCGATCTGGCGATGCGGCGCAAGACCAGATTGTTCGCCGGCAATCTGGCGTCGTTGAAAGCCGAATTCGCCAATCGGCTCGACGCCAAGGGCGAAGTGGTCCGGATGCCGGCTTCCGCGCTAAGCCCGAGCGACCGCGTGCTGGTGCATCCGGGTGAAGTCATTCCGGCTGACGGCACGATTTTGAACGGCACATCCGAAATCGACGACAGTCTGGTGACGGGCGAAACCTTGCCCCGCGGCGTGGGCGAGGGGGCTGCGGTCTATGCCGGCAGCATCAACGGCAATGGCGCGCTGACCCTCGTCATCACCGCCGCTGGCACCGGCACGCTGGTCGATGAGGTCGAGCGGCTGTTGCAGAAAGCAACCGAGGCCAAATCGCGCAACGTACGGCTCGCCGATCGCGCGGCGCGGCTCTACGCTCCGGTCGTCCATGCGGCGGCGGCATTGACCGCAATCGGCTGGCTCATCGCCGGCGCCTCGTTCCACGACGCCATCGTCACCGCCATCGCGGTTCTCATCATAACGTGCCCCTGCGCGCTAGCGCTCGCTATTCCCGCCGTCCAGGTGGTGGCGGCCGGACAACTGTTCCGCTCCGGCGTCATTCTCAACTGCGGCGACGCCATCGAACGGATTGCCGAAGCCGACACCATCGTGTTCGACAAGACCGGTACGCTGACCTTGCCCGATCCTGAGGTGGATGCGTCCCGCATCGATCCGGTTCTCCTCGAACGCGCAGCGCGGCTTGCATTGTCGAGCCGTCATCCTTTGGCGGTCGCATTGGCGCGGCAGGCGCGCGAGCGCGTGCCCTATCCGGGCGCGATCGAAAAGCCGGGAGAGGGCGTCCGTGCCCTGATCGATGGCGAGGAAGCGCGCCTCGGCAGCGCACAGTTTTGCGGCATGGCCGATAGCGATGCATTGGCGGGCGTCGGCGAAGCGTCGTTGATCGGCTTTTCGCTCGCTGGGCGCACCGCCCGCATTCCGATCCGGCAGGAACTGCGCGCTGATGCCCTTGCGGTGACGCAAGCGCTGCGCGCGCGCGGTCTCGATCTCGTCATCCTGTCGGGCGACCGGCCGGCGGCAGTCGAGCCGGTGGCGGCTCGGCTCGGCATCCGCCAATGGCTCGCCGGATTGACGCCGGCCGAGAAAATCGCCGCCATCGAGCTATTGAAGGCGGAGGGCCGCCGCATCCTGATGGTCGGCGACGGATTGAATGACGCGCCGGCGCTGGCCGCGGCGCATGCGTCGATATCGCCGATCACGGCTGCGCATCTGACGCAAGCGCATGCCGACGCGCTGTTCCTCGGTGAGCGGCTGATGCCGGTGCTGCGCGCTGTCGTGATGGCGCGCAATGCCCGCGCCTTGATGCGGCAGAATCTGATACTCACCGTGATCTACAATGCGCTCGCGGTTCCGTTCGCCATGGCCGGAATGGTCACGCCGCTCTTCGCCGCGCTCGCGATGTCGGGTTCCTCGATGCTGGTGACGCTGAACGCGATCCGCGCGCGGTTCGGCGGGCCGGGCGAGGCGGTCGATGCATCGGGCACGTCTATCGCGGCAGATGCGCGATTGCCGGTCGGCACACCGATCGGATCGGTCGCCGGCGCAACGGCCGGGGGCGCGTCATGAACGTCCTGATCTATCTGGTGCCGACGGCGCTCTTGCTCGGATTGACGGGTCTCGTCTGCTTTTTGTGGACGCTCAAAAGCGGCCAATACGACGATCTCGAGGGCGCCGCGCTTCGCATCCTGCCCGACGACGATCTTGGAGCATGATCCAAACAAAAATACGGATCTTGATCCAACTCGATCGAATTGGAACAGGATCTAAGGATTGAGCCGCAACACCACGTCGGCGATCGAAGCGTCCTCGGTATCGGTCGTGACTGCAAAGCCGAGATTGCGGCACATCCGCAGCATCGTGATGTTCTCCTGCAGAACCTGGCCGCGCACGCAGCTTAACCCTTCGGCGCGCGCATATTCGATCATCAGCTCCATCAAGAGCCAGCCGAGGCCGTGTCCCTTGAGGTCGGAACGGACCAGAATCGCATATTCGCCGGTTTGGTACTCGGCATCGGCGTGGATACGCACGGCGCCGAGCATGTCGCCGCTCGTTTCGTCGAGCGCGATGAACGCCATGGCGCGCGCATAATCGATCTGGGTCAGCCGCGCCACGAACATGTGGCTGAATTCCTTGACCGGCGCGAAGAAGCGCAGCCGCAGATCCTGTTGCGTCACATGGGCGAAGAACGGCGCAAAGAGCGGCTCGTCCTCCGGTCGGACCGGACGCACGAAAACCGTCGTGCCATCCTGCAAACAAAGGTGCCGTTCCCATTCTTTCGGATAGGGCCGGATCGCAAAACGCGGATGGCCTGGCGGGCTACGGCGATGCGGATCGACCGCGGCGATCGAAACGCGGGCGTCGACCGCGATGACGCCGGTCTCGTCGGCGAGCACTGGATTGAGATCGATTTCGCGGATCTCGGGAAAGTCGGCCGTGAGCTGCGCGAGCTTGACCAGAAGAAGCGCAATCGCCTGTTCGTCGGCCGCCGGCACATTGCGATAGGCCTTGAGGATGCGCGACACCCGGGTGCGGCCGATGAGGCGGCGCGCCAGCGCCAGATCGAGCGGCGGCAGCGCCAGCGACTTGTCGCTGATCACTTCGACAGCGGTGCCGCCCTGGCCGAAGACGATGACGGGACCGAAGGTCGGATCGTCGGCGACACCGACGATGAGCTCGCGCGCTTTGGGACGCACGATCATCGGAAATACGGTGACGCCTGAGATGCGCGCCTCGGGCCTGGCGGCATGGGCCTGGCTCAAAATTTCCTCGGTGGCCTGGCGCACCGCCCGCTCGGTGGTGAGGTTGAGCCGGACGCCGCCGACTTCGGATTTGTGCACGATGTCGGGCGATAGGATCTTGAGGACGACCGAATTGCCGGCGGCGAGGTGCGGCGCCGCCGCCGCGACAGCTTCGTCCGGATTGCGCGCCAGCACGGCCGGCGTGATCGGGATGCCGTAGGCCGAAAACATCGTGGTCATCTCGGCCGGATCGAGCCATTGGCGCTGTTCGCGCAGTACCGCGTCGATAACGGGACGTACCGCCGCGGTGTCGGGCGCAAAATCCTCGGGCAAGCTCGGCGGCGTCGCCATCAGGAGATCGCGCGATTCCCGATAGCGCACGAGATGCATGAAGCCCGCGACGGCATCGGATTCGGTCGCGTAACTCGGAATGCGCGCAGCATCGAAGGCTTCGCCGGCGGGACCATTGCCGCCGATCCAGACCGCGAAGACGGGCTTTGCCGGGTTGCGTTTCTTGCGGTGCTGTTCGGTCACCGCGATCACGGATTTGGCGGCGTCGATCGGCGAGGCGAGCGCCGTCGGCACGTTCATGACCAGGATGGCGTCGTTGGCTTCGTCGTCGAGCAATTGCTCGAGCGCGACCGCATATCTTTCTTCGTCGGCGTCGCCCGCGATATCGACCGGATTGGCGCGCGACCAGATCGCCGGCAGCGCCGCGTCGAGCTTTTGCATCGTCGCCGGCGATATATTGGCGAGCTCGCCGCCGAAATCGACGAGGCGATCGACCGCGAGCACGCCGACGCCACCGCCATTGGTCAAGACCGCAAGCCGTTTGCCGACTACCGTTGTCCGATGGCCAAGCGTCTCTGCGGCGGCAAAGAGCTCATCGAGATCGAGCACGCGTAACAGGCCGGCGCGGCGGAAGGCCGCTTCATACACCGCATCGGAGCCGGCGAGCGCGCCGGTATGGGTCGCCGCCGCTTTGGCGCCCTGGGCGTGGCGTCCGGTCTTGATCACGAGCACCGGCTTGCCGCGCGCCGCGGCGCGCGCCGCCGACATGAATTTGCGCGCATCCTTGATCGACTCGATATAGAGCAGGATGGCGCGCGTCGCCGGATCCATGGCGAAGAAATCGAGCAGATCGGCAAAGTCGACGTCGACACTGTCGCCGATGGAGACGACACCCGAAAAGCCGATGCCGCGGATCGAGGCCCATTCGACGAGACCGGCAGCGACCGCGCCCGATTGCGAGATCAATGCGAGGTCACCCGGCCGCGGCATCGATGCGGCGAAGCTCGCATTGAGCTTGGCCTGGGGAACCAGGACGCCGATGCAGTTGGGCCCGACCAGCCGAAGGCCGTGGGCGCGGGCGATTTTCCCGCATTCATCCGCATAAGAGCCGGGACCGTGTCCGAGGCCCGCGGTGAGGATGATGGCCGCAGCCGTGCCTTTGGCTGCAGCGGCGGCGACGACGCCCGGAACTGCGGCCGGCGGCACGCCGATGATGGCGAGATCGGGCGGCTCGGTGAGCGCCTCGTAGGATTTTACCGCGCGGATGCCTTCGATGTCGTCATATTGCGGATTGACGAGATGGATGGAGCCCTGAAAGCCGCCGTTGCGGAGATTTTTCAATACCGCGTGGCCGGGCGACTTCTCGCGCGGACTCGCCCCGACCACGCCGACCGAACGAGGCGAAAACAATTTGTCGAGACGATAGACCGACATTGCTACGCCTTGCGTGCGGCCGCACTCGCGGCACGATGTTTCAGTTCGGCTCCCTTGTGATTTTCTATTTTAGAAGTGTTGCCTTCGCGTGAAGGTCGTCATCCGGTAAAACCCGCCAAAGAAGTCCTGCGACTCCATCTGGACCGCATCGCCGTCCGGAATCCACGTCCCGATCACGTCGCGCCACAGATCGAGCGCGAATGGTTCCAGTTTGGCGAGGACGGGACGCCAGAGATAGCGCAGCGGATGCCACCACCGCGGTTGCGCGAAGTCGACAATCACGATCTTGCCGCCGGGCTTTACCACGCGGAACACTTCGCGCAGCGTTTGGCGGCGGACGTTTGCCGGCTGCTCATGCAGAAGAAAGAACAACAGCGCGCGATCGTAACTGCCGTCCGGCAAGTGCAACACCGCCGAATTCATCGGCAACAGCCGCACCGATGCGGCGGCCGGCAATTTATCGCGCAGGTTCTGCAGTTGAATGGGCAGCACGTCGACGATGTCGAGAGTTCCGCCACCGGCGGCGGTCCGTTCGGCCAGGTGATTGCTCAGATCGCCGTAGGCGCAGGCCACTTGCAGCGTCGCGCCCGGCAGCGCGTCGCCGAGTTGGGCGAGCGCGGCGTCGCGCAGCTTGCCGTAATTTCCCCATAGGATCAGATTGACCAGCCACTGCCGCTCGAAGAATTTGACGGCGCGCGGGTCGATATAGGCCCACCAATAATGGGTCCGCAGATAATCCGGCACGCCGTCGAATAGGGTGTCGCCTCGCGGGCCGACAAAGTCGACGGCGGCTCCTGCGATAGGCAGGCCGTGCGGTTGGGCGAAGGTTTTGGCCATTATGGGCTCGCGAGGGGTTACGGTTGTTGAATTGGGGCGGAGGTCTGGACGGGTAGGTCAGACGGAGCCGCGGCGGATGCTATATAGACTTTGTTCACCTTCAGCTAGAGCGGGCGGTCGCACACACGGTATCGGCGCAGGTTGCGCCCTCCGGAATCTGATCCAATGCACTTCGAGCCGCGAAAGTTGCGACGACATCACGTCGATCTCCCAGAATTGACCGGCCAAATCCAATTCCGGCGACAAAAATATCGCTGTCGGCGCTGTTGGGCCTTGCGTTAAATCAAGAAAGTTCTTGCGGCGGCATCGTCTTTCCGGGTGTTCGCCGGTGCGTCCGTCCGCGTTCGCGGTGGTGCATTCCGGATGCACGTATCCGCGTCAAGTCAGTAGCGCCGGCCGCCGGAGCAATGCCCCGCTATTGTTATGCGGCTTTCAGCTTCAGCAGAGCATCGGCATTGGCGTGACTGAGCTTGGCCATGTCGATCGGCGCCACCACCGCGCGGTCGAGGAAGTTGCGGCCGTCGGCATTCGACGCAAAGGGATAATCGACCGAGAACATGATGCGGTCGATGCCGAAGGTCAAAAGCGCGGCGATGAACGGCGGCTGGTCGAAAATGCCGCTGGTGGTCAGCCAGACCTGATCGCGGATGGTCCGGCTGATCGGCCGCTGCAGATGGGGAATGTCGTGGACGAAAACTTCGTCGAGGCGCGCCATCATCATCGGCAGCATTTCGCCCATATGGCCGACGATCAGCTTCAGCCTTGGATGACGGTCGAGCGTGCCGGCAAGGACGAGCCGCAAAACGTGAATTGCGGTTTCCGAATGCCAGCCCCAGCCGGCAGTCTCCAGCACCCGCGCCGCGCCGTCGGGCAATTCGGAGTAATAGGCCTGCCGCACCGGCTCCGGCGGCAAATGCGGATGAATGTAAATCGGCACGTCGAGTTCGACGGCGGCGGCGAGCAGACTGTCGTAGCTCGGGTGATCGAGGAAACGGCCGTCACTCGTGCCGTTGACCATGGCGCCGACGAAGCCCAATTCCTTGACCGCACGCTTGAGTTCGGCCGGGGCGTCGTCGGAGCTCTGCATCGGCAGCGCGGCGAAACCGGCAAAGCGGCTCGGATGACGCGCGATCGCCGCGGCGAGATGATCGTTGATGTCGCGCGCCAGCGCGACACCGTCCGGGCCGGGCACCAGATCCGCAGCCGGGCCGGCATTCGACAACACCTGTACGGTAATGCCGGCATCGTCCATCGCCTTGAGCCGGCCTTCGCCGATCTCGGGCAACAGTTGCATGGGGTTGACGGCGCCCGGCGTGATATTCCGCGGACGAAAGCCGCGTGCGCTGATGACTTTCGGATCGATGCGCTTCGCCAGCGCCGGGGCCGAAAAATGCTCTTCGAGGGCAACGGTCCGCATGAGCTTAGTCCTCCATTCGGCTTCGGCGTTGGCCACCGAGCCAGATCGTCGTTCGGCGTGCTATGATGGGTTTATGGCACGTGTTCCAATCGATTACCGTGTTCTTGGCACGCCCCGCAATGGCGGGGACAATCCCCGCGTCAGATGATCCGCGCCGGCATCGTTGGGCTCGGCCGCTGGGGCCGGTCGCTCGTGAACGCCGTCGCGGGCAAGAGCGACGACATCCGGTTCGTGCTGGCGGCAACGCGCACGCCGGCGCATGCGGAAGAATTCTGCCGCGACAAGAACGTCAAGCTCGTCGGCACCTACGCGGATATCTTGAGCGATCCGCAGATCGACGCCGTCGTGCTCGCCACGCCGCACAGCCAACATCAGGCGCAGGCGCTCTCCGCCATCGCCGCGCATAAGCATGTCTTTGTCGAGAAGCCGCTGACGCTCGATCTTGCGAGCGCGCGCGCCGTCGCGGAAGCCGCCCGTCAAACGGACCTCATCCTCGCGACGGGCTTCACCCGGCGTTTTCATCCGAGTATTGCCGAATTGCGCGCCCGGCTCGACGACGGCCGGCTCGGCAAGATCGCCGCCATGGTCGCGCAGCACACCACATCGACCGCCCAATTCGTCGCGCCGGACAATTGGCGGGCGACCGAACACGAGGCGCCGGCCGGCGCCTTCACGGCGGTCGGCGTGCATGCGCTCGATCACATGATCGAATTTGGCGGCCGCGTGCGCGACGTGCACTGCGTGACGGCGCGGAATTATCCCGGTCCGGCCGACGATACGACCACCATCATGCTGCGCTTCGAAAGCGGGGCGATGGGACTTATTTTCTGTTCGGTTGCGACCGCAACCAATTTTGCATTCACCGCCTATGGCTCGAACGGTCTCGCCGAGATTACGCGGCCGGACTTGTCGCACTTTCGTTTCGCGCCGATTGCAACGGCGGCGCCGACCGGACCGGTCCCGGCGCCGCCGGACGAGATATTGTTGTTCCCCGGATTCGACATGCTGCACGCCGAGATGACGGCGTTCGCGCGCGCGATCCGTGATCAAACAGCCTATCCGGTGCCGGTCGGCGATGTACTGCACGGCATGGCGGTTTTCGACGCGATCGTCGCATCGGCGGAGCACGGCGGCATTGTCGATGTCTGTTCCGAAAAAGGACATGCTTAGTCAAACACCTAGATCGATCGCGTTGCTTGTCGCCGCGACTTTCCAGTTCATTAAGGCTTTGATGCCGACTGGGCGTCGTCTGTCACAATCGGCCCGGCACGGTCTTGCGGATTTTTCCCGTTGCGGCTAAATATTCCCGATCGAGTTTTCGGCCGAATGACTTGGCCTTGCAGCGACTGATAAACGCGCCTGACTGACGATCTTTCACCAAAATCTCGAGCGAACCGAGCCGAGCACACGTGCGCGGCTCACTTTGGCATGTCTACAAGGAGAGACCCGTGGATAACGGTACCGTGAAGTGGTTCAACGCTCAGAAGGGTTATGGATTTATTCAACCCGAGGGCGGTGGTAAGGACGTGTTTGTTCATATCAGCGCCGTCGAGCGCGCCGGCCTCCGCGAGCTGCGCGAAGGTCAACGCGTATCCTTCGAAGTCGTCGTTGACCGCAAGACCGGCAAGTCGGCCGCTGAAAATCTCAAGACCATGTAAATCGTAGCCCCGGATCGCGTTCGCGCGATCCGGGTTCTGCCGTTACCTTCACCCGGTCTGTAGCTTTTGCAATCCGGGAAATGTCTCAACAAACTACCCGGATTTCGCTCCAGCTTAATCCGGGCCACAGGTTTGTTGACGCGTGATTTTGTCCGAAGCCAGTGAGTTACGGCAAGCTCCGGCCCGGCCTTTTCGGCATCACGCCAGCGTCTGCACAATCAAGACAATATTGAGGACGAGGACGCCCACCGTGGCGACGACGGCTGCGGCACGGGTCAGCGGGCCATTGGCGAACGTGCCCATGATATCGCGGCGGCTGGTGAAGATGATGAGCGAGATCATCGGCAGCGGCAGTGCGAGGCTCAAGATCACCTGACTGACGACCAGCGCACTCGTTGCATTGACGCCGAGCGCGACGACCACGAAGGCCGGCAGCATGGTGACAAGCCGGCGCAGCCAGATCGGGATGCGGAAGCCGACAAAGCCCTGCATGATCATCTGGCCGGCCATGGTGCCGACCGTCGAGCTCGATATGCCCGAAGCGACGAGCGATACCAGAAAGACGCCGGCCGCCGCGGCGCCCAGCAGCGGCGTCAGCGTGTGATAGGCGGTTTCGATCTCGGCGACTTCGGGATGCCCGGCGTGAAACGCGCTCGAGGCCATCATCACCATCGCCATGTTCACGAGGCCCGCGACGCTCAGCGCAATCACGACCTCCCGGTTGGAGAAGCGCAACACCATGCGCCGATCGTGATCGTCGCGCGTCGGGACGCGCGCCTGGGTCAGGCCGGAATGCAAATAGATCGCGTGCGGCATCACGGTGGCGCCGATGATTCCGACCGCGAGCAACAGCGCGCCGGCATCGGCGATTTGCGGCGTAACGGTGTGGAAGGCGGCGGCCGCCCAATCGACCGGCGCAATGAACATCTCGACCAGATAGCACAGGCTGATCAGGCCGACGATCGAGCCGATGATCAGTTCCAGCGGCCGGAAGCCGAATCGATCGGACATTAACAGGCCGTAAGTGATGACCGCGGTCAGGACCATGCCGACGATCAGCGGCGTATGAAACAGGAGAGACAGGCCGATGGCGCCGCCGAGGAATTCGGCGAGATCGGTCGCCATGGCCGCGACCTCGCTGACGCCCCACATAGCCCACACCACCGGCTGCGAAAAATGAGCGCGGCAGAGCTCCGGGAGATTCCGCCCTGTGACGATGCCGAGTTTGGCGGAGAGGCCCTGGAACAGCATCGCGGCGATATTGGCGAGCAGCACCACCCATAATAGCCCGTAGCCGTATTTCGCTCCGGCCTGGATATTGGTGGCGAAATTCCCCGGGTCCATATAGGCGATCGACGCGATAACCGCGGGCCCGGCGAAGGCGAGCGCCGTGCGCAGCCCGCCGCGGCGGCCGCTCAGCGCCAGATGCGCGGTCGCAACGGTCCGCTCGCTGAGCGAAGGCGGCCGCGCGATCGGCTCGGTCAAGCTCTGAGCGTCCAAGCTTCGCACCTCCATGCAACCCGGCCGTATGCAGCAATTACATCAAAATGTAGCATTGGGTACAGTATAGGCGTCGCCACCACTCGCGTCAATGGCTGCAATATGTAGCCTAAGCTACAATTTGACACGGTGTTGAAAATATGGTCTCGGCTGACCGCGTTGGCTCCAGCCGGATGCCCCATGGCGAACGCAAAACTTCCCGCCGAAGGAACGCAGGCGCGCCGTTTCGGCAAGACCCGATCGGCGCAATCGACGGCGCTGCTCGAGGACTATGTCGAGCTGATTGCCGATCTCCTCGCCGGCGAAGGCGAAGCGCGGCCGACCGATATCGCCCGCCGGCTCGGTGTCTCGCACGCCACGGCGATCAAGACGATTTCGCGCCTGAAGCGCGCGGGTCTCGCGACCGCGCGGCCCTATCGCGGAGTGTTCCTGACCGAGAAGGGCGTCGAGCTCGCCGATCGGGTGCGGGTGCGGCACCGCCTCGTCGTCGATGTGCTGCGTGCGCTCGGCGTTCCGACCGAGTCGGCGGAAGCCGACGCCGAGGGCATCGAGCACTTCGTGTCGGAAAGCACGCTGAAGGCGTTCGCGCAGTTTCTGAAATCGCAGGGGTGAGGATGGCTGCCGCTCGTCCCCGCGCAGGCGGGGACCCAGCGCTGGATTCCCGCTTACGCGGGAATGAGCGGACTAAAAATCACCCTGCGTGGGCGCTGACCGCTTCGGCAATGCCGTCGACGACTTCCTCGACCATGATCTTGTCGTCGCCTTCGCCCATGATGCGGATCACCGGCTCGGTGCCGGACGGCCGCACCACGAGGCGGCCGTGGCCGTTGAGGCGGTTCTCGGCATTCGCGATCGCGGTCAGAACCTTTGAATGTTCCAGCGGCTTGCCGCTGCGGTAGCGCACGTTGCGCAGGATTTGCGGCAGCGGCTCGAAGCGGTGGCAGACTTCCGAAACCGGTTTATCCTTTTTCTTCACCACGGCCAGCAGTTGCAGCGCGGCGATAAAGCCGTCGCCGGTGGTGGTGTAATTCGACAAGATGATGTGTCCGGATTGCTCGCCGCCGACATTGTAACCGTGCTCGCGCATGTGTTCGAGCACGTAGCGGTCGCCGACCGGCGTGCGCACCAGCGTAAGCTTCAGCGATCGCAGATGCCGCTCGAGGCCGAGATTGGACATCACCGTGCCGACGATGCCGGGCTTGGTGAGGAGATCGTCCTCGGCCCAGCTTTCGGCGATCACCGCCAGCAGCTGATCGCCGTCGACCAGATGGCCGTTCTCGTCGGCGATGACGACGCGGTCGGCGTCGCCGTCGAGCGCGATGCCGATATCGGCGCGCATCTCGCGCACCTTGCGCGACAGCGCGTCGGGTGCCGTCGAGCCGCATTCGCGGTTGATGTTGAAGCCGTCCGGTTCGACGCCCATCGATACGACGTCGGCGCCGAGTTCCCACAGCGCCTCGGGCGCCACCCGATAGGCCGCGCCATTGGCGCAGTCGATGACCACACGCAAGCCGTCGAGCGACAGATTGCGCGGCATCGTGCGCTTGGCGAATTCGATGTAGCGGTCGTGCACGCCGTCGATGCGCCTGGCGCGGCCGAGCTCGGCGCTTTTCGCCAATTGCTTGGTGATGTCGGTGTCGACAAGCGCCTCGATCTTGCGTTCGACGTCATCGGAGAGCTTGTAACCGTCCGGTCCGAACAGCTTTATGCCGTTATCGTCGTAGGGATTGTGCGAAGCCGAGATCATGACGCCGAGGTCGGCGCGCATCGAGCGCGTCAGCATCGCGACCGCCGGCGTCGGCATCGGGCCGAGCAGCAGCACGTCCATGCCGACCGAGGTGAAGCCCGCGACCAGTGCGGTCTCGATCATATAGCCGGATAGCCTTGTATCCTTGCCGATGACGATGCGGTGACGATGCTCGCCACGGCGGAAAATCAGGCCTGTCGCCTGTCCGACTTTGAGCGCCAGCTCGGGCGTGATCACGCCGTTGGCGCGGCCGCGAATGCCATCCGTACCGAAATATTTCCTAATCATAGCGTCGCCCCAGCGCCAGCGTCTCCGGACGGCGATAATAGCCTGTCCATGATGGCAAGCGCTTCAAAATTTATTGGGTAATCTTACGGATACCGGTAACCGCCCGTTCACCAGTTCATCCTTGGAAATCAATACATTAGTAAAGGGCAGCGGAGCCCGTTACCGTTTCTGCTTGTCATGCTTGTCGTGCACGCTCGCGGCCGGCTGGGCGACCGAGACCGGGTCAGAGCCCGGAAAAGATTCCTCAAGGCCCTTATCGAGCGCGTCATCGAGCTTTTCTTTATTCGTCTCGCGCAGCTCAGGACGAGCTTTATCGGAATGGGGCGACCGGTCCATGTCTGGCTCCTCAATGATGCGGCGGATTCGGCGCCGTCCCAAGCTAACGACTGGCGCCGATTGGCGTTCCCCATGCTTCCCGGCGCGCCGCCGACTCTGTGCTATCAACGCACAAAGCCGTGATTTTGGGGGAACGCCGCATGAAAACCATGACCTGCATCGAGGACCTGCGCGAGACCGCTCACCGCAAGGTGCCGCGCGCGTTCATCGATTACGCCGAAGCCGGCTCCTATGCCGAACAGACGCTGCGCGCCAATCGCGCCGACCTCGAACGCATCAAATTGCGCCAGCGCATCCTCTGCGATGTGTCGGCGCGCTCGACCGCGACAACGATTCTCGGCGAGCCGTCGGCGCTGCCGCTTTCGCTGGCGCCGATCGGGCTCTGCGGCATGCAGCATGGCGACGGCGAAATCCTGGCCTGCCGCGCCGCGCAACAAGCGGGGATTCCGTTCACGCTGTCGACCATGTCGATCTGCTCCATCGAAGACGTCGCGGCCGCCGTCGACAAACCGTTCTGGTTCCAGCTCTACGTCATGAAAGACCGCGGCTTCATCCGCGCGCTGATCGAGCGCGCGGCGGCGGCGAAATGCAGCGCACTGGTGCTGACCGTCGACCTTCAGGTGCTCGGTCAGCGTCACAACGACATCCGCAACGGCATGACGGTGCCGCCGGAATTGCGCATCAAAAATATCATCGACATAGCCACCAAGCCGGCCTGGGCGCTCAGCGTGCTGCGCGGCAAGCGCAAGACCTTCGGCAACATCGCCGGCCACGTCAGCGGCATGGAAAGCGTGACGGTGCTGTCGGAATGGACCGCAAGCCAGTTCGATCCGGCGCTGAACTGGAAAGACGTCGAATGGATCAAGAGCCTGTGGCCGGGCAAGCTCATCCTCAAGGGTATTCTCGACGTCGAGGATGCCCGCATTGCCGCGAAAACCGGCGCGGCCGCATTGGTCGTATCCAATCACGGCGGACGCCAGCTCGACGGCGCGCCGTCGTCGATTTCAGCGCTGCCGCCGATCGTCGACGCGGTCGGTTCCGATATAGAGGTGATGTTCGACGGCGGCATCCGTTCCGGTCAGGATCTGGCGCGCGCGCTCGCGCTCGGCGCGCGGTCGTGCATGAGTGGACGCGCCTATATCTATGGGCTGGGCGCCGCCGGGCAGGCGGGTGTCGCCCGCGCCATCGAGATCATGCGCAACGAGCTCGATGTCACCATGGCGCTGATGGGAGTGACCAAAGTCGCCGACATCGATCGCCACGTCATCGCGTCGCTTTAGAGCATGTTCCCCAAAAGCGGGAACCGGCCAAGGGGGCGGATGCGGCGGCGTTTCCATTTCGTCAACCTTATGAAAAGGTTTCGCGTGATAGTAACTCCTTCCGGCCGCGACGCCGCGTGAGGCGCTGCGGCGCGGAAAGGGAGACCTGTCATGCGTAAGCTTTTCCTGGTCATGGCCACCGTGATGGCAATGGCCGCCGTCGCGACCGTGTCCGTGTCCAGCGCCCGAGCCGATATGGTCGGTGCAGCGGCCGGTGCCGGCGCAGGCCTGATCGTCGCCGGTCCTCCGGGCGCCGTGGTCGGCGGCGTTGTCGGCGCGGTATGGGGCAAGCCGTTCTGGGGCCCCTCGATCAGCAGGGGCCATTGCTGGACCGACAACAGCTTCCACCGCCATTGCCGGCATTGATTAGTCCAGTCATTCCGGGACGCGGGCAAAGCCCGCGGGCCCGGAATCCATAGCCACAGTTTGTGGGGTACCGGTCGACCGAGATAGTTCTAAACCGACGGGATTATGGATTCCGGGCTCCTCGCTCCGCTCGGCCCCGGAATGACGAAGACCTACTCTTCCTTGTAACCGTAGGCCTGCTGATTGCCGGTCGCGCCGTAATATTTGTACGGCAGGAATTTTCCCGACATCGATAGCCGGACGCGGTCGCCCTTCGGATCCGGCTGGCGTTCGATCGTCATGTCGAAGTCGATCGCCGACATGATGCCGTCGCCGAATTCCTCTTCGATCAGCACCTTCAGCGCCGGCCCGTTGACCATCACCAACTCGTAAAGCCGGTAGATCAGCGGGTCGGTCGGCGGCATCGGCGAGCCGCGGTTCGGCACTTCGTTGAGCAACGCCTGTTCCGACTTGCTCAGGCCGAACATTTCGGCGGCCTTCGCCGCCTGCGGCTTGGTGAACTTCATCTGCCCAAGGACCGCGCCGGTGATCAGCACCGGCGACATGCCGCCGATCTCGCCGCAGATATATTTCCAGCTCCAGCCCTTCTCGCGCTTGATGTCGAGAAGCTTTTCGGTGAGTTCTGCACGTGTCATGGACGGCCTCCTGGCGTTGCCCCGGCTTATGCCCAAACAACGAGCAATTGCCGTGCCAAACCGGGCATCGCCGTCGGCCTTCTTGGATAGGGAACGCGGCACTAAAGCACACTTGTTTGTCGCCGAAACAACGGCCGCTCATTCCCGCAAAAGCGGGAATCCAGCTCCTCGTAGAAGCCGACTTGGTCCCCGCCTTCGCGGGGACGAGCGGAATGTGGGTCGATTCAACCTGAAGCGATCACGCCTTAGCGCGGAAAAACTACCGCGGGACGATGCCATCGCGTCCCACATTGATGCGATTGATATTAAAACTGCCGTCCGGCTGTTTGGTCGCGGCGACGACCGTGAAGGCCGCACCCGGCTTGATCGCACTCATGTCGGCTACTTCGAAGCGCACGATCGGCACATCGGGCGTCACGGTGATTTTCTTCTCGCCGTCCTTGTATTTGACGGTGATGACCGGACCGTCGACGCCGGTGACGGTGGTGCCGACCGTGCCATTGGTCATGGTGCTGTTGGGAGCGCCATCCCAGGTTCTGAAACCTTCGCCGGTGCCGCGCATCGATTCGGCGAAGATGTGGACCTCGATCGCCTTCTGCGAACCGTCGGGCTGCGGCATCGCCCCGCTGCCGATAAAGTCGCCGTCCTTGATATCCGCCAACGACGCCTTGGCGACACCCACCACCAGCATCTTGTCGGCAAGGTTGATCTTGAGCTCGTCGCCCTTGTCGGACTTTGCGACGACCGTATTGCCGTCAACTTTTTCGATGGTGCCGCGCAGCCGCACGGTCTGTGGCGCCTGCGCCAGCGCCGACGTCGCCGCGAGGGCGACGACGAGGGCGAGCGTAGCGCGGATTCCCGACAGTCTCATCTCGCCCTCCCGAGCCACTCACCCTCCCGAATCATGGCCTCACCGCCAAACGGCGTAATCGCCGAATGAGATATTGGCGGCCTCAAGTGTGCCGTCCGGATTCTTTTTCGCGCCCGCAATAAAGATCTTTTCGCCCGCCTTGAGGTCGGCGAGGGATCTCTTGGCATAAGTCGCGATTTCGGCGGTCGGCGGCACGATGATGGTCTTATCGCCGTCCTTGTACTTCACGACCAGCTTCTCGCCGTCGACACTGGTGACGGAGTTATCGACGGTCGCATTCGTCATCGTGCTATTGGGCACGAAATCCCAAGGCCGGTGACCTTCGCCGACGCCGCGCATCGCCTCCGGAAAGATGATGACCGCGGTAGCCTTCTGGCTGCCATCGGGCTGCGGCATCGCGGTTACGGCTACGAATGAGTTCGGCTTGATGTCGGACAGCGGGACCTTCACCACCTCGTTCACCGGCGCATTGTCGGCGAGATGAATCTTCATCGCCACGCCGTCGCGCGATTTGGCCGTCACCATTTGGCCGTCGACGCTTTCGATGGTGGCGCGCACCCGGACCATTTCCGGCGCCTGCGCAACGGCAACCGAAGCAATGAAAAGCACCGCGAAGGCGCCGGCACCCATGATTCCGTGTCGTGTCATGATGATTCCTCCCAACACATGCCCGCCGCTCACCTGTGTGGCGACAAGTCATAAAACACCCAGACCGCAACGTTATTCCTATGGCGCCGCCGGCGGAAGCCCAATATCGGCTTCCAGCATCGCCCGTAGCTCGGGGGTGATTTCGGGCTTTTTCCCGAACCAAAGCGCAAAGCCGTGCACGGCTTGGTGCATCAGCATGCCAAGCCCGTCGGCGACGCGGAGCCCCTGGGCTTTGGCGGCCACGACGAGCGGCGTCACGAGCGGCACGTAAACGAGATCGGCGACAATGGCGTGACGGGGCAGACGCCCAACGTCGACATCGAGCGTGGGTTGCCCATGCATGCCGAGCGTCGTCGTGTTGACCAGGACGGATGCGTCGGCGAGCGTGGCATCGCGCTCGTCCCAGCGCGTAGGCGCGATGCGCGCACCGAAGCGTTCGCGCAAAGCTTCGGCCCGCGACAGCGTCCGGTTGGCGACGACGATATGCTCGGCCCCGCGCTCCAGGAGGCCGTAGACGACCGCGCGCGCGGCGCCGCCGGCGCCGAGCACCACGGTGTGGCGCAAACTTCGGTCCCAGCCCGGCGCGCAGGCGTCGAGATTGTTCAAAAAACCTTCGATGTCGGTATTGGTCGAACGCAATGTGCCGTCGAGCCACAGCGTATTGGCGGCGCCGACCGCGCGGGCGCGATCATCCGGCTGCGAAGCCGCAAGCGCCGCTTCCTTATGCGGCACAGTCACGTTCGCTCCGGCATAGCCGCGCGCCGCTAGCGACTGCACGAAGGCTTTGAATTCATCCGGCGGCACCGCTTCGCGCCGGTATTCGCCGGCGATGCCGTAGGTCTTCAGCCAATAATTGTGAATGAGCGGCGACCGCGAATGTCCGATCGGCCAGCCGATGACGCAAGCCGCGCGGCGGATCGCAGTCATGTCCGTTCCAACTAACAATTCCCGCTCATTCCCGCGAAAGCGGGAATCCAGCAACTGGGCCCCCGCCTTCCGCCTTCGCGCGTGAGCGCTTCGGCGGACTCAAACCCGCCGTAGCTCGCAGTGCGAGCGTAGGCGGGTCGCGGGGACGAGCGGGAAAGGAGGCTCACGCCTCGTCCGCCACTTGATTGCGCAAAGTCCCGATCGCCGGGCACTCGACCTCGATCACGTCGCCCGGGATGAGCCAGATCGGCGGCTCGGTCTTCGGCGACTTCTTCACCGGCGTGCCGGTGCAGATGACGTCGCCGGCCTTGAGCGTCATGAAGCTTGTCGTATAGGCAATGATATCGGCGAACGAGAAGATCATGCTCGCGGTGGTGTCGTCCTGCGTCACCTCACCGTTCTTGCGCACGATCAGATGCAGCGGCTTGCCCAGATCGAACTCGGTCTCGATCCAGGGGCCGATGCTGCCACAGGCGTCGAAATTCTTGCCCTGGGTGACGTTGAACTGGCCGTGGCGCGTCCAGTCGCGAATGGTGCCCTCATTGCATAAAGTGAGCCCGGCGATGACGCCGAGCGCGCTTTCCTTCGGTACGTGTTTGCACTCGCGGCCGATGACGATGGCGATCTCGCCTTCGTAATCGAGCTGCTCGGACAGTTTCGGCCGGATCAGATTTTGCCCGGAGCCGACAAGCGAATTCGGCGCCCGGTAGAACATGCTCGGATATTTCGGGTTGTTGGTGACGTTATAGTCCGCGCCCCGATTGGCGTAATTGATGCCGATGCAGAGGATTTTCTCGGGCGTCGAAAGCGGTGCCAAGAGTTCTACCTCGGCCAGCGGCACATCGGGCCGCACGTCCTCGGCCGCGGCCTTTGCCAGGTCGACCGCCTGGGCGCGGAACACCTCGCTCAGCGAGTGGAAGCGGTGCAGCCGCGGCCGCAGATCGACGATGCCGTCGCCGACCACCGCGCCGAAACTCGGCCGGCCGTGCAACGCGTAGCTTGCCAAGCGCATCTTTCGTTCTCCCCGCGGCCCAAACCTCGGTCGGGCGACGCAAAGCCGTTCGGGCCGACTTCCGCCCACAAGCCAATGTGTTAAGAGTCGGCGCCCTTACCGTCAACACTCGGCCCGCCGGCTTACACCATGCCCGTCCGCAATCCGGTCTTCGATCCGCCGTTCAATGTTGTACGCGCAAGCCATGTCGAACTGGGCGTCGCCGATCTCGGGCGGTCGCGGGCCTTCTACGCGGATTGCCTCGGGCTTCTGGTCAGCGAAGAGACCGAGGATGCGCTCTACCTCCGCGGCGTCGAAGAGCGCAACCATCACTCCCTGGTGCTGCGGCGGTCGCGCGAAGCCGACGTGCGGGCGCTCGGTTTCAAGCTCGGCAGCGAAGACGACCTCGACCGCGCCGCTTCCTGGTTCGCCCGCCGCAATCTGCCGACGTTGTTTCCGGACCTGCCGCATCAGGGCCGAACGCTGCGGGCGGCGGACCCGTTGGGCACGCCTATCGAATTTTATGCGCAGATGGAGCAGACGCCTTCCATGCTGCAGAAATACGGAGCCCACCAGGGCGCGCGTATCCAGCGCATCGATCATCTCAATTGTTTCACGTCCGACGTGCAGGCGAGCTACGATTTCTATGCCGAGCTCGGCTTCCGGCTGACCGAATATTCCGAGACCGACGGCGCCGACCCGCAGCTCTGGGCGGTGTGGCTGCAGCGCAAAGGCAACGTCCACGATCTCGCCTTCACCAACGGTACCGGCCCGCGGCTGCATCACATCGGCTTCTGGACGCCTGGCGTACTCGACATCATTCACATCTGCGACGTGATGGCGACATCTGGCTATCTCGCCAATATGGAGCGCGGCCCCGGCCGGCACGGTATCTCCAATGCTTTCTTCCTCTACGTCCGCGATCCCGACGGCCACCGCGTCGAACTGTTCACCTCGGATTATCTGACGGTCGATCACGATCACGCGCCGATCCGCTGGTCGCTCACCGATCCGCAGCGCCAGACGCTGTGGGGCCATCCGGCGCCGGCGTCGTGGTTCGAGCAAGGCTCGGCGTTCTCCGGCGTGGCGCAACGCGCACCGGCGCTCACGGCGCAGCCGATCGTGGCGAGGTAGGGGAATGATGAAGGCGCTGTTCCTCGACTGCAACGATCAACTGGCGCCGGTTTGGCAGCGCGTGTTGCGCGCGGACGATCCGCCGATCGACGTCAACCGCAAGCCGTTCGCGCGGGAGGAACTGCCGCGCGTCCTCAAAGGCTACGACATCTGCATCGACGATCACTCCTATATGCCGACCAATTTGGTCGACCAATGCGATGCGCTCAAGCATGTGGTGTTTCTCGGCACCGGGCCTGCGAGCTATATGAGCCTCGCCGATCTCGCCGCACGCAGTATCAAAGTCCATATCATCAGGAACTACGGCGATACGGCGGTCGCCGAGCATAGTATCGCGCTGATGTTCGCCGCCTGCCGCGACATTGCCCTGATGGATCGCGAAGTGCGGGCCGGCAGCTGGGTACCACATGAAGGCGTCCAACTCCTCGGCAAGACGCTTGGCGTGATCGGGTTCGGCGGTATCGGCGGCGAGGTCGCCCGCATCGGCCGTGGCATCGGCATGGAGGTGATCGCCTGGAACCGCACGCCGCGCCCCGGTGCAAATCTTGTCGCGCTCGATGAGTTGCTCGAGCGCTCGGATGTGATTTCGATGAACTTGACGCTCAACGACGAGACCCGAGGCTTTCTCGGCGCGGCGCAATTCGCGGGGATGAAGCCCGGCGTGATCTTCGTCAATACCGCGCGCGCCGCGCTGGTCGATGAGGCGGCTTTCCTCGACGCGCTGCGCAACGGCCCGATTCGCCATGCCGGGCTCGACGTGTTTCACGACGAGCCGCTGAAGCCCGATCATCCGCTGGCGCGCATGGAAAACGTCACACTGACCGCGCATGCCGCCTTCCGCACCCTCGAGGCCTCGATGACGCTCCTGCGCCGCTCGATCGACATCGTGCGTGACATCGTCGGGGGAAAGGCGGCTTAATCCCGCCGTCATTGCGAGCCAACGGGTCCGGCCCGAAGTGGCCGGCCCGATGACAGGCTCCACGAAGCAATCCAGGGCCGCTCGCTCGGCGCGCGGAAGCTGGATTGCTTCGTCGCTTTGCTCCTCGCAATGACGGAGGCCCGTGGCGCGACAGGCCTCCGGATGCTATGAGGTTGTCCTATAACAACCCGGATCTGGGCATGGGAGAGCGCCACATCGACATCCGCCTGCGCGTCAACGGCGAAGTCGTCGCCGAGCGCGTCGAAGCCCGCAAAACGTTGGTCGATTTTTTGCGCGACGACCTCGGCCTCACTGGCAGCCATGTCGGCTGTGAACAGGGCGTTTGCGGCGCGTGCTCGATGTTGGTCGACGGTGACGTCGTGCGCGGCTGTCTGGTGCTCGCCGTGCAATGCGACGGCGCCGCGGTCGAAACCATCGAAGGCATCTCGGATTCCGGCGCCATCGCCGATTTGCAGGACGCTTTCCAGCGGCGCAATGCCTTGCAATGCGGCTTCTGCACGCCCGGCATGCTGATCGGCGCGCAAGTGCTGCTGGCCGAGGGCGGCGTGCCGAGCCGCGATGAGATTCGCGAGCATATTTCCGGCAATTATTGCCGTTGTACCGGTTATCAGGCGATCGTCGACGCGATAGAATCCACTGCCCTGACGAGGGCCGCAAAGGCAGGTGCACCATGAACGAGCACGCCAATCCGCAGACGCTGTCGCAGCGCGCCGACGAACTTGAAGAACAGATGATGCATCAGCTCGGCGAGCGTATCGCCACCAAGTCGGTGCTGTTCAACATGGGCGACGGCAAGGTGACGATGGAGAGCGGCCCGGCCCTCAAAGCCGCCAATCCCGACAAATATTTTTTGATGGGCGCCGATCCGCGGCTGCCGAAAATGCCGGACAAGCCGACGCTGATCGATTTCTTCAACAACCGCTTTGCTTCCCTCAATCATCTCCTGCAAAGCGCCACGCACGCGCTCAAGGGCGGTCATAGCGAGAAGGTCGTGCTCGCTTGTCTGTTGCACGATATTGGCGTGGCGAGCTTCATCCGCTGCGACCACGGCTATTGGGGCGCGCAGATGATCGAGCCCTATGTCGACGAGGAAATAAGCTGGGCGGTGCGCGCGCACCAGGCGCTGCGCTTCTTTCCCGATCCGTCGGTCGGCTACGAATATCCGGAAATGTACGTCAGGTATTTCGGCGCCGATTATAAGCCGGAGCCCTATATCGTCGCCGAATACGAGCGCGCCAAGAATCACAAATTCTACATGACGTCGCGGCTGATCACCGTGAACGACATCTATTCGTTCGACCCGAACGCCAAGGTCGATCTCAACGACTTTGTCGACATCATCGGCCGCAATTTCAAGCAGCCCGAGGAAGGCCTCGGCTTCGACAATTCGCCGTCGGCGCATATGTGGCGCACGCTGATGTGGCCGACGCGGTTTTTGTGAGATTTCCCCCTTCCCCTTGTGGGGAGGGGTTAGGGGTGGGGGTCGGGAGGTGGTTCGCAGACGTCGACGCTCGTCGTCGCCTCACGACCCCCACCCCGCCCTCCCCAACAAGCTTGCACTCTGGCGCGCGCAAGCGCGGCCCGGGTGGGGGAGGGAGGAAATAAAATGAAAATCTCAGCCGACCAGCCCTCCGGCCTCTCCGCACTTGACCGGCCGAACTCCTATATCGGCCGCTCGGTGCCGCGGCCGAATCTGGCGCGGCTGACGCAAGGCCGCGGTCAATACGTCACCGACGTGGTGTTGCCCCGCATGGCGCATGTCGCCTTCGTGCGTTCGCCGCACGCGCATGCTCGCATTAAGAAGATCGACAGCGCCGAGGCCAAGAAGGCGTCGGGCGTCATTGCGATCGTCACCGGCGCCGAGTTGGCACAAGTCATCACGCCCTGGGTCGGCGTGCTGACCCATCTCAAGGGCATCAAATCGGCGCCGCAGCATGCCATCGCAGTCGATCGCGCCTGCTGGCAAGGCGAGGCGGTGTGCGCCGTCGTCGCCAAGAGCCGCGCCGAGGCCGAGGATGGCTGCGCGCTGATCGATATCGATTACGAGGTCCTGCCCAGCGTGACCGATCCGGAAACGGCGCTCGATGCGAAGACGCCGGTGATCCATCCCGAGCTTGGCGACAATCTCACCTTCGAGCGCCTGCTCAATGCCGGCGACCCCGACCAGGGTTTCGCCGCGGCCGACGCGGTGGTCGAGACCAGCTTCGTGTTCGGCCGCCACACCGGCGTCACCAATGAACCGCGCGCCATCGTCGCCGATTGGAATCCGGGCGAAGCGCGCCTCACCGTCTATCAGGGCACGCAGGCCCCGCACATGATGCAGAACCTGTTCGCCAAACACCTTGGTCTTGAGGAACACCAGGTGCGTGTCCTGACCAAAGACGTTGGCGGCTCATTCGGCATCAAGGTCCATACTTATGCGGACGAGATGGCGACTGTGGCGCTCTCAAAACTCCTCAAGCGGCCGGTCAAATTCGTCGCCGACCGCTTCGAGAGTTTCGTCACCGACATCCATGCGCGCGATCATCGCGTCCACGCCAAGATCGGCGTCAAGCGCGACGGCACCATCACGGCTTTCGAAATCGACGATCTCACCGGCATCGGGCCTTACTCGGTCTATCCGCGCACCAGCGGCATCGAGGCGAACCAGGTCGTCAATCTGGTCGGCGGCCCTTACACTTGCCCGAACTATCGCGCCCGCGCCCGCGTCGTCATGCAAAACAAGAACGTAATGTGCCAATACCGCGCCGTCGGCCATCCGATCGCGACCGCGGTGACCGAAGGCCTGGTCGAACTCGCCGCGGCGAAGATCGGCATGGACCCGGCCGAATTCCGGCGGCGCAATCTATTCGCCGACGATGCCTATCCGGCGACCGGCGCGTCGGGCATCAAATTCGAGTGCCTGTCGCATCACGCCTCGCTCGATAAGATTCTCAAGATGATGGATTACGCGACGCTGCGCGCCGAGCAGGCGCGGCTGCGCAAGGAGGGCATCCATCGCGGCATCGGCTTTGCCTCCTTCATCGAGGTGACCAATCCGTCGGCGGCGTTTTACGGCGTCGGCGGCGCCCGCATCTCGTCGCAGGACGGCGCGACGCTGCGGCTCGATGCGACCGGCGCGGTGTTCTGCCATTCCGGCGTCACCGAGCAGGGCCAGGGCGCGGAAGCGGTGCTGGCGCAATGCGTCGCGACCTCATTCGGCGTGCCGATCGAGCGCGTCCGCGTCGTCACTGGCGACACGGACAATGTGCCTTATGGCGGCGGCACCTGGGCGTCACGCGCGGCGGGCATCGGTGGCGAGGCCGCCTGGCAGGCCGGCAAGGCCTTGCGCGAGAATGTGCTGGCCGCCGCCGCCTCGATCCTGCAAGCCGATCCGAAGGCGCTCGATATCCGCGCCGGCATCGTGGTCGATGCCGATACCGGGCGCGAACGCATGGGGCTCGATGAAGTCGCCCGCGTCGTTTATTTCCGCCCCGACACTTTGCCGCCGGGCTTCCAGGCCGAATTCATGGTGACGCGGCATTACGTGCCGCGCGCCTGGCCGTTTGCCTTCACCAACGGCGTGCAGGCCTCTTATCTCGACGTCGATATCAGGACCGGCGCGGTAAAACTTCTCAAACACTGGTGCGTCGAGGATTGCGGCACCGTGATCAATCCGCAGCTTGTCGACGAGCAGATCCGCGGCGGCATCGTGCAGGGCATCGGCGGCGTGCTCTATGAGCACTGCCTCTACGACGACACCGGCCAGATGCTCAACGGCACCATGATGGATTATCTGGTGCCGATGGCGGGCGAGATGCCCGACATCGATATCGGCCATGTGGTGACGCCGACTAAGGATTCCGAGCTCGGCGCCAAGGGCGCAGGCGAAGCCGGCACCGCGGGCGCGCCCGCTTGCATCATGAACGCCATCAACGACGCGCTGCGGCCGCTCGGCGCCAAGCCGATCACCCAGATGCCGATCACGCCGGAACGCGTGCTTGAGGCTTTGCCGCGGGGCTAGCGCGGGTTATTTCCTGTTTATTCAGTGCGGGCGGCGGCGGATGCTATGGTCCGCCGCACCAAGAATCACGTCGCGCCCCAAATCACGTCGCGCCCAATGCCGGTCGAGAACAGGCCCAAACTCGTTGCCATGATCGTCGGCTCTGCCGTCATCATGCAGCAGATCGACTCCACCGTGATCACCACGGCGCTGCCGCAGATGGCGATCTCGCTGCACACCGATCCGGTGCGGCTCAGCGTGGCGGTGACGGCCTATCTCTTAAGCCTTGCAGTATTCGTCCCGGTCAGCGGCTGGGCGGCGGACCGCTTCGGCGGCCGCACCGTGTTTCGCGCGGCGATCGCGCTGTTCACGCTCGGCTCGATCCTGTGCGGGCTGTCCGGCAATGTCATCGAACTGACCGCGGCGCGGGTGCTGCAGGGGCTCGGGGGCGCCATGATGGTGCCGGTCGGACGGCTGGTGTTGTTCCGCAGTCTCGAAAAAGCGCAGCTCATCGGCGTCATGGCCTATCTGCAAGTCCCGGGGCAACTCGGCCCGGTACTCGGCCCCCCGATCGGCGGCTTCGTCACCACCTATTTTTCCTGGCGCTGGATCTTTCTGGTCAATGTGCCGCTCGGCATTTTGGGCATCGTGCTGGTGACGCTGTATTTCGACAATCCGAAAGAGGATAACCCGCGTCCGCTGGACTGGATCGGCTTCGTGCTGACCGGCTTAGCCTTGTTTTGCATCATGAGCGGCATCGAGGCGGTCGGCCGCGGCCCGGGCCAAGTGACGGAGGGGGCGGGCTTGCTGGCGTGCGGATTCGCGGTGGGCGCCTTGGCGCTTCGCCATCTGTGGCGCACCAAGCATCCGGTGCTCGACCTGTCGGTGTTCCGCAGCGCCTCGTTCAGAGCGGGCATCTTCGGCGGCTCGATGTTCCGCGCCGGCGCCGGCACGCTGGTGTTTCTCTTGCCGCTGTTGCTGCAGGTGGTGTTCGGCTTGTCGGCTGCGGTCTCCGGCAGCATCACCTTTGCGACCGCGCTCGGCTCGGTGTCGATGAAGATGACGGCACGGCCGATTCTTAAGCGTTTCGGCTTTCGCAATGTGATCCTGATCAACGGCGCCATCAGCGCCACAAGCGTCGCCATGTGCGCCTTCTTCACCGCCTCGACGCCGCTTATGGTCATTTTCGCGCTCCTGGTCGTCGCCGGCTTTTTCCAGTCGCTGCAATTTACCGCGACCCAGGCGCTCGGCTATGCGGACGTCGACCAGCCGCAAATGAGCACCGCGACCAGCATCGCCAGCATGGCGCAACAGCTCAGCCGCGGCTTCGGCATCGCGGTCGTGGCCGGCCTCTTGCATCTGTCGCTCGTCTGGCGCGGCGGAACGGCGCTGAGCCATTTTGACTTCGTCGTCGCCTTTTCGGGCGCGGCGACGCTGGCGCTTTTCTGCCTCGGCTTTTGCTGGAGCCTGCCGCACGACGCCGCGACCGAAGTCAGCGGCCACCGACCGCGACTTCGGGTGTAACGGCAGGCTGCCGGCGCTGCACTTGTCGGCGGGCCACTCGGCTCTACAATGCGCCTGGGTGGAAACATGACAATGAAAAAGACGCGACAATGAATAATTGGAAAGACGAAGAGGTCGTCATCGTCGGCGGCGGGATCGGCGGGCTCTCGGCGGCGCTGGCGCTGGCGCGCAAGGGCGTTCCGTCGCAACTCGTCGAGCAGGCGGGCGAGTTCAAGGAGATTGGCGCCGGCATCCAGCTCGGGCCGAACGCGTTCTGGATGTTCGAACAATTGGGTCTGGTCGAGTCGATCACCAGGCTCGCGGTGTTTCCCAACAATCTCGTCATGATGGACTCGATCACCGGCGAGGAAGTGACCCGGATTCCGCTCGGCGCTGAGTTCCGCAAAAAATTCCATCATCCCTATGCGCTGATCCATCGCGCCGATCTCCATCGCCTGTTGCTCGACGCCTGCCGCACCACCAATCTGATCAAGCTCGACGCCTCGCAGAAGGTTGTCGCGGTCGACGAGACAGCGGGCGGCGTTACGGTGAAGACCGAAAGCGGCAAGGACTATCGCGGCGCGGCTTTGATCGGCGCCGACGGTCTGTGGTCGACCATCCGGCAGATCGTGGTCGGCGACGGCAAGCCGAAGCCGGCCGGCCACATCACCTATCGCGCCGTGCTGCCGGCGTCGGAGATACCGGAAAAATATCGCTGGCGCGACATGGCGTTCTGGGCCGGCGAGAAGGTGCATCTCGTGCTCTATCCGCTGCGCACCGGCGAATTGTTCAATCTGGTCGCGGTGTTTCATTCCAACCGCTACGAGGAGGGCTGGGACAGTTTTGGCGATCCGGCCGAATTGCACGAGCGCTTTGCCGGCACCTGCGAGCCGGTGCGGATGCTGCTCAACAAGATCGAAAGCTGGCGCATGTGGGTCTTGTGCGACCGGCCGCCGATCAAGGAGTGGAGCCGCGGCCGCATCACGCTCTTGGGTGACGCCGCGCATCCAATGCTGCAATATCTGGCGCAAGGCGCCTGCATGTCGATCGAGGACGCGGTCTGTCTTGCCGACAAAGTGGTGGCGGCCGAGGGCGATTATGCGTCAGCGTTCCGCGCCTATCAGCAGGCGCGCTATCTACGCACCGGACGCGTGCAGCTCATGGCGCGCATCTATGGCGAGTTCTATCACGCCGGCGGCGTCGCCAAGGAATTGCGCAACATGATGCTCGGCGGCCGCACAGCGGAGGACGCCATGGCGGGGATGGAGTGGCTTTATGGGCGGCAGCCGGAATTGTCAGGGGCGTTGCCTGCGGCGATTTAATGGTTGCTACGCGATCGATGTCCGATAGCGAGTGTGGAGGAAAGCCATGTGGCCTTTCGGAAATGAAAAATCCGCGGACAAGAAGATAAGAAACGCGTTTTCAAAGTATATTTCAAAGGACGCTTTAGACGAGATCATAAAGCATCCAGAAAAGAAGGTTGAGCTAATCCGTGGGAAGACTGCTTATCTTATTTTTCAGATTCGTGACGATATTTTAAATGATGTCGCTGCCAATCTCACTCGTGGCATTAGGGCCGTGCTGAAATCTGATGGTTTTGTTGACTCCATTCTCTCGTCGTTGGTGTTGGTCAGGTTTGACTTCCGTGATGACGAGGAGCGTGCAATGAAACTAGATAAGCGCGCGGCTTCTATAGACCGCCTTTTGCATGAGTTGGGGGACAACTTTAAAATTATATATGGCGTCTCCGACATCATGCATGGGCTTATCGGAGCAGACGAAGTTTTTCGATATGGTTCCTTGGTTTGCAATCTTGCTAAGAGTATTGAGGCTCTCGCAAAGCTGGAATTTGGGGTTGCCGCAGAAGCGTAGCCCGGATGAACGGAGCGATATCCGGGGTCTTCCTCCCAGCCATAACCCCGCATGTCGTTGCGCTCATGCGGGCTACTCGCTGCAATTAGGTATTCGCAGTATACTCGGGGCATGCCCACGCGAGCGAAAATCGGCTGCGCCGGCTATGTTGCGATTTTCCTCCTACTTGTTATTGGAGGAATTATCGTCCTATTTCGAGCGAGCTTTCCGACCGCTTCATACCGATACCGTCTCGCCGTCGCGGTTGAGACCGATGGCCAGCTGCATTCCGGTTCGAGCGTGATCGAGGTCTTGATCCGGTTTAATCCCCGATGGGCACCTGGACCGTCAATCAATACCTTCGTTCGGGGACAAGCCGTTCTCATCGATCTAGGGTCCCGGGGTACATTAATTGCGACACTCCATAGTGGCACTGGATCGGGTCACGTCGCCGTTGCTGCGGACGAGTTGGTTGGCTGTGCGTTTTCGCCGTCTACGAGGGCGTTATGTCCCGGCTATCCTGCAACGGGCGACAGCATAAGCGCGATTTCGCGAATGGGCGGGGTCGTTGATCTGCCGCCGAATGATCTGCCGCCGTTCATCTGGTTTTCCGACGTGACCAAGCAGAATACCGCTCGGCTCGTTAACCCGGCCGACTTCGCAAATGTAATTGGCGATGCTACCCGGCTAGTATCGGCGCAAGTCGCGATCACGAATGATCCGGTCGTCATCGACCTCGATAAGCGGCTGCCTTGGTACAACGCATTCGAGGCGATTAACGGCGTAGTCGCCACAGGCGGAATTGCGATTGGCTATACCGCATTTATAGGGAATGGAAAAAACCAATTTTGAGCAGCGTTTGGCGGTCGTCGTGCGCTCGACCGGTTGAGACCACCACGCTAAGCGGACATCCCGGGTACACGGTCTCAGTTTGACGGCTTGTGCGTAAACGGCGAGTCGGCGTCGCGGGCGCGATGAAAGTCCGGCGTCGGCGGTGGGCCCCAGACATTGGTGTGGCCCGGCGTCCAGGTCTTCGGCCGTTGCGGGGTGTCCTGGTGCCAGGGCCGCGGCTCGAAATAGCCGAGCTCTTCGTCGGGCATCTTATCGAGCTCGCAGAAGAATTCGATGACCTGATCGTCCGGGTTGCGGTGATAGGTGGCGACGTTGTGGCCCGGCCCGTGCCGCAGCGGTCCCCAGATGATCGGGATTTTTCTTTGCCCGAACAGATCGCAGGAATTCTGCAGATGAATGAAATCCTTCAGCTCGAAGGCCATGTGATGCATTTTGGACTTGGTGCCGCTGATGAAATTCACCGTGTGGTGATCGGTGTTGCAGCGCATGAAGACGAAGAAATCGCCGACCCAGTCGGACACCTTGAAGCCCATCACCTTGCTGTAGAACTCCGCCGTCTTTTGCGGGCTGTCGACCACCCAGGCGATGTGGCCGAGTTTCAGCGGTCCGACGCCGTGAAAATCCAGATGCTTGCCGAGATAGCTCCATTCCTTGAACAGCGCGATGGTGGTGTCCTTGTTGTCGCGGAACGTCAGCACCTGGCCGATGCCGGGGATGGAATCGTTACGCAGCTCGCTCTTGATGCCGTCCTTGTCGAGTTCGCGCGCGAGCGCGCCGAAATCGGAATTGGGCGCCACTTCGAACGCCAGCGTGGAGCAGCGCTCGGCGTCGCCTTTGTTGATCTGGATGGCCAGTTGGCCGATCTGGGTGGTGAGGAAGGCGCGGTCCTTGTCGCGCTCCGCCAGGATGAGGCCCATGACCTCGGTGTAGTAGTCGACCATGCGATCCACGTCCGGTGTCTCGAAGACGGCGTGGCCGATGCGGCGTGGCTTGATCATGCTTGTTCTCCGGTCGCGTTTCTCGATCCCTGGCTCAAATCAATCACCCCGCGACGTTTAACTCAAGGCCGACCATCGCGCGAGGCGTCGGCCAATTTCCGCGTCAGGCTTGCCAATTTGCCGAGATCGCGGTTTGGTCGGGCGCTAAGCGACATCAGGGAGAAAACGTTCATGCCATCCGCAAAACGCGCCGGCTACAAGCTCGCGACCTATAAATCAAGCGACGGCCCGCGCGCGGGTCTTATCATCGGCGAAGAGGTGTTCGACGCCGCCAAGCTTACCGGCAAACCGGCCTACGCCACGGTGGTCGGCATTCTCGAGGACTGGAAATCGGCCGAAGGGGCGCTGAAGCTGGCGGTCGCCAAAGCGGCCAAAAGCAAGGCGAAACGGCTGCCGCTGAAGAAGACCAAATTGCTCGCGCCGGTCCGCTTTCCCTCGGCGATCTATTGCGCCGGCGCCAATTATGGCGACCACGCCGCCGAAATGGCGGCGCGCGAGGGTCGCCCGGCGCCGGCCGACCCGCATACCCAGGGGCTCAAGGCCTGGCACTTCCTCAAAGCCCCGCACGCCATCACCGATCCGGGCGCCGCGGTGAAGATCACCGGCTATGCCGAGCAGATGGACTGGGAGGTCGAGCTTGCCGCCGTCATCGGACGCGTCGCCGCCGACGTGCCGCAGTCGAAGGCGCTCTCTTATGTGGCCGGCTACACGATTGCCAACGACCTCTCGGCCCGCGACCGCGGCCGCCGGGCGAGTGTGCCGGATGCCTCGCCGTTCAAATGGGACTGGACCAAGCACAAGACCTTCAACGGTTCCTGTCCGCTCGGGCCCTGGATCGTGCCGGCGAGCGACATCGGCGATCCGCAAAAGCTTGGGCTGAAGCTCTGGGTCAACGGCGTGCTGAAGCAGGATTCCAATACCAGCGACATGATCTTCAATCTGGCCGAGCAGATCGAGCAGCTTACAGCCGGCATGACGCTCTATCCGGGCGACATCATCCTCACCGGCACGCCGGCGGGCGTCGGCGCCGGCCGCGGCGAATTCCTCAAAGCGGGCGACGTGGTGAAGCTTTGGGTCGAGAACATCGGCGAGATCGAGAACAAGATGGTGTAAACAACCCCGTCATTCCGGGACGCGGGCGAAGCCCGCGGGCCCGGAATCCATAGCCACCAGAAGGGAGGTTTCCGAATGGCCTCGCCGCTGCCCAACCAACAGTGGTTATGGATTCCGGGCTCCTCGCTCCGCTCGGCCCCGGAATGACGGCGCGCGGGGCATAGCTGGATGTCCGGTTATGCCCGTCGCGCGGGGCTTTGGTCTGTGCTAAGAGCATGGCCGACGGCAGCCTTGAGTCCGGCTGCCCAATCGTCCCGGGCGAGGACGAACTGTAAAAATACACAACCGGGTGAAACGCGAGGGCGTACTGCAAATGGCTGAGAAATTCGTCGCAAAACTTTCGGAATTCAAGGACGGCGATCGCCGCATCATCTTTGTCGGCGACAATGAGATCGGTGTTTTCAGGCACCAAGGCGAATTCTACGCCTACAGTAATTTCTGCCTGCATCAGGGCGGCCCTGCCTGCGAGGGCCTGACCATCGCCGCGGTCGAAGAGCGGCTGCGTCCCGACAAGACCTCGATGGGCCTGTCGTTTTCGGAAAACGAGATGCACTTCGTTTGTCCCTGGCACGGCATGGAATACGACATGACCACGGGCGAGTGCGTCAGCAATCGCAAGATGAGACTGAAGAAGTACAAGACGGTGCAAAAGGGAGAAGACCTGTATGTCGTCTCCTAGGCGAGCGGCCAAGGCTCGCGAGAGGACTGCCGACAAGGCCGGCGCTAAACCTGCGGCCAAAGCTCGAGCGGTAGCTTCGCGGCCGGCGAAGCCGCGTCCGGCCGCCCTGCGGCCGGCCAAGCCGAACGTCGCCGTGGCGAATGGCGCGTCGGCTGACGCCAAACGCCTCGCGGCAACGCTCCAGCGCAGCATCGTCGACGGCAATCTCGATCTCGTCGCCGCGGACGCCTTGCAGGCGGTGATCGCCGCGGCCTGCCGCGTCTATACCGCGCGGCGCGAGGCCGGCGAGGATATCGCTCCCGTCGCGAAGAATTCGATTTCCGCCACCGACGTGATGGTCACGGCGAGCGGATTGTTGCAGGCCGCCGATCTCGCCGTATTCGAGCTCGGCATGTGGCAAAACTGGACGGGCCGCTGAACCCGCACTTGAAGAACTCTGGAACGGAGAAACGTCATGGATCTTATCGCTGATCGCGGCCGCCGCGTAACGGTCGAAGAGCTCAACACCAGTCGGTTGCTGTCGCATGCACGCAAGCAGGCGGTGGCGCGCAATCTCGACGACATGCTGATCGTCGACGTCGACGCGCATCATTACGAGAACGAGCATTTCGACGAGATCCTGCCGTTCATGGAGAACGATGTGTTCCGCCAGCTCGCGATGTCGAGCCGCTCCAAGACCCGGGTCAATTTCACGCCGCAAACCATCGGCTATCAGGATCTCGGCGGCCGCGTGACGCGCTATCCGATGCGCTCGACCGAGAAGACGCCGGACGGCAAATTCCGCGACGTCGAGCTTGGCCATCGCTGGATGGACGCGATGAGCGTCGATTACTCCTGCCTGTTCCCGACCGGCATGCTCTCGATCGGGCTGCATCCGCAGAAGGAAATGGAAGTCAATCTGTGCTGGGCCTATAACCGCTGGCTCACCGAAAAGATTTTGCCCGAATCCAGCGGCCGCTTCTATTCGATGCTGTCGCTGCCGTTCTCCGATCCCGACGAGTCGCTGCGTCAGGTCGAGAAATTCGGCGACCGCAAGCATGTCGGCGGCTTCATGATCACCACCGTACGCGACAATCTCGCGGTCAACGACAACCGCTATATGAAGGTCTATCGCGCCATCGAGGAGCGCGGCCTCGTACTGTCGTTCCACTCCGGGCCGAACTGGGGCGAGCCGATTTTCAAGAGCTGCAACCGCTTCCTGGTCGCGCACGCGCTAGGCTTCTCCTGGTACAACATCGTCAATCTGTCGAACTGGGTCATCAACGGCATGGGCGAGCGCTTCCCCAAGCTGCCGGTGGTGTGGATCGAATCCGGCCTCGCTTGGGTGCCGTTCCTGATGCAGAAGCTCGACCACGAATACATGCTGCGGCCGTCGGAAGCCCCGCTTCTGAAGAAGAAGCCGTCCGACTATATGCGCGACATGTATTACTCGTCGCAGCCGATGGAGATCCAGGATATGGGCGCGCTGGAGTGCACCTTCCGCATGATCAATGCCGAGACGCAGCTCCTTTATTCGTCCGACTATCCGCACTGGGATTTCGATCTGCCGTCGACCATTGCGGACCTGCCGTTCGTCTCCGAGAAGGCCAAGCACAACATTCTCGGTGGCACCGCGGCGCGGCTGTTCAAGCTGCCGCCGCGCAACGACAAGCAAAAAGAGAATCTCAAGAAATTCGGCAATCTCTCAGCCGCTGCCTGAGCTTTGCCGCAACCGATTCGACGAAAATGCCCGGCTCACCGCCGGGCATTTTTCTTTGTCGATGTCGCGGGGGAGGCCGATTTGCCGTGTCCGAAAGGGCCCATTGTGACGGGAATGCGGCAGGCAAAACGTGATGGAACCAAAGTTCCGGGAATTAATTATATATTGCAGTTACTTATAACGACGTTGTGCGTCGCACAAAGCGCTGGCCTTTTGCTCGTTCACGGGCTATCCACGGCGCCTCACCGCAAAAGAGGGACGAGGATGAAGACAGGTTTGGCCGTATGTTTGCTCGTGGGTGGATTAGTGAGCGTTTGCGCAACGTCTGCCAATGCAATCGATCTTGCCGAACTCGCTCCGTGCAAGCCGGCTGCGGCACGCTTGTGCGATCACACCGGCGGCATGACCTGGAGCAATCTCCTGCAATGCGGCGCGACGCTTGCCGCTCATAGCTGGCGCGTCAGCAACGAATGCCGGGCGGTGTTGCGTAAATACGGTCAATTGTAAACGCACGGCTCGCGTAGTTCTTGTAAGCGTTGAGTCCACGTAAAGCGTAGTACCGTCTAAAGCGTAGTATCTGTCATGAAGAACCCCGGCGCCGCGAAGCGCCGGGGTTTTTTGTTGGAGCGGGTGTCGCCTAGAACAAGTGCGAGAAGATGAAGTAGAGCGTGCCGGACAGCACCATCGCGGCCGGCAGCGTCAGCACCCAGGCGAGCGCGATATTGCGGATGGTCGACCATTGCAGGCCGGAGCCGTTCGCCGCCATGGTGCCGGCGATGCCCGACGACAGCACGTGGGTGGTCGAGACCGGCAGACCGTAGCCGTCGGCGGCGGCGATGGTCGCTGCCGCCGTGATCTCGGCGCAGGCGCCCTGCGCATAGGTCAGGTGGGTCTTGCCGATTTTCTCGCCGACCGTGACGACGATGCGCTTCCAGCCGACCATGGTGCCGAGCCCGAGCGCGATGGCGACGACGATCTTCACCCAGCCCGGGATGAACTTGGTCGCGCTGTCGAGCGAGCCCTTATAGGCATTCAGCGTGGCGACGTCCTGCGCATTGAGGTCGTTCTCCTTGTCCTTGGTCAGGAAGCGGATCGCTTCCGAGACGAGGTACATGTCGTTGCGGGTATTGCCGACCATGTCGTTCGGCATCTTGGCGATCGAGCCGTATTGCGTGACCTGCTTGGAAATATCGGTCACGAGGGCTGCGAGCGACGGATAGGTGCCTTCGTTGATGGTGTGCTCGGCGACATATTTGGTGACGGCAGGGCGCGGATCGCCGAGGACGTTGTAGCCCGCGGCCTTGGCGCCGATCACGGCGCTGGCGGCCTGCGAATTCGCTACGAATTTTTCGATCTGGCTCGCCGGCATGGCGCGGTTGAGCGCGTAGGTGGTCGGCACGACACCGATCAGGATCAGCATGATCAGGCCCATGCCCTTCTGACCGTCGTTGGAACCGTGGAAGAAGCTCACCAGCGTGCAGGTCAGGATCAGAATGCCGCGGATCCAGGTCGGTGGCGGCTGGTCGCCCTTCGGCTCGGCGAACAGCTCTTTGCTGGGAATGGTGTACTTCACCACCAGCAACAGCGCGGCCGCGAGGCCGAAGCCGAACAGCGGCGAGAACAACAGCGCCTTCCCGATCGATGTCGCTTGGGTCCAGTCGACGCCGGAGGTGCCGCTGCGGCCGTGCAACAGCGCATTGGTGATGCCGACGCCGATGACCGAGCCGATCAGCGTATGCGAGCTCGATGCCGGCAGGCCGAACGACCAGGTGCCCAGATTCCAGATGATCGCCGCGATCAACAGCGCGAACACCATGGCAAAGCCCGCGCTACTGCCGACCTGGAGGATCAATTCGACCGGAAGGAGCGAGATGATGCCGAAGGCCACCGCGCCCGACGACCACAGCACGCCAGCGAGGTTCCACATCCCCGACCACACCACGGCGATATTTGCCTGCAGCGAACGGGTGTAGATCACGGTCGCCACCGCATTCGCGGTGTCATGGAAGCCGTTGACGAACTCGAAGCCGAGCGCGATCAGCAAGGCGACGAACAGCAGCATGTAGGGCAGCAAACCGGCGACCTTCGCTCCGGCCGCGTCGATATCGCTGTAGATGCTGTAGGCCGCGAACAGAATGGCGGCGGCGACGACGCCGAAAAAAAGGATCATGGCCAACGGGTTGGCCTCGTGGTCGAGTTTGGGCCCGTGGCGTGCGGGCTCGATCGAACCAGGCAAAGCAACATCACTCATGGATTCTCTCCCCTCCAGGCAGGTGCCTTAATGTGCTGGCACTCCATGAAGGTTGGATGACGGTGCCGGTGCTTCAGCCATGAAGTGCTGGATCAGGAGCGCGTAATTCACCGCTACCGCAAACGGAAGCGATAGGCCGTCAGGGATTGCCGGACGGAGCCGGCGTGCGCCCTGGTCCGTCATTGTGGCGTCATCCACATTGCCGAGCATCACGCCGCGTCTTCGGAGCTTTCAGCGTGCGGGTATTCCCATGAATGATATTTACACGGACTTGCGCAGCCCGGACTTGCGCACCCCAGACTTGCGCACCCCAGATTTGCGCACCCCAGACTTGCGCATCGAGGCGGCCGCCCCCTCGCAGAGCAGGCGTCCATGGCGGCCCGAGCGCTGCGATCGCATTGCGCTCGTTCTCCAGGGCGGCGGCGCGCTCGGCGCCTATCAGGCCGGTGTCTATCAAGCCATGCACGAGGCCGGCGTCGAGCCGGATTGGGTTTCGGGCGTGTCGATCGGCGCCATCAATTCCGCGATCATCGCCGGCAATCCGCCCAATCGCAGGCTACGCCAGCTGCGCGCGTTTTGGGAGCGGATTACCGAGCGTAAGATCTGGGCGTTCACGCCCGACGGCGACGTATTCCGCAAGGCGCGCAATGCGACGAGCTCCTGGCTGACCATGGTGCAGGGCCAACCGGGCTTTTTCTCGCCGCGTTTTCCCAATCCGTGGCTGAGCCTTGCCGGGGCGCAGACCGCGACCAGCTGCTACGACACCGCGCCGTTGCGCCAGACGCTGCTCGAACTCGTGGATTTCTCGCTCATCAACGACCGCTCGACGCGATTTTCGGTCGGCGCGGTGAATGTGCTGACCGGGAATTTTGTTTATTTCGACAATTCGGTGGAAGAGATCGAGCCGGAGCACATCATGGCGAGCGGCGCGCTGCCGCCGGCCTTGCCGATGGTCAAGATCGGCACCGACCATTATTGGGACGGCGGCATCGTCTCGAATACGCCGCTGCAGCATTTGTTGGAGCAGGAAGACAATCTGAACACCATGGTGTTCCAGGTCGATCTGTTCAGCGCCCGCGGTGTCCTGCCGCGCGATATCGAGGATGTGCTGGGGCGCCACAAGGACATCATGTATTCGTCGCGCACCCGCTACACCACGGACGTGTTTCGCCGCATCCACAATTGGCAGGTCTCGCTTTACCAGGCGCTGCTGCGGATTCCGGAGGATAGCCTGACGGATCGCGACCGCGAGCAGAAGGCGCGGCTGGCAAAACTTCCCGACGTCGCGATCCTGCAGATCATCTATCAGCAGAAGGCCTATGAGGGCCACGCCAAGGACCACGAGTTCTCCGGCACCTCGATGCGCGAGCATTGGCAGAGCGGCTATGAGGACACCAAGCGCACGCTCAAGCACCAGAAATGGCTCAAAATGCCGGCGCCGGGCTCCGGCATTCTGGTGCATGACGTCCATCGCGAAGAGATCGATTGAAACTGAGTAGCCGTCGTCCGCGCCCCTGCCTCGCCGCAGGGCCCCTTTCCACTGCCGCGTCCCCTCGCGTAGTCTTTGGAAAAAGCGGGGAGCGGACATGGACGACATTCACGAGGTTTACGCGATCCGTTACGGCCATCACGCGCGCCGTTCGCCGGCCAATTATATCGATGGCGATCCGCACGACGTGTTGCAGCCGCTCGATTTCTTTGTCTGGGCGATCGTCGGACCGTCAGGCGCCATTATCGTCGACACCGGCTTCGACGAAGCGATGGGCAAAAAACGCCAGCGCGAGATGCTCAAGCCGGTGCGCGAGGGGCTCGCGGCGCTCGGCATCGCGGCGGACAAGATCGACACCGTCATCATCAGTCACCTGCATTACGATCATTGCGGCAATTACGACCTGTTTCCGCAGGCGCGCTATCATTTGCAGGATCGCGAAATGGCCTATGCGACGGGGCGCTGCATGTGCCATCAGGCGCTGCGCGCGCCGTTCGAGGTCGAGGATGTCGTCGCCATGGTGCGCAAGGTGTTTTCCGGCCGCGCCGCCTTCCACGACGGCGACGACGAGATCGTTCCGGGCGTCAGCGTGCACCGCATCGGCGGGCATTCCAAGGGCCTGCAGAGCGTGCGGGTGAAGACCCGGCTCGGCTATGTGGTGCTCGCCGCCGATGCCAGCCATCTCTACACCCACATCAATGGCGGCCGGGTGTTCCCGCTCACGCATAATATCGAGGAAGTGGTCGAGGGCTACGAAAGGCTGAAAAGGCTCGCGTCCGCGCCGCGCCATGTCGTCCCCGGGCACGATCCGCTGGTGCTGGCGCGTTATCCGGCGGCGAAGCCCGGACTGGAGGGCTGGGTCGCGCGCCTTGACGCCGAGCCGAAAGCCGCGTGAAAGGCCGGGTGACGATTGTCTGTTGGTTCGAGGCTGCGCCTCGATGCAAAGCGCACATCAAACTGTCAAGCAAGTGTCATATAGCTTCGGATTCTGGCCCGCCGGGGGGCGGCGCGGCTGATCGCTCAGCCTCTGCGATTGCGAAATAAAGTCTATCAGGGAGGGTTCGATGCGTTCATGGCCGTTTCCATTTCAGCCCCGTTTCATTGTTTACACGGGCGTGCTGCTGATCACGGCCATTCTGCTGGTCGATGAAATCGAGTGGTTTCCTTCGGTCGCGGCGGCTATCCTCCTGGTGCCGTTCGCGGCGCTCGCCGTACTCGGCACCGTCGATGTGTTGCAGACGCGGCACGCCGTGCTGCGCAATTACCCGCTGACGGCGCATATCCGCTTCATCCTCGAAGAGATCCGTCCGGAGATCCGCCAGTATTTTCTGGAGAGCGAGAAGGACGGCACGCCGTTTTCCCGCGACCAGCGCGCCATCGTCTATCAGCGCGCCAAGCACGCCCTGGACAAGCGCCCGTTCGGCACCCAAAACGACGTCTATTCCAGCGGCTACGAATGGCTGCATCATTCGATCGCGCCCAAACCGCCGGCCCACGAGCCGTTTCGCATTCTCGTCGGCGGGTCGGATTGCGCAAAACCCTATTCGGCTTCGGTCCTGAACATCTCGGCCATGAGTTTTGGCGCGCTTTCTTCGAGCGCCGTCCGCGCCCTCAATATCGGCGCCCGCAAGGGCAATTTCGCCCACGACACCGGCGAGGGCGGCTTGAGCCCCTATCATCGCGAGAACGGCGGCGACATCATCTGGGAGATCGGCTCGGGCTATTTCAGCTGCCGCAACGACGACGGCACGTTCTGCCCCGAAAAATTCGAAGCGAATGCCAGCAACGACCAGGTCAAGATGGTCGAGCTGAAACTGAGCCAGGGCGCGAAACCCGGCCACGGCGGCGTGCTGCCGGCTGCCAAGGTCAGTCCCGAAATCGCCCAGACGCGCGGCGTCCCGGTCGCGGTCGACTGCATTTCGCCGTCGCGACATTCGGCGTTTTCGACGCCGATCGAGCTGATGCAATTCATCGCTACGATGCGGAAGCTCTCGGGCGGCAAGCCGTCCGGCTTCAAGCTCTGCATCGGCCACCCTTGGGAATTCCTCGCCATCTGCAAGGCGATGCTCGCGACCGACATCTATCCCGACTTCATCGTGGTCGACGGCAAGGAGGGCGGCACCGGCGCGGCTCCGCTCGAATTCACCGACCATCTCGGCATGCCGCTCCGCGAAGGGTTGAACTTCGTGCACAATGCGCTCATCGGCATCAATGCGCGCGACCGCATCAAGATCGGCGCCAGCGCCAAGATCATCAGCGCTTTCGACATGGCGCGCGCGATGGCGCTCGGCGCCGACTGGTGCAATTCGGCGCGCGGCTTCATGTTCGCGCTCGGCTGCATCCAGTCGCTGTCCTGCCACACCGACCGTTGCCCGACGGGCGTCTCGACTCAGGACAAGACCCGCCAGCGCGCGCTCGTCATCCCCGACAAGGCCGAGCGGGTGCAGAATTTCCACCGCGCCACGGTGGAATCGCTCGCCGAGCTCGTGGCGGCAGCCGGCCTCGACCATGCCACCCAGTTCGCGCCGGCCCATTTTTCGCGGCGGGTGTCGCCGCACGAGGTAAAGACCTTCGCCGAGCTTTATCCGCCGCTCGAGCCCGGCGAACTGATCAAAGGCTCCGGCGACAAGCGCTACGAGATCGCCTGGGCGATGGCGAGCGCCAAGGAATTTAGGGCCATGCCGCGGGCGGCGTAGCCAATTGATCGATTGGGGCGCCTGTGGCGGCGCCATTTTTTATGAATTCATCAGCACTTTCAATATGATAGGGAAATAAGAGCCCTGCCTGCGCCGCATGGGTGCATTCGCTCTTCACACAGGAAAACATCCCGGGTTGCGCGTTCTCCCACCGTCTTATCCAGAGGGCCGCCCTTCGGGGGCGCGGAATGGTGGGAGTGCAAATTATGGCCAATCGCCGGGAGATCTTGCGCCGGGATGTCTTGCGGGCGGGCGCCGTCGGCGCCGGTGCGCTGATTGCGACCCGCGGCCTAGGCGCGGAGCTGTCGGCCGCCGGCCCTTCCGTTACCGAGCGCCTGGTCACGCCCAATCCGCAGCTTCGGGTCGAGGCCGACGCCAGTACCGCCGATGTCTTCGTCTCGACGCTGATCGCCTGGGGCGCGCCCTTCGTCTTCGGCATGGTCGGCGACGGCATCAATCCGGTGATCGAGGCGCTGCGCAAGCGCCAGAACGAGATCAGATTCATCGGCGTCCGCCACGAGGAGGCAGCCGCCTTCATGGCCTCGGGTTTTGCCAAATATACCGGGCGGCTCGGCGTCTGCCTCGGCACCACCGGGCCCGGCGCGGTGCATCTCATGAACGGCCTCTATGATGCGGCCTTCGACGGCGCGCCTGTCGTCGCCATCACCGGCACGACGTTTCACGATCTGATCGGCACGCGCTATCAGCAGTCGGTCGACACCACGGCGCTGATGAAGGATGTCGCGCTCTACAATGTCGGCGTGACGGGGCCTGCGCATGCCCTGATCGTCACCGACATTGCCTGCCGCACCGCGCTCGGCGCGCGCGGCGTGGCGCATCTCACCGTGGCCAAGGACATTCAGCAGATGCCCTTGTCTGCCGACAAGCCGTCGACGGAGAACCGCGGGGTGCGCACCTCGACCGCCTGGCTGCCGGCGACGCCGCAGCCGTCGCCGGATCAGATCGCCGCCGCCGCGGCCATTCTCAACAGCGGCAAGAGGATCGCGATCCTGGCCGGGCAGGGCGCGCTGCCGGCGCGCCTCGAGCTCGAGGACATCGCCGATATTTTGGCGGCGCCGGTCGCCAAATCGCTCCTCGGCAAGGCTTTGATGCCGGATGATTCACAGTTTACGACCGGCGGCATCGGCCATCTCGGCACGCTGCCGTCGCGGCAGGCCATGGAGGAATGCGATACGCTGTTGATCCTCGGCTCGACCATGCCGTGGGTCGATTATTATCCAAAGCCCGGTCAGGCCCGCGCCGTCCAGGTCGACATCAGGCCGGAACGGCTCGGCTTGCGTTATCCGGTCGAGCTTGGGCTCGCCGGCGACGTCAAACAAACTTTGATCGCGCTCAGTCCGCGGCTGCAACGCAAGCAGGATCGCAGTTTTCTCAGCGTCGCGCAGCTGCGCATGCGCGAATGGAACGCGCTGACCGACAAGATGGAAGAGGACGATCGCGTGCCGATACGGCCGCAGCGCGTCATTCGCGCGCTGTCCGATCTTCTCGACGACGATGCGATCATTTCGCTCGACTGCGGCGCCAATACGCATTTTGCCGCGCGGCATCTGCGCATCAAGGTCAACCAGAAGCTCACGGTGAGCGGCATGATGGCCAGCATGGCGCCCGGCCTGCCGTTCGCCATTGCGGCGAAGCTCGCTTATCCGCAACGGCAATCGGTGGCGATCGTCGGCGACGGCGGCTTCGCCATGCTGATGGCCGAATTGACGACGGCGGTCCGCCTCAACCTGCCGATCAAGGTCATCATCTTGCGCAACGATGTGCTCGGCGAGGTCATGTTCGAGCAGAAGGAGATCGGCAATCCGGTCTACGGGTGCGAGCTCGGGCCGATCGACTTCGTCAAATTCGCCGAGGCCTGCGGCGCCGAGGGTTTTCGCGCCGCCATGCCGGACGACATCAGGCCGGCGATCCTCGGCGCGCTGCGCTCGTCGAAGGTGGCCGTGGTCGAAGCGCTGGTCGATCCCAACGAGGCGCCGTTGCGGCCGGAGAAATTGCAGGCCTAGCGGCCCTTTTCCTCTCAGGCGAAACAACAAAAAGTCCGAGAGGTGCGCGGCAAGCTACTTGCCGCGACCCGGCCGACACGCGAATATGGTGGAACGGGCTCTAAGACCCGAAACAAATATCGCCGGGGAGGATTCCATGTGCATTCAGCTCACGCTGAGGCTTGCCACTATTATTGGTGTCGTGCTGGGACTGACTGCCGCGCGCGCGGCGCCGTTCATGATCGTCGGCGACGACGCGAAAGCCGGGTTCGACAACGGCAAACCGGTCGCGTCGCCGCCGGGCAAGGACAACGTCTTGATCGTCGATCTAGCGAACCCGCTCGAGCCAAAAATCGTCGCCAACCTGCCGCTGAAAAATTCAGTCGTCGGGCCGCCGGTCAATCTCGCCATCGATCCGACCGGGTCGCTCGCGATCGTCGCCGACTCGATGGATGTCATCAAAGACGGCGATGCGTGGAAGCCGGTTCCCGACAACAAGATCTACGTCATCGACCTGAAGGCCAGTCCCGCCAAGCTCATCAATACCCTCGAGGGACCGAAGCAGCCGTCCGGTCTCTCGATCAGTCCGGCGGGCGATCTCGCGCTGGTCGCCAATCGCGCCGGCAAATCCATTTCCGTCCTGTCCATCCACGGCACGGACGTAAAGCTCGCCGACACCGTCGACATGGGCGACGAGGTTTCCGCCGTCGTCTTTACGCCGGACGGCAAGCACGCGCTCGCGACCAAAAGCACCGCCAACAAAGTGGCCCTCCTCGACGTCGCCGGCGGCAAGGTGACCTATACCAAGCGCGATCTTCTGACCGGGCTGTTCCCCTATAACATCGCCATGTCGCCCACCGGCGCTATCGCGCTGACGGCGGACAATGGCGCCAACGGTTCGTCCGACGGCAATGCCGACACCGTCAGCGTCATCGATCTGGCCGCCAATCCGGTGCGCGTCGTCGATCACGTCACGGTGCCGGACAGCCCGGAAGGGCTCGCATTCAGCCCCAAGGGCAATCTCGCGGTGGCGGTCGACGCCACCGGATCCAACAAAAGCAAAGACGAGTTCTACTATCACCCGCATGGCGTGGTGACGGTGTTGCGCGTCGACGGCAAGAAACTGACCCGACTGAACGACATCGAGGTCGGCGCTTTGCCGGAAGCGGTGGCCTTCACGCCCGACGGCCGTTACATCTATGTGGGCAACTATATGGATCGCGACTTTTCCATTCTTCGCGTCGACGGCACAAAAGTCACCGACACCGGCAAGCGTTTCAAAGTGCCCGGCCAGCCGGGCTCCGCGCGCATGTCGCCGCATTGACGGATGGTCCGCTGCGACCGCGATCTCTGTGGGTATGTCGCTGCTGCGCGGATATGCGGCAGCGGCCCTGCCCGCGGTGGCAGATAGGCTTTTCGAACTGAATAAGCGGTCGAGGCACGACGTGAAGCTATTGCGTAGGGATTTGCTGCAAATCGCGGCGGGAGCCGTCTTTGCCCCAGCTTTGGCTCCCGCCTTCGCGCTTTCCGCGCGCGCCGACGATTATCCGTCGCGGCCGGTCCGCATCATCGAAGGCTTTGGTGGCAGCGGCAGCCCGGACCTGATCGCGCGCCTGATGGGTCAGTGGCTGTCCGACCGGCTGCATCAGCCCTTTGTGGTCGAGAACCGCATCGGCGCCGGCGGCAATGTCGCGACCGAGGCGGTCGTGAACGCGCCGCCCGACGGCTACACCATGCTCGCCGTCACCACCGCGAATGCGATCAATGCCTCGCTCTACGAAAAGCTCAATTTCGACTTCCTGCGCGACATCACCCCGGTTGCGGGCGTCATCCGTTTTCCGATGGTGCTCCTGGTCAACCCGTCCTTCCCCACCAAGACGCTCGCCGACTTCATCGCCTACGCCAAGGCCAACCCCGGCAAGATCAACATCGCTTCGCCCGGCGTTGGCACGCCGATGCACGTCGCGATCGAGCTGTTCAAGCTGATGGGCGGCATCGATATCGTGCACGTGCCCTATCGCGGCCCGGCGATGGCATTCACCGATTTGCTCGGTGGGCAGATCCAGGCCTTCATCATCACGCTGTCGACGGCGCTTGGTTTCATCAAATCCGGCAAGCTGCGAGCCCTGGCGGTCACCGGCGCGACCCGGTCGGACGTGTTGCCCGATGTTCCGAGCATCAGTGAAGCCGTGCCCGGCTTCGACGCGGCGGCGTGGAACGGGCAGGGCGTCCCCAAGGCGACGCCCACGGCGATCGTCGATAAGCTCAGCCTCAACATCACCGCGGGACTGGCCGATCCGCAGTTGAAGGAACGGATGAAGGATCTCGGCGGCGAGGTTGTACCGATGCGGTCGGCGGAATTCACCAGTTTCATCGTCGCCGAAACCGCCAAATGGGCTAAGGTTGTGAAATTTTCGGGCGCCAAAGCGAACTAAAGCAGACCAAACGGCGGGCCAACCGCCGGTGGTGCCGAAATAAGTCAGGGGAGGAATTGCGTCATGGAATTTCCACGCCGCCGATTTCTGCATGTGACCGCCGGCGCCGCCGCGCTCGCCGCCGTGCCGCGGCTTGCGCGCGCCGACACCTTCCCGTCGCGCCCGATCCGCCTGGTATTGCCGTTTCCGCCGGGCGGCGTGTTCGACATTGTCGGGCGGCCTTGGGCCGACAAGGTGAAGACCAATCTCGGCACCGTCTTCGTCGACAATCAGCCGGGCGCCGGCGGATCGCTTGCCGCCCAACTGGTCGCGCATGCGCCGCCCGACGGCTACACGGTATTTCTCGGCAGTTCGTCGATCCATCTCGCCGAAATGGTGCTGCGCGAGCATCCGCTGCTCGATCCGATGAAGGATCTCTTGCCGGTGTCGATGGTGGCGATTACCTGTTTCGGCATTGCGGTGCATCCCTCCGTGCCGGCGCAGAACCTCAAAGAGCTGATCGCCTATGTGAAGGCCAATCCCGGCAAGCTGTCCTACGGTTCGGCGGGCGCCGGCACCATGAATCATCTCAGCGGCGAACTGCTCAAATCGCTCGCCGGCATCACCGACCTGCCGCATGTGCCTTATCGGGGCGCCGGTCCCGCCATCGCGGACGCCATCGGCGGCCAGATTCCGATGATCATTCCGGCCATGACCAGCCAGGTGCTCGAATTCCACCGCGCCGGCAAATTGCGTCTGCTCGCCATCACCAATCCGGACCGGCTTCCCATCGCGCCCGAGATCCCGACCGCGGTCGAGGCCGGCGTACCGGGCCTCGTCGCGCAACAGATTCTCGGTCTGTTTGTTCCGGCCGGCACGCCGCGGCCTGCCGTCGCCGTGATTGCCGAAGCCAATCGCGTCGCCATGAGCGACAAAACCTATCAGCAGTCTTTGGTCGATGTCGCGGTGATCCCGGTGACCGATTGGTCGCCGGCAAAATTCGATCAGTTCATGCAGTCCGAAGTCGCGCGCTGGACGCCGCTGGTCAAGGCGATCGGGGTGCGGCTCGATTGAGTATTCAGCGCGCGAAGCCCGGATGAGCCATCGGGTCCGGCCCGAAGCGGCCGGCCCGATGACCGGTTCCGCGACGAATTATGTGATAATCTCAGATAGCTCGGGGACAGGCCGGTGAGGCGACGCGAATTCATTACACTGGTTGGGGGAGCGGCGGCATGGCCGGTTCGCGCGCGTGCGCAACAGCCAGGGAAGCTGCCAGTGATCGGTTTCCTCACCGGTCTTTCTCCCGATACGTACCCGGACAGGACCGACGCTTTCCGCAAAGGTCTTCACGACGCCGGATATATCGAGGGCCGCAATATCTCGATCGAGTACCGCTGGGCCGAGGGCCACTACGATCGCTTGCAGCGGCTCGCGGCCGATCTCGTCGATCGCAAGGTAGCCGTAATCGCGGCGGTTGGCGGCCCCACGATTGCGCTAGCCGCAAGAGCTGCAACGACCACGATCCCCATCGTCTTCCAGATTGGCGTTGATCCCGTCGAGCTCGGTTTGGTTACAAGTCTGGCACGGCCAGGAGGAAACATTACTGGCATTACGTCAATGAATATCGAGTTGGGCTCGAAGCGGTTGGAGTTCATGCACACGCTGGTCCCCGCGGCGACCGAAATAGCACTCCTCGTCAATCCCACTAGTCCCACGAATGCCGCGAATGACGCAAAAGACACGCAAGCGACGGCGGGCAAAATCGGAGTGCAACTTCACGTCTTGCAGGCAAGTTCCGAAGATGATTTCGAAAATGTGTTTGCAAAAATACTCGATCTGCGAGTCGGCGGGCTGTTGTTGGGAACCGATGCCTTGTTCATCAAAGAACACCTTATTGCTCTCTCAATGCATCATTCCGTGCCCACGATCGGTCCCTACCGTGCTTTTACCGAGGCCGGCGGATTGATGAGCTACGGAGGCGATATTGCGGATTCGTGGCAACTGGCTGGTGTGTACACAGGCCGTGTTCTCAAGGGGGAAAAGCCGGCCGATCTTCCAGTTCAACAGGCCACCAAAGTTCAACTGGTCCTAAATCTGAAGGCTGCGAAGCGACTCGGAATCACCATTCCCGAAGCAATACTCGCCCGCGCTGATGAGGTGATCGAATAGGCCTCACCGTGCTGCGATTACCCACGTCGCCGATCAGCGTAGCCCGGGTGAGCGGAGCGATACCCGGGGCGGCTTTCAAGGCGGCACCGCACATCCGGATATCGCTCCGCTCATCCGGGTTCCATGCTGTCACATATTACGCGACAAACCCTTGACATCTGTCACCGTTACAGTTACCCATCGAATCATCTCGCCCTGAAAGGACGCCGCCGGGTGACGCTGGCGGAGAGGGGCGAGGACGGTTCCCGCGGGCGGGGTTGTCACCCTCGCTCCCGGGCGGTTCCGGTGATACGCCCGGCCGGCATCACGACCGGTCTGCGGCTTTGCCGCTGGACTGGGACAGGCGGGGGCGGGTAACGCCCGTCTCTTAGCCGCGTCCCAGGAAGTGCGTCTGGAACTGAGCGGTGGCGTTGGCTCGCTGCCGCAAGCGCCGTAGTGGAACGCCGGCAGGCGAGCGCGCCCGCAAGCGGAGGGCGGCGCAAGCCGCCTTTCCGTGGCGCGACCCGCGCGCCGCTTGCGTGCGGGACATGAAACACTGCGTCTGCCGGCGTTCCGCTTCCTTTCATTTATTTTACCCGTCATTGCCGGACTTGATCCGGCAATCCATGCGGCGGCGAAGCTGGTTCAGAATTTCCGCTGCTGACTCAGCTGCACCTCAGCATGGACCACCGGGTCAAGTGTTTAGCCCGGTGGTGACGAGGAAATAAATTGCTGTTTGACAAAACTTGCGCGCTGTCGCGCCGCGAGAACGGAATCCTATTCATCTATCGTCCGCACTGCGTAAATGTGCCGAGAGACGAGGATGAAGGGCCTCACGTCATTGTGCCCTCTCCCCTTGCGGGAGAGGGCATCGCCGGAGGTGCAAAATTCGCGGTTGGGTGAGGGGTTCGGCCCCGGCCCCTCACCGGTTGACGCTCGCTGCGACGCCGAGCAGCCCTCTCCCGCAAGGGGAGAGGGCACGCGCGGATACGCCGCGAGAAGGCCGCCGCTTATTAGATCACGCCCTCGCGTATTTGCCGCGGTTGAAGAAGCGGTCCTTCTGATCGTCGGAGGCGGTCTCGCGGTTCGATTTGATGACGCCGACTTTGGCGAGTGCGGCCTTGACCGCCGGCCGCTCGTCGATCGCCTTGAACCAGCGCGCTAGATTGGGATTGTGCTCCCACTTCACGCCGAAATTGTCGTGATTGCGCGTCCACGGGAAGGTGGCGATATCGGCGATCGAGTATTCGTCGCCGCCCAGATAGGGCACTTGCCCGAGCCGCTTTTCCATCACCTCGAAGAGCCGCTTCACTTCGGTCTGATAGCGCGTCAGCGAATAGGAGTTGCCGCCGTCCTTCGGTGCGAACATTTTGAAATGGACGAGCTGGCCGGACATCGGTCCGACATTCGTGAGCTGAAACATCAGCCATTGCAGCACGTCGTATTTCTTCGCCATGTCGGCCGGCAGGAATTTTCCCGATTTCTCGGCGAGGTACAAAAGGATCGCGCCGGACTCGATCACCGTATAGGGCTTGCCGCCCGGGCCGTCGCGATCGACGATCGCCGGAATTTTCGAATTCGGATTGATCTTGACGAATTCCGGGCTGTACTGCTCGCCCTTCCAGACATCGATGAAATGCTCGGTGTAAGGCAGCTTCGTCTCTTCGAGCATGATGTAGATTTTCTGCACATTCGGGCTGGTCAGCGCGTAAAGGTCGATCATGGTGGTTTCCTAATGTCCTGGGCAATGTCCTGGGGAATGTCCTCGGGCTCTTGTCGCTCGCGAGGCGGCGAAACTATCGGCAAGGCCTGCGTCCGGCAACCCTTGTGCGGCAGCGCCGATGCCGCGTAGGCTTGGCCAAGGCAAAGATTAATGTCGCGACGGGGAGAAGACGATGCAGCGCTGGGTCCCGAGAGTGGCGGCCGCCCTGACATGTATTGCCGCGCTGACCGCGGCCGGCACGGCGCGCGCGGCCGACGATTATCCGAACCATCCGGTGCGCTGGCTCGTCGGCTATCCGCCCGGCGGTTCGACCGATATCTGCGCCCGGCTGATCGGGCAGTATCTGTCGGAGCACCTGCATCAGCAGTTCGCCATCGAGAACAAGCCGGGCGCCGGCAATAATCTTGCCACCGAAATGGCGGCGCATTCGGCGCCGGACGGCTACACGCTGTTCCTGGTCAATCCGGCGAACGCCATTAACGCCACATTGTACAAGAACCTGTCGTTCAATTTCATTGCCGACATGGCGCCGGTCGCGGGCTTCATCCGCGTGCCCAATGTGATGGAAGTGAACCCCAATGTGCCGGCCAAGACCGTCAAGGAGTTCATCGACTATGCCAAGGCCAATCCCGGCAAAGTGAACATGGCCTCGTCCGGGATCGGCACCTCGGTGCATCTGTCGGGCGCCCTGTTCATGCTGATGACCGGCGTCGATCTCGTCCACGTGCCCTATCGCGGCGCGTCGCCGGCGCTGACCGATATGCTGGGCGGCCAGGTGCAGGTAATGTTCGACAATCTGCCGTCGTCGATCGGGCATATCCAGGGCGGTCGGCTGCGGGCGCTCGCGGTGACGACGGCAGAGCGGTCGAAGGCGCTGCCGGGCGTACCGACGGTCGCCGAAACCGTGCCGGGCTATGAGGCAAGCGCCTGGTTCGGCGTGGCGGCGCCGAAGGGCACGCCGCGCGACATCATCGAAAAGCTCAACAAGACGGTGAACGAAGCGCTCGCCGATCCGGCGACGCAAGCAAAGCTTGCCGAGCTCGGCGGAACGCTCATTCCCGGCACGCCGGAGGATTTCGGCAAGCTCATTGCCGATGAAACGGAAAAGTGGAGCAAGGTGGTCAAGGCCACCGGCGCCACGGCGGAGTAGGGCAGTGGTTCGCTTGGTTTTTGCGTTGTGCCTGATCAGCGTTTGCACGCCGGCGCTCGCCCAGGATTATCCGACCCGCCCGATCCGCGCGCTGACCGCGACCAGCGCCGGCGGCACCAGCGACGTCTTCATGCGCGTCCTGGGCGAAGAGGTCCGCAAACACTGGGGCCAGCCGATCGTGGTCGAGAACCGCCCGGGCGGCGCCATGAATGTCGGCGGCCGCGCCTGCGCGGATGCGGCACCCGACGGTTACACCATCTGCATCCTGCCGGCCGAGACGCTCGCCTATAACCAGTTCCTGTTCAAACAAATCCCGTTCGATCCCGACAAGGATTTCGCGCCCGTCACCAATCCGTTCTTCGCCACCCAGGTGATGGTGGCCAACGCGGCGCTGAATGTGCATTCGCTCACCGAGCTTGCCGCACTGTCGAAGTCTAAGCCCGGCACGCTGAGCTATACGGCGGCCTCGATCCCGCTGATCGCCTTCATGGACAAATGGTCGAAGGCGACCGGCGCCGATATCGTCAAAGTGCCGTTCCGCGGCGGCGCCGAGGCGGTCAACAATGTGCTGGGCGGCTCGACGCCGATCGCCTTTTTCGGGCTCGCCAATTGGATGTCGCTCATTCGCAACGGCACCGTGACGGCGATTGCGGTCGACAGCAAGACTCGCTCGCCGCTGTTGCCGGACGTGCCGACGCTGACCGAGCTCGGCTATGGCGACAATCTGACCAGGCTTTATTTCGGCATCGTGGCGCCGGCCGGAACGCCGTCGCCGATCGTCCACAAACTGCGCGACGAATTTGCCGCGATCGGCGGCGACCCGGAATTCCGGCAGAAACGCCTGATCGATGTCGGGCTCGAGCCGGTATTCGACACCCCCGAACAATTCGCGAGCTTTCTGAAAGAAGATCGAGCGCTCTCCGCGCGGCTCGTCCGCGAATCCGGCATGGAGCCGCAGTGACCGGTAACACCCAAAGCGGCATTTCCCTCCCTGGAGCCGACATGATCATCGAGTGGCATACCCATGTTTATCCGCCGGAAGAAGCGGCTGCCGACGCGCTGACCTGGGACGGCAAGAGCGGACCGACCTGGGCCGGCCGCTGTCCGATGACGCTCGAAAACGTGCTCGACGCGCACCACCGCTGCGGCATCGACGTCACGGTGTTCAGCAATGCGGCCCATTACATGCGCGGCAAAGCCGACGCCGAAGAGCTCAAGGCGATCCAGCGCTGGTCCGATTACGCCGCCGAGATCCAGGAAGAACACAAAGGCATGCTGTACGGTTTTGCCACCATGCTGCCGTGCGGCGGACCGGCCTTCATCAAGGAAACCGAACGCGCCATCCGGCAACTCGGCCTCAAAGGCATTTTGATTCACTCGAGCCACAAGGGGCATTATCCGGACGACGATGAGGCACGGCCGTTCTGGGAACTGGTGCAGGATCTCGGCGTGCCGGTGTTCATTCATCCCCCGCATGTCGGTTTCGGCGAGGAGCGGGTGCGCGATTATCGGCTGGCGTCGAGCGTCGGCCGGCCGGCGGATCTCTGTCTCGCGCTGTCGCGGCTGATCGTACGCGGCATTCTGGAAGATTTTCCGCGTGCGACCATCGTCGCGTCGCATGGCGGCGGCGGCATCTGCGAGGTGATCGGCCGGCTCAATTACGCCTATGAGCTGCAGGACGAATGCTACTTTCTCGGGCCCTATACGCCGCTCAAGATCAAGCACGAGCCCGGGCATTATCTCAAGCGCATGTATTTCGACACCGTCAGCTATCATGTCCCGGCGGCGCAGCTTGTCGTCGACACGGTCGGCGCCGATCACGTGCTCTATGGCAGCGACGCGCCGCCGCTCACGTCGCTGAAGCCACGCGCGATAAAACTCGTCGAAAGCCTGCGTGTCACCAGCGACGAACGCGAGAAGATTTTTTGGCGCAATGCGGCGAAGCTGTTGAAGCTCGATGTGCCGGCGATGGCATAATGAGAGCGATCGAAAACAGGAGGAGTAGCCGATGCTGACGGTCGCACGAATTCTTCTCACTCTGTCGGTGCTGGGCTTTTCCGCCGGAACCCTCAAGGCCGATTTCAATAAGACGCACGCCACCAATCCGGCCTGGACGCCGCATGCGCGCTTTCATGTCGTCTGGCAAATCCTGTCCTATAGCGGCATCGGCCTGATCGCGCTTTATCTGATCTGGTCCGGCGGGTCCGACGCCTTCGAACATCTGATCGTCGCGGCGGCGCTCAGCGTCGCGGTTTACGGCGCGTTCTTCGCGACGGTGTTAAGCCGGCCCGTGTATCAGGGCAGCCTCTACGATCCAAACGGCTATCCGTCGTTCCAACCGCCGTTCGGTCCGAAGCATTGGCGATGGGATGTCAATGTCACGGTGTTCACGGTGCTGTCGGCAATCTTGCTGGCGGCGATCCTTGCGCTGTTTGCCAGCTAGCCGGAAGTCGCGCTCATGACCTTACCGAAGAAAAAAACGCCCGAAGAATTGCGCAGCTATCGCTGGCTCGGCAAGAACGATCTGCGCTCGTTCGGTCATCGTTCGCGGCTGCGCCAGTTTGGCTATGACAGCGCCGATTGGGCCGGCAAACCGGTGATCGGCATCATCAATACCTGGAGCGACATCAACGCCTGCCACGGCCATCTGCGCGACCGCGCCGAGGACGTCAAACGCGGCGTCTATCAGGCTGGCGGCCTGCCGATCGAACTGCCGGCAATGTCGCTTGCCGAGCCGTTCGTAAAGCCCTCGACGATGCTCTATCGCAATTTCCTCGCCATGGAAGCCGAAGAGCTCTTGCGCAGCCATCCGATCGACGGCGCGGTGCTGATGGGCGGCTGCGACAAGACCACGCCCGGGCTCTTGATGGGCGCGATCAGCATGGGAATTCCGGCGATCTATGTGCCGGCCGGTCCGATGCTGCGCGGCAATTGGCGCGGCCAGACGCTCGGGTCGGGGTCGGACGCCTGGAAATACTGGGACGAAAAGCGCGCCGGCCGCATCGGTGACAAGGAGTGGGACGAGATCGAGGGCGGCATTTCGCGCTCCTTCGGCACCTGCATGGTCATGGGCACCGCCGCCACCATGATGGCGATCGCCGAAGCGCTCGGCATGACGCTGCCGGGCGCGTCGTCGATCCCAGCGGTCGACGCCAACCATTTGCGCATGTGTTCAGCCGCCGGCCGCCGCGCCGTCGACATGGTGTGGGAGGATTTGACGCCGCAGCAGGTTCTTACGCCGGCCGCTTTCGACAACGCCATCAAGGTGCACATGGCGCTCGGCGGTTCGACCAACGCCATCATTCACGTCATCGCCATGGCGCGCCGGGTCGGCGTTTCGCTCGACATGGCGCGCTTCGACGCGATTTCGCGGCAGGTCCCGGTGATCGCCAATATCACGCCGTCGGGAAAATATCTGATGGAAGATTTTTTCTATGCCGGCGGCCTTCGCGCACTGATGGGGGAGATGAAGGATCTGCTCGATCTGTCCTGCATCACCGTCACCGGCCGCACCCTCGGCGAGGCCATCGCCGACAGTAAAGTGCATCTGCCCGATGTCATCCATTCGCTCAAAGAGCCGCTTTATGCCGAAGGCGCCACCGCAGTGCTCACCGGCAATCTCGCGCCGCGCGGCTGCGTGATGAAGCCCGCCGCGGCCGATCAGCGCTTCCTGCGCCACCGCGGCAAGGCGATCGCGTTCGAGAATTACGACCAGATGGCGCGCGAGGTCGACCGTGATGATCTCGATGTCACGCCCGATCACGTGCTGGTGCTCAAAAACGGCGGCCCGAAAGGCGGACCCGGCATGCCGGAATGGGGCCAATTGCCGATCCCGAAAAAACTCCTCAAGGCCGGCGTGCGCGACATGCTGCGCATTTCCGATGCGCGCATGAGCGGCACGAGCTACGGCGCCTGTATCCTGCACGTGGCGCCGGAAAGCTATGTGGGCGGCCCGCTCGCCTTCGTGCAGACCGGCGACGAGATCGAGGTCGATGTCGCCGCCCGCAGCATTCACCTGCACGTCAGCGACGAGGAACTGGCGCGCCGCCGCGCCGCCTGGAAGACGCCTGCGCCGCATTATCTTCGCGGCTACGGCGCCATGTTCTCGGCCCATATCGGCCAGGCCGACGAGGGCTGCGATTTCGATTTTCTGCAAGGCCAGGCGCCGACCGCGGAGCCGGAGATACATTAGCTCGTCATTCCGGGGCCGAGCGCAGCGAGGAGCCCGGAATCCATAATCACAGGTCTTAAAGGAAAGACTCCTGCGACTGTTCTGCAACGTCTGGGGTTATGGATTCCGGGCTCGCGCCTTTGGCGCGCCCCGGAAGACGACCGGGAGGAAATCTGGATGAAAGTCGGACCTTCATTGTGGTGCGCGATCGCGTTCCTTGCGGCGCTTATTCCCGGCGCTCTCCCCGCCCACGCCCAAAGCCCGGCCTTCCGGGTCGATCCGTTCTGGCCGAAACCGCTGCCGCATAACTGGATCATCGGCCAGGTCGGCGGCATGGCGGTCGACGCGCAGGACAATATCTGGGTGTTCCAGCGGCCACGCTCGCTGACCGACGACGAGAAGGGCGCGGCGCTCGATCCGCCGCGTTCCAAATGCTGCGTGCCTGCTCCCTCGGTGCTGGTCTTCAATCAGGCCGGCGACGTGGTGAAAGCCTGGGGCGGTCCCGACGACAACCAGGGCTACGATTGGCCGCTGCAGGAGCACGCCATCCTGGTCGACAACAAAGGCTTTGTCTGGCTCTCCGGCAACGGCAAGGGCGACAGCATGGTGCTGAAATTCACCACCGACGGGAAATTCGTCCAGGAATTCGGCAAGCGCGGTCCGCTGACCTCGAGCGCGGATCTGAGCCAGTTCGGTTTGGTGGCGGCGCTCGAACTCGACGCCAAGGCAAACGAAATCTATGCCGCCGACGGCTACGGCAATCATCGCGTCGCCGTGCTCGATGCGGATAGCGGCGCGATCAAACGCGTGTGGGGCGCCTATGGCAAGCCGCCGACCGACGACAGCCTGCCGGCCTACACTCCCGATTCACCGCAATTCGCCAATCCGGTGCATTGCATCGCGCTTGCCAAGGATGGGCTCGTCTATGTCTGCGACCGCAGCAACAACCGGGTCCAGGTCTTCCACAAGGACGGCAGCTTCGTGCGGCAATACGTGTTCGATCCGGCGACCAAAGGCTCCGGCTCGACCTGGGGTCTGGCCTTTTCGCCGCTCGACAAGAAGCAGAAATATTTCGTGCTGATCGACGGTACCAATAATGTGCTGGAAACGGTGCGCGTCGCCGATGGCGTCGTGGTTGGCAGTTTTGGCGGACCGGGCCGCGAGACCGGCGAGTTTCATTGGGTGCATGTCGGCAAGTTCGACTCGCGCGGCAATCTCTATACCGGCGAGGTCGATACCGGAAAGCGTCTGCAAAAGTGGGTGCCGGTGGAGTAGGGGAGCTTCGGTCCGTAGAAGTCCGGCCCTATTGGCTCACAAAAACTCCTTCTTCATATCCACGGTCGACCGCACATTGAGGTGCTCGAAATTCTGCTCGAGCCATTCCGCGGCGAGCGCGCGGCCGCGGTCGCGCAGCATGGTCAGAAAGTCCCAGTCGGCGTTCATCTTGCTGGCGGCGGTGAGGTCCGACATCGCGTTATCGGCGCGCACGGAATGGATCAGCACATATTTCAGCCGATCGCGAAACTCGTCCTTGATCCAGCCGTCGTCCAGGAGCTTTTGCACGAAATAGACCGCGCGCAACTCCTTGATCAGCGAAGAATTGAAGGTGATCTCGTTGAGGCGGTTATTGATGTCGCCGGCGGTTTTTGGCGTCCCGGGCCGCACGATCGGATTGATGTGCAGGATCACTACGTCGCGCGACTTCGTATAATAGAACAGCGGGTAGAGCACCGGGTTTCCCATATAGCCGCCGTCCCAGTAATGCTCGCCCTCGATCTGGACGGCTTGAAAAACCTGCGGCAGGCACGCCGAAGCAAGCACGACATCGGAGTTGACTTCCGGCGTGGTGAAAATCCGCGCCTTGCCGGTGCGCACATTGGTCGCGCAAAGGAACAGCTTGGTGACGTGGTGGTTTTTGTTCAGCTCCTCGAAATCGACCTGCTTTTCGAGAACTTCGCGGAGCGGATTGTAATTCATCGGATTGAGCTGGTAGGGCGAGAACAGGCCCATCATCGCCTTCATCCAGATCTGCATGGGATTTTCCGTCGGGATCAGCGCTTCCCACGGCATTTTCGGCATTTTGAAGCGTTGCGTTGAGTCGGAAATGGCCTTCCAGAAATTATGCAGCGCCTCGCGCGCGCCGTCATTGCCCTTCAGTTTGCCGTAGGCATAGACCACGGCGTTCATCGAGCCCGCGCTCGTTCCGCAAATGCCCTCGATGTCGATCCGGCCGTCCTCGAGGAATTTGTCCATGACGCCCCAGCCGAAGGCGCCATGGGCGCCGCCGCCTTGCAGCGCCAGATTAATGGTCTTGGTGTTGCTGATCGAAGAGCCGCCAGGCGCGGCTTGGCTCGAACTGTTGGAATTCGACGTCATAAAAATGCCTCTCCGTCGCAGCGATCGCTCTTAAATCAATATGCGCTCCGTCTGTCCGCGACAGTATAACCTGTAGCCGCAGCACCATCACGCCAGATAGTCGTGAACGACCTTGCCATAGGGCAACGTCATGTCGGTCACCATATGCAACCCGCCGACGATGTCGCGGACCGGCAAATCCGCCAGCGGACAGTTCACCGAAGCAACCATCTCGAGGCGAGCCCGGCCGGTCCAGGCGCCGTGCACGACCACGTCTTCGAAATTAATGGCGACGAGCTGCGCGATCGCAGGCGTCCCGTCGATGTCGGGAATGAGTTTGAGCGTGATCTGCGTGCGAGCCAAACGCTCCTTCTCCGCGGCGTAATCCTTGCGGAACGCATCGTGCTTATAGACCATCGTTCCGGTAGCAACGCATTGCGTCGCGTAATGCAGCGTGCCCGTGAGCGTATCGGCGTTGACCTTCAGCACTGCCTTGCCGAATTTCATCGGATAGCCCCAGATTTCCCGGCCGCCGGCGAGCGGCGGTGTATTGTCGACATACATCTGGCTGATGAAATTGCACGGCTCGCCCTTGAAGCTGCAGGGGATGACCTGCGCGGTGGCCGAATAAGCGCCGAGGCCCTCGCCGTCGGGCAGGTCCAGCCATTGGACAGCGACCGTGTCGCCGACAGGTTCCAGCGGTTCCGGCAGCGCGGCCCGGATCAGCGCCGGATCCGTGGTGTAGCGAATGACCAGATATTGCCGCTTGAAGAATTTGTAGGGTCCGCGCGGGAAGGTCGGGCTCTGCAGCGGCATCGAGGCCAGCGCTTTGACGTCACTCTTTTTCATGACTTCGCCCCCAACCGCTCAAGCGTCTTTGAGATAGTCGAACAGCACACGGCCATGCGGCAAGGTCAGGTTGCTGATGAAATGCTTGCCGCCGAGGACCCGTTTGATCGGCAGATCCGCGACCGGTGCATTGACGTGAGGGATCAGCTGCAGCCGCGCCGGCGACAGCCAAACCCCTTTGACCTCGATTTCGGTGAGATTGTAGGCGACCAGCTGGCAGATCTTCGCATCGCCATTGACGTCGGGAATGATCTTGAGATTGCACGAAGTCTTGGCCATGCCCTTGGCCTGGGCTTCGACGCCGCCGGGAGCGCGCTGCCACTTGTAGCCCATCGTCCCCATGGCGACCAATTGGCCGGCGTAATGCAGCGTGCCGGTCAAGGTGTCGGAGCAAACCTCGAGCTTCGGCTCGGCATATTTCTTTGGAAAGCCCCAGATTTCCCGCCCGGCTGAAATCGGCGGCTCATCGTCAAGAAACATCTGCGCGGTATAATTGACCGGTTCGCCTTGGAATGTACACGGAATGACGATGCCGCTCTCGGTGTAGTCGCCGAAACCGGAGCTATCGGGCATGCGAATCCACTCATACATCACCTGCCCTTCGGGATTTGGCTCGAGCGGTTCTGGAACCGCCTCCCGCAAGAGATCGCGATCGGTTTCGTAGCTGACGATCATGAATTCGCGATCGATAAAGCGATACGGCCCCCTCGGATAGCTCGGGCTGGCGGCCGGCATCGACGGGAGATTGAGTATCTCTTCGGCATTCATTGAAGCGTTTCCTGCTACTCGATGGATCGGCGTCGCTCGTTTGGTCCGCTCGGAATATCGGGTCAGCGTCGGCCGCCAAGCTGGCGTGGGCGACTAAGCGGCCGGACGGAGTACCGCAAATAGCGACGCAATTTCCGTGCCGTAGTGTGTCAAATGAAGTGCCGGCTTCCAATGCCTTTTGCGTTAGCCGCAACCCTCTCGGGGCATTCGGATTTGGCCAGCGATAACACGCCTAACATCGGAAAATTATGACATATTTTCAGGTTCGGCGATCGGAAAACTCGCCAAATTCGGCGGTACGAAAAGACGCGGCGCCCATGGCGCGGAATGAGAGAATGCCGCTGACCGGCGCGCGCCATGGCACCGCGGAGGACCGGCCTTGCGCGTCCGCGCCCTGGCCGCGCAAGCTCAGCCGGCCGGCAGTATTTCGGCGCGGCATTCGCCGAAGCCGATGCGAGCATGGCCGGGCTTGGCGCAGAAGCCGCGAAAAATGATTTCGTCGCCGTCTTCAATGAAGCCGCGCCGCTCGCCGCCCGGCAGTTCAAGCGGCTCGCTGCCCCGCGCGGTGAGTTCGAGGAGGCTTCCCCAGCTCGACTTCTCCGGGCCCGAAATGGTGCCGGTGCCCATCAGGTCGCCGATCGCGAGGTTGCAGCCGTTGCAGGTGTGATGCGCCAGCATTTGCGCCACGGTCCAATACAGCCATGCGCTCGAGGTCTGGGTGATGCGAAATGGCGCGCTACCGGCACGCCGCATGGCGTCGCTCAAGAGATAGACCTCGAGCGTGATGTCGAGCCCGCCATGCGCGCGATCGTCGGCATCGTCGAGATAAGGCAGCGGCGCCGGATCGCCTTCCGGCCGCGCGAAGGCCGCCGCATGAAACGGCGCAAGTGCCTCGGCGGTGACGACCCAGGGTGACACCGTCGTGGCAAAATTCTTCCCGAGGAAGGGGCCAAGAGGCTGGTATTCCCACGCCTGCACGTCGCGCGCCGACCAATCGTTGAGCAGACAAAAACCGAAAATATGCTCGGCGCCCGCACCGACCGGGATCGGCC
>JBAPUM010000064.1:0-27649 GCA_049282655.1 Xanthobacteraceae bacterium
CCCGCGCTCGCCCCGTCTCCGCAACCCCGGCCAGCTCCGACGGGGCGAGCGCTAGTCGTTCGAGACGAAAAACAAGGGGGTCCCTTTTGGACGCCGATCTGGGGTCCCAATCCAACGCCGATTGACAGTGAGCCCATTAATGTGCCGGCGGACGGCTTGCCAGAGTCCGCTATGCCCCCAATAGCGACCTGACCGCTGCGGTGCGGTAAGCGCCGGTTTGGGCCAATGGCTGTCCCGCTCGACAATCGGGTCGCGACGGCCTTTCACCCGCGCTATGCTACGCGTCAGCCCCTTTACCCCCGTCCGCGCGGCTTTTCCGCAGCTGCTCGCGCAGCATGCCCTTGCGCAATTCGAGCGTGCGACGGCGATGTTCGCGCGCGAGCTGCTCGGCGCCGGCCCCGTCCCGGGCCTCGATCGCCGCGAGAAGCGCGCGATGCTCCCCGAGCGCCTCAGCAGGCCGGCCTTCACTGTAGAGCGTGCTGGTCTGAAACCCGCGCACATGATCGAGCAGCGCCTGCAGCGATTGCAGAAGCCGGTTGTTGTGCGCGGCACGGCACACGAGCTGATGAAACTCGCCGGTCAACCGCCGCAGCCCACCGACGTCGCCACGCCGCCGCAGAGACTCCATGTCATCGAGAAGGTCGCGGATCGCGGTAATTTCGCCTGGCGTAGCGTTTTCGGCGGCTAGCCGCGCAGCCATGCCTTCGAGCGCCTCGCGCACATAGAACAGTTCCGTCAAATCCTCTTCGCTGACGGCGCGCACAACCAATCGCGAGCCTGCATGGGCGACAAGCCCTTCAGCTTCGAGTTTGCGCAAGGCTTCGCGCACTGGCGTTCGACTAACTCGGAGTTCATTGGCGAGCGCATCGCTGCGCAGCCGTTCGCCTGGCGCGAGGTCGCCATGGACGATGCCGTGGCGCAGCGCCTGATAGACCGCGTCGGCGGTGGTACCGCCCGCTTCCCGTTCCTGCAAAAGCGCTCGCAACCGCGTCATCGATCCGCCAAGCCGAAATGCCGCTCAAACGTAGCCGAGCCAGTGCCAATAGGTGGCAGCGAATAGCAGCAGCGTGGCATAGGCGACAATGGTCAGCACCACTCCGACCCGGATGAAGTCGCGCGCCTCGAAGGTCTCGGTGCCGTAGGCGAGCATGTTCTGCGGGCCGTTGATGGGAAGGATCCAGCCGACGCTGGTCACGAAGGTGAGCAGCATGGTCATGCCGGCGACCTGCAACACCGGAATCTGCACCTGCTGCAACACGCTTAACATGACAGGGATCATTGTCGTCGCCATCGCCGCGCCGCTGGAAAAGCCGAGATGCATGAGGATCAGGAACAACCATAGCACGGCGAGGATGGCGAAAACGGAGAGATGCTGCACCCCGAATTCGCCGACGACAAAGCTGGCGAGCCAGCCCGCCGCGCCGGTCCTGAGCAGCGCGGTGCCTAGACCGACGCCGACGCCGAGTTGGATCAAAATGCCCCACGGAATGCGCGATTGCACCTGTTTCCAACCGATCACGCCGATGCCGGGGATGAACATCAGCGCCACCGCTCCGATCGCCAAGGTCGACGAATCGACGCTGTGCAGTTTTCCTTCGGTGGCCCAGGAGCCGAGCAAGAGCAGCGCGAAGACCAGGAGCTTGATCTCATTGCCGCTCATCGGCCCGAGATCGGAAGCAAGCTTGCCTGGCCTCGCGGTGGCGGCGATACCGGCCTCCGCCGGATCCGGCGCCATCATATTCATCAAGATGAAGTAGAGCGCCACGCTTAGAGCAATCGAATATGGCGCGCCGACCACGAGCCAGTCGATCCACGAAATACGGACATGGATGGTGCGCTCCATCAGCGCATTGACATAAACGTTCTGCGCCGCGCCCGTCGCAATGCCCATCGCCCAGATCAGCGAAAGATAGACGATCGACATCATCAGCATGCCGGCGACGCGCCCCTTCTTGTCCAGGCCGAGCGCCGCGACGATGCCCAATATGATCGGCACCAGGCAGGCGACGCGCGCCGAGGCGGTGGGGACGAAAAAGGCGAGCAGCGCCATTACGACGATGGTGCCGATTAAAAGGCGGCTGCGGCTCGTTCCGATCAGCGAAATCACCGCCAAAGCCAGGCGGCGGTCGAGGCCGGTAATCGACATCGCCGCCGCGATCACGAGCGAGGCGGCGATCAGCGCCACCGCTGGGTTGGTAAAGCCGTCCATCGCGGCCGACAGCGCACGCGACGTCCCGAGCCAGTGCTCGGGATTCGTCGGATCGGGCGCGATGCCGAGCAGGAAGGCGATCAGCGCCAAGAGCAAGATGGAGCTTGCCGCATAGTCGAGCGCTTCTGTCATCCACACGATCACGGCGAAGGCAAAAATGCCGAGCATGTGCTGGCCGGCGACCGACAGGCCCTCCAGCTGCGGTAGCAGGACAATGACCACGAGCGCTGCGACGCCCGCAAAGAGGCCGCCAGTCTTGATCAGATCGGTCTTTGGCCGCGCGGCCGGCGCCGGAGCGGAGGACAATGGCGATGCAGTCCCGGGCGGAGCAATCCGTTCCGCGTGAGCCATGGCCGTCTCCCTGGGCGCGAAGTTGTTGGTGGTGGATGCGAGCAGGCCCGGCGCCTCGCGGCCTCTTACCGGGCCGCTTGCCCCTTAGTCTTTACGCCACATCCCGTTTCAGCGTTTGGCGGCAATTCGCCGCGTGACCGGACGGTAGCTGAAGGCGGTCGGCACGAAGAGCGAATGGATGCCCGGGCCGCCGGCGACGACAATGTTGATGTCGGTGGGCCGATCGGCGATGCCGATATGGTTCGGGTCGCCGACCTGGGCGAACCAGCGCTCGCGCCGGTGATGCAGTCCCGTCACGCTGCGCTTGGCAAAGCGCGACAGCGGAATTCGCGCCCGTTCGAACACCGCGTTCTGTATCTCCTTCTTGCCGAAGCCGTCGCGCGCCATCGTCGTCGCATGTTCGGGGCTGACGACGAACAGCGGGCCAGTCGGGAAAATGATGTTGTTGTGTCCGAGACTGAGTGTAGCGCCGATGAAGTGATCGAGAATGTCCTGTCCGGTCTCGCAGCCGTAGGTGAAGATGTTCTGCGGCGCGGACGCGCCGATCACCGTGACTGTGCTGTCGGATGCGGCAAAGCCGGCATCGACATGGAAGGGCGTCCACGGGCTGTCGGCCTCGGCTTCGGCGATGCAGGCGGTGAATTTTCCGGCATGGCCGTGCGTCGACATGTCGGTTTCGCCGGGGATGTCGCCGCCGATATTGCGCAGCACGAGCTGCACCGCGCGGCCGATCGTGGCATTGGCGCGCGCGCCCTGGCCATAGACATTGCCGCGGGCGTTGATGTCGAGGTGGTCCGCGAGTGGGCCGTTGACAATGAACAGCGGCGATGTGGTGTTGGTCGCGGTCTGGATCCCGTAGAGCTGGCAGTCGTCATCGAGCGCGGCGTCAATCGCGGCGAGCACGACCGGTAAATATTCGGGACGGCACCCCGCCATGACCGCGTTCGCCGCGATCTTCTCGATGGTCGCCTGGCGCCAGCGCGGCGGAATCGGTCCAACCCGATCCGTCCCGGCGCATCCGGAGGCCGCCACCATAGCTGCGACCTTCTCCGCCGTCGGAATGGTCACTGGCAGGCCATCGGTCCAGCCTCGGTCGAAAAACAGTTCCTGATCGTCCGCATCATTGGCGCCGCTGAAAGTCTCCGCCGCGTCGGTCTCGACGGCGGCATCGGTGGGCTTGGTCAGGCGGTCAACAAGCGAATCAACGGCCGCATCCGCGCGCTCGGTGACCGCGTCGCGTTGCGCGGTGTGCATCGGATGCGGAATGCGGGTGAACGGGAGGTTCGCCATGCCGCGCCCCGCCGCCTGCTTGCGCGCTGCACCCGCAAAGGCGGTGCTGAAGACCGTGACGGTAGGAATGCCGCGGCGCTCGATCTCGACGGCGTCGGCGACGCTGATCGATGTCGAGGTCCCGCAATCGCCGAAACACTGCACCACCGCATCGCACTGCGCGAGGCTGGCAAAATCCTTGTCGGAGAGCCGGTCCTTCGGCGCGAGTTTCCGGATGACGGGTCCCTGCACCGCCGCGTAGCGGTCGGTGAGTTGCGCGGCGACGCGCTTGATGAACAGATCGGCGTTGCACTTGCTGTTGTCGACGAAGCCAAGGCGCTTGCCGCGCAAGCCGGACAGCCGTTGCGCGGCCGGGATTGCCGCGACCTGATCGATTACCGTAGGCTCAAATACCTCCCGCATTGTCATCTCCCTGAATTTCATCTGGATAGTATTGGATCCAATATTATCCAAAATAGGGAATGGCGTCAAAGGGAACAACGGCTCGCCTTATTTCGATCTGCCGAAGCATAAGCGCTCGTTGATTGTCCAATCTCGGCCATAAACTGTCGCGTTAGCCGAAAAGCTCGCGCGGAGTGAGACTTCCGATTACGAACTCAAATGCAGTCGACGCGTACGGTAATGATCGAGAACAAACAAACGGATTGCCGACGATAAGTTCGCCGGCCCGCGCTCGGCGTCAACTGCGTTTACAATCTCGCACAATGAAACTTGCCGCAGGGACGCGATCTCTCGGAGACCTTGCCAAAACCCGTCCTCTAGACTGATGCTGGTTTTGTGCTCTTGAACAACAACGGAGCGCTTTTTCACCAACGAGAACGGACCAGTCGGCCGGATATTCTGGTCTGCAGCGAATTGATCCATTCTGCCCTTACCTTTTTCAAGGAAGTGAAGTGCGAAGTCTGAGCCGCCCCCGCAAAGGGGTCGAGTTAAATGTACGATATCGGACGTACGACGCAAGCGCTAGGCTTTAGCCTCGGCAGCGCGCGCCGATGCGGGCATTCAAAGGAAATGGCACCTACCCGATGAGACGCCCGGCCGCGCCTACAAATCAGGAAAATCCGTCCTCAGCCGGGAGTGCCTTTAATTACCCTTCGGCAGCGTATGCGCCGTGCCCTTGTGGCAGTCGATACAGGTGTAGCTGGCCGCCAGTGATTGGTGCATGCTTGCAGGAGAAATTGCGGCCACTTTGACTCCCCTCGAAGGCTGCTTGGCGACACCCATGTCCGCTATCGTATGACAGCTTCGGCATTCCGCGGAATCGTTCGCCGCGAGCTCCTTCCAAACCTTCTGCGCGAGTTCGAGCCGATGACTTTCGTACTTCGCAGGTGTGTCGAGCTCTCCTGTCAGGTGCCCCCAGGCTTCCCCGGGGACCGCGAGGTTCCGCTTCAGCGCGGCCAGGAATGTTGGCGGTACATGGCAGTCGGCGCAGCCAGCGCGGACGCCAAATGCATTCGAGTAATGCTTGCTGTGCGTTAGTTCCTCGAAAGAAATATTCATTTCGTGGCAGGAAGTGCAAAACGCGTCGGTTGTGGAGTACTGCAGAGCACCTAAAAAGCCGCCGGTGAGCGCAATGCCGACTATGAAAGCGAACAGCCCAGCAGTTGGTATGCCGAGCAAGAACCAATGTTGCGGACGCCGCGACAACCATGCCACAAAACCTCGGTGTTCCGGCTCAGGGGGGTCCATGCCGTGCACCTTCAATTCGTATGGCACTGGTCACACGTAGCAAAAGCAATTGTGCCGTTATGACAGGCAAAGCATTTTCCATCGCCGCTGTGGTCTGAAACGGAAATAAGCCCCTGTTTCTGGGTCTGAAATAGCTGTGTGCCGGTCGCGGCAAACTTCGTGTGGCAATCCATACACACATAACCTTTGGAGGCATGTGTGGCATGATCGAAGGTAACTCGGCCTTGCGCACCGCCTCGGTAATTAAATGTCGTCACTTGTTGACCAACTGCCGCCATGCAGAAGCAGCAAAGCAAGAAGGAACCCAGCACCAATCGGAGAGCCATCGGAAAGCAAGCCATGGAGTTCTTCCTCGGAGTGCATCCTAGGCCAGAACGTTGCGGCTGATGGCGGCAACGTTGGGAACATCGGTGAGAACCATGGCTGCTGTCAGTTCGTCGCGCATTGTCTTCATGAATAGCGCAACGCCATCGCGGCCGCCTCCGTGAGCGGCACGCCAGAGGTGCCGACCCACCAAGACGGCGTCCGCGCCCAACGCCACATATTTGAGCACGTCGGTGCCGTAGTGGACGCAGCCGTCGACCAAGATCACCATCTTGCCCTTCACCTTGTCGGCGATCGCGGGGAGTACGTCGGCTGTGCCAGCCGTGTGGTCGAGGACCCGGCCGCCGTGATTCGAGACGCAGATTCCCGCCGCGCCCGCTTCGCCCGCCAGAAGCGCATCTTCAGGCGTCGTGATACCCTTGACGAGAATCGGGATTTTGGTCGCGCGAACCAGTTCGCTCAGCTGATCGACAGTCTTGGGCTCGACCCCGGTCTCTTTCGAAGTATCCTGCCAACCCCTGCCGGCCGCGTCGATATCAATCGTGATCATCAGTGCGTTGGCGGCTTCGGCTAATCGGATAATCGTGATGTAGTTCGCATTAGGGCGCGGTTTAATGCCGGCGATGACTCTGCCTGGATATCGCGCGACAACGTCGTAGCGAGCCTTCGTCACTTCATAGGGGTCCGATTGAATGTCGCCGACCGATCCCATCGTGCCTGCATCGACACATCCGCCGATAATGGCATCGAAGTATTGAGCTTCCGACATGTCGTGGAGAGTCGGGAAATTCACCGCCAACCCACCAAGCGGCGCCGCCATCGCGGGAAACGAAATCGTCTGTCCAAAGATAACAGTCGAGCAGTCAGGGCTCTTGTTCCCGCTCAACGGCTTCAATTTGAGATGCACGCGCTGTAGGGCCGTGAAGTTGTTTTGGAACGACATGCCGGAACCCAGTCCGCCTATGCCCGGAAATTCTCCGGCGCATGCAACTCCATCGCATTGTGGACAGACACGGCATATTGGATAGAGAGTCTGGCGAGCTTTTTGATAAACTTCAGCGACGCTTCCAGTCGCGCTGGCCGGTCCGTAATGCGTGGCCATCGCCACTGGTGGCGCTCCGCTGGGGGCCGCGGGCGTCTGATCGGCAGCCGCCGCTACCGGCATCAGGGCTCGGCTTGCGAATGCACCGGCGCTGAGCAAGGCCGATGCTTTTATCGCATTTCTTCGGTTCAATATGTCCATGGCGCACCTTCTCTTCCGGCCCAAATCAACATTTCGCGCAACGTTGCCATGCGACAGATGCCGGAACTGAGCAAAACCGCTCACATACGCGCAACTGCCCTACAATAGCCCTCGATGAATTTCCGTAATGCACACCGGAAATGCGAGATGGGTCGGAAGCGGCGCTTTGGGCAACCCTTTGAGCACGTACGCTTCCCACCCGACAGTGACCGGACCGTTGCGCTAGGGTAAGCGCCGCTGTGCGCCAATTGCAGACAAACCGGCCAATTCAATTCCAGACTGGCAGCGGTTGCTCCGGCCCGTTCAGAGTGAGCAATTCTGCTCAGCACCGCCAAGAGCGACGGTGTACGCACCCCCTGCAAACTAATTTCGTTGCGAGCGAAAATGGAGAATAGGATGCGTGTACTTATGGTCGCCACCCTGCTTGCGGTGCTGTCTGCTAGTACGAGTGCATTCGCGCGAGGTAGCTACGTCCATCACGCGTGGTGCCTCGTAGCCGAAACAGGTCATGAATGCGCTTACCAAACGCTTGCGCAATGCAAAGCGTCCAAAACCGGCAACACGGACAAGTGCGTGCGTAATGGTGCGGCAAGGAATCATGAGGCGCGTAGGGCGGATTAGCGAAGCGTAATCCGGCATCACTTTTCAGCCCAGCGGCGGGTGACGGTTTCGCTTAACTCCGCACCCCCCATCGACGGATTACGCCGGGGGCACGTGGCAATGTCCATGTTGTCTTAGGCGGATATTGAACGATACGGCTGATAAGTATTGCGTTGATCCACGATGTGACACCCTTGCGTGTCAGCAGGGGCCGCAGCCTTGAGTGTTCTATATTGCACAGAACTGACCCTGTCATCGAACTTACACTGAAACAAATGTCAGGCGGCATCGCCGAGATTTTCGGGGTTTCCGTGTCTCGAATTGCGAACGGGCGGCCGCTCGATTCGAATGCCGGAACGATCGCGACGCGTCACCGGGCCGTAAGAGTGAGTGGATGAGCATATCGTCTTGGATCCTGGCGGCGCGTCTTCGCACTCTCAGCCTGTCGATGACGCCGGTGGCTGTGGGAGGGGCTCTCGCATGGGCGACGGAGCGAAAGATTTATTGGGTGGCCGTCGTCGCAGCTTTCATCGGCAGCATGTTGATCCAGCTTGGAACCAATCTGCACAATGATGTCCGCGATTGCGAACGGGGCGGCGATGGACCTGATCGCGTCGGGCCGATTCGCGTGACCGCAGCCGGCCTGTTGAGCGCATCGAGCGTCAAACGCGCCGCGACGATGTGCTGTGCCCTGGCGGCGCTGGTCGGGTTTTATCTCGTTCTTATCGGCGGCTGGCCGATCCTGATTCTCGGCTTGCTCTCGATCGTCGCGGGTTGGGCCTATACGGGCGGACCGATGCCGATCGCATATACCCCCTTGGGGGAATTGTTCGTGGTCGCCTTTTTCGGGCTGGGTGCGGTCTGCGGCACCTATTGGCTTTGTGTCGCCGGACTTGACTTGGCGGCAGTAGAGGCCGGTCTTGCGATCGGATTGCTGGCGGGAGCGGTACTCTTGGTCAACAATTACCGCGATGCCCGTGCCGATGCGCGTGTCGGCCGGCGAACGCTGGCGATCGTGGCGGGGCCACAGATCACCGCTTGGATCTATGCGGCCTTGATATTGCTTCCGTTCGCCCTCTTGCCCCTGATCGCTCGGGCATTGCCGCGTGGGCAGGTGTGGCCGGCGCTGATCGCGTTGCCGCTGGCGCTGCTGTTGATTTATCGTTTCGTCCACGAACCGCGCGGGTGGGCATTCAATCGCATTCTTTCGCAAACAGCGCAGGTACAATTGCTGTTCGGCATGCTGATCTGTGTCGGGCTGATCCTATGAGACGAGTGTCACCCTCGGTCCGCAGGTCAGCGTCCAGTGGCGCAGCAATCACATTGGCGTCGTGGATGTTGAGACAGGAAGAACACGACGCAAACATCGGCCCTATCGGCTGGCGCTTTGAACGGCGCCAACCGCTTGCAACCGTAGGAGATGAGGCATGGCGATCCGCGCGGGCATTTATATCGTTCCCGTCCACCGTTGGTACATCGAGCGAACCGTTTGGCTGATCGCCGGCTGCGTCTTATGCGCAAGCACCGCTCTGGCGCTTCTGGTGAACCCGTTGTGGATTCTGGGGGTCACCGCGACCGGGCTGGTCTCCATCAATGTGGCGCTGACCGGCTTCTGTCCGGTCGGCAATGTGCTCCGCTTATTTGGCTTCACGCCGATGCTGGGCTCGCTGACGCCGACGCGCTGGAACCTGTATTTTCTGCAAACGGACCGCTGGTATCTGGAGCGGCGAATCTATCTGGCAGTCGGAATCAACATCTCGGTCGCTTCGGTATTGGTGCTCGCGCACAGCGTTTGGTGGTCGTCGTTCACAATCTTCGTTGGCGGCGCCATGATATGGTTTGCTGCGACCGGGTACTGCGTCATGGCCAACATGCTTTATTGGCTCGGCTCTGAGCCGCGCCTCAATCCGCAATCGCCGCCGTCAGGACGCTGCGCCAACTGTGCGATGTCGCCCGCATGCGTCAGCGGTCATGCAAAGGCAGCCTGACGTCCGTCGCCGCCGTCCCATCGCCCTTCTGTTCGGACGATCGGCTCGCTACGAGGCGTTGGCCGATGAATGTCGATAGAGTTGCCAGGCCCGATGCTGGAAGGCGTCGGCTATCGCCGTGAAGCGGTCGGCTAATGCTGCGCCAATGAGCGTTTGCAGCACAGGCGAGCGAAAGCTGAAGTCGACTTGGTAGGCAAGGGTGGTGCCTCCCTCAGCCGCCGGCTCGAAATTCCAGTTCTGTTCAAAACATTCGAATATCGGGTCATGACTGAAGATATGGATCCGCTGCGGCCGCTCCAAGACGGCGACGGTCGATACCCGTTTGCGCAACAAGGACGTGCCGATCGTCATGTCCACCCAGAGGGTCTGGTCCTGACGCCGCCGGATGCGTGCCGCGATCACCCACGGCAGGAATTCCGGATAGCGTTCAACGTCGGCGACCAAATCGAACATTTGCGCCGGAGTCCATCTCAAGTGAAGCCGCTTGCTGCGAGTGGCCATGGCTTGCGTATCGTCCGATTTCCCCGCCCGTCCGGTCGACGATATCTCGCGTTGGCCCGTTCAGCGTTCAAGAGGCGGCGCAGGTTACCGAACGAGGTTTTCCGCGGAAAATTCGACATACGAAACTTGGATGAATGTCGTCGGTGCGGCGATCGAAAGTGAGCAATTTTGAACAGACTCAAAGCGGGCCCCACGGGTCTAATACGATAGGTAAGTCGCATTCCGGCACGGCAGCAGGGTTCGTGGGTGCGGGATTTTGATTCGTGGTGCATCAAGGGATGTAGCTTGGAACCGAATGCTTGGACGCCCGAGATCAATCGACTGACTTCGCGCCCAGATTTGGCATCGGAAAGTGCCATCGACGCAACCTCATTCCCCGCCCCACGGCAAATTCTCGTTTTGGGAATTGGAAATACCCTGCTCGGCGACGAGGGCATCGGAGTCCATGCCATGCGGGCGATCGCGAAATGCTGTGCGAATATTCCCAAAGTGCGCTGTGTCGATGGCGGCACATTGAGTTTCTCGTTGGCGCCCGAGATCGAGCAGTGCAGCGGGCTCATCGTCCAGGACGCGGCGGAACTGCAAGCGCCGGCCGGTGAAGTCCGTGTTTTCATCGGGGACGCTATGGATGAGTTCCTCGGCAGTAACCGAAAGCGTAGCGTTCACGAGGTCGGACTGCTCGATCTCATGGCCATCGCCGCCTTGACGGGGCATTTGCCGGTGCGCCGTGCGCTAATCGGCATTCAGCCCGAATTCGTCGGCTGGCGTGACGGTCCAAGCGAGCGTGTGGCGCGATCGATCCCCGAGGCCTGCACGCGAGCCTTGGACCTTATCAAAAGTTGGCCGCTATGAGCGGCCTTGCGAACGCCACGCGGGAGCGCGGCTTGCTGGCGCCGAGGGCCGGCAATGCCAAGGCGCTCCTGCGCGAACTGCTGCGGTTGCTCGACGATCTCGCGGCGGGCGGCACTGGCGGCAGTATCGATCTCATGTCGATGCCGTTTGCCCAGGCCGACTATGAAGAAATGCGTGATGTTCTCGGGGTCGGAGCCATTGATGCGCGGCTTGAAGCGCTGGGTGAAAGCAGGGTGCAAGAGACGCGGTATCCCGGCATCTGGTGGGTCAGGCACTGCAACGAAGACCGCGAGACCGTCGCGGAATTGATCGAGGTCTGCGACGTCCCGAGCATTCTTCGCGCTCCCGCGGCCGATGTCGTCTACGCCGCAGCGCAGTTACGACAAGTCCTCGAAGCGCAAGCGAGAAGCGGATGATCCCGATCACGCGCGTGGGCGCAACCCTTGACGAGTTGCTGGCGCAGCGCGGGGTCAGCCGCCGGTCGTTCCTCAAGTTCTGCACCGCCATGGCGTCGATGATGGCGTTACCGCCGAGTGCGGTGCCGGCATTCGCGCAGGCGCTTGCCGGCGCACGCCGCCCGTCGGTCATCTGGCTCTCATTTCAGGAATGCACGGGTTGCGCCGAGTCGCTGATGCGTTCGGATGCGACTACGCTGGAGCAGCTAATCTTCAATCTGGTATCGCTTGATTACCTCGATCTGCTGCAGGCCGCGTCAGGCACGGCCGCGGAGGACGCGCGCGCGCGCGCGATGGCGGAATCGTACGGCAAATATCTGCTGCTGGTTGATGGATCGGTGTCGACCGCGGATGGCGGCGTCTATTCCACGGCAGGAGGCAAGAGCAACCACGACGTGCTGATGGACGCCGCCAAGGGTGCCGCAGCGGTCATCGCCGTCGGAACTTGCGCCGCGTTTGGCGGCATTCCCAAAGCCGCTCCCAACCCGACCGGAGCGGTCGGAGTGTCCGAACTGATCAAGGACAAGCCGGTGATCAATATCTCCGGCTGTCCGCCGGTGCCCGTGGTGTTGACTGGAGTGCTAGCGCAGTACCTCGCATTCGGCCGAATTCCGGATCTCGACGCGCTCGGCCGCCCCAAGGCGTTCTTCGGCGACACGATTCACGACCGTTGCTATCGCCGGCCGTTTTATGACGAAGGCAAATTCGCCAAAACTTTCGATGATGAAGGTGCGCGCAACGGCTGGTGCCTTTATGAACTGGGCTGCAAGGGACCGACCACCTACAACTCCTGTGCGACGCTGAAATGGAACGCCGGCACCAGCTTCCCGATCCAGTCCGGGCATGGCTGCCTGGGGTGTTCGGAGCCGGATTTCTGGGATGCCGGCAGCTTCTACAATCCAATTCCCGTCGGCGCGTGGGGAAGTGCCGCGACGGTCGCCGCCGCGGGCGCTGCCGGCGCTGCCCTTGGCGCCGGTGCGGCGCTGCTCGCGCGGCGACATCAGGTCGAAGTCGAGAAGAAGAGCTGACATGACCCTGCTGTCCTTCGCGCGCGGCATCGCTTTAGAGGTGGCAACGATGGTGTTTGTGCTCGGCATCGCCTGGCGACTCGTCGGCATCTTGCTGCTGCGCGCTCGGCGCGATCATTCTGCCGCCCGTCGGCATGATGCCTGGAAGGGATTGATGATGACGGCGACGCGCTCGTGGCCGAAGAAGGAATTCATCGGTGCGAGCGGATTCGTGGAAGCGATCAGTTATACCTGGCACCTCGCGCTGTTCGCTACGATCCTGCTGTATGCGCCGCATGTCGTCTTGCTGCAGAACGTGGTCGAGGCTTTTCTGCCGTTCCCCGTTGTCGGCCGCATCCTGTTCTATTGGCCGACCTTGCCGGCCGGAATGATCTTCTTCCTGGCCTCATTATCTTCCGGCTTGCTCCTCATCGCTTTTGCGCATCGCCTGATTAATCCGGTGAAGCGTCTGATCTCGAATTTCGACGATTACCTGAGTTGGTTGCTGACACTGGCGCCTCTGATCACCGGCATGGCGGCCTATATGCACGTCGGCGGTCCCTATCAGACGGTGCTGGCGGTCCACATCCTCTCGGTCGAAGCCTTGATGATCTGGTTTCCGTTCGGGAAGCTCATGCACTTGTTCACGATGTTCGCGGTACGCGGGGTGACCGGCGTCTTGTTCGTGCGGAAGGGAGCGGCCACGTGACAGCGTCAGCTTCGGCGGGCGAAATCGCAGCATTCGTCGACGAACCGGGCGACACCCGCGACGGCGAGCGCGTCGAACGGGCCATGAGTGCCTTCGTGAAGGACTTCGGTATGCTCGCCGCGGTCTATCTGGAAACCTGCGTGCACTGCGGCATGTGTGCCGACGCGTGTCATTTCTACGAGGTCACCAAGGAAGCAAAGTACACCCCGATCTTGAAGGTCGAGCCGTTCAAGCAGGCCTACAAGCGCGAATATGGGCCGTTTGCGCCCGTGTACCGGCTGCTCAATCTGACGCCGAAGGTCACTTTCGATGAACTCGAACGTTGGCAGGAACTGCTCTATGAGTCCTGCAACGTTTGCGGCCGCTGCTCGCTCGTCTGTCCGATGGGAATCGATATCGCCGGGTTGATCGCGGAAGCCCGTCACGGTATGGCGGCCGCGGGGTTAGTGCCGGAAGAATTGCTGCCGCGCACTGACGCCGACAGGTCGGTCGGCATCGATTTCGCAGCCGCGCTCGGCGAACTCGCCGCAACCCATAAAATCGAAATTCCGCTCGACAAGCCGCAGGCCGACATCGTCTGCATGCTGTTTCTCGTGGATTTGCAGAAGTACCCAAAATCTGTTGTCGCGATCGCGCGGATCATGAATCATCTGCGGCTGTCGTGGACGTTTTCCTCCCGGGCGTTGGCTGCCGACAACCTCGATTTCGTTTCCGGCCAACGCGACGCCGAGCGACGGGTGAACCGGAAGCTCGTTGACGCAACAATTGCTGTTGGCGCCCAGTCGCTGATCCTCCCGGAATGCGGCCACGCTTACGAGGCCATGCGCTGGGAGGCGGCTAACGATTACGGCAAGACCTTGCCGTTCAAGATCCTGCATATCTCCGAGTTTCTGGCCGAACAGGTGCAGGCGGGAGCGCTTGTGCTCCGCGCGGTGGGAAAATCCGCGACGTTTCACGACCCGTGCCAGGTGTCCCGGCGCGGCGGGGCGATCGATGCGCCGCGGGTCGTGCTTGCGGCTCTGGGGCTCGATGTAAAGGAGATGTCTCCGACCAAGGGGACCAATTGGTGCTGCGGCGGCGGGGGAGGAGTGGCCGCCATCGCACGCGCCGACGACCTGCGTCACAAGGTCTTTCGCCTCAAGATGGCGCAGATCGAGGACACCGGCGCCGAGCTTGCCGTAACCAGCTGCTCCGGTTGCCGCCGGACCTTCGATGATGGGCAGGCGCACTTTCACTGGGACCAGACGATGGGCAGTCTGGTCGAACTCGTGGCCGACAACTTGGCGGCGGTGCCGGCATGAGCATTGTGGTCGTCGATCCCGTCACCCGCATCGAAGGTCATCTGCGCATTGAGGCCGAGACCGATGCCGACGGCCGTATCACGCGGGCGTCGAGTTCCGGGACCATGGTTCGCGGCATTGAGATTATTCTGCGCGGACGCGATCCGCGCGATGCCTGGGCCTTTGCCCAGCGCATCTGCGGCGTGTGTACGCTCGTGCACGGTCTCGCCTCGGTGCGGGCGGTCGAGGATGCGTTGAAAATCGACGTTCCGGACAACGCGCAACTCATCCGCAATCTCATGATCGCGGCACAGCACGTGCACGATCATGTCGTTCATTTCTATCACTTGCACGCGCTCGATTGGGTGGACGTGGTCTCCGCATTGAAAGCCGATCCGGCCAAGACGTCGGCGCTGGCGCAGAGCATTTCCGGCTATCCAAGGTCCTCGCCCGGCTATTTCGCCGACAATCAGGCGAGGCTGAAGACATTCGTCGAATCCGGGCAATTGGGGATCTTCACCAACGGCTATTGGGGGCACCCAGCCTACAAGCTGCCGCCGGAGGCGAATCTCATGGCGTTTGCGCATTATCTCGATGCGCTGGCGTGGCAACGTGACGTCGCGAGACTGCATGCCATTTTCGGCGGCAAGAATCCGCACCCGAATTCCGTGGTCGGCGGAGTTCCCTGCGCTATCAGCATCGATGAGCCGGCCGGAGCAGGCGCACAAGGTCGTGGCGGCCAGGCTGCGACCGCGGTGAACATCGTTGGCCTCGAGCAGGTGCGCAATATCATTCGGTCGATGCGCAATTTCGTCGATCAGGTCTATCTACCCGACTCGCTCGCGATCGCGTCCTTCTACAAGGACTGGGCCAATCGCGGCGAAGGTCTCGGCAATTTCATGGCCTATGGGGAATTCCCGGGCAAAGGAATATCCGAGACGGATGACTACCTCATGCCGTCCGGAATTATCCTCGATCGTAACCTTGACCATATTGAAAAGGTCGACCTCCGCGATGTGGGGGACGTGCAGGAATTCGTCGCCCATGCCTGGTACGCCTATGAAGACGGCAATGATATCGGCCTGCATCCCTTCCACGGCGAAACGACGCTGAAATATTCCGGCCCCAAGCCGCCCTACGATCATCTCGATGTCGATCAATCCTACTCATGGATCAAGTCGCCGCGCTGGCGCGGCCGGGCCGTCGAGGTTGGACCGTTGGCCCGCGTGCTGCTGCTCTATGCCAAAGGCAATGCTGAGGCCAAGGCGCTGACCGACGCAGCGCTTAAGCAACTCGATCTGCCGTTTAAGGCGCTCTATTCGACCCTGGGCCGTACGCTGGCGCGCGCCATTGAAACGAAAGTCATCGCCGACGCCATGGAGGGATGGCTCGATCGGCTGATGGGCAATATCAAGGCTGGCGATCTTCGTACCTTCAGCGCCACCAAATGGGATCCGAGCACTTGGCCGTCGGAGAGCATGGGTGTTGGCCATGTGGAGGGGCCGCGCGGCGCTCTCGGCCATTGGATCGTTATTCGTGACGGCAAGATCGCAAATTACCAGGCCGTGGTTCCGACCACGTGGAATGCCGGACCGCGCGACGGCAATGGGCAAGAAGGCGCCTATGAGGCCGCGCTGAAGGGACATGTTCTGCAAATTCCCGCCCAACCGATCGAAATACTCCGCACCATTCACAGCTTTGATCCCTGCCTCGCCTGCGCGGTTCACGTCGTTGATCCGCAGGGCGAAGAGCTCATTCGCGTCAAGGTGAGATAGCGTCAATGGCAGAACTCAAGAAGCCCAATTGGTTGATGCGATGCTGGTCCTATCTGTGGAATCCGAGCGCACGCTGGCCGCTCGTGGTTCTGATCGTCGTCGGCGCGGTGATAGGCGTCGCTGCAAGCGGTATGTTCGCCGTCACCATGCATATGACCGGCACCGACGAATTCTGTTCAGCTTGCCATCAGGTCGACATCGTGCCGGAGTGGAAACAATCGGTGCACTATGTCAATCCGGCCGGACTGCGGGCCGGCTGCGGCGATTGTCACGATCCGAGCGATCCGATCAGGCTGGTGTTGCGCAAATTTCAGGGTCTCGACGAACTCTGGAATCAGATCCTTGGCACACTCGCGACGCCGGAAAAATTCGAGGCCAATCGGCTGCGCATGGCGCAGTTGGAGTGGACGCGCATGCGCGCCGACCATTCGCAGAACTGCCAGAACTGTCATAGCTTACAGCAGATGACGGACCCAGCAAACGCCTCGCTGTCCACGATGCATCGCACTGCGATCGCCAACGGGCAGGCTTGCATCGATTGTCACAAGGGCGTCGCACACACAGCGCCGAGCACGACGGCGTTGTCACGCGATGGACCGACCAGTCTGTCTTTTAATGTGGATCACTCCGCTGCCGCGACTGCGGAGATGCCGACAATCGCAACGATCGATCACCAATAGCCCTTCATCGCGTGGAGCGACATAACGCATGTGCATGGCCATCCCGATGGAAGTCTTGGCGGTCGACGGCTACCTAGCCCGGTGCGGCGCGAAAGGAGTGGAGCGCGAGGTCAGCCTGTTCATGCTTCAGGACGAGCCGGTCGCGATCGGCGATTTCGTTATGGTCCATGTCGGCTACGCGATTCAGAAAATAACACCGCAACAGGCGCATTCGGCGTGGGAGTTGTTTGACGTCATGCTGGCGGCCGACGGTGAGAACGTTCATGCATGAGCTCGCGATCTGCCAGGCCCTGGTGTCGCAAGTTGAGGCCATCTCCCGCCAACGCGGGGCGCGTGTTCATGCGGTTCGGGTAGCGATTGGTCCGCTCGCGGGCATCGAACCGGCGCTGCTGGCCGACGCCTATCCCCTGGCCGGGGTTGGTACCGCGGCGGAAGGATCGCATCTCTTGATCGAGGAAAGGCCGTTGCGTGTGCGCTGCCGCGTTTGCGGCGCGGAGGGCGCGGCGTCGGTCAATCGCCTGCTCTGCGGAGATTGCGGCGATTGGCGCACGGACCTGATTTCGGGGGATGAAATGTTGCTTCTGAGTATCGAGCTCGATGTCCCTGAAACGGCAGCGGAGGCCTGTCATGTGTGAGGCGTGCGGCTGCACGGTTGCGCCCACCGATGTCGATCACAGCGACGAAAACAAGCAGACGGTCGACGTGCTTCAGCGCTTGCTCAGCGCGAACGACCGGCTTGCTGCGCACAATCGTGATCATTTCGAAGCCCATGGCGTTCTGGCGCTCAACCTGATGTCATCGCCGGGTGCCGGCAAGACTGCGCTGCTGGAAGCGACGATCGATGCGCTCAAGCATGAATTTCGCATTGCGGTTATCGAAGGCGATCTCGAAACTGAGAACGATGCGCGGCGCATTCGCGCGCACGGCGTTCCGGCCGTGCAGATCACGACCGGAAGCGCGTGCCATCTCGACGCCCGAATGGTGCACGACGCGGTGCATGAAATCGGGCTTGGCGCGCTTGATCTGCTGTTTATAGAAAATGTCGGCAACCTGGTCTGTCCGGCGAGCTTCGACCTCGGGCAGCATCACAACGTAGTCCTGTTATCCGTCACCGAAGGCGACGACAAGCCGGAAAAATATCCCGTGATGTTCCGCATTGCCGATCTCGTGTTGCTGACCAAGATGGATTTGGCGCCGGTGATGGATGATTTCGATCCGCCGCGCGCCCAAGCGGCCATTCGGGCGCTTGCCAACGCGGCGCCGGTCATCGAGGTTTCGGCGCGCCAGCCCGCCTGTATCAAGCCTTGGCTGGATTGGCTGCGCCGCGAGGCGGTGAAAGTCCGCCATCCGAGCCGTTCGCACGCGCAACAGGCCGAGCACGTCCATGACCACGACCCGCTCCTGGCTTGAGCGCATTCGCGCGCTCGATCTCCCGCGCCGCTTCAAGGTGATGAACGTGTGCGGTGGCCACGAACGCTCGATCGCCATGGCCGGCCTGCGCACGGTATTGCCCGCAAATGTCGAGTTGGTTCCGGGTCCGGGTTGTCCCGTCTGCATCTGCCCCGAAGAAGCCGTCTATCAGGCGATCCAGATCGCGCTGTGCGAAGGGGTCATTCTCCTGGCGTTTGGCGACATGCTGCGAGTGCCGGTCAATGTTCGCAAGGGCGACGTGCGTTCGCTCGAACAGGCCCGCGCCGCCGGCGGCGACATTCGGCCGATCGCTTCTCCCCTCGATGCGGTTCGCATCGCCAGGGCGAACCCGGATCGACGGGTCGTATTTTTCGCCGCCGGATTCGAGACGACGACAGCGCCGGTGGCAGCCATGCTAGCGCAGGGGGCGCCGGCCAATATGTCTGTGCTCCTGGCCGGGCGACGGACGTGGCCCGCCGTCGCCATGCTGCTGCAATCGGAGACGCCAGGATTCGATGCCCTGATCGCGCCCGGCCATGTAGCGACCGTGATGGGGCCGGAGGAATGGGATTTTGTGCCGGCCCGACATCGCATCCCGGCGGCGGTCGCCGGCTTTACCGCCGAAAGCGTGGTGGCGGCACTGTACTCCGTCTTGCGCCAGTTGATCGTGGAGCGCTGCTTTCTGGATAATTGCTATGCCGACGTCGTACGTCCCGGCGGCAACCCGGCCGCGCGCCGACAGCTTGAATCGACCATGACGGTGGTCGATGCCACCTGGCGCGGCATCGGCACGATCCCGGCCTCCGGCTTTGAGCTGCGCCCGGAATTCGCCGCGCAGGATGCGAGCAGGCTGTTTCCATCTTACGCCGATGCCGCGCGCAAGCGCGCCGGGCAAATGCCGCCCGGGTGCGATTGCGCGCGCGTTGTGCTCGGCCGCATTTATCCAGACCAGTGCGCGCTCTACGGGCGCGCCTGCACCCCACGCACACCGATTGGGCCCTGCATGGTGTCGGACGAAGGTGCGTGCCGGATCTGGTGGTCGAGCGGGGTGCGCACGTCGCGCCCAAAGGCCCATGCGCATGCGGATGCCTGAATCTCTGGATTTTCCGGCACGCGCTTACACCGCGCGAAAGTGGGTCTTGGGCGGCCGCGTGCAGGGCGTCGGCTTTCGCCCCTTCGTCTATCGCGTGGCGCAACATTGCTGCGTGCAGGGCTGGGTGCGAAACCGCGCCGGCGACGTCGAGATCTTGGCGCAGGGCTCGCCGCATGCGCTGCAGCGCTTCGCAAGCGCACTGTTGACGCAAGCGCCGCCGCTTGCACGCCCCGAAATTGTGTCCGAGCTTGCGGTCGAGCCGGAGCCCGTCCGGGATTTTCAAATTCGCGCCAGCGAAGCCGCGTGCTCGGCGCGCATTCACGTGCCGCCTGACTACTTCGCCTGCGATGAATGTCTGGCCGAACTCGATGCGCCCAGCGATCGGCGGTATCGCTATCCCTTCGTCAATTGTACGCAATGCGGTCCGCGTTACAGTTTGATCGAACGGATGCCGTACGACCGCGCCAACACGTCGATGGCGGGCTTTGCACTCTGCCCGCTATGCGCGGCGGAGTACGCCGATCCTTCCGACCGGCGCTTTCATGCCGAGCCCGTCGGTTGCGCACAATGTGGACCGCAGCTCACCCTCGTCGGGCCTCACGTTGATCTTCGGGGATCCGAGGCCGTGGCGGCGACAATCGTCGCACTGCGCGCGGGCAAGATCGTGGCCGTGAAGGGAATTGGGGGGTATCACCTGCTCTGCGACGCCGCGAATTCCGCGGCCGTCATACGGTTGCGTGCGCGCAAGAAGCGCCCGGACAAACCATTGGCCGTAATGTTTCCTTCGGACCTGCGGGCGCTCCGCCAAGCGGCTGTCCTCGACGGCACGCATGCGGCGATCCTGCGCGATCCGATGCGGCCGGTGGTGCTGATTGCGAAGACGTCGGCCTGCACGCTCTCTCCCGCGATCGCCCCGGGCAGCGCCGAGATTGGCGCCATGCTTCCCTACAGTCCGCTGCATCATCTGCTGGTCGGAGATTTTGGCGGTCCCCTGGTTGCGACGTCAGGCAATATCAGCGGCGAGCCAGTCCTGACCGACAATGCCGAGGCGGAAAAGCGCCTTGCGACAGTCGCCGACGCCTTTCTGCATCACGATCGTCGCATCATCCGGCCGGCAGACGACCCGGTCTATCGCGTGATTGCCGAGCGACCCCGGCCGCTGCGACTGGGCCGCGGCAACGCTCCGCTCGAGATCGCACTTCCGTTCTCGCTGGCGAGACCTCTGCTTGCATTGGGCGGGGATCTCAAGACCACGGCGGCGCTCGGCTGGGGCCGGCGAGCCGTGGTGTCGCCGCATCTCGGTGACATCAGCACCCGACGCGGCCTCGACTTGCTCAAACGGGTCATCGCGGACTTGCAGGCGCTCTACAACGTGACGGCCGCTGCCGTGATCTGCGACGCCCACCCGCACTTTACGTCGTCGCGGCTTGCGCGACGTTTGGGATTGCCGGTCATTCCGGTCTTTCATCATGATGCGCATGCCTCGGCTTTGGCCGGAGAATTCCCGGAGGCTGGTGATCGGCTGGTATTCACGTGGGACGGCGCCGGCTTTGGACGCGATGGCTCGATCTGGGGCGGCGAGGCGCTGCTGGGACGTCCCGGTTATTGGCGTCGCGTGGCGACGATGCGGCAGTTCTCGTTGCTCGGCGGCGAGCGCGCCGCGCGCGAGCCGTGGCGCACCGCGCTCGCGCTCTGCTGGGAGGCCGGAACCGATTGGCAGGGTTGCAATCGCGACGTCGAACTCCTGCGCCACGCGTGGCAACGCCGGCTCAATTGTCCGCCGACATCGTCCGTCGGTCGGCTGTTCGATGCGGCAGCGGCATTGCTCGGCCTATTGTCGCAGGCGAGCTACGAAGGACAGGCCCCCAGCCTATTGGAAGCCGCGAGCGGCGACGCCGACCCGATCCAGTTGCCGTTGCGACGCAACGCGGCGGGTCTTTGGCAGAGCGATTGGGCGCCGCTCGTCGCCCCGTTACTGGACACGACCCGGAGCGTATCGGCGCGCGCGGGCATGTTTCATGCGTCCATGGCCGAGCTCTTGCTCGCTCAGGCTCGCGCCGTTCGTGGCGAGCATGGCGTCACCCGCCTCGGACTGACTGGCGGCGTGTTTCAAAATCGTAACTTGTGCGAACGGATCTGTCGGCTCGCAAACCGCGACGGCTTCGCCGTGCAGCTCACGGAAAGAGTGCCGTGCAATGATGCCGGGCTCAGCTTCGGACAGCTGGTCGAAGCAGGTGCCCGTGCATGATCGAGGATCAATATGTCACGCTTGCGCACGGCAACGGCGGGCGCTTCATGCGAGAGCTGATCGAGCAGGTGTTCGCGCGCCACCTGGCTAATCCGCAGCTCGACACCCGTGCCGATGCCGTTCACCTGCCGTTGCCGCCGGGAGAGGTGCTGATCACGACCGACGGATTTACGGTCCAACCGCTCGAGTTCCCCGGCGGCGATATCGGCTCGCTCGCGGTGCACGGCACGGTCAACGATCTCGCCGTTGCTGGGGCGACGCCGGCTTATCTCAGTCTGAATGCCTTTATCGAGGAGGGCCTGGAATTCGCCCAGCTCGATCGTATCGTCGCCAGCATGGCGCGGGCTGCGGCAAGCTGCGGCGTTCGTGTCGCCGCCGGCGACACCAAGATTCTGCGGCGGGGCGAAGGCGGCGGTCTCTATCTCGCCACCACCGGCGTCGGGATAAGACGACCTGGCCTGCGCTTGGCGCTGGACCAGGTTCGCGCCGGCGACGAGGTGATCGTAAGCGGCCCGGTTGGGGATCATGGAACCGCGGTATTGTTGGCGCGGGAAGAGTTCGGTCTCAAGGGCGACCTCAAATCCGACGCCGCGAGCGTACTTCCGTTGACGCGGGCGCTCTGGGATCTCCCGGGATTGCGGTTCATGCGCGACCCCACGCGCGGCGGGCTGGTCACCGTCATGCATGACATCGCGCACGCCACCGGGTCGACCATCCGTCTCGATGAGATGGCGATACCCGTTCACGCGCCGGTGCGGGGCGTATGCGAGATGCTGGGCTACGACCCGCTTTATCTCGCATGCGAGGGCCGTGTTGTGGCGGTGATGGCGCCTGCGGACGCGGCGCGCGCGCTGGCCATTTGGCGCACCGTGACTGGCGGCGAAGATGCCGCCATCATCGGCCGTGTGCATGACGGCGGTCCGCAGGTCATCATGCAGACAGAGATCGGCGGAGAGCGTCTCCTAGAAGAACTCGAGGACGACCCGTTGCCACGCATATGCTGAGGCGCCGTCCGCCAATGCGCGCCAACTCATGGGCGAGCCCAGGTCTTGGTTCGAATAGCTTAGCTCTCTTGGCCTCAGCTTTTGCCCTTTTGCGATACTGCGGTGTTGCCTGCGATATAGCCCTGGCAGGTGGCCCGCGCCAAACCATGCTGGCTGAATCCGCCGGCGGACTCCCCGCCGCAGTAGAGGCCCGGAATAATGGTGCCACTCATATCTAAAACCTGGCAATGCGCGTTGATGCGCAAACCGGCCCGCGTATCGTGAATGTTGGGCGTCGACCACGCCGCATAAAATGGCGGTTTCGCGATCTTATGGAACGCCACTCTGCCGAAATCGGCATCGACGTCCGAACCGACAAAGGAATTGTATCGCGTCACCGTCGCTTCGAGATTGCCAGGCGGCATGGGAACGCGCTGGTGCTGCATCTTGATGGCGCCTGCGAGTTCTGCCACCGTGTTCGCCGTAAAGAAGAAGCCGGCGGCGAAATCCACATTGGGCGGAGTGGGGTCCCAATTCTCGCGTGCAACCGCGTCCGCATCGAAGATGGCCCAGATCGGACCGCCGCCGTTATGCCCGTCGCCAATGCCGGCGAGCGCGGCGTCGATGAAGTTGTTGGGTTTGAAAGTAATGTTGGCGCCGTTTCGATAGCTGTCCTGGGTATATGGTTTGATTGAATTATAGCCGTCGGCGGTGAACGCGCCCTGGGTTTCATCGTAGAACCGTTTTCCCAGCATGTTCACCAGGATGACGTCCTCCCAGTGCGCGACCCGCAGGCCTGAAGCGCGGGCTTTGTCGAAGACTTCGCTGCCGGGCAACCAGGGGAGAATCAACATGTCCGAACCGGGCATGTAATTGTACTGACAGCCTATAAAGCCAGCCTTGCTCAGAACCGAGCCGAATTCGCCGCTCTGGTTGGCGAAGCCCCAGAGCGACGCGCCGATGGCCATGCCGGCCAATTCGCCGCTGGCATCCTGGTCGGACCACGGCATGCCGGCCAAGCCGCAGTACTCCTCGGTCAGGCGTGGATCGAACATACGGCGGAAATTCACATTCCCGGTCGAGCCGCCGGTCCCGATGATGACGGCCTGTCGCGCCATGATATTGAGAGGCTTGCCGTTGTTGTTGACGGCAATGCCGAGGACGCGCCCCGCTTTCGGCTCCTCGCGGTAGATTGCGGTCATCCGGTGTTGCAGCAGAATCTGCACACCTGCCTTCTCGGCGGCGGCCTGCAGGGGACACATGAGGCCTGCGCCTGTGCCGGTGACAGAACGGAACTCCGGAGCGAGCGGCTTGCCCGTCTGGACTTTCGGCCAGTCCATCGATGCGGCGTGCATCGAGCGCGGCGTCGAGTTGCCGGATGACACGCCGTCCAGCGAATCCGGGGCAATAGGGATGAAAACGACGCCGTGCGCGGCCAACCATTCGTAAGTCAGCGCGGCGTTGTCGGCAAAGGCGCGAATAATCTCGCGGTCGTTGAATCGGTAATCCGCCGCGCCATTGTCCTCCACCACCGTCCAGTCAGTCAGGTCGCTGAAAAGCAAATCCGGTGAGTCGGTAATGCCGAACTTCTTTTGTGCGCTGGTGCCGCCGCCGAGCACGACCGTGCCCCCGCTCACAATCGCATGACCCCCGACGTGGTTCTCGGCCTCGACCACGATCACCGATAAGCCGGCTTCTTTTGCGACGATTGCTGCCGGCAGCCCCATGGCGCCGCTGCCGATCACCACGATATCGGCTTCCAGGTCCCAATGCGTCGGCCCTGCGGCCAGCGCCGCGCTGGCGCCGATCCCTCCGAGTGCGACAGCGCCGGCGCCGGCCGCTTTGACCAGATCACGACGGTTCATCGCGCGATGCTTCTTCGGGGTCGACATGCATCCTCCGGTTGACGCAATGGCCGAGTTAAGACACGCTTGCCCAGCCGCGCACGCTGACAATCAGCGTGGCGTTTGAAAAAACTGAATTTCGACGCCGTTTCTTATTTCGGCAATTCGTCACCATTGGCCTTGAATTTTTCTCCGAATGGCGTCAGCGCGGTGCCACCGGTCGGTTTCTGGTGGCATTGCGCGCACGGCTTGCCGGTCTGCGCGGCAAATTTCGTGGTTGCCTCGGCGGGTCGAGAAAGGCCCAAGAGCAGCGTGCCTGCGATCACGATCGCGTTCGCAAGAACGCAGGTTTTTGTTAAATGTGCTTTCACAATGGTTTCCATGATTATTCTCCATCCCAAAGTTCCAACAATCGAACTCGCCGTTTATAATGACGCAGCAATAAGGGAATGACTGTGCAATTCAGACCACTGCGCAGAACTTGGCGACGGCGTGAATGTCACAGACGCATTGGCTGCGCATCCCTACCACCTCTCGTCGCACCCGTGAGGACTTCCGGCTTCCCTGCCATCGGGTGTCATATCCTGCCCCGCTAGCGATAGAAGCTGAGACACCAACATCCAAGGCAAACGAATCTTTAGCACCGCGGCAATTTGCGGTGGCGATGCGCCGCTTTGGGTCATGAACGACCGCGCCCGTTCCTGGCTGGCGCGGCCGGTTCTCTCCCGAAAACGGTCACGCCGACCGGCCGCCAATGGGGCTGTTCACGGCCACAGACCTCCATTTTGAGGCGTGATATTCTTCCCCAATCCCATTGCGGGCGAGGCAAATGGCAGTCGGTATCGGAAGGAGGCAATTCATAGCCGCGCTTGGCGGTACGGCAGCAGCGTGGCCGCTTCCCATTCACGCGCAGCAGCGGATGCCGGTAATCGGGTTCCTTAACGGCACAGATCCCGAAACGTTTTCGGGTTGGCTTGCCGGGTTTAAGGAGGGCCTCAAGTCGGCAGGCTTCATTGAGGGTCAGAGCGTCACCATCGAATATCGCTGGGCGGAAGGTCACTATGATCGACTGCCGGCGATGGCGGCCGATCTGGTGAGGCGTCAGGTCAATGTCATTGTTGCAGGCGGCGGCCCAAATTCACCCCTCGCAGCCAAAGCTGCAACTACGACCATCCCAATCGTTTTCAATGTTGGCGCGGATCCAGTATCGATGGGCCTCGTACCCAGCCTCAATCGGCCAATCGGCAACCTTACCGGCGTGAGCTTCTTGGTGAACGACCTCGGTGCCAAGCGACTTGGGCAACTGAACCAATTGCTGCCTATTGCGACAATGATTGGCTTCCTCGTCGATCCGAACAATCGGAATGCCAAGTCTGAGACGATTGACATGCAGGGCGCGGCTGACACGCTTGGGCGACAACTGATTACCTTGCAGGCAAGCACGGCGAGCGAAGTCGAAGCGGCATTCGCAAGCTTTGTCACTCAGCGCGTCCAGGCACTCATCGTCGCCGCCGACATATTCTTCCTGACCCAACGTCAACAACTCGCCGCGCTCGCCGCTCGGTATGCGCTGCCTACAATGTACCATCTTCGCGAAATTGCGATTGCGGGCGGCCTCATGAGCTACGGTACCGACGTAACGGAAGCATTTCGCCGAGCCGGCATCTATACCGGCCGCATTCTCAAGGGCGAAAAGCCGGCCGACTTGCCGGTGATACAATCAACTAAGTTTGAATTCGTCATAAACCTCAAGACCGCTAAAGCGCTGGGCCTCACCGTACCGCCAACCCTGCTCGCCACCGCCGACGAGGTGATCGAATGAGGCGACGCGAGTTCATCACACTAATTGGTGGCGCAGCGGCTTGGCCGCTTGTCGCACTTGCCCAGACACCTGACCGCACGCGCCGCGTCGCCGTTCTGATGGGGAGTGCCGAGACGGAGCCGGGCCTGACCTATGTTGGCACCTTTTTCACTCGGCTTGAGGAGTTGGGATGGGCGAGAGATCACAACATACGTGCGGATGTGCGCTGGTGGAATGGTGGACCGGAGCAGATGCTGCCTGTTGTTAAAGAGATGGTGGCGTTATCGCCCGATGTCATTATGGTGTTCACGAACCTTGCGCTCGCCCAAATCAAGCCACTCGTAGGTAACGTAGCTGTGGTGTTTGTTGCTGTCGGCGACCCAGTCGGCTCTGGGTTCGTTGCGAGCCTCGCGCACCCGGGGGGCAACATCACGGGATTTTCGAGCTATGATGGCTCGATGGGCGGGAAATGGCTTGAGGTGCTCAAAGAGACTGCACCCGGCCTGACGAGAGTCATGGCCGTCCTTCATCCTGAAACGCCTGTTCATCAAGCGTTTTGGCACTCGATCGAAGCCGCTGCAACGCGTTTTGGAGTTCAGGCGATCCCTGGACCCGTCCACGATTCTGCTGAAATCGAAAGCGCTGTAACGGCATTCGCAGGGAAGGAGAACGGTGGACTTATTATCTTGCCGCATGCAATTACTCAGGCCAACATCAATCTCTTGATAACCTTGGAACTTACGCATCGGCTACCCTCAATTTACGCCGCCGGAGGTTCCGTTGGTGCCGGCGCACTAGTCTCCTATGGCTTCGATTTTAACGACGCTTTTCGGCACACGGCAGAATACGTTGATCGCATCCTGCACGGTGACAAGCCAAGTGACCTACCGGTGCAGGAACCGACCAAATTTGATCTCGCCTTCAACCTCAAGACCGCTAAGGCGCTTGGCCTCACTATTCCGCACAGTTTGCTCGTGCTCGCCGACGAGGTGATCGAATAAGCCTTTCGCAATGCGGCAATTAGTCTGAATTGTAGTTCGTTGTTGATACGCTAGTTGTTTGCATTGCTTGCTCGTTTTGTTGTTGCTGTGGGAGTGATTTGGGTAAAGTGATACATATGAAAATGTCACCCATTTCCACTTTGGCCGACTTTGTGTAGCTGCCCGCCTCACTCGGAAATCCGTATCGGACGGAGAGCCGGCCCCGGAAATCTGCACAGGACGCTAAGTGGAGTTTCTGCCTGACGGCGGGCACGATGGGCCCGCGAATCAGGAGAGACCATGTCGAGACGAGCGCGCCGGACGCACACACCGGCTT
>JBAPUM010000065.1:0-24010 GCA_049282655.1 Xanthobacteraceae bacterium
GTATGGCCCCGCCCGCAGGCACCGCACTCGCCCCAACCGCCGGGGAGTACCCTCCCTGGCGGGGTCCTTAGTGGGCGAGATTGAAGGACGTGTAACCGAAATGGTGACAATAGTCACATCACGTCTCTGTTACCGGGACACAGACACTGCGACCGCACCAAAGCACTGGCCCTATTCGTTCAGCAGCGCTTGCCAGTTTGGCGGCACCGCACCGGCCGGTCCGGGCACCGGTTGCGCCAACGGATGCGAATGCGGAGCGTGCAGCTTCGGGCCGGCAAAGGTTTCCCCGGTACGATAGTCGTAAAACCAGTCTTCGCCCGGCTCGAAGCTCGTGATGATCGGGTGGCCCGTCGCGGCGTTATGTTTCGATGCATGCTGATGGGGTGAACTATCGCAGCAGCCGATGTGACCGCATGCGGCGCATCGGCGAAGATGAAACCACCATCCACCCCGAGCCGAGCATTCGACGCAACCCGTTCCGCTCGGCTTGGCCGCCGGGTTGATGCCATCCGTTTCGGACTTCATAGGCTCCTCTCCGTTCTCCCCGAACTCGCGTCGCCGGAGTCCAACTTCCATAAATATAGCCACCTCCCCTCGTCGTCGCACCTACGATGGATATCGCCTCACTGACCCTGCTGGCAGGCGAGTGGACGACGCTCCGGGGACATGGAAGGATGCAGCTTCGGCGCTATTCAGTCAGTGCGGGAGTGAAGCGTGGCAAAGTGGGCACAACGCGCCTTTCGCTTTGCTTTGTTGGCGGCCGGGCTTGCCGCAATGGCGTCCAGCCCCGCGCGTGCCGGGCCACCGTTCCAGACCGACGATCCCGAGCCGGTCGATTATCAGCACTACGAGTTCTACACCTTCGCTCAGGGAACCCATGTGAGCGGCGACACCTCGGGCGTCGGTCCCGCCTGGGAATTCAATTACGGCCTCATTCCCAACGGCCAGTTCCATGTCATTGCGCCGATGGCCTTCGATAGTCCCGCGGGCGGCCCCTCGCAGTTCGGCTACGGCGATACCGAACTCGGTTTCAAATACCGTTTCATCCAGGAGGACGACAAAGGCATACGGCCCATGGTCGGCGTGTTTCCGCTGGTCGAACTTCCGACCGGGGACCAGGGCAGCGGGCTTGGCGCCGGCCACGCGCGCGTTTATCTCCCGGTGTGGGTGCAGAAGAGCTTCGGCGATTGGACGACCTATGGGGGCGGCGGTTATTGGTTCAATCACGGCCGCGGAACGGACGACCGGGATTACTGGTTCTTCGGTTGGCTGCTGCAAAAGCAGGTGACCAAGAAGCTCGCCATCGGCGGCGAGCTTTTCCACCAGACCGCCGATACGATTGGCGGCAAGGACACCTCCGGCTTCAACATCGGCGCGATCTACGACGTCGACGACCACAACCATTTGCTGGTTTCGGCCGGACGGGCATTGCAGAACGCCTCCGAGACAAATCTCTATTCGTGGTATCTCGGCTATCAGATCACCGGACCATAGCGCCGCAAGCCAGGGACCGATCAGCGTGGACACCCATCCCGTTCAAAAATCCGAACCGTCGGGATCGCCGCTGGAAGTATTGCTCGCTTTCGCCAAGCTCGGCGTCAGCTCGTTTGGCGGGCCGATTGCGCACATCGGTTATTTCAGAGAGGAATTCGTCGTCCGGCGCCGCTGGATCGACGAGGCAGCCTTCGCCGATCTGGTCGCGCTGTGCCAATTTCTGCCGGGGCCGGCGAGCAGCCAGGTCGGATTTTCGATCGGCTTGATGCGGGGCGGCTATCTTGGCGGGCTCGCCGCATGGACCGCCTTCACCTTGCCATCGGCGCTCTTGCTTCTCGTCTTTGCTTATGGGGCGAACGCGCTGCAGGGTCCGATCGGGACCGGGCTGCTGCATGGCCTCAAGCTCGTTGCGGTGGCGATCGTCGCCCAGGCCGTGTGGGGAATGGCGCGCACGCTCTGCCCCGACCGCGAACGCGCGTCGATTGCGGTCCTCGTCGCCGTGATCATCCTGTTCAGTTCCTCATCGATCGCCCAGATCGGCGCGATCGCCTTTGGCGGCATCGCGGGTCTGTGGTTCTGCCGCGCCGCGCCGCCGGCCGCGACAGGCGAAGGCCATATGGCCATGCCGGTTTCGCGCGCGATGGGCCTTCTAAGTCTCACCGTTTTTTTCCTGTTGCTCGGCGCGCTGCCGTTATTGGCCACCGTGATCCATGCGCAAGGCCTGGCGCTGTTCGATGCCTTCTATCGAGCCGGCGCCCTGGTCTTCGGCGGTGGACACGTCGTTCTGCCGCTGCTGCGCGAAGCGACGGTCGCGCCTGGATGGGTCAGCGACGATACCTTCCTCGCCGGCTATGGGGCGGCCCAGGCCGTGCCGGGACCGCTTTTTACTTTTTCGGCCTATCTCGGGGCGGTCATGAAATCGCCGCCGAACGGCATAGCGGGCGCCGCCATCAGCCTGATCGGGATTTTTCTCCCCGGCATGCTCGTGCTGATGGGGACGTTGCCGTTCTGGGAAACTTTCCGGCGCCGCGCCGACGCCCAAGCGATCATGCGGGGCGTCAACGCGGCCGTGGTCGGGCTCCTCGGCGCGGCGCTGTATAATCCGGTTTGGACGAGTGCGGTGAAGACGCCGGCAGATTTTGCGCTGGCGCTGGTCGGCTTCGTCCTGCTCAGCGTCTGGCAAGCACCACCGCTCGTCGTCGTCATCCTCGGCGCGCTCGGGGGGATAGGTCTGGGGCTGACCGGTTGGTGAGGTCGCGTCGTGCGGTATTCTTCCTTTCAACTCCTCGGTTTACGATCCATGATGTGTCAGCCAAGAGAGGCAAAAAGAGAGTCATAAAAAAGAGGGAGCGAAAAGCCGCCATGAAATTCGGCTATTTCACACTGAGCGACAACCGCTATCCCGACAATCCGCGCTCGGCCGAGCAATTCCTGCTGGAGATACGCGATCAGGCGGTGCTGGCCGAGAAGCTCGGACTGCACTCGGCCTGGATCGGCGAGCACCACTTCAACCGGCGCGGCTGCGTGTCGGTGCCCGTCATTGTGCTCGCCAACGTCGCCGCTGCGACGACGCGGTTGCGGCTCGGGCCGGCCGTCGTCGTGCTGCCGATCCACCACCCGATCCATGTCGCGGAGGAATGGGCGACACTCGACCAATTGTCCGGCGGCCGCGTCGATTTCGCCGCAGGGCGCGGCTACGACCGGCACGAGTTCACGCCGTTCGGCGCCGACTTTCAGGCTTCGGCCGAGCAGTTCAGCGAGGGCATCGAATTGTTGATGCGCTGCTGGACCGAAATGAAGCCGTTCGCCTTCAAGGGCCGGTTCTACGATTTCGAGGACGTCGAGGTCTTCCCAAAACCTTTGCAGAAGGAGTTTCGGCCCTATATGGGCTCGTTCTCGCGCTTCTCGATGGAACTCGCCGCGAAGTGGGACTGGAACCTGCTGCTGGCGCCGTTCGCCGCCACCATCCTGTTCGGCAACCTCGACAATGCGGTCGCCGCCTATCGCGAGATCTGCGCCAAGGCGGAAAAGCCGGAGCAGAAAGTCAAATGCAGCTACTTCATCCACATCGGCGAGGGTGAGGACGAGCGCCAGCAGGCGCTCGAGCGCATGGTCGGCTACATCACCATGTCGGGCTTGCGCAAGACGATGAGCCAGGGCGGCCAGGGCGCGTTGCCGCCGACCATGGAATACTACAAGAAGATCGGCGCGCGGCTCAATGACGCCAAAGCGTCCGACTTCGACGACAACTCGCTGCTCTATGGCTCGCCGCAGCAGATCATCGACACCTTGAAGCGGGTCGAGGCGATCGGCATCGACGAGGTCATCCTTTATTTCAACTTCGGCAACCGGCCCGACGCCTATGTGCGCGAGCAGATGCACCGCTTCACAGCCGACATCGCGCCCGCCTTCGGCGGCACGAGCGGCGTGAGAGCCGCGGCCGCCGAGTAGCCGGCAAGGGCGCGCAAAAAAGCCGCCCCGAAGGGCGGCTTTTCCGAATATCCCGACTAAAGATCTCGACTAATCGACAATCTGGACGATGACGTGAGTCCGCGGGTCGACCAGCACTGTGTGGCCGTTGACGACCGTGTAGCGGTACTCCCGCGCGCTCGAGTATTCAGGCGGCACTTCATAATAGGTCACGCCGGCCTCCGGGAGCACGGCGCCGACCCGGACTTCATCGCGATATTCGTAAGACGGGTAATGACGTTCGACGACATAGCTGTGGAATCGGGGACGATCGTCGATGCCCAAGACGCCATTCACGCCGCCAATCACGCCGCCAACGACGCCGCCGACAACTGCTCCCACCGGACCCGCATCGTGCTCGCCAACGCGAGCGCCGTGAGCGGCGCCATCCGGCACGCCCTGAGCCGATGCACCGGCCGACATTGCGAACGCCATGGCGCCAACGAAGATGATGTGTCGAATCATGTGTCTCTCTGATTTGTGGGGGTAAAGGTCTGCACCAACGCGCCAGAACGGCTTACGTTCCTTCGGCGTCGACCATTAGATCGTCAGAGGATAGATTGTCAGAGGATTGAGCGAGCCGGCTTTGGCGTAGGCCGGCGGCAATCGAGACCCGAAGGCTCTAAACGATGAAGGCCCGAAACGCTCAAGTCCCGGTGTTTCTCATTTCCGCGACGGCCTTATTCTTTTCTTTGAACTGGGAGAATGCCTCGAGCGCATGGCTGGCGTACATCACGCTCGGTCCAGCACCCATGTAGATTGCTATTCCGAGCGTCTCCAGCAACTCGTCCTGCGACGCGCCTTGCTCGATTGCGGCCTTGGCATGGAAGGCGATGCAGTCGTCGCAGCGGGTCGCCACGGCGATCCCCAGCGCCAGCAGTTCCTTGGTTTTTGTGTCCAGCGCCTTCCGCTCCAGCGCTGCCTGAGCCATCGCGGAAAACGCCTTCATGACCGCGGGGGCGCCGCCGTGGAGGTTTTTCAACTGCGGGCGAAGCCGATCCGTCGTTCCCGGCCAATCGGTCTGCATTGTTGTTCTCCTTGTTGACGGCGGCGCGCACATAAAAGTCGATGTTCGTAAATTCGGAATTCGAAGTGATGCGACCAATATGCTGGATGACTTCCGCCACGGGGCTTGACTTATATATTAGCGATTCTTAATTTAGCAATATCTAATTTATGACGACATGGCGATGCCGCAACGCCCCCTACGGCGCGCCAGTTCCTCGCAGAAAGCGGGGATCGCCGACGTCGCGCGCGGGCCCATCTATCGCCCCTGACCCGATCAAGAAACAGGACGGAATTCATGACAGACCTGCAACCCATTTCGCCGCAGCGTGCCGGCGACCTGATGCGCGCCGGCGCCACGCTGGTCGATATCCGCGAGGCCGACGAATACGCGCGCGAGCATATCCCGGGGGCGCGGCACCACGCGCTGAGCGGCATGGAACGCGAGCGCCCGACGGCGGGCGACGGCGACGTGCTCATTTTCCATTGTCGCTCCGGCGCGCGCACCAGGGCAAACGCTGCGACGCTCGCTGCTGCCGCGCCGAATTGCCAAGGCTATATTCTCGAGGGCGGCCTCGACGCCTGGAAGAAAGCGGGCCTCCCAGTGACGCTGGACCGCCGCCAGCCCATCGACATCATGCGCCAAGTGCAAATCGTCGCCGGCAGTTTGATTTTGCTCGGCGTCGCGCTCGGCGCGCTGCTGTCGCCCGGCTTCTACGCGCTGTCCGGCTTGGTCGGCGCCGGATTGCTGTTCGCCGGAGTGAGCGGATTTTGCGGCATGGCGCGGGTGCTGAGCGCGATGCCTTGGAATCAGCGCGCGTCAAAGCCTGCGCAAGGATAATCCCGCGCTCCTCCTGCCTGCGAAGCCCATCGTGCCGCCCTAAAGGCCCGACGGTGGCTTTCGTTTCATTTGACCGATGCGCCGGGCCGCGTCTGCATCATCGACCAGACCCGCGGCGCGGTCAGCGGCAGCACCGAAGGCTCGGCGCCGAATGACGCGAGCGCCGCGGCGAGCGCATTGGCGATGACGCCGGCGACCGGAATGATGCCGCCCTCGCCCGCGCCTTTCGCCCCAAGCGGATTACAAGGCGACGGCCAGTCCTCGGTCGCGATCACCTTGACGCGCGGAAAGCGCGTCGCCACCGGCAGCCCGTAATCCATCAGCGATCCGGCGACGAGCTGGCCCTCGGCATTATAGGCAAGCTCCTCGATCAACGTGCCGCCGAGCCCTTGAATGATGGCGCCGTGGGTCTGGCCGTGCAGGGTCTGCGGATTGATGATGCGGCCGACGTCCTCGACGGCGACATAATCGAGCACCTCGATCTCGCCGGTCTCGGCGTCGACGGTGATATGGGCCGCATGGGTGCCGTAGCTGTAGGTCCGCGACGAACTGGAAAATATCCCCATCGTGGTGAGCACGCCGCTCGGCTGCGCGGCCGCGAGATCGCCGACGCGCATGCTGTCGTTTTTCGACCGCACGGTGTCGAGGCCGTCGAGCAGGATATCGCCGGGCGCGCAGCCGAAGCGCGCCGCCGCCAATTCGCAGATCGTTTTGCGCAACGCCTGCGCCGCCGCGACGATGGCCGACCCGCCCATGACCACCGAGCGCGACGCATAGGAACCGTAGCCTTCGGACAGATAGACGGTCGAGCCGTGCAAAACCGCTTTGACGGTCTGCATCGAAGTTTCGAGCGTGTCGGCGGCAATCTGCGCGAACACCGTTTCGAGCCCTTGCCCCAGCGCCGAGGAGCCGACATAGACCGTGACCTCCCCGTCACCATCCAATTCCAGCGTCGCTTTCTCCTTCGGGCCCGAGCCGCCGCCCTCGATATAACAGCCGAGCCCCGCGCCGTGATATTTGCCGGCGATGCAGCGGCCGTTCTGCGCGCGGATTTCGTTCCAGCCAATTTCGTCGAGGCAGCGATCGAGCGCCGCGGCATAGTCGCCGCTGTCGCATTGCGTCGTGCTGTTATACGGCAGCACCTTCGGCAGTACGTAAGGCATGTCGGTCGAGGCGATGAGGTTCTTGCGGCGCAGTTCGATCGGATCGATGCCAAGATCCTTCGCCGTCATGTCGAACAGGCGCTCGCGGGCGAAATCGGCCTCGTAGCGGCCGGGACCGCGATAGCTCGCGGTCGGCGTCTTGTTGGTCATGGCCATGACGACGCGCATATGCACGTTCGGTACGCGATACGGACCGGAGATGACCTGGGCGATGTTGCGCGGCGCGGTGACGGCGTTCGGCCTGATATAGGCGCCCATGTCCGAATAGGCGATGCCGCGCAGCGCCAGGATGGCGCCGTCGCGCGTACAGGCGATTTCAAGCTCGATCTTGGTTTCGCGCGCATGCGCCGACGCGAGCAGATGTTCCTGCCGCGTTTCGATCCACTTCACCGGCCGGCGAAAGCGTCGCGCCGCATAGGCAATGAGAAAATCTTCGGGATAATATTCGCCGCGCACGCCAAAACCGCCGCCGACATCGCTCTCAAACACGTCGATGGCGGATTCCGGAAGATCAAGATCGCGTGCGAGCTGCGCCCGGATGGCGAACGGTACCTTGCAGGCGCCATGGATCATCAGCCGTCCTTTGGCGTCGTCCCATTCCGCCAGAATCCCGCGCGGCTCCATCGGGCTCGCGGTATGGCGGTGAACGCGGAAGGTCGCTGATTTGCGGTAGGCCGCGGCGCTGAAGGCCGCATCGGCATCGCCGGCGACGCCCGTCAGCATCAGCGCCTGATTGGTCGCGTGCTCCTCGAACAGATGATTGTCGCTGTCAGCCGCGGTATGCGCGTCGACCAGCGCCGGCAAGGCATCGATATCGAATTCGATCGCGGCCGCGGCGTCGGCCGCAGCCGCGATGCTCTCGGCAATGACGACAGCGAGCGGCTCTCCCGCATAACGGACCTTGTCGACGGCGATGACCGGCTGATCGAACCGCGCCAAGGCGGGCAGCGGCTCCATGCGCAGCGGAATTTTCGGCACCGTGCCGATCTGCTTAGCGGTGACGATACCGACCACGCCGGGCATTGCGGCTGCCGCGTCGATGCCGAGCTTGACGATACGGCCATGGGCGTGAGGACTGCGCAGGATGACGGCGTGGACCATAGCGGGCCGCGTCAGATCATCGACATATTGGCCCTGCCCCGTGGTGAAGCGCAGGTCCTCGCGCCGTTCAACCGGGCTGCCGATCCAAGCATTCGTCTTCGGCATGGCGATCTCCTCGCGCGCTTTCGCTCCGCGTCAGGCGGCGCCAATCTTCAAACATCGGGAAAGAAGCGGCTGCGGTACGAAAGGTTATCCACGCCCTGTTGCAGGAACCATTGCACCAGTTCGCGATGGCTGGGGAACCAGACGTCGGAGTGGCTTCCGAAATAGCGCAACAGCTTCTGAAATTGCGCCACGATCAGCGGACGTCCGCCGAAATGCGAATGGATGGCGATGTTGATCAGACCGCCCGGCTCATGGCCGTGCAGATAGTCGAAGGTGTCGACATAGACGTCGTAATAATCGCGCGGGCTCGCGCGCAGCACACGATTGTCGACGAAGTCGGACCACGGCATGGCGACGATCGGACCGGCCGCGGTGCTTTCCTTGCGCGGCAGGCTGATGTCGAGCGCGTCCGCGTACCATTTGATGCCGGCGTCCACCAATAGCGCGAATGTATGCTCGTCCCAGCCGTAGATCGGCGTTGCCCAGCCTTCCGGAGCCGTGCCGCCGGCCGCCTTGGTGAGAATGTCCATGACCTTGTGGATCGTCGCCTTCTGCTGATCCGGTGTCAGCTCGAGGAACGCCTGATCCTGCACATAGCCGTGGCCCTCGACCAGATGGCCTGACTTTACGAGCTGTTTGAAAGCGTCTGGATAGAGTTCGGCGGAGCGGCCGCTGCAAAAGAACGACGCGCGCATCTGGCACTGATCGAGCACACGGATGAGCCGCCAGATGCCTTCCTTGCCGCCATACTCGCCCCACTGGATGCCGCCGCGGTCGATCAAGCCCGGCTTGAGCGGCGTGGTGCGGGCGAAATAGCTCGGCGACTTCTTCTCCGACCAGGTCTCGAACAGGACGCTGATGACGACGGCTGTCCGTCGTCCGTTGGGCCAAGTCGGGGCAATTGTCGGCATGATACTTTGTCCTTTGCGGGATCCCGCTTGATGCGGGGGTGGATGGCAGAATTAGATTTCGTCTGGCGACCGCTAAATTTCGTTTTTCATTTCGGTCCGGACAGGATGCGGATAGAGGCTTTCGCGCAGCAGGAGGGCGGTCCGGGTGAAATGGCCGTTGGTGAGCCGGGTGGCGTCTTCGGCCCGGCGCGCGACGGCGACCTCCATGATGGCCTTATGTTCTTCGGCCGCGCCCTCTGCCGACTTGCGCGGTGCTGTCTAGACTAGAAGACTGTAAAAAACAATTTTTATTGTCATGGATAAGAACATCGATTATTTCCCGACCGCGACGGCCGCTCGCGATTGTCCCGGCTCGACAATAATAACGGGAGGGATCAATGCGAATTTCGATCGGAACGATCGCCGCGCTGGCGAGCCTCTTATGTGCCAGTCCGGCTCGCGCGCAGACTCCGCCCGAGCAGACTTCGCCCGCGCAAGCTTGGCCCGAGCACCACGTGAGCATGATCGTCCCCTTCGCGGCTGGAAGCGCCATCGACGTGGTTGCCAGAATCCTGGCCGCGGGAATGTCGCAACATCTCGGCCAAACGATCATCGTGGAAGACATCGGCGGTGCCGGTGGAACGGTGGGAGTTGAACATGTCGCGAAGGCCGCACCGGACGGCTATCAAATCGTCCTCGGCGCGCTCGACACCTTTGCCCAGGCGCGATTCCTCTATTCGCAACTGAGATATGATTCAGTGAAGGATTTCGTCCCGGTGGGCCTTGTCGTCGACCAGCCTTTGCTGTTGACGGTGCGCTCGACGCTGCCGGTACAAAATGTCCAAGAGTTCGTCGACTACACGCGCAAGAACCACGCGACAATGCAGTTCGGATCCGGAGGCGTCGGCGCGGGACCCTATCTGGTCTGCGCTCTCGTCAATCAAGCGATGGGGGTCGAGGTCACGCATGTTCCGTATCGGGGATCGGCGCTTGCCTTGGAGGACATGGCCGCCGGCAGGCTCGATTACTATTGTCCGCTGGCGCCGGCCGCGATGGCCTTGATGGCGAACAATTCCATCAAGGCGCTCGCCGTGCTGACCGAAAATCGTTCGGACCTCCTGCCAAACCTGCCGACGGGCAAGGAGCAAGGCCTCCCGGTTACCGGCGGTTACGCCTGGTTCGCGATATTTGCACCGAAGGGGACGCCACCGGCGATTGTCCAGAAGCTCAATGCCGCGACCGTGGCGACGTTGGACGACCCGGTTATTCAAGATCGGCTGAAAACCGCTGCGGCGGTTGCGGTCAGCCCCGAGCGCCGGTCGAGCGCATATCTGGCAGCCTATCTGAATGACGAAATCGAAAAGTGGGGCGCGATTATCAAGGCGAGCAACATTCAGCCGCAGTGAATGGCGCACATCGATGGTCGGCGAGCGCGACGGGTGCTCTCCGGTCCCGATAGCAGCCGCGTCGATCCCCCGCCGTCGAGGCTCTGGGCGACGCCTGAGCCTCGGCGCCGGCCCTAATGCGGAAGGGGGCGCTTCATCAGAGCGACCCAGGTCGAAGCCCCCACGGTCATCGACAGCGGCATTCCCTGCCCAAGCGAGACCTTTTTAGATTCGCCTACGGCGTAGACTCCCGACGTCGCCTCCCATCCCTCGCTGCCAAGCTTGTTGAGGGATATCTGAAAATTTTCGACGGTGTCCGCCCTGACGATTTGATATTCCCACTTCATGATTTTCACTCTGTTGGTGATAGACGAACTAGGCCGCTCGCGATCGGTCTTCGGCCCGAATCATCTCCGGTACTCGCGACGGCATACTCCCATAAACCTTCCGTAATCCTTCAATTGACTGTGACGAATGTCCGTGACGGGCCAGATACCGCTCGTCGATGCGGCGATCCGCGGTTGCTCACCACATGTAACGCAGCGTTCCCGTAGCGGCGTAAGTCCGCGCTCCCGAGGCGAACTCGCCGTCGAATTTGGCCAGCGCCGTCCAGTCGGCGTTGAGGTGCAGTTCGGCCACTGGTACACAATTGGCGCTACAAGACTGCGATGATCCGCAGCACCAAAAGCGTGAAAAGGCAGGAACATGCGCGACCGATTTCGTACCTTAGCATTCGTCGCAGCGCTCGTGAGCGTCGGCTTGGCTGCGAATTCGCTGTCGGCGCAGGAATTCCCGACACGGCCGGTCACCATCATCGTCGCCTCCACGGCCGGTGGCGGCACCGATATCGTCTCCCGCATCGTTGCCGACCAGCTTTCCAAAGAGCTTGGCCAACCGTTCATTGTCGAAAACCGGCCCGGCTCGGGCTCTGTGACCGGCACCGTTTTTGCCGCCCGTGCGGCGCCGGACGGCTATACGCTGCAGACCGGCCTCAATGCCAGCATGGCGGTGAATCCGAGCCTGTTTGCAAATCTGCCCTACGATCCGATCCGCGATTTTGCGCCGGTGGGCATGCTGGCGGAATTTCCCTTCGTCGTCCTGGTGAGCAAGAATTTCCCGGCACATTCGATCGAGGAATTGATCGCGCTCGCAAAAGCGCGGCCGGGCGAGATCAATTATGCATCCGCCGGCAACGGCACCGGGCAGCATTTGTCGATGGAGCTCTTCAAGTTGATGACGGGCATCAAGTTGACACACGTGCCCTACCGCGGCGCGGCCCCCGCCTATACGGACGTCATATCGGGGCAAGTGCCGGTTTTCATCGACAATCTGGCGAGCGGATTGGGCCAGATCAAAGGCGGCAATGTGCGCGCGCTCGCCGTCACCGGCAAAGAACGCTCGCCGCTGTTACCCGACGTGCCCACGGTCGAAGAGGCCGGCGTCCCAGGCTATGTCTACTATACGTGGTTCGGCCTGTGGGCGCCGAAGGAGACACCGCAGCCCATCCTCGGCAAGCTCCATGCCGCCCTCAAGAAGGCGCTCGCCGATCCAACGGTGACGGCACGCATCGCAGCAGGCGCCGGCGAACCCCTGGACATGCCGCTCGCCGCGATCGAGCCGTTCCTCAAATCCGAGATCGCGAAGTGGGCGGACGTGGTCAAGCGCGCAGGCGTGACGGCCGAGTAAGCGCGCCGCCGAATTCGTCGGCGAGTTTCTGCGCGCGGCGAAGCCGGTAGATCTCCCGGTCGAGCAACCAACCAAGTTCGAGCTGTCGAAGACATCATCTTTCGCTTTCAGGCTTGTTGAGGGATATCTGGAAGTTTTCGACAGTGTCCGCCCTAATGCATCGCCATCGCGGTGCGCGGCGCGAGCGCGCCGGGATGGCGGATCACGGTGCCGGCCAGCCGATGCGCGGCGCGAGCCGCTTGGGCTGCGTCGCTGCCGGACAGCCGCGCCGCCAAATAGCCGGCGTTGAATCCGTCGCCGGCCGCGGTGGCGTCGACCGGCACCAGCACCTCGGGCACCGGCACGAATTCCTGGTCGCGGCCGCTCGCCACCAGCGCGCTGTTGGGTCCGTTCTTGATGACGATCTCGCCGATGCCGAAGGCTTGCAGCCGCGTCACCGTGCTCTCGGGACTGGGGTCGCCCCATAGCACCGCCTCGTCGTCGAAGGCCGGCAGCGCGATATCGACGCGCTTGAGCGCTTCCATGAAGACGGCGCGCGTGCGTTGCAGATCGCCCTTCCAGCCGCGCGGGCGGAAATTGCCGTCGAAGGCCACCTTGGCGCCCTGCTGACGCGCGACCTCGAGCACGGCGAAGAAGCGGCCGAGACCTTGCGTCGAAAACAGCGACAGCGTGATGCCGGAGAAATAAATGAGCCGTGCCGCGGTCAAGCTCTCGGCGATCCGCATCCAGTCCGGAAGCTCGAACAGATCGCGCACCGGGGCGCCCTCGCGCCAATAACGCATCTGGCGCTCGCCCGACGGTCCGTTGTCGATCAGGCACAGCGCCGGCAAGCGGCCCGGAACACGGAGGACGAGATTGGCCGCAACCCCTTCGGCCGCCGCCAGCGCCAATACGCCCTCCGAATAGGGATCGTCGCCTAAGGCAGTGACGAACGCCGTCTCGATGCCGGCGCGGGCCAGATAGATGGCGGTATTGAACGCATCGCCGCCGCAGGACGGCGCGAAGCTGCCGTCGGCGCCGCGGGCGAGCTCGATCACAACCTCACCGACGCAAAAAACGCGGCCGTTCTGTTCGCTCATCGGGTCGCTCTTTGGCTCGCAAGCCCTTCCGCCGAACGCCTTATCGGCGTCGCCCCAAAGCTTGGCAACCCGTGCTTGGCAACCCAAGGCTTGACCAACCCAAGGCTTGACCAACCCAAGGCTCAGCAACCGGTGCTTGGCAATCGGCCACATTGTTATATTGTAACATTATTGCATCGATCCTCTAGCCGGGAAGTATGACCCACCACCGTCACCATGCAGGCGAGGCCCATCCGTCGTCGCCGATTTCGCCGTCGCTGTTGCGGCTGTCCGCGCCGGGCCGGCTTAGCCTCGCCGCGGGGCTCGTCGCGCTGATCTGGGTCGCCTTCTATTGGGCCACACATTGATGATGGCGGCCCTTCGCTTCCACAACCTGACGCTCGGTTACGATCGCCATCCCGCCGTGCATCATCTCGACGGCGCGGTGGAAAAGGGCGCGCTCTTGGCCATCGTCGGCCCGAACGGCGCCGGCAAATCCACTTTGTTCAAGGGCATCACCGGCGCGCTTGCCCCACTCTCCGGCTCGATCGAGCGCGACGGCATCGACCCCCGCGACATCGCCTATCTGCCGCAGGTTGCCGACATCGATCGCACGTTCCCGATCAATGTCTACGACATGGTGGCGATGGGGCTGTGGCGGAGGAACGGTCTGTTCGGCGGCATCGGCCGCAACGAGCGCGGCACCATCGAGGGCGCGATCGCAACGGTGGGCCTCACCGGCTTCGAGAAACGAAGCATCGGCACGCTGTCGGGCGGGCAGATGCAGCGCATGCTGTTTGCGCGGCTCCTGATCCAGGACGCCCGCGTCATCGTGCTCGACGAGCCCTTTACCGCCATCGACGAACGCACCGCCACCGATCTGCTCAAACTCGTGCGGCAGTGGCATGGCGAAGGCCGCACCGTGCTGGCGGCGCTCCATGATATGGGGCTCGTCCGGGCGAGCTTCCCGCAGACGCTGCTGCTGGCGCGCGAGCCGGTCGCCTGGGGCGCGACCGACGACGTGCTGACGGCGGAGAACATGAACAAATCGCGCCTGATGTGCGAAGCCTTCGACGACCAGGCGGCCGCCTGCGCCGCGCCCCGGGCGGCGTAGAGGCGGCGTGAGCGCGATCCTGTCCAGCTTTCTGCTCGAGCCGCTCGGCGAGCCTTCGGTCCGGCACACGCTGGCGGCTATTCTTGCGCTTGCTCTCAGCGCCGGACCGATCGGCGTGTTCCTGATGCTGCGCCGCATGAGCCTTGTCGGCGACGCCATGGCGCACGCCATCCTGCCCGGCGTCGCGATCGGCTTTCTTGCCGCAGGGCTCGATGTCTTTGCCATGACGCTCGGCGGTCTCGTCGCCGGTCTTGTCATCGCGCTCACCGCCGGCGCCGTCAGCCGGACCACCAAGCTGCAGGAGGACGCTTCCCTCGCGGTGTTCCTCCTGGTGTCGCTGGCGCTCGGCGTCGTGATCGTGACCGTCAAGGGCATCGACATCGACCAGCTGATGACCTTCCTGTTCGGCGAAACCGCGGCCAAGATGAACGCCGACAAGCTTTTGGTCGTCGACGCCAATGCGACCATCAGCCTCGTCGCGCTGGCGCTGATCTACCGCCCGCTCGTGCTCGGCTGCGTCGATCCGGGATTCTTGCGCTCGGTCAGCCGCGCCGACGGCGTCGCGCATCTGACCTTCCTGGTGCTGCTGGTGCTCAACCTCATCAACGCTTTTCACGTGCTCGGCACGCTGCTCGGTGTCGGCATCGTCATCATACCGGCCGCCATCGCACGGTTTTGGACCCGCGATATTTCGCTGATGATCGCGCTTGCGATCCTCTGCGGGCTGGTTTCCGGCTTCACCGGCGTGCTGTTGGCCTTTCACGCCGCGGTCCCGTCCGGGCCGGTGGTGACGCTCGTCGCCGGCGTGCTCTATGCCGGCTCGGTGCTGTTCGGGCGGATCGGCGGATTGATCTGGCAGGCTTTTCCGGGCCGCCATTTGGAGGCCTGACCGCAGGGAGGCGCAAGCGTGGTCAGGGGCCGCCGCTGCGATCCGAACCGCCGGCAAACGGAATGGCCCGGCGTTTCTCGAACGAGTCGTCAGGGTCTTGGAGTTTCCGGACGACGCTTGCCGGGTCTGTTGATCGCCGGCTCGTGCGGGTGGACCCTGAACGATTGCGTGAAGGACTTGCTCGCTGCCGTCGGCAGAAAGCCATAGAACGTATTGGCGGTTTCGATCGTCACCAGGAATTCCTTCACGCATGGCGTCTGGTCGCCCGTCACCGTCATCATGTTCGAGGCGCTGTAAGTGATGGTTCCGGCGCCGGATGAGAGCGTGGCCTGCGCGCCATTGTTCGGCCCGACAAAATCGAGCTCGAAGGCGACGATTGGCGCCAACTGCGCCGGATCTCCGCCGGCCGCAAATGTGGACTCCCGCTGGTTCACCAGTTCGTGTCCCAGATTGTCGATGACGACCCATCTCACGCCGATGATGTTTCCGGCCTTGTCGTTCTCCAGCAAGATTTTGAGAATGAACCCGGCCGGCAGTTTCGCCTCGGGCAGCGACACCAGACTGGGGAAGTCATGAAACAAATCGCTGTCATTTGGGACACCGGCGAGGGACCAGTTGTCGATTCCCCCCGTCACATCATTGTTCAAGAGAGCTATCGTATATTGCTGGTACGCGCACAAATCGCCTAGCCGCGAATAGGCGTTCAATTGAAAGCTGAATCCCAGCGTTGATTTCGACACCGACTGGCAGACGATGTCCTCGGTGACGTCGATGATCACCGACACGTCGCGCAGAGGATCACAGTTGCTGAACAAGTAGTAGTTCGAATTGCTGCCGAGGCCAAACGGCGGGCCACCCGCCGGCCCGGGCACAGGCGGCTTGTCGGATACGACGCCGAAAGATTGCCAGCCGGTTTGCAAGGGGTGCCACTGGGTGCCGTCAAAGAATTTATGAAGCATCCGCCGGTCCGTCCCGACGCCGAAGAGGTCGAGGCGTTTGGGCCCCCAAGCGACGACTGCCGGAGCGCTGCCCATCTCGCCGCCCAGGTTTTCCCAGGTGCCTAGCCAGTGCCCGTCCCAAAACTTGTGAAAGATCGAGTTATTTGTTCCAACACCGAATACGTCGAGCCGATTGACCGCCCAGGAGGCCACGGCCGGCTGGCTGTTGAAGGTGCCGCCGAGCGAGTCCCAGGATAGCCACCGGGTGCCGTCCCAGGCTCTATGAAACATGGCAAAGTCCGTGCCGACCGCAAAGACGTCGAGCCGATTCTCTTCCCAGGCGACGGCTACTGGCGGGCTTGCAAACAAACCGCCGAGCGATTCCCAGCCCGTCTGCGATGGGTGCCAATGGGTGCCGTCGAACCATTTGTGAAACATGATCTGGTTCGTGCCGACGGCGAAAAGGTCGATCCGGTTGGGCCCCCATGACACCGCGGCAACGCCACCGACGAATTCGCCGCCCAGCGATTCCCAAGTGGGACTGAACTGGGTGCCGTCGAAGACTTTGTGAAACACCTTCTTGTTGCCGCCTATCCCGAAGACGTCGATGCGGTTCGCAATCCAAGACACCGCCGCCGGCGGGCTATCGAACACCCCGCCGAGCGACTTCCAGGTGGATTGGGACGGACTCCAAACGCCATTGCTCCACGACTTGTGAAACATGGCGTAGTCCGTTCCGATCGCGAAAACATCCAATGTGAGGTTATCCAACGTCACCACCGCGGGCGGATAGTTGAACACGCCGGCCAAAGGCTCCCAATCGGTCCAACCATTGGCGAATGTCTTGTGAAACATCGCGGTATCCGGACCTTCCGCGAAGATGTCGAGAAGACCGGCGGCGCGGGAAGCGACCGCCATGGCAATTGGTTTCATGGACCCGCCCCCGTTTAAAACGAACCGCTCAACTTTAAGTATATGTGCACGGCTCGCACGACGGTTCAAGTATCTTTTCGCGATAAGGCGCATAGCGCGGCAATTGCGCGGCGGCGCCGTCCGGGCCGGTGGTGACGCTCGTCGGTGGCGTGCTCTATGCCGGCTCGGTGCTGTTCGGGCGGATCGGCGGATTGGTCCGGCAGGCTTTTCCGGGCCGCCATTTGAAGGCCTGAGCGCCTCATGCCGGGGGTTTTGTTTTGGGGGGTTTAGTTTTCATTGGGCACTCAATATATCTGCGGCTCACTTGGAGTGATTGTCCCATGCCCGACCCGATTTCAGCCGAAAAAGCTCAAGAAAAAATCCAAGAAAAGATCCCCGTCACGGTGCTGACCGGCTATCTCGGCGCCGGCAAGACGACACTGCTCAACCGCATCCTGTCCGAGCCGCACGGCAAGAAATACGCCGTCATCGTCAACGAGTTCGGCGAGATCGGCATCGACAACGACCTCGTCGTCGGCGCCGACGAGGAAGTGTTCGAGATGAACAACGGCTGCATTTGCTGCACCGTGCGCGGCGATCTCGTGCGCATTCTCGACGGGCTGATGCGGCGCAAGGGCAAGTTCGACGCCATCATCGTCGAGACCACGGGGCTGGCCGACCCGGCGCCGGTGGCGCAGACCTTCTTCATGGACGAGAATGTCGGGCGGCGGACGAGGCTCGACGCCGTGGTGACGGTCGCCGACGCCAAATGGCTCAACGACCGGCTCAAGGACGCGCCCGAGGCCAAGAACCAGATCGCCTTCGCGGACGTCATCCTGATCAACAAGACCGATCTGGTGTCGCCCGCCGAGCTGCGCGAGGTCGAGGCCCGCATCCGCGGCATCAACCCTTACGCGCGGCTACACAAGACCGAGCGCGCACAGATCGCCTTGAGCGAGGTGCTGGGCCGCAACGCCTTCGATCTCGACCGTATTCTTGAGATCGAGCCGGCCTTCCTCGAAGCCGAGGAGCACGATCACGACCACGAGCATGGACATGATCACGAGCATGATCATGACCATGATCACGATCACCATTCGCATGGCGGGCTCAAGCATTATCACGACGAGGACATGCAATCGATTTCGCTGAAAAGCGACAAGCCGCTCGATCCCGACAAGTTCTTTCCCTGGGTGCAGGACCTGGTGCAGAAGGAAGGTCCGAGCATCTTGCGCTCGAAGGGCATCCTCGCTTTCAAGAACGACGATCAGCGCTTTGTCTTCCAGGGCGTGCATATGATCCTCGACGGCGATCACCAGCGGCCATGGAACAAGGATGAGAAGCGCCAAAGCCGCATCGTCTTCATCGGCCGCAATCTGCCGGGCAAGAAGATCACCGAAGGTTTCGAGAGCTGCATCGCCTAATTCTCCCTCCCCCCTTGTGGGGGAAGGTGGGGAGGGGGTCGTGAGGTAACGCGCTTGCGTCGACGGTCTTACATCACCTCCCGACCCCCACCCCTAACCCCTCCCCACAAGGGGGAGGGGAACCGATCGGCCACATCCGCTCATGACTGACACGCGTAACGACACCATCTCCGTCGTCGACCGCACGCGCCCGATCGCCGCGGGCGGCGCCGTGTTCGCCGCGCATTATCTCGGTCGTACCGCAGTCTTCGTTCTCGGCGAAGAGGCGGTGGTGCTCGTGACCCCGAAGGGCGAACCGCGCCGCGTCGCCGTTCACGGCGGCGCCATTCTCTCAAGCGCCACCGACGGCGAGCGCATCGTCTCGGGCGGCGACGACGGCAAAGTGATCGTCGTCGATGTCCGAGGCGACAGCGAGACACTCGCGACCGACGCGAAACGTCGCTGGATCGATCATGTCGCGCTGGGGCCCGACGGCGCCGTCGCCTGGTCGGCGGGGAAGACTGCTTTTGTCCAGGCGAAGGAGCTGCGCCAGGTCGATGCGCCGTCGACCGTCGGCGGGCTCGCCTTTCTGCCGAAGGGCTTTCGGCTTGCGATCGCGCACTACAATGGCGCCTCGCTGTGGTTTCCCAACGCCGCGGGAGCGCCGCCCGAAATGCTCGAATGGAAGGGCTCGCATCTCGGCGTCACGGTGAGCCCGGACGGCCGCTTCCTCGTCACCACCATGCAGGAGCCGATGCTGCACGGCTGGCGGATCGCCGACCGCAAGCACATGCGCATGTCGGGCTATGCGGCGCGCGTCACCTCGGTCGGCTGGACGGTCGGCGGACATTGGCTCGCGACCTCGGGAGCGAACCAGATCATCCTGTGGCCGTTCCAGAGCAAAGACGGCCCGATGGGCAAGCAGCCAAAACTCTTGGCGCCGACCGAGCAGCGCGTCGAGGTCGTCGCCTGCCATCCCAAGCAGGACATCGTCGCCGCAGGCTTCAGCGACGGCATGGTGCTCTTGGTGCGGATCGAAGACGGCGCCGAGATTCTGGCGAAGCGCCCGGGCGACGCGCCGGTCAAGGCGCTCGCCTGGAGCGCCGACGGCACGCTGCTCGCCTTCGGCACCGAGAGCGGCGAGGCGGGCGTCGTCGATCTGGCGTGACGGCGCTGGAACCGCCGCTTTCGCTGGCGGTTAATCATGCATGGATGTCGTCGCGAAATTGATCTTCGCCGTGCTTGTGATTACCTCGGCCGTGCGTTCGGCGGCCTTCGCGCAGGCCCAATCGGCACAAGCCCAAACCGTCGATCCGAAGGCCTGTTCGAACGCAGTGACCAACGCGCCCAATCAGAGTTTGAGCGACAAGCTCAGTCAGACCAACGGTGTCATCTGTCCGCCGAGCGTCGACCCCGGGATCAAAGCCCCGGCGCCCGACGCCGGCAAGATGCCGGTCATTCCGCCGCCCGGCAGCCCGGGCGGCGATCAGAGCGTGCAGCCGAAGTAGATTTTCAAATCACGTATTGCCGCAGCGGCGGGTAGCCGTTGAAGCCGACCGACGAATAGGTCGCCGTATAGGCGCCCGTCGCCTCGATCAAAACCTTGTCGCCGATGGCGAGCGACACCGGCAGCGGATAGGGCGTCTTTTCATAGAGCACGTCGACGGAGTCGCAGGTCGGTCCGGCGACGATGCAGGGCGCCATCTCGTCGCGATCATGCGAGGTCCGGATCGGGTAGCGGATCGACTCGCCGATGGTCTCGGCCAGGCCGTGGAATTTGCCGATGTCGAGATAGACCCAGCGCACCTCGTCTTCCGGCGAGCGCTTGGCGATCAGCACCACTTCGGCCTCGATCACGCCGGCATTGCCGACAAGGCCGCGGCCGGGCTCGACGATGGTGTTCGGCAGGTTGTTGCCGAAATGCTTGCGCAACGCCTTGAAGATCGCCTTGCCGTAGCTTTCGAGTTTTGGCGTCTTGCGAATGTACTTGGCCGGAAAACCGCCGCCGAGATTGACCATCGCGAGCCCGATGCCGCGCTCGGCACAGGTGCGGAACACCGCGGCCGCGGACGCCAGCGCCCGGTCCCAGGCTTCGACATTGTGCTGCTGCGAGCCGACATGGAACGAGATGCCGTAGGGCACGAGCCCGTTTTTATGGGCGTGTTCCAGAATATCGGCCGCATAGGCCGGCTCGCAGCCGAATTTGCGCGACAGCGGCCATTCGGCGCCGGAGCCGTCGCAATGGATGCGGCAGATCACCCGGCTGCCGGGCGCGGCGCGTGACACCTTCTCGACCTCGGCCTCGCAATCGACCGCGAACAGCGTCACGCCGAGCCGGAAGGCTTCGGCGATCTCGGTCTCTTTCTTGATGGTGTTGCCGTAGGAGATGCGGTCGGCGGTGGCGCCGGTGGCGAGCACCTGCTGCGTCTCCGGTAGCGAGGCGACGTCGAAGCAGCAGCCCAGCCCGGCGAGCAGCTTGAGGATTTCCGGCGCCGGATTGGCCTTCACGGCGTAGTACACTTTGGTGTCCGGCAACACCTTGGCGAAGTTCTGGTAGTTCTCGCGGACCACATCGAGGTCGAGAACGAGGCAGGGTCCACTGTCAGTGCGATGCTTGAGGAATTCGCGGATGCGTGAGGTCATTTCAACAAGCTCCCTAATCCGGCCGGCGGCGTAGCCGCCAAAGGTGAACCTCCTGTGCCGCGCGCGGGCCCGCGCTATTGCGGAACCGCTTGCGTCACTGTGATTGCTGCCTTGGTCCGGATGAGGGAGATCCCGTTCCGCACTGCTGGCAAAGAAGGACAAGCCTCTTCGGTGTCCCCGGCATTCGCGCCGGCATGCAGACCCAAAAAAGCCCTTCCGTCGTTGCTTTAAGCCGCGTCGCCAGTGGAGAGCTGGCATTGCCGGTTTCGCCTCCGGCTGCCGATCGCTGGAGCAAGGAAGTAGGCGCGAGAAAGGTGCGCTCTTCCTTAGGCGGCTGTCCGGCCTCTTGTCCGGATGCCCACCGATCGACACACGGCCACAGGCACGTGCGAAATTGGGCATTTCGCAAATAAGCGATTTCGCCTAAGCACGCAAGCTTTTTAGTTCTAACGAAAAGTAAAGAGGGAAAAAATCTGTGCGTCGACGCCGCGGCGCGCGCGTTCAGTCCGCGGTGAACGGCTCGACGATGTGCGCCGCGCGCACGAACTGCACCATCACCACGATGCCCAGCACGATGAAGAGCCCGTCGAGCACGCGGGCGCCGAGCGCGCCGAGCGCGAACAGATTGGCGATCGCCCAGCTGCCGGCAAACGCCGCGCCGAACACCTCGGCGCTGATCAGGATCGCCGCACTGACGACGGTCAGCACGTTCGGCCAGAGAATGCGCCGGGGGCGGCGGCTTGTTGCGGTGTTGTCCATGGGGTCGGCACTTACTCCGAAACAGGCGGCAGGATCAAGGCGGTGATTTTCACCTCTCCCCGCTGCGCGGGGAGAAGGAGAACTATGCCGCGTCGCGCGCGGCTTTCTGCGACAACAGCCCGGCTTCGACAAGGGCTGTGCGGATGCGGTCGATCTCGGCGCGGCCGAGCTTGACCAGCGGCGGCCGCACCACGGCACGCGGCAGCTTTCCGAGCAGCACCAGGGCTTCCTTCATGCGGTTGTGCATGTCGGCCCAGGGCTCGGCATAAAACACCTTCGCCAGCGGATAGATGCGGTCGTTCAGCCGCCGCGCCTCGGCGAGATCGTTGGCCTCGACGGCGCGAAACAGCGCCGACTGCAGATCGGCGATGACGCTGCCGGAGCCGGACAGGAGCCCGTTGCAGCCGAGCACCAGCGAGCTGAACAGCCAGGCGCTGTGGGTGGTCAGCACATTGACCGGGCGCTTGAGGCTTTGCAGCTCGCGGATATGCATCTCGTGCTGCGGCACATTGCCGGCCCAATCCTTGATGGCGCGCAGCGTCGGCACCTCCTCGATCATCTTCAGAAGCGTGTCGCGCGGATAGCCCTGCCCGGTCGCGAGCGGATATTGGAACGCGATGATCGGCAGGCTTGAAGCATCGGCGATGCGCTTGAAGTGCTCGATTGCCATGGCGGGCGACTGGCCGAGCGTGAACGGTGCCGGCGGAAACACCAGCAGCGCCGAGGCGCCGCCCGCCTCCGCCATTTTGGCGATCCGCGCCGCCTCAAGGCTGCCGTCGGCCCAGATGCCGTTGACGATCGGCAGCCGTCCGCCGATCTCGTCCTGGGTGATGTCGAGGACCCGGCGCTGCTCCTCGAAACTGCAGGAAGCGACCTCGGTCGAATGTGCATTGATGGTGACGGCGGAAAGCCCCTCGACCGCCGCCACGTCGGCAAGATGCTTGCGGAAGTTCGTTTCGTCGATCGCAAGATCGTCCGTGAACGGCAGCAACACGGCCGGAATGACGCCATGCGGCACATAATGGGCGTGACGGGGCATAGACGGCTCTCCTTGACGCTTCGGCTTCGGCTTAGGCTTAGGCTTAGGCTTGGGGGTTAACGCCGAAGACATATATCACGGCAGCGCCCGCATTTGGTATGACCCCCCGATGACGCAGATCAAGCCGCCCGCCGCCATGCCGACCCCCCTGACGGCAAATCCCTTCTTCGAGGATTGGGCCACCCCCGACCAGGTCCCGCCATTCGACCGCATCGCGCCCGAGCATTTTCGCGCGGCCTATGCGCGGGCCTTGTCCGAGCATGAGGCCGAGGTAGCGGCCATCGCGACGCAATCGGCTCCGCCGAGCTTCGACAATACGATCGCGGCTTTGGAACAGAGCGGCCGGGCGCTCGATCGCGTCGAAAGCGCCTTCCATCTCCTGGTCGGCGCCCACAGCAATGACGCGCTGCTCGAGATCGAGCGTGAGGTCTCCCCGCAGATCGCCCGCCACTGGAACAAGATCAACACCGATGCGGACCTGTTCCGCCGCGTCGATACGCTGATGCGGGCCGCCGCCGCTTCGGGCCTGACGTCCGAGCAGAAGCGGGTGCTCGAGCGCTACCACACCGGCTTCCGGCGCGCGGGCGCGGCGCTCGACGCCACCGCCAAGAAGCGGCTTGCCGAAATCATCGAGCGCCTTGCCGAGCTCGGCACCGCCTTCAGCCAGAACGTGCTCGCCGACGAACAGGCTTTCACGCTCCGCCTCGACGGCGAGGCCGAGCTTGCCGGACTGCCGGACTTCATGCGCGAGGCGCTGCGCTCGGATGCGCAAGAGCGCGGACTCGACGGCCATGTGGTCACGCTGTCGCGGTCGAGCGTCGAGCCGTTTTTGCAATTCTCCGACCGGCGCGATCTGCGCGAAAAAGTGTTTCGCGGCTTCACCAACCGCGGCGACAATGGCGGGCCGACCGACAATAATAACAATATCGCCGAGATGATCAGGCTGCGCGCCGAGCGGGCGCAGCTCCTCGGCTATGCGGATTTCGCCCATTACCGGCTCGACGACGCCATGGCGCGCACGCCGTCGGCGGTGCGCGGCCTGCTCGATGCGGTCTGGGCGCCGGCGCGGTCACGCGCGCTCGCCGACCGCGACGCCATGCAGGAGCTCGTCCGCGA
>JBAPUM010000066.1:0-14408 GCA_049282655.1 Xanthobacteraceae bacterium
CGATCTTGCTCCCGGGGACGACACGGTCGATCTGGAAACTGAGGCCATTTGCGGTGCCGGTGGTCTTCGCTGCCGGCAGAAAGTCGTATGACTTGAACAATTCCTGCGGTCTATTTTGAGCGAACCAGCTCGCGACACTTTTGCCAAAGACAGCCGCGGCGTTTCCCAGTGGCTGCTGTGCCGACCAGCCCGGTATTACAGTCCGGTCGAAGCAGGATGCCCGCCCGAATGTCGCGAAGCCCGTTTCCGCGGTATCGGGTGGCTGGACCGTGGACGCAATCGCTAGAGACCCCAGCAAATAATCGCCAAGGCATTTGAGAATATTCGTCTGCAGCAAATCAATGTCTTTTTCCGTTTCTGGCCCTGCAGCGAATATCCCATCTGGTTGCGATTTGAGTGCATAGGTCGCTATTTGCCGTCTTTGTGCGTCGGGCAGGCCCAATTTGGCGGCCAACACATCGATGCTGACCTTGCCGGGCGCCGGCTTTAAGATTGCGGTCCATTGTTTCCAGAGATCCGCAAAAATATTCGCTGCGTTCGCCGGGCTTGTGGACAGCCCGACCAAACGATCGAGAATATCGAGGTTGAGTGAGTGCGTATCCGATTGAGACGGCGTTGGATCCGGTGGACTCCCAACCGCCGCGAAAAGACCAGCGATGAAATCGCTGCCGTTTCCGGATAGGCCGAGCGAAGGACCGACTCGCGTGGCAAGGGCATCGCAGAAATCATTGCTTTGTGGCGGGCGCTTGACCCAGTCCTCGGTCTTGACCGCAAAGCTGCTTCGGATCTCGGCATCCTTCGAAGCAAGAGCGCCGACAACACTTTCGGGCGAAGTCGGTGGCGACGCATCGGCGTAGAGCGCAAGCGCCGCTGTCCGCGCGAGGCCACTAGTGCCCCAAATTCCCGGCGCCAGCACATCGTAGAGCGCACGCAGCGTAGCATGGACGAGACGACGGCTACCGAGCGGGTCGGCCTTCTTTTTCGTGGGATCAGCCGGATCCAACAGCGGAACCGGAATAAAGACACCATTGCTGTCGCGGAACAGGTCGAGGAGTCGCCGCGGCAGGTCGAATAGCCTTGCAATATTTCCCGGGAGATTTTGCGCCCAATCCTCGAGATTTACGCCTTGCTGAGCGTCGGAATCACTGGGCGCGACGCCTGCCGCCCCAGCACCCGCGGCTGGTGCAGCGGCGCCTGCGCCCGCGACTCCTGCACCTGCAGCCCCTCCGCCAGCTCCAACTGCTGCGTTCTGAACTCCATGTTCGCGCCGTACCCACAGTGTGTTGAAGTCGACAAAGCTATGTCGGCTATCTGGAACGGCTCGCAGATCGGGCATTAATTGCGCAAAGGCGGCCACCTTGCAGCCGTTGAAGGTTTGTCCATAGAACCATCGCGCCACTTTATTCGGTCGATCAGGGATGTAATTGCCGGCGACGTGAGGATCTGTACTCCGAAACTGTGTCACGGCCATCGTCGGAGTGCCCGCCGTCGTAAATATCGGAACCGCCACTATTCCGTTTGCGGCATTAGCGAGAGTCGCCAGTTGCGCCTCGCTTACAGTGAAGAAGCGAACGAGATTCATCTGGCCGTGCGGCAGCGGCGACGGAGCCATGCTCAGGGAAGAGACAAACGCATGATAAGAAAACGTGTTGGAATTTATCGCAGCCGATGTGCCGGATCGCTGAAACGAATTCTCGTCGAAGGGATTGGCGTAGTGTTTCAGATGATCGGTAATCGCGGCCAGCAGGCCTGAAAACGAGCTGTCATCCAGCTTCACGGTCGGCGGAACAGGTAGCCAGGCTGGGGCGGCTTGTAACGGCAAGGTCGCAGTTCCGTCCGTCAACACGACCCCGTCGAACGACTGCCAAGTCCACGGAGCGATCGGTCCCAACTGAGCGGCGATCGCCGACGCGCTTGCTCCCGCCCCCGACAGCGCGGTGACGCAATGTGTCAGATCGGGGTCGGGAGGCGGCGCAGCGCTCGGTTCCAAATATCCCGTAAGGCTGATTCCGAAAACATAGCGATCGGATGGGTTGTTGATCGGATCCTGGCTCGGAGTCGGAATACGCACCACGTCCGTCATCAGCACATAATACATGGTGGCTTCTCAGCTAAACTGACTGTTGTAGGCGTCGGCCGCCTCGTCGGCGGAAGCACTGGCGGTCACCTGTCCGCTGCTGCTGGATTGCTTGCGGGTCAAATTGTAGGTGATGTTCTCGTGCACATCGATGTGCACGCACCAGCAGATCTTGATCGAGACATCGAGCTCGCCGCGGCCGATGACGGAATAGCCGTCATAGGTAATCGACAGCATCAGCGACAGGCTGATGTAGAGCAGCCCGAGAATATCGACACCGCCATAAATCAGGAGAATTACGGCGACTGCCAATTGCCCGCCGCCCTGGGTCGTGTAGCTCGCGCTCGAGCCGAACTGGATGTAGACGAAGCCGCGACACGGCCCGAAAGAGAAGTCGACGCCGACGCCGGCGACGATTTCGAGCGATACGGTGGCGACGATCTTGCGCTTGGAAGGCGCGTAGGAGGCGGTGGCTTCGATCCAGCCCCCGCCGGTAAAGAAGGCGACCAGAATCGAGAACGGCGCCATCTGTCGGCCGAGCGCCACGCTCACCACGATGGTAAAGTCGTCGGTCACGGCCAGACCGAAGCTCGTGGTCAGGCGCAAATTCGATACAGCAAATGCGCCAGAGGCAAGGTCCGGCAGCGGCAGATCGAGCGTCGTCATGATGCCTTCGAAGGCGCCGGTGTTCGGATTGCGGACCGTATCGAGATGAAAACCGGAATCCGGATCCGAGAATTCGTCGAGGATGTCGGTGAGGAATTGGAGCGACGGATCGAGTTCGACCTTGTCGGGCTGGATGTCGACAGTGAGCCCCTTGTGGTCGTCGAATCGCACCACCGTATCGCGGAAGGTTATGAGCGGATTGCCGCCGAACCCGACTTGCCAATTGCCGGTAATTTGGCCTGTGGCTTGGCGCGTCATCTTTCCCGAGGCATCGGCCGACACGTCGATCGAGGCATCGAGATTGCCGCTGACGACGGTGATCTCGACGGGTCCGATCGCGAATACTCGCGCGGGCGGACCGAACGGAACATTGGCGTCGACCTTGGCCCAGGCCTCCATGCGTTCCTGGTCGAAGCCGTGCGAAACGTTCACGCCGTCATTTGCAAGAGAGGGCAGATGAAAGCCGGGAAACAGACTATCGAGCTTCAACCCGCCGAGATCCGGAAACAGCGAGCCGAAATTGAAATTCTGCAGACTGGAGGGAATGACGCGGTCGAGGATGGCGCCCGTCGGCAGGCGGATGCCGACCGCCTTGAGATCGCCGCCGAGCCGATTGAGAAGCGCCACCGCGGGAGACGTCTCGACGGCGGCCTGAGCGTCGCTGAAGAAATACGCCAGCCGGTCCTTGTTGAACGACAGGTTCGGGACGATCGGCGCCTTGCCGGCCGCCCGTAGCAAACGCAGCGTCCCGCTCGGATCCTGGAACGTCGGCGAGCCTTGAAGCTGTGAATAGCCATTCTTGAGCTGCCGCTGAAGATCGGCGGGCATAACGGGTGCCGGCAATTGGAGCGCGCCCGCAATCTGCTGGCCTACACTCAAGACGTCGGACTGAGCCCCTTCGATCCAGCTCTGCACCTTTCCATCAAGGTCATCGAGGTTTTGAGCCGCCGCATTCTTCAATAAGCCGATCTTGTCGGTAATATTGTCCCCTAGACTCTTTTCATCTGTTCCGATCTCTCCGACGACATTATTGATCTTACCTACAACTTGGCCAGCGATGACGCTCGCCTGGTTCGCCATATTTGTCAGTCCGACGCTCCAATTCTGGAGTATCGGTTGCAGCAAAGTGATGGGATTTGAGGTCGGGATCCCCGGCGGAATGACCGCCTGAAGCGCATTGATCAGTGCCGTGCCGGCGCCGGTGAACGGGATCTGGGCCGCCAGGGACTTCCATTCTGCTTCGATCTGGTTGACGACGGATAATCCGAGCGCATCGGCGACACCGGCGAGTTTGTCGCTCAGATCGTGGATTGCGTCGTCGATAGCGTCAGCTTGGCCTTTGGCTGACGTCACGGCGGTCACTGCATCCTTGGCAACCGGTACCGGAAGCTTAAGAGCCGCAGACGCCGACTGGAGGGCGGATCCAACTTGTTGCAGCGGGCTCGGAATGGGCGGCGGCACCGGCATTGGCACAGGAATTTTCAAGACCGCGCGCGCGTCATCGAAACATTTCGTAATGGAGACATTTGCAAACGGATTTAGCAGAGCCCCAACCGCTGGCGGGACTTCGGCGGTTTGCAGCAACTGCGGAAGGCATTGCTTGGCATGCTGTTCGAGCTGGTCGATGGCATCGTTAAGAGCCGCCTGCATCGTCGCAAGCAACCCGCTGAGCATTCCCAAATCGGCAATGCCGTCGCTGAAATCGTTGTCGACCGATTTGACCTTGTTGATGTCCGCGATGGCCTTATCGCAGAGAGCAACGAAGTCGGCGTGAGCCTTATCGGCCAGCGGCAGCACCAGCTGGCATTTCGTGCGAATCGACGAGCGGAACTGGTTGATGCGATTGATGACATCGCCGGCGACGGGGATGATCGCACCGTCGAGCGCATTGGCCGCGCTTTGGAAAGCGCTCTGAATTTGAGCTTGAACGTCAGCGGCGGTTGCCGGCAAAGCCTGAGTCCACGCGGTATTGAGCGTCTGGGTCGCGGAATTGAGCGCATCCGTGGCCGCCGTGGCGACGCTTCTGATGGCGTTCGAGGCCTCTGTTCCCTTCTGATTGATAACGTCGGTCACATTCTGAAAAGTCGAGGATATCGACGTCGCGCAATCACTGGCGTTCTGCAGTTGCTCGTTCAGCTCCGCCTTGGCCTGCGCGATCTGATCGCTTACCTGCGACTTGATCTGGTTGATTTCATTGTTGAGCGTGTTGGGATCGGCGGCGTCCTTCAAAGTTTGCCGGACCGTCCGCGCCCGGTCGAGCAGAGTCAGGAGGCCATTGTTCAACCGCGATCGGGCATCCGCGACTTGGGCAAAAGCGGGATCGATGGCGACGACCTGTTTGACGTTGGCCGGAACGTCGCGCGGCAGGCTGCGCATCATGGTCACCGTCTCGATCACGGCGCCGATTTTGCCGCCGCCGGTGCGAGCAGCGGCGATGTCGGCAGAAAGTCCGGCCGGATCGATGTCGAATGTCGTTATGTCATAGAGCGCATCGCGCACCGCCTCGCCCGGCAGTTTCGCGTCGGGCGCTTTCGGGTCGATTTTCGGCGTTCCTACCGGCGCAGGCGCTGGCACGTTCTGATAATCGATGCCGGCCACGGGAGCCCATAGATCGGTATTGGCGCCGTCGCTTGCCAGCGTCGACGTATAGAAGGTCAGTTGCGAGGGATCCTGGAAGCGCGCCATGATCGTGGGCGCGGCGGAGTCGGACCCGGCGGTCACCTCAAGCTGAACGAAGGGTCGCGGATAAATGTCGGGATCGGCATCCGACTTCCACAGCGGAATTGCCCAGCCGGTCGCGGTGTCCCTGCCCCAGGCCCCGTCGACCGGTATCTTGGTCACTGGGAAATTCGTCGCCTCCACAAAGCCGCGCGTCTGCGGAGTCGAGCCACTTTCGGGAAAGGAGCGGCGCGGCTGCAGCAGTTCGATATATTCCTTGACCTTGCGCACCATCGGCCGGCCGTCCTGGACCGGCTGAACTCCCGCGAACTGATCCGACGGCAACACCGAGCGTTCATAGACGATGACATGCTTGGCGATGTTCCAGAACACGCCGATGCGCCCGATCTGCTCGACGATATAGGTCTCGGTGCGGCCGTAAGAGACCTCAGCCTTGATGCTGGATTTGCCGTTGGCGAAATCGGCTTTGACCGAGCCCGAACCACCGAGAGCGGACGCGCTCAAGCGCGAAACCAAGCCTGCGAAAGAATGCGGCTCGTCGGTGATATTGTTCAGGATATTTTGCGACTCGACACCCCACAGCGCGCCGCCGGCAAGGCCCGGAGGGGGCGACAGCGGCCTTTTCGGATCCACCATCGGATCCTTCATGTCCGCTTCGCCGGCCGACCAATCCGCCTGGCTCCAGGCGGCCGAAGACTTGTCGATCGCGGGCAGGCGCAAGAGATATTTGATCTTGTCCGAAACCGAAAACGGATCGGCGCCGCCCTCCTGCCGGAATTCGTAGAGTCCCAGTCGCGTGCGGTAGCGGCCGAAGAACCTGGCCGTGGTCAGCCGAAAATCATTGTAAAACTCGTTGAGTTTCTGAATCTGCTCAGCGTCGTTTTGGGTGGAAAGACCTTCAGCCAGGTAAGCGGGGTTCGGAATGAGCGGCGCCGGCAGCGCTCCGATGCGCGCCGACAGTTCGGTGACGCGCATATTGTCCGCCCAGGCGATCCCGGACAGGCCGTAGAGCAATTCGAAGCGAACCCAATCGACCGCGGCACCAGGATCGCGCTGCCCCGGATAGCCGAGCAGCCGGCGCAAATTCCACGGCGCCTCCGCATAGCTCTGCTGGAAATAAGCGGACCGCACCTTCATGCGCGACGGCGGCCCGAGCCTATAGTCCACCGTCCATGACGTCGAAGGATCGGGCGGAGTCTGAGGGTTGGCAGACGGAGGCAGCCCGGCGGGCAGCCATGGCCGCCCCTTTTCCATGGCCTCTCCGGTCGCCTGCGGCGGGAAGCGCAGGTCGAAACCCTCCGCCGCAGAACTCAGTTGCCAGCTTGCACCCCCCAGTTCCGTGGTCTGCCAGACAGCGACCTCGCCATCGCTTGTCGCCGCGTCGGCGAACAGACCGAGCGCCGGCATTGAAATTTCGGCAACCGTGAACGGATCGGTATCGACGACATAAACTTTGGTGGACGGCGGCGCCGATACGGCCGGAGCCGGGGTCGGGGCTGGGGCCGGAGTTGGTGCAGGTCCGCCGTGCGCGGGTGCGGCGGCCGCGGCCGGCGCTGCTGCTTGTGCGGCGCTCGAGGAAGCCGGTGATGGCAGCTGCGTTAGCGCAACGGTATTGATCCGCATCGACAAACGACGTGACGCCAGTGACGCCGTGCTCTCGAGCACGATGAGATAGGGCTGGACATTACTGGGTAGCAGGCCGTTGCCGTTGTCCGCCGAAAATGCAAGCGGAGGATCGCGCGTCAGCAGTTTTTGAATGCTCTGCTCACGCCCGGCTAAATCTTTGTTGCTCCCGAAAGCCTGCCATACATCGACGGCATCATCCGCAAGCATCTCATCAGGGACCGGATCCTGACCGCCGACCATAAGCCCGTCCAGGGGAATTTGGTCGGCACTGATGGCAATCCGCGGCAGCGATGCCGATGTCGATTTGAACAGCGGCGGCGGTGCGCCGAGACCCTGAGGTGGCGGAGGATCGGCGATCATCTCTCCCAGACGAACGCTGATCAGCATGTCCAGCGTCGGGTAGATTGGATCGGGACCGGGCGGCCCCGACGCGCTGAAATTGAGGTCGAGGGAGCCCATTCGCACTTTTTGCTTGCCGGGCGCGATCGGCAGATCGCGTCCTCCCAATCGCAATCCGACCTCGGGCAGGCCCTGCAGAATCGCGTAAGCTACCGAGTCAAAAAATTTCTTGCTGCTGAGATTGGGATTTTTGGCGTCATGTTGGCCGTCCCAGCCGAGGTCACCCGAGACGATGACCTGCATCGTCACGGCAGCACCCGTATGGGTCACCAGATTGGGAAATTCAGCGGTGGCGTTGAAATTTGGCGTCTTCTTATCGCTCGCCACCAGCGCCAGAAATTCGGGCGATTTCCAGCCCAGCGGCGGGCCAACGGCGTGCGTGCCGGGATCGACCAATAATTGGCCGTTGTCGTTCCAGGATTGGTAGACACGATAAACGACGTTCCATGAGTCTTTTCCAGTTAAAGTGGAGGACGGATTTTTAAGTAACGGCATGAACGACAGATCATTGCCGTCGTCGACCATGCGGATCGATTTGAGAAACGGCTCGGCAACTGTTTCATTCCAGATTTGCACGGCAACAGGCCCATCCACACCATCGATTTCGACGATCCATGGAATCTGTGTTTTGGCAAAACTTTGGACGACCGAGCTCGCGTTGCTAACGCTATTTTGGGAGCTCAGCAAAGGTTGGACATATAAATTAGGATCAAGGGAACATCGGAAAGTCAGCAAATCTCCAACTTGCAAGTTGTCCGCCGCGAGGCGTCGAAGATGAGCGAGAGTCAGGGAATAGCTAGCGCTCGCGGGCGTCTTAAAACTCAACTCATAGCCAGGGCAGAACGTCGGATCACCATTGTCTGTCAGCGAACGGTCCAGAAACAATCCGGTTGCGATGCAGGCCGTCGTGCCGGCCGGAACGACCTGACGGAAATTTTCCGGAGTGACGCTGGCGAAACTGCCGTTGCCCTTGCTCCCGATCAACTGCATCAGGCCGAACGAGGAACTGAAAGGATCCGGCGTTGGGTTCCAGTTTGCGCCGTATATCGCGAACTTGTTACTGGTCTTACAGAGATTAAGACTGTCGGCGGGCGGAGTGGGGGGAGGATTATTCGGCGAAAGATCGAATGAGTGCTGCGGATCGCCCTGCGATGATTTTGTGGAATAAAACCACGCTTGTTGAAACCAAACGCCGCGCGACGCCGTGAACATTCCACGGCTTATTACCAGCTGAAATCTGCCAACGGCTAAAGCGGGAGAGCCACCTAAGGCCCGAAGAAGTGGACAAATTAGATCGATCGTAAGAGTGTAGATAGGCGCGTTAGCCGGCTGACCAGGACCGCTCGGTATCGGCGGGTTGTAAACAATTTGGGATGTTGAGGAATCGCACGGAAACACTAAGTGAGGAAATTTGGCGTCGCGCTCGTAGAATGCAATTAAACTTAGAGGTCCGAACGTGTTTGGAGTGCGTGTTAGATCCGCACTACATATGAGCTCGTTGTTCGGGCCGGCGCGAAACTCTAGAACTTCGCCGGTCGTCTTGAATGCACGAATCCCCAGCGCGCCACTCGACGCCATCCACCACCCCCGCCCCCGCAACGATTAAATTTAAACGGTAATATGCCAGCCGCCGCGACTTAGGATAGCAGGGTCCTTTTTACCGTCAAGCGGCCGCCAGGGTCCTCTTTACGACCGGGCAGTCGCAGCAGCATTCGCGCGTATTGGATTTTTCCACGTCGTTAATTACAGATTCAAAGACGCCAGATCGGAATAGATGAAGGGGCTTCAAACCGGCTTCAGCTCAGCGGCTTGAGCCGCAGCGCCTTGAGCGGATCGATGACGCCGGCGCCGGATTTCCGCTCGGAACCCTTGGCCGCGTAATGCTTGGCAGTCGACGTGAGAATGCTTCGAATTTGCTCGGGGCTCAGCGTCGGCTTCTCCGCCATCAGCAGGGCCGCGACGCCGCTGACATGCGCGGTCGCCACCGAGGTACCGGTGGTGAACTGCACACCCGAATGCGGTGCCGGCACCAGGATGTCGACGCCAGGCGCCGCCAAGGCGACGTATTCGCCCTGATTGGCGCCCCGAAACACGCGGTCGTTCTCGTCGGTCGCCGTGACGGCGATGACGTTCGGATCGGCGCCCGGATAAAGCGGCGGCGAATTCGGACCGTCATTGCCGGCGGCGCCGATCAGCACGAGTCCCTTTTCGCGCGCGATCTGCAGCTCCTGAGCCACGGCGGGATCGCGCGGCCCGGCGAAGCTCATATTGACGATCTTGGCACCATGCTGGATGGCGTAATCGAGACCCTTGATGATCTTGACTGAGCTCGATTCCGGGGTCCCATGGCCGCCAAACGCGCAGATCGCGATGAGCTTGGCGCCAGGCGCGACGCCGAGCAGGTTCAGGTGCGAGGCGATGGCGCCGGCCATGCCGGTGCCGTGCGGATCGGGCGCGGCGTCGACCCCGCAGCCGGCGTCGAACTCGTCGGTGACCGCGCCGGCGATGTCCGGTTGCTCGGTGTCGATCTTCGAGTCGATCAGCGCGACCAGGACGTGGTCGCCCTTGCTGATGCGGTGGACGGCGCCGAGCTGGAGTTTTTCGACAATATATTGCGCCGGATCGCCGAGGCTCGCGACTTGAACGTTCTGATCCTGGCTCAGGCCGAAAGTGTAATTGGGCTGCACCGCCGCGCCGAAGCCGCCGGCTTCGATCGCGGCGATTACGTCGCGCACCGTTTCACCGTTGCCGAGGCGGAAGGTGAAAATGGAGCGCCCCAGCACGCCGATGTCCTGCTGGGTCGACAAGCTCAGTCCGAAACGGCGGGCCATGTCGTCGATCTGCTGCTGCGTCGTGCCGGGTGCGAATTGCAGAACGACTTCATTGTCGACAAAGCGCGTCTCGCCGGGCGGCGGCATGCCGGAGCCGTTCGGCAGCGGAATGAATTTCAGGTCGACGAGCCGGGTGCCGGGCGGCGTGCCGTTGCCGCCGTGCTTGCCATTGGCCTGGCTGCCCGTGCCGCCAGAGCCGCCGGAATTGCCGCCGCCCGACGCGCCGCCGCCGCTGCTGCTGCCACCGGACGAATTGCCAGTCGTGGCGGTGTTGTCGTTCGCGGCTGTTGTCGTGTTCGACGTGGTCGTATCGACGATCGTCACCACCGGGCCGGTCGTCGTCGGCTGGGTGTAGCTTGCAGTCTGGACGAATTGCGTTGTTTGCTGGGTGACCGTCGTGTCGCTCGAGGAGGTCGACTGCGTGGTGGAAGGCGTCGACGCGCCGGTAAGCGTCAATGCGGTCGCATTACCTGGCGCCTGCGCGAAGACGTAGTCGCCATTGTTGGCGGTAAGTCCGCTGCCGGTGACGGCATAGTTCCCCGCCACCGAGTTCGCCGTTGCGGCCGTGGTGTAAACCGCCGTTCCGGTGGTCGCCGCAGCGAGCGTCTGGCCATTGACGAAGCCGGATACGGTACCGGTCAGTGTCGGGATGGGATCGCCCGCTGTGGTGCTCGCCGGTGTGGCCACATACAGCAGCGTCGCCGGGTTCACCGCCCAGGTCCCGGCATTGGCGGAACTCACGGTGTAATTCGGATTGGCCAGCATGCCCGCAACGCTGAGCGTGTAACTGCCGGCATTGGTCAGATTGGTGATGCCGAAGGAATTGGAAAGTCCGGTGAGGACGGCGGCGCTCTGGCCGTTCTGCAGACCTATTGCCGAAAGGCCGGGGTTTGAGGGCGATGAGCCATAGGTCGAACTGCCGCCGAGCGCGGTTACGGTAATGGACGCCGGGTTGACCGCCCAAGTGCCGGTATTGGCCGAGGTCACCCTGTAATTCGGGTTGGTTAGCGTGCCGGCGACGCTAAGCGTGTAACTGCCTGCGCCGGTCAAAGCATTGATGCCGAACGAGTTGGAGAGTCCGCTGAGCGCGCTCACGCTCTGTCCGTTCTGCAATCCGCTCGCAGTAAGCCCAGGATTGGCCGGCGACGCGCCATAGGTCGAAGCGCCGCCGAGCGCGGCGACAGTGATGGGCGCCGGAGCGATGGTCAAAGCCGTGGTGTTGCCTGATGCCTGGACGAGCACGTAATTGCTATCGGACGTAAGGCCGCTGCCGTTGACAGCGTAACTGCCGGCATTCGAACTCGGCGTCGCGGCCGTGCCGAAACTCAACGAGCCGGACGTCGCGGAGGTCTGTGTGTCGCCATTCACGAATCCCGTTACGGTGCCGACGAGCGACGGAATGGCCGAGCCGTAAGTGCTGCTCGCCGCGCTGGCAGTGTAAGTGAGAGTCGCGGGCGTGATGGTCAGCGCCGTGGCATTGGCGGGCGCTTGCGTGAGCACGTAGTTCCCATTGTTCGCCGTCAGGCCGCTGCCATTGATGGCATAGCTGCCGACGTTCAAGGTCGCTACGCCCCTAACCCGGGAGTTGAAGCTCATCGCCCCTGTGGTCGCCGAGGCGAGCGTGTCGCTGTTGACAAAACCCGTAACCGTGCCGCTGAGCGGCGAGCCCGCAGACCCATAAGTGCTACTCGCGGGATTGGCGAGGTAGGTCAGGGTCGCCGGGTTGACCGCCCAGCTTCCTGTATTAGTGGAGCTTACCGTGTAGTTCGGATTGGTCAGCGTACCGGCAACGTTGAGCGTGTAGCTGCCGGCATTGGTCAGATTGTTGATCCCGAACGAGTTGGATAGCCCGGTGAGTACGCCAACACCCTGGCCGTTCTCTAGGCCGCTCGCCGAAAGTCCGGGATTCGCAGGCGACGTTCCATAGGTTGAGCTGCCGCCGAGCGCCGTCACAGTGATTGGAGCCGGGCTGATCGTAAGAGCCGAATTGTTCGCCGATGCTTGGGCGAATGTGTAGTTGCCATGATCGGCGGTGAGGCCGCCGCCCGTGACCGCATAGGATCCGACAATCGAGTTCGACGTTGCGCTCGTAGTAAAGGTCAATGTGCCCGATGTCGCCGACGTTGGCGTGTCGCCATTAACAAAGCCGGTGACCGTTCCGCTCAGCGACGGGATCAACGATCCGTAGGTGATGTTCGCCGCGTTGGCGTTGAAAGTGAGGGTCGCCGGACTGATGGTCAGCGCGGTCGCATTACCTGGCGCCTGCGCGAAGACATAATTCCCATTGTTGGCCGTGAGCCCACTACCGGTGACCGCGTAGCTGCCGGCGTTAGAATTCGATGTTGCGGTGGTCGAGAAATTCAACGACCCGGAAGTCGAAATTGCCAGCGAATCGCCGTTGACGAAGCCCAATACCTCGCCGCTCAGCGGCGGGAGGCCCGAGCCGTATAGGGTGCCTTCTTGGTTGGCGACATAGCTTAGAGTAGCCGGGTTGATCGCCAACGCGGTGGCGTTGGCAGGGGCTTGTGCGAAAGTGTAATTGCCATTGTTGGCGACGAGGCCCGAGCCAGTGATTGGGTAGCTGCCCACATTCGTGCTTGGCGTAACCGTCGTCGAAAAGGTGAGTGTCCCAGTTGTCGCCGAGGCCTGCGTCTGGCCGTCGACGAAGCCGCTTACCGAACCTGTCAACACCGGGATTGCCCCGCCATAGGTGCTACTCGTGGCGTCGGCCAAATAGGTCAGCGTCGCCGGGTTGATCGTGAATGCGGTAGCGTTGACAGGTGCCTGCGCGAATATGTAGTTGCCATTATTTGCAGAGAGGCCCGAGCCATTGATGGCATAGTTGCCCACATTCATGCTTGGCGCGGCCGTAGTCGAGAAGTTGAGTGTGCCGGTGGTCGCGGAAGCCAACGTGTCGCCAGCAACAAAACCGGTTACCGTTCCAGTAAGCACCGGATTCGAAGCGCCGTATGTGCGGCTCGCCGCATTGGCGGTATAGATCAACGTTGCTGGATCGATCGTCAGTGTTCCTTTCGTGTTGCCGCTGGACGCTATCGTGTAGTTCGGATTGCTGAGAGCGGTTACAGCCTCCGTGTAACTCCCGACCGGTGTGTTGGCTGCCAAAGCTATGGGCGTCGCGCCAGAAAACACCCCGACTGTCGCTGTTACTGTGTCGCCGTTCAGCACGCCACTCAGCGTCGCCGCGCCGACTGTCGCGACGCTCCCATAGATCGACGAAGCGTCCGCGACCGAATATGTGACCGCAACTTCAGCCGGTGATACGGTGAGCGTTGCGCCAGTGCTGATTACCTCATAGGGAACACCCTCCGCGCTCGTCGCGGTGGTGCCCGAGCTGTTGATAATGGCGTAGGAGCCCGCACCCGAGGTCGATGTGGCGATGGTAGAGAGCGAAGAAGAAATATTCAAAATATCGCTCGCGGTATCATATATATATTTGCTTGGTCCGCCGAACATGGTTGCGGTCAAAGGCGGAATCGTACTGCCGTAAGTGCTGGTTGCATTATTTGCTGCATTCCAGACGATCGGCGTAAGCGCATAAAATTGAGGAAAATTCGCAGTAGACTGGCCACTCTGGCCGACCTGGTTCGGCGGAGACCAGACGTTTTGGAAGTCCCATCCTGTGTACGTTGTCTGGAAAGCCGACAGATCCTGCATCTGCGCCGTCGCAAGACCTGTGACGCCGGGGACGTTGGGAGCGACGCCGCCAACGCCATGCGCAGCACCAATTCCACTCGTCGTTGTGTCCCAATAAGACGAAGCGATCGTGCCGCCGTTAAGGCCGCCGACCAAGCCGCCGACATTAGTCGTGCCAGTTACCGCGCCAGTCGCGTAGGTTTGCGTGATGGCGCCTTCGTTATAGCCTACCAGACCACCGACGTTGGATGCATTGGATGAACCGGTCACCGAACCGGTGGCATAAGCGATAGTAACGGTGCCGGCCACTTCATTGGTGCCCGCAAGGCCTCCGACCCCCGCCGATCCACCGACTGCACCGGTCGCGTAAGACTGCGTGACGCTGCCGTAGTTGTCGCCGACCAGCCCCCCTACCATTATCGACCCGGTTACTGCATTGGTCGCATAGGACTCGGTGATGGCCCCTTTGTTTGTAC
>JBAPUM010000067.1:0-53004 GCA_049282655.1 Xanthobacteraceae bacterium
GTGAGGTTGACGACACCTCGATCTTCAAGACAGAACGCCCAGTCCGCTATCGACGATCGCTACCCCGGCTATCGTGGTCGCAGACAAGCCGCTTCCCTCAGCGGGCTATCGCGCAGCGATTTAGTGCTTTGGCCCAAAGCGGCGGTTCGCTGCGCCGCAGCGAATGTCCGGTGTTGGGGGTATAGCGACCGCCGCGAGAGGCAGGCATTGACCCTGTCCGAAGCTCAGAGCGTCATGCCGCGGCATTTTTTTGCGACGAGTCCATCGTTTCACCGCCCCAAGACCTGCTATAATTGGCTCCGGAGAAGCCCGACGGCTTTTCCGGGGCGTGAGAACCCCTTCGGTTAGGCGGCACGAGTGCGCCGTCAAGCACTCCTCGACCAGTATGGTCGGGGAGGCATGCGCGCATGTTCAGGGCGAAAGCCTAAAGGCGTATGCGGCTCTCCTAACCGAGGCTTCTCAACTCCCCGATCACCAGGGCGGGGAGTGGTCGAATGTTATTCTTCAAATCGGTTTTTGGAGCATTCGCGTTAATAATCATCGCCGCGTGTGCCGCCGGCGCTGCGCCCCATAGCAATCCGTCCGATCAGTTCAATCCCGAGTCGCCGGCATATCGGCCCGCGTTGCCACGGCAGGCGCAAAACGACACCAATCCGCTCCATCGCTTCAATTCGGACAAGGACGAGCCGAGCGGGCATGCGGTTCCCGGTGCAGCACCGCCGAATCAAACCAGCGATCCCTCCGACGCCATCGATCCCGATAGGGGCGGTGCGGTCCTAGCTGCGCCATCCGATCAATCCTCGGCGACCGGCGTGACGATTGAATTGGCGCGCACGGCCGATGGTACGCCCGTCGTGGGAATTAAGGTCGAGGGCGAGATTATGCCAGGCGACACCCTCAAGCTGCGGGCAACCTATGAAAAATACAGCGATGCCGCTGTCTCCACGGTGTTTCTCCGGTCTAAAGGCGGTGATGTTGAAGAAGCGATGAAGATGGGGAGGCTGATCCGCACACTGCGATTGGAAACAAACGCGCCGAGTCATTTCGATTCTCAACTTGACAAGGCTACTTTCGAGCGAAGTGTCGTTCCCGCGACCAGTAAGGATAACTTCGTCTGTGCTAGCGCCTGCTTCCTTGTGTTTGCCGGAGGGGTCAATCGATCCGGTGATTTTCTTGTGTTGCACCGTCCGTATCTCTCAAGGGATGCCGCTCGCAATCTTTCTGACGTTGGTCGCGAAGCTGAGCAAAAGCAGGTGATGGCCGAAGTTCGTAACTATCTTCAGGAAATGGAGGTTGACCAGTTTTTTATGGACAAAATGATGTGGACAAGTTCGCAAGACGGCTACCTTACGACGCTTGCAGACGTTCTGAACCACCATCTCAACGGAATTGTACCGTCGATCGAGGAAATCGTTTTGCCCAGCTGCGATGCTCTCACCCAGCACGAGCGGGACCTATTTGATAAGAGCACTGACGTTAAACTGAGGGAGCACCTGGGCGCCAAGCTGTTAGCCACCTCGACCTGCGAAGGCAAGCAGCTTGACCTCCTTCGTGGCAAGGCTTGGGCTAGGCAACATGAGCATGAGTTGCAGGCCAAATGCGCGCAATTTCAATTGACTCCTCTGGAGCAACAATCCCTGATCGCGTTCTTCAAACAATCCCTTGAACAGCGATCGGCCATTGCCAACGCTTCGCCCGGTAGTTCTGCGCCATCCTTGATCGCTGATAAGCAGGCGATCATGCAACTCCTCGACAAACAGGATGCGATGATCACGTGCAAAAGTGCCTTGCTTGGCAATATTACAATCGCTGCGGCAAAGCGGTATCAGGAGGCGTGGGACAAGCAGGCCGCGGCGACGAAAAAGCAATCGCCTGAGCAGTCATTTGACGCCAGCAGGCTCTCCGCAGACGAGATGGTCAAGAAGGGTGGCGGTGCGTTCAAGGCGAAAGATTATGCCGAGGCAATGCGCTGGTACAGAAAGGCCGCCGATCTCGACAATTCGTTCGCAATGTATGAGATCAGCAAGCTCTATAGTTCCGGAAGCGGCGTGACGCGGGATGATGCCGAGGCGATGCGCTGGCGCAATAAGGCCGCCGAGCGAGGCGACGGGACTGTGATCGTGTCAATAGGCGCCGACTACGAAAACGGCTCGGACGGCGTGGCGCAGGATTATGCCGAGGCGATGCGCTGGTACAGAAAGGCCGCCGATTTAGGCAATGCCGATGCAATCTTGAGTATCGGCCTTTTCTATGATTCCGGCCACGGCGTGGCGCAGGATAAAGCCGAGGCGATGCGCTGGTTCAGGAAGTCCGCCGATCTGGGCAGGTCGTTAGCAATGTATATGATTGGCGTACACTACGAGTACGGCGACGGTGTTATACAGAACGATGCCGAGGCACGCGTTTGGATGAAGAAGGCTGCGGGGCTCGGCGACTTGGCGGCCAATTTGTGGTTGGCGGACAATCCTTGAGCGCGGCTTTGGTTCGGTCCCGCGTGGTTAGGACTTGGTGGTACACCCGCGCGTGGGGCGTTTAACCACCGATCGGCGATTTGATGCCGAATGCCCGGTGCGCCATCTTGAGCGCACCGATACCAACCTCCACCGGCAGGCATGAGCTGAAGTCACGGACACCGACGATGCCGGCGGCATTTCGCTCGACGAGATCGTCGAACCGTTCAATGCCGCGCGCATGCAGCTCCTCGATGACCTTGCCGGGCGACATGCGGGCGGCTTGCGCGGCCGCCTCGCGCTCGGAGCGCAGCCATGCAATGCGCTTCGCTACGCGCTCGCGTCGCAGCAGTCTGACGTGATTTTGGCGATGGCGAGAGAACCCAACCGCCACATAGGCGTCCTCGCCGGCCTTGCCAAGCGCGTCTTGTTCGGGCAGGCGCGCAACCTCCTGGGCAAACTGCTCATGCATGTAGTTTCGAAGCGCACATGAGCCGTCGAAACTAGGCCGCTCGGGGCGACGCGGCGCGTAATCTTTGGCGCCGATTTCGGCTGATTCACCTGTTGCCATTGTCGTCACGGTCGTCTCCGAAATGTAGTTCCGACTGATTCCAAAAAAACCAACTCGCTCGAAGTGTCGCCGCAATGGACTCGGCACCGCCTTGATCTCACTCTGCCTCATATTGCCACTTCGTGGAATCTGAAATGACTCGGCGTCCACCACAATTTGTGTTGCAATCGGACGTGTCTCCGTCCCTACCGGAGTCACAGGTAGTCATTTCGGTATGCCAGTGTCATAAACGACTCGGCACCGCCGTAATTCCACCGGCTTAGACGGCGCCTACCGCTTACGGGCCTGAAACATTTCTTCGAATTCCGCGCGCGATAGATCGCTTGGGCGTTTTGGTGGTGTCGTTTGGTGCTGTTCGACATGCGCCGCCTGCCCGCCTTCACCTTCCTCGCCCGACTCTTCGCGCGCGCGCGCAGCGGTATACTCTGAAGAGAGGGAAGTAAGAGTCGCTTTCTTTGTATTTTTGGATGTAGGTCGCTGGAGCGACCGTTCAACGGGCGTCGACGCCAAGACATTGCGAAAACTGCGAATCTCGTCGCGCTTAGCGGCTGAGGCAAGTCCCGCCTCTGCGTTCTTTCGTATCCGATCTCTCGCCGCATCTACTTCTCGATCAGCCCGAGCGTTGCGTAAAGAACGGTCGTTGACATACAGCTTGTTGAGATTGACTAGCCGCTGTCGAATACGGTGCCATACGCGAACATCAACCCGTAGCCAGCCAGCGATGAAGCGAGCATCGTCGTCTACTGCACCCTCTCTCGCATATATTAGGTTCAGCACAGTGGTTAGAGCTCCGCGCTCTTCGAGTGTGAGTTCTGACATTCCATCCAACGCCGCGGTTGGGTCCCATTTGACCCATTTGATGTCGCCCATTACGTATTTCCACCCCGCAAGGGAAACATCTTGTCGATTTCGGTGATTGCGCAGCCCTGGGTTTTAGATCGCCAGCAATCGGGGTGGCCGATGCGCAGGAAATTCGGAATATCGAGCCCGTCGTTATCTTGCGCCGGCGGCGAGCCAGCGCCCGCCTGCATCGTAGCGGACAACGGCGTGCATGCTGATGCTGCGGATAAGTCGGGCCCGGCGGCGCGTTCGGTTGGTTGTTGGGCTTCGTTGCCCCACGCGTCCCAGCCCGGTCGCGGCGGGCCGCGGCGGTTTAATTCGATCTTGGGCAATGTCGGGAAATAATGCTGGATCATTTGCAGGAACAATTCGGGCTTGGCCGAGTGGCGTCCCTGCCACGGCGCGGCAATCAACGATGCACACATCGCGGTCGTAGGAGATGGGATTTGCCCGCGCGTTCCAATCAGCAACAGCTCATGCTCGCCGGTCGCCCAATAGCCGGTCCCGCGCCTATTACCGCTGCGCAGCTTGTGCCAGATCAAATGCGTTTTGTAATCGAATCCCCAGGCGGCCATGACAACTAGAGCCTGCGGCAGTATTGGCGCGGTCGCCCACTCGAATAGCACGCAATCATCCGCTGCGATCGAGGGCACATCGATCGCGATAATCGCCTCGACGTTTTGTGTCGGATAGTGGTTGTCCGCGGCGCGGTCCATTCCGGTTTCGCGGGAACGAGGCTCGAAGCGCCATGGCGGATCGGCGAGGATCACGCCATAACGCTTCTCCGGCAGCTTGAGATTGCCTGCCGCTTGAGCCGCGCCGAGCGAGGCTTCGCGAGCGTCGCGTGCTGAGCGCTTGACGATGGCGCGTGTGGCGTTCTTCTGGCCGGCTTCCGCCGCCCGCGCGATCTTCTCTTGCTGCACGGGACCTAGCCGCGCTGCAATGGCGCCTTCCGATACGGTGAGGCGTCCTTGTTCGACTGCGCGCACGAGCGCCGGCGCACCGTTCTCTAGCACCGTCTTGGCTGAGCGAAGAAGGCGCGCAGACACGTTCATCAGCGCCGCCGCTTGCGGCTGCGCCACTTTCGGCAACGTTGCCGAAGGTTGGAGGTCGGTGCGTTCGCCCTGCCGCATCGTCGCAAGTCGCGCCGCCACCATCGCGCGTTGGCTCTCATCGAGGTGCCGGCGATTCAGATTCCGGGAGACGACGAAGCCGAGCGGATCGTCGCCATCACCGGAATCGCAGCCGAACTCCCGAAAGCGGGGTGCTACCCCTGCGGCAAGACAACCACGATAGCGGTTGCGGCCGTCTAGGATCATGCCGTTTTCAGCGACGATTTGTTCGCGCTGCCCATTGGCGCAAATGTCGCGGACTAGGTCGTCGAACGCCTCGCCCTCCATCAGCGGAAACAGGTTCGCCAGCGGATGAAATGGAACTTCGCTCATCCGCGGACCCGGTTGATTGCGCGTATGGCGTGCCGTCCTTGGCAGGGCTTGCGGGTGGCGCGCGAGCGAGTGTTCATAGCCTCTTCGGCTTCGCCTCGCTCAGGAGACGCTCTAGTGCGACCACAGGAACCCGAAGTTTGCGGCCGAACCGGAGTACGGGCAATTCGCCGCGTCGCGCCGATTCGTAACTTAAGTTTTTTCCAAGACCGAGGCGACGACCGGCTTCGGGAACGGACACGGTAAGTTCTTGCTGGTCCATGCGAGAGCCTCCTTGCTTCATCGAATTCCAATTTAGCCCTTGCTTTTGTTCTTGCAACGGATAAATAATTAGACAGTACATATCCGTCACGAGCCAAAACATCAGATGCTCTTAATCGATTTCGAGTGGTGGAAAGACGCCAATGGCTACCGCTTGGTTGAAGCCGAGGCGGCGAAACCGATAATTCTCCGGGCTGATGGGATTGAGGTCACGCCGACCTTAATGGAAAGGATCGGCAAGCCGCAACGAGTGGTCCCGAACAGTGGGAATCGCCTTAGCTGTCGGCCACTCAATAAATTCGCTGAACTCTACAAAGCATTTGCAAGTATTGAGACCGCGGAGAGTGTCCTCTGGTTTATCAAAAGCTATGGGCCACTCACAGAAGCCGGTTTGGAGCCGTCTCGCGGCGAGGACGTTTCATACGTACTTGAACATGCGGAGAGTTTTCGCGGCTGGTTGGATGCAAACCACCGCCGCCGAAAAGAGCTTGCGACCTGGATTGGCGAGGAGGGCAAGAAGATCGGAAACTTGGAGGCGTCGCTAACAGCAGACGATACGGGAGCAATGCGCCTTCGGGTTCAGCCGAGAACTCTTTTGGGAGCACTATGGGTTCAACTTGCGCAGACCATAGCGGGGGGAACGATGATTCGGGCCTGCCTGCACTGTGGCGGGTGGTTTGAATGTGGCCCCGGCACCGATAGGCGGCTCGACGCAAAATTCTGCTCAGACGAACATCGAGTTCTTTTCAACAGCCTCAAGCGAAGCAACGGAGAGTGAAAATGCGTAGCACCGGACATATCCGCCAGCGCACACCAGGATCATGGGAGGTGCGCTATAGCCTCGGAACTAATCCGGCCACCGGGAAGCGGCGCACGGCGACCACCACGGTAAACGGCAACCGTCGTGCCGCCGAGAAGGAGCTGCGGCGGTTGCTCCGCACGCTCGATACCGGCGAGCATGTTGACCCGACGACCATGAATGTCCGGCAATGGCTCACGGCTTGGCTTGCCGCCGTGCGTGACGAAGTCGCTCCCAAGTCGCATGAGCGGTATTCCGAAATCGTCGAGCATTTCCTCATTACGGCGTTGGGCAACCTTCCGCTGACTAAACTCGCACCGAGCCACATTCAGCAGGCCTATAATGAATGGGCCATAGGCGGACGGCGCGATGGTAAGGATGGCGGCCTGTCGCCGCGAACGCGCCGCCATATTCACCGCATTCTCAGTTCCGCGCTCGCTCGCGCGGTCGAACAACAAGTACTCGCACGCAACCCAGCTGACGCTTTCAAAAAACGGCTTCCGAAAGTGGAGCGCCGCGAGATGACGACCCTCTCGGCTGACCAATCGGCCCGGCTTCTTGCAGCGATTAAGCACACTCGGATTTATTGGCCGGTATTGCTCGCGCTCTCTACCGGGATGAGGCGCGGGGAGGTTTTCGCGTTGCGTTGGAAAAATATAGACCTTGAGCGAGGCTCCTTACGCGTAATGGAAAGCCTGGAGCAGACCAAAGCAGGTATCCGCTTCAAGGCGCCCAAGAGCGACAGGACACGCGCCATCACATTACCTGCCTTCGCAATCGATGAACTTCGTCGGTTCAAGCGGCAGCAGGCCGAGGAATTGTTGACGCTAGGCATCCGGCAGACCGTAGAGACTCTAGTGTGTGCCCGTGCCGATGGGTTGCCGTTGCAGCCCCAGTCCTTGACGCATCAATTCACGCGCCTCATCTCCCGCCTAAAGGAACTCCCTCGCGTGCGCTTTCATGACCTTCGGCATAGCCACGCAACGCAATTATTGCTCGCGGGCGTGCATCCGAAGATCGCTCAGGAGCGCTTGGGGCACGCGACGATTACGACAACGCTTGACCTGTATTCGCACGTTACCGAAACGATGCAGAGCGACGCGGCGGAGAGGCTCGACGCGATCTTTCGGCCTGCTATAAATCGCTCCGCAAGCCCAAAATAACCCGGCTCGGTAGCAAAACGGGTAGCAAGCGAGATTCGTGGAAACCGATCAAAGTCAGAACGGTATTATATATCAAACACTTGGTCCCGTAGCTCAGCCGGATAGAGCAGCGGTTTCCTAAACCGAAGGTCGGAAGTTCGAGTCTTCCCGGGACCGCCAGCCTCCTTCGCGCCAGTCCGCTTTCGTGACATGCGTTTCGCAGGATTTGCATCGGCGCCAATGACGAAGCAGGATGCGCTGCGCAGCCCTGGCGAAGGAGGGCTGGGTTTAAGAGGCTGCAAATGCCTGTCCGCGTCATCGGCATGATCGGTGTCACCCCGCCGCAGGGCGGCGCCACCTTGCATGTCATCGAGGGCGGCTTGTCGCCGGCCTATGTGGGTGAGGCAGCGCGCGCCCACGAAGCGTCGGAGTTTGACCTCGTTCTGGTCGGCTATTCGTCGTCGTCCGCCGAAGGCTTTCTGGTCGCGCTGCATGCCGCTGCCCATACCGAGCGGCTCGGTTATCTGATCGCGCATCGGCCGGGTTTTGTGGCGCCCACATTGATGGCGCGCAAGATCGCGACCTTCGATCACCTGACGGGGGGTCGGCTCGCGGTGCATATCATCACCGGCAAGACCGACGACGAGCAGCAGGGCGACGGCGATTTCACCCCGAAGGCGGAACGCTATCGCCGCGCCGCCGAATATCTCGAGCTGATGAAACTGACTTGGGCGAACGAACGGCCCTTCGATTTCGCCGGCGAATTCTATCGCGTGCGCGGCGCACAGTCGGATGTGCACCCGTTGCAGAAGCCGCATCCGCTCTTGTTCTTCGGCGGGGCGTCCGACGGTGCGCTCGAAATGGGCGCGCGGCTCTGCGATGTCTATGCCATCTATGCCGAGCCGCTCGCCTCGACCCGCGAACGGATGGCGGCGTTTCGCGCTCAGGCGGCGACGTTCGGACGGGTACCGGGATTCAACGTCTCGGTTCGGCCCATTATCGCTCCGACCGAGGGAGCGGCCTGGGACAAGGCGCATACGATCCTTGCCGCCATGGGGGGTGCCAAAGGCTGGAGCCGGCAGGAGGCCGCATCGGGGCCGGTCGACAATGCCGGGCGGCGGCTGATGAATTTCGCGCTGGAAAGCGACATTCATGACGAGCGGCTATGGATGCCGATCGCCAAGGCGACCGGCGCGCTCGGCAATACGTCCTGTCTTGTCGGCACGCCGGAGCAGGTCGCGCGTGCAATCCTCGAATATTATAAGCTCGGCGTGGACTCGTTCCTGATCCGCGGTTTCGACCCGTTCAATGACACCGTCGAGTTCGGCCGCGAACTCATCCCCCGGATCAAATCGGGCGCGCTCGAGATCGACCGGCTGCCGGCGGCGGGGTAGGGACCCCGTCGTTCCGCATTCTTGAACCGGTCCGGCCTGCCCTATAGTCTCGTGTCTCTGACGCCAAAGCCCAAGGAGGCGGGTTCGCCGGTTGGCGCCGCCAAGAGCAAACAACAACAGCGTAGCCCCACAGAGCCCAGCATCCCCATGAATATTCAAAGCCCCGTTCCCAATGCCGATGCCTCGCGCGCCGCCGCCAATGCCGCCGTCGCGACCGAATTCCAGAATCTGCACGAGATCATCGCCAAAGCGCGCGCCAATCTCAATCAAAACGAATGGGATTACATCGTCGGCGGCACCGAGACCGAAACGACGCTGCGCCGCAACCGTATGGCGCTCGACTCGGTGGCGTTCCGGCCGCGGGTGCTGCGCGACGTCAGCAAGGTCGACGCGTCCGTCGAGATCTTGGGGAAGAAGCTGCGGCTGCCGGTCGTGCTTTGTCCGGTAGGCTCGCTCGAAAGCTTCCATCCCGGCGGCGCCGAGCCAGTGGTCAAGGCGGCTGATGAATTCGGCGTCGGCCATATGCTGAGCTCGGTCTGCGATCCGGGTCTCGAAGCGGTGGCCAAGGCCGCGCCCGGCGCGTTGCGCATGTTTCAGCTTTACGTGCGGGGCGACGCAGCCTGGGCCGATGATCACGTGGCGCGCGCCATCGCCAACGGCTATTCGGCGTTTCTGGTCACGGTCGATACCGCCCATTACAGCCGGCGCGAGCGCGATCTCGCCAAGCGCCACGTCACCGGCGGTCGCCGCCGCGCCACCGGCCGCGAATTCCAGATGGCGCTCGATTGGAAAACCGTCGAGCGCATCAAGAGCAAATTCAAGATCCCGTTCGGTATCAAGGGCATCGGCACGGCCGAGGACGCCAAAATCGCGCTCGATCATGGCGTCGAGATCATCTACGTCTCCAATCACGGCGGCCGCCAGCTCGATCACGGCCGCGGCTCGACCGACGTGTTGCCGGAAGTCGTCGAGGCGGTGGCCGGCCGCGCCATGATCGTGGTCGACGGCGGCTTTTATCGCGGTACCGACATCGTCAAGGCGCTGGCGCTCGGCGCCAACCTGGTTGGGCTCGGCCGTATGCAATGTTACGGGCTCGCGGCGGCAGGCCAAGCCGGCATCGTGCGCATGCTGGAAATCATGGAAGACGAAGTGATCCGCGCGCTCGGGCTCCTCGGCGTCACCGGCTTCAGCAAGCTCGACCGGTCTTATCTGCACGCCGCGGCGCCGACTGCCCCGCCGCATGTGTTCTCGGCTTTCCCGCTCTGGGAACACCCACCCTATCGGTATTGATTTCGTCATTGCGAGCAAAGCGAAGGAATCCAGCTCGGCGCTAAGAACTGGATTGCTTCGTTGCTTTGCTCCTCGCAATTACGGTCCTCCCCCACAAGCAGGCCCAGCGTTCATGAATCTTCAACTCAGCATCGGTATCACCAATAATCCGCGCACCTGGCCGATCATCGACGGCACGGTGAAGCCCGACGGCATCGATCTCATTCCGACGGTGCTGCATCCATCGGAATTGTTCTGGCGGCAGCTGCATTTTGCCGAATTCGCCGTCTCGGAAATGTCTTGCTCGTCATTTCTAATCGCGCTTTCGCGCGGCGATACACGCTTTGTCGGTCTGCCGATCTTCACCACCCGGCGGTTCTTTCACACCAGTATCCTGGTGCGGCGCGCCGCCGGCATTGCGACGCCCGCCGACCTCAAAGGCAAGCGCGTCGGGGTGCCGGAATATCAGCAGACCGCGGCGTTGTGGGGCCGCGGCGTGCTGCAGCATGAGTTCGGCGTCCACGCCAAAGACATGGAATTCTGGATGGAGCGCACCCCGGAGATGAGCCACGGCGGTGCCACCGGCTTCAAACCGCCGCCGGGCGTCACCGTCAATCAGATTCCGGCCGACAAGAGTATCGGCTCGATGATGCTCAAAGGCGAACTGGACGCCGTGCTGCATTACCTCTCCGGCCGCAATCTGGTCGACCGCAGCCGCGCCGACCTCGCGCATCATCCCGATTTCAAATATCTGTTCGACGATCCGATCGCGGAGGGCATTCGTTACTACAAGAAGACCGGGCTATTGCCGATCAATCACCAGACGGTGGTGCGGCGCGATGTGTTCGAGAAAGAGCCCTGGGTCGCGCTCAATCTGCTCAAGGCTTTTGTTCGCGCCAACGAAATCGCCAACGAACAGCGCGTCGAGCACGTCGCCGATCACATCGCCGCCGGCCTTCTCTCCGGCGACGCCAGGACCGGGCTGCTGCATCACGGCATCAAGGCCAATCGCAAGGTTATCGAGACCATCGCGCAATATTCGCTCGAGCAGGGCCTGACGCCCCTGCTCGTCAATATCGAGGATCTGTATGCGCCGAGCATGCTGGATTCCTGACGACTTATCGTTATTTTTTGCCGTCCCGTCGCTACGGAACACCCGATGTTTCTAGGGGCGCGCCGCCTAAATTGGCGGTCGAAATAAAATTTTCAAATTATTGTCATAATGTACAATTCGATACACCAGGGCGGCGCCATCTGTGTTTGTACTAACAGATGGGAGCATCCGATGCGTGAAGTTCGGCGTTCGTCCAAGTCAGCGGGCAGCTCTAAACTTGCGACGCTTTTTCGAACCGCGGGTCCGGGACGCAGCCTTTCCAGCTATCCAAAAAAAGAAATCATATTCGCCCAGGGCGACGATGCCGATGCGGTGTTCTACATCAAAAAGGGCAAGGTCAAAGTTACGGTGGTATCCGGCCAGGGCAAAGAAGCCGTTGTTGCCATCCTCGGCGAGGACGATTTCTTGGGGGAGGGATGCTTAACCGGCCAGCCGAAGCGGCTGGCGACGGCAAGGGCGATGACGGACTGCGTCGCGGTCCGTGTTGGAAAAGCGGAGATCGTGAAGACCATCAGCGACGAATCGCCATTTTCACAGTGGTTTATCGCGCATATTCTGGCGCGGAGCGCCCAGGTCGAGCACGACTTGGTCGAGCAGCTCTTCAACTCTACCGAGAAACGTCTCGCCCGGGTGCTTTTGTTGCTGGCCAATTTTGGCAAGGCGGGCCGGCCGGAGCCGATCTTGGCCGAGATCAAACAGGATACGCTCGCCGACATGGTCGGCACGACCCGCGCCCGCGTGAAGCATTTCATGACCAAGTTTCAAGACCTGGGGTTCATTCAGTATAACGGCAAGCTCGAGGTTCATAGCTCGCTGCTGAACGTCGTTCTGCAAGATTCCGAGCGGGCCGCAAAGGCTCCGCTCGCCCCGTCGTGAGCGCACCTGCCGCCGCCTGACCGCGCGGGGCATCAAGGGAAGGCGCCGCAGCAGGCAACCCGCCATTGATGTAATTCCTTGACCGTTGCACAAAGTTCTCGTGCATTAGCTCGGAAATCGCCCCCGGGACGGTCAGCGTGACGGGCATCGAAAAACTCTGGACCGGGCTTGGTGCCCTGGTCCGTCGCCGTCGAGCGCAACTGGCGCTTTCGATCAGGGCGACGATTGCCGCGCTCGTCGCATTCGTCATCGCGCAAGTCCTGCACCTCCCCTTGCCGCTATGGGCGGTATTGACCGCAGTTATCGTGACGCAGATGAGCGTCGGGCGGTCGCTGAAGGCCACCTTCGATTATCTCGTGGGAACGCTCGGCGGCGCCGTTTATGGCGCCGCCATCGGCGTGCTTATTCCCCATTCGAACGAAATCGCGCTGTTCGCGGCGCTCGCGTTCGCTGTGGCCCCGCTTGCCTTCGTGGCGGCGGTAAACCCCCGTTTTTCCGTCGCGCCGATCACCGCCATCATCGTGCTGTTGGTGCCGACTTTCACCAATGCGGGTCCGTTGGCATCGGCGTTCGATCGTATCATTGAAGTCGCGCTTGGCGGTACTATCGGGTTCGTTGTTTCGTTCCTGTTGTTGCCATCGAACGCCCATCCGATGGTCGTTGCTGCGGCCGCGCGCACGCTCGATCAGATGCAGCAAGCCCTTGGCGAGTTGCTCGCCGGCCTGACGCAAGGTCTCGATACCGAGGCGCTCCACCGTATTCAGGACGGCATCGGTCGGGCGCTGGTGCAAATGAACGGGGTGGCCACCGAAGCGGAGCGCGAACGCTCAGCCGGTCTCGCGGCGGGGCCCGAGACCGGGCCGCTATTGCGTACGCTATTGCGGCTGCGCCACGACCTCGTGATGATCGGAAGGGCGGCCAGCATACCTCTGCCGGAGTCGTTCGGAGCGCGGCTGGAACCGCGCCTGGCCGCTGTCGGGATCGCCTTCGCCGATTACATGCGTGCAAGTCGGTCAGCGCTGCTGGCGGGTCGGGGGCCGCCATCTCTCGATGCCGCGGAAACGGCGCTCGCTGCCTATTCCGGCGAGATCGACGCGCTTCGTCGCGAGGGCATTACGATCAGTCTTTCCAGCGATGCGGCTGAATGCTTCTTCGCGCTAGGATTTGCGCTCGAACAGATGCACAAGAACTTCAAGGATCTCGAACGCTGCGTCGCCGAGTGGGCCGGGTCGGCGAAGGACGCGAGACGCAACGATCGGCAGACCGGATGATTCCCGGTCCGTATGACCGGCCGGCGATGGCATTCTTATTTGCCGAGCCCTATTGTGCTTTGCGCCGGAGCCTGCCACATAAGCGGGTAATCCAGATATAGGCGCGAATTAATTATCGGCGGTGCAATCGGCACCCTAATTCGCGCATATCCCGTCCGCCAACCGCCTTTGTCCATGATTGGGCGCCTTGGCATTCGGCCCATCGACCGCTCGACCAGGAGGTACGCCGCGTGCAGGTTCTCGTCCGTGACAACAATGTCGACCAAGCCCTCAAGGTGCTGAAGAAGAAGATGCAGCGCGAGGGGGTCTTTCGCGAGATGAAGCTCCGCGGCCATTATGAAAAGCCCTCCGAGAAGAAAGTTCGCGAACGGGCGGAGGCTATCCGCCGGGCCCGCAAGCTCGCTCGCAAGAAGTTGCAGCGCGAAGGGTTGTTGCCGATGAAGCCTCGGGTGGTGCCTGGGGCTGCTGCTGCCGGCGGCCGAGGCGGCCCGCCGCGTGCTCCCCGTTTCTGATAGTAACCGCGCCGGCGGTTCGGCGCGGCTCCCTCAACACGACGGGAATGCGATGTCGTTTAAGTTCACGGTCGGCCAGGCTGTCGAGTACACGCCTCTCGGTGAGAAAAAGGCGGGTCTCTACCGGGTCGTGCGGCAGATGCCGCGGGAAGAACAGGCTTTCGACCTGAGATATCGGATCAAGAGCGAGGCCGAAGCTTACGAGCGCAACGTCCTCGAATGCCAGCTCAGCGCCAATGTGGCCGCTGAAGGCGACTATGCGGTGGTGAAGCCGCCTCAGTCGCGAGGCTCGCACAGTTAACCCCAAACGCTGAATACGCGGTACCCCCGCCTGGGCTAATGCCGCGCATCGGAAGCGGCGACGCCCATTTCCTCTTGTTGCCGATACTCGGCGTCAAATTTCATGATTTCGCGCATCAACTGCTCGATCAGGTTTTGCCGGCCGGCGGCATTCTGACCGTAGGTCAGTTCCGCGACCGTTTTTGCCACGGCGGTAACGATCTCGTCGGTATCGACGGCGTCCGGCTCGGCGCTAGAAACCGGATATTCGGCAAAGAAATTGTCGATCAATTCGACCATCAGGCAATGCAGGCACGGCCGTTCCTCATTGTCGTTTTCGTCATCTGCCATGGCTGACCTCCTGCCTTATTTGGTAACGCCGCCGCGGCCTTGCAAGAACGGCTACGGGGTGGCGCCATCACTCCGCAGCCCGCGCCGGGGGCTGCGCTGAGCCTGCCGCGCCAGAAGCGATCAGCGCATCGATCTCGTCGTCGGCGAGGCCCGCCTCGCGCAATATTTCGATGCTGTGCTCGCCCAGCCGCGGCTGCAGACGGGCGTTCGTCGCCGTCTCCTCGCCGAAACGCACCGGCATGTCGGTAAAGACAATCTCGCCCTCGCTCGGGTGCGTGGCGCGCTTGAAGAAGCCCGACGCCTTAAGCTGCGGATCGGTCATGAGCTCGTCGAGGCTCGCCATGCGCGCGGCGGGAATTTCCAGCTCGCGCAGCAGCACGAGCCATTCATCGGTCGTCTTGTCGAGAAAGCACGCTCCGGCGAGTTCGTAAAGCGCGACGATATTTTTGCTCCGCGTCGCAATGCTGTCGAAGCGCGGATCGTCGCAGGTCTCAGGCCTGCCGACCATGGCCCAGAACTTTCGCCAATGCCGTTCGGTGTAGGCCATCATGCACAGATAGCCGTCTTTGGTCCGGTAGGGACGGCGCCACGATCCGGTCACCCGCGTATAACCGAGTTCGCCCTTGGGCGGCGCGAAGCAATGGCCAAATAAATGCTCGGCGAGCACGAACGACACCATGGATTCGAACATCGGCACTTCGACGAATTGACCCCGCCCCGTTCGCTCCCGCGCAAACAGCGCCGCCGCTACCGCTCCGGATAGCGAAAGCGCGGTGGTCTTGTCGGCGAGAATGGTCGGCGCGTAACGCGGCGCGCCCGAGACCTCGGCCATCAGGGCGGCGACGCCGGATTGGCCCTGAATGACGTCGTCATAGGCCGGCTGGCCGCTATAGGGGCCGCCGTTGCGATAGCCATGGATCGCCGCATAGACCAGGCGCGGATTGCGCGTACAGACCGTGGTGTGGCCGAAGCCGAGCCGTTCGATCTTCTGTGGCCGCATCGAATGCAGAAAGACGTCGGCCTTTTCGATCAGCCGCCACAGCACGGCGGCCGCGGCCTCCTGCTTGAGATCGAGCACCAGCGACCGCTTGCCGCGGTTGAGCCCCATGAACAAGGCCGCCATGTCGGGCGAGCGCGCCGGGCCGGTATAGCGGGTGGTGTCGCCGTCCGGGCTTTCGATCTTGATCACATCGGCGCCCATGTCGGCGAGCGTCTGTGTCGCCAGCGGGCCGGCCACCACCGAGGTGAGATCGATGATGCGAATGTCCGCTAGCGGTCCCGGCATGACGTGCTCCTAAATACGCGCATCGATGCCGCGCGCCGCGACCATGGCGCCAACCTGATCGCTGCGCGTGCCGTGGGCATGGAGGATCGCGCCGATGTCGCGATCGCGTTCGCCGGCCGTGCGCTCATGTCGCGGCTTGAGCTGCGCCGACAGATAAGCACCTTGCTCGCGCGCCAGCGCCACCATGGCGCTGCCGAATTTCCGCTGCGCTGCTTCGTAACGCGACAGCGCTCTGGCGATATCGTCGCCGGTCTCGTGGAGGCAATCGGCGAGCGTCACCGCATCGACCGCCGCTTTGGTGGCGCCGGCACCGACATGCGGACGCACCACGAAGGCCGCGTCCCCGGCAAGCACGACACGGCCGAACACGAGCCGCGGCGATTCAAGATCGAAAATCGGCTGAAAGAACGGAACAGTGCGAACAAAGATTTCCGCGATTTGCGGCGGCAATTGCCGCTCGGCGTCGGCTTTGACGTGGGCGATGACTTCGGCGCGGATGAGCGGCGGCGGAATGCCGCCGGGGTGACGCGTGCCGGCCGCATCGGTGCACATCGCCGCCAGCGTTTGCGCATCGATCGGCCGATACCAGACGATGTTGTAACTGCGCCGGCCTACCGCGGTATCGTTGTCGCGTCCGGGCACCGGATAGCCGATCAGTTGTTCGCCCTCCGGCAGGCAGATCGTGTAGAGGTCGAAAATCTCGCGCCGGATCGCCGGCGGCACTTGCGCTTCGTCGAGCACCCCGCGCCAGGCGACATAGCCGGCGTAGAGCGGCTGCGCTTGTGGCAGAAATTGCTCGCGTACCGTGGAGCGGACGCCGTCGGCGCCGACCAGCAATTCGCCACGTTCGCGCGTGCCATCGGCAAAGATCGCGGTGACGCCGTCGGGATCCTGTTCGATCCGCTGCAGCACGTTGCCGAGGCGATAGTCTTGCGCCGGCAGCGCGTCGCGTAGCGCGCGGTAGAGTCTCGCCCAGCCGCTCATGACGCGCGTGGTCGGCTGCGCGACGATGACGCGGCCTTCGCGGTCGAGACAGATGACCTTGGGTACCCGAATTCCCATGGTCTCGTCGAACGCAATGCCGGCGCGACGCAGGGCGGCCCCGAGTTGCGGATGGGTGCCAAGCCCAACGCCACGGCTCGCCAATTCCTCGCTGTTACGCTCGAAGACGACGGCATCCCAGCCGATGCTGCGCAACAGGTGCGCGGCCAACAGCCCACCGAGCGAGCCGCCGATCACCAGCGCGCGGGGCATTTATTTCCCTCCCCCACAAGGGGGGAGGGAGAGCGACGCCGCGATTGGAAAACCCGTCACGGCATCGCCCAGCCCAAATTGTCGTGGCCGGGCTTGTAGTCGGTATTGGTCTGCGCCGGATTGCGATTGATGAGAGGGCGGCCATACATCGGATTGGTCATGCTGCGCGTCTCGTGTTCGACGGTGAACAGCACTTCGCGGCTATCGAGGTCGATCACGTCGTTGAAGCGGTACTCGTATTCGTTGGTTTCCATCGTGATCAGGCCGAGTTCCTTGAGCCGGCGATGCGGGCCGGAGAAGTTCGCGAGATAGATCTGCACGTGATGGTTATCGTACGCCGCCTCCGGCGCATCGGTTTCGCGGAAATAAAAATACTGCTTTTCGCCGACCTGAACGCGTGTCTGGGGACCCGAACCGTTCTTGAGGACCTCGGCCGGCGCCTGCACGATCTCGCGATAAAAGCGCGCGATGCGGTCGGTGGTGCCGGGCCGCACATCGAACCGGATATAGGGCATGCCGAGCGCGATGCGGCCGAACCGATCTTCGTCCGGCGTGTGCACATGGATGCGGTTGCCCCACGGGCATACGGTCTCGACGCAATCATTGCTTTCGCGGAAATCGAATTTGGTGCCGGCGAGCGCCTTGCGCACATGGGTGAGCCGGTCGAGCAGCGCCTCGCGGTCAGGCACCACGAGCCCGATCACGCCGCGCAAAATCTCGGGCGTTCCCATAGGCAGATGGAATTGGCTCATGCCGACATTGATCCACATATTGCGCGCGCCGGTATTGAGGAACGGATCGCGCGTCAGCCCGAGTCCGGTGACGTAATAGGTCGTCGATATGTGCTGATCGTTGATGCAGATATTGACGTGGCCGAGACCGACGATGTTGCCGATATCCTGCACGGCGCGGTCGTAGTGTTTTTCCAGCATGGACGTTTCCCCTCGGGCCCCTTCGTTCTTAACCAATACTAGGCGCGGGGCGCTATCCGCTCAACCTGGAGCCCTGCAGCGATGGCGCGCAATAGCAGCCTCCCCACGACCAGTGCCGGCTACCGGCGGCGATGTCCTCCGTAGCCGTAACCGTGGCCGCGCCAGCCGTAATAAGGGCCGTAGCCGTAGTAGGGGCCGTAATAGGGCGGCGGCGCATAGTAGGCCGGCGGTGGCGGCGGCGGATAGTCGGGCGGCGGCGGAGCGTCCTGAGCGAGGCTCGTCGCGATCACATAACCGGTCTGGCCGCGCCAAGCGACTTGGCACCACTGCCCGGAGCAACTGCCGATACTGACCGGAGCGCCCGCCGGTATGGTGGTGATGACGGCGTAGGTCGTTCCGGGTCCTTGCCGCAGATTGACATTGGTGGCGACAAATCCGGGTGGTCCCCCGCGCGGCGGCGGCCCGGGCGGCTCGGCGGGGCCCGGTGGCGGTGCATCGGGCGGCGGCATGGCCTGTCCCGCGGCAGGCGGCGGAGCATTAGGGGGTGGCGGTGCAGGCTGGGCGGCGGCGGATTGCGCCGAGAGCACCGCGGATGGCGCCACGAGAAGCAAAGGCAATATGAGCCTCGCCGCGCTCGCCGCAATTTTTGTGGGCTTCATCACGAACTCCCTCTGCGTGCTGGCGGCCCCTGAATCGATTTAAGGCGGAGGGGGTGCCCGAATTCAACCTATTTCACGGCAGGTTCTTGATTGTTACGGCGGCAGCTTTTGCAGTTCCGGGAAGGGTGTATAGACCGCGCCGGCGCAGGCCTCGCGCGGGGTTTCGATGAAGCGGTCGAAGCGGCCGGCCACAAAGGCTGCCGCGAGTTCCTTCACGCCGGCATAGTCGCTGGCGCTTTTCTTCGGATTGAACTTGAGACAAACTATGTAGCGCGTCGGGCCGCCGTCGCCGACCGACTTCAGCTCAGGCGCCGTAATGCCGGTGTCCCGGATGCCGGTCGGGTCGTTCAAATAGGCGTGCATCGCCGAGAGAATTTCCGACTTGTAATTTGTCGGTAATTCATTCACGCCGTTGTCGGCTCCCGTAACCGCATCGAGCTGGCGGTGGCTGCAGGCGCCGAGCGCAAGCATGACGACAAAAGCAAGGCTCGCACGCCGAGCCGCAACGCCGCTCATCAATGAGACTGCCCATCCACGTTCGCGCCCACATTCTGTGTAATCCGGAATCGCGCCGAGTACCATCACGGCGCCGCTGCGACCGCGCTAGGCGGTGTCACCGGACCGCAAAATCGCCTATAAGGACCGCTGCCGATCGCGGCTCGAAACCATCCGTCCCTCCAAGACCCCAGCCACAAAACCTTCGGCTCGAATGCATTTCATAGCTCACCTCATTCACGTCTATGGCCTGTTTACGGTGGCGGCTATCGTCGGCCTGGAATGCGCCGGCGTTCCGTTGCCGGGCGAAACCGCGCTTCTCGCCGCGGCGGTCTATGCCGGCACCAAGCACGATCTCAACATTGTCGCGGTGATCCTGACGACCGCGAGCGCGGCGATCATCGGCCGCATGATCGGCTATGTGATCGGCCGTGAATACGGTTATTGGGTCTTGCTGCGCTACGGCGGCTATGTCGGCATGACGGAACGCCGGATCAAGCTCGGTCAGTATCTGTTCCTGCGCTACGGCGGCACCATCGTGTTTGCCGCCCAGTTCGTACCGGTGCTGCGGACCTTCGCCGGACTTTTTGCCGGCGCCAATATGATGCCCTGGCGCAATTTCCTCTTGGCCAATGCGATCGGCTCGATCATCTGGGCGGTGAGCTATGGATACGCCGCCTATATGCTCGGCCGCCAGTTCGAGACGCTGGAACTGCCGCTCGTGATCTTCCTGGTGATCGTTACCGTGGCGGCCTTCATTTTCGGCGGCATGTTTATCCATCGGCACGAAGAGCAACTCTCGGCCGAGGCGGAACGCGCCATGCCGGGACCGCTCAAACTGCCCTGAGCGGGGGCGCCGCTCCGTTGACAGCCGCAGTTCTTGAACCGCTCCGGCGCAATTGCCATATTGGAGATGGCCGAGCGGCGTCCCGTTCGGCCGCCGGGGTGCCGTCAGGGCCCCGCAAAGTCGCTTACTAAGGGCTTTGACGATGTCCAGGGTTTCTTCGCTTTCAAGTCCCTTTTTGCTTGGCTTCGACGAAATAGAGCGGGTGCTCGATCGGGTCGGCAAGGCTTCCGAGGGCTATCCCCCCTACAACATCGAACGGGTTCCGCGCGACGGGAACAGTCCCGAGCGGTTGCGCATTACCCTTGCGGTCGCGGGCTTTACCCGCGATCAGCTCGATGTCAGCGTAGAGGAGAGCCAGCTCGTCATTCGCGGCCGCCAGCTCGACGACAAAAGCCGGCAATACATCCATCGCGGCATCGCCGCGCGCCAATTCCAGCGTGTTTTCGTGCTGGCGGAGGGTATGGAGGTATTGGGGGCGGACTTGAAGAATGGATTGCTGTCGATTGATCTCGTGCGCCCGCAGCCCGAGCGCATCGTTAAATCGATCTCAATCAAAGCATGCGATTGAAGGATTTGTTAGGGCTCGACAAAGTCAGAAAGGAGTCGAGGCCATGGAAGACACGATGAACAAAGAGACGAACCGCAGCGACGCCATGATCGATCTGTCCGCCGAGGCGCTCGCCCATCTCGGCGACGGCGAGATCGCTTATGTGAAAACAATCCGTTCCGAGGACGTCCGGGCGCTGTTTCCGCAAGCCGAGATGCCGGAACTGGCGCCGGGTCAGATCCTGTTCGCGCTGCACGGCGCCGACGGCACGCCGATCATGCTGACCGACACCCGTGAGGCCGCCGTCGCCAATGCCTGGAGCCAGGAACTCGAGATGGTGAGCGTTCATTGATCGCCAGTCGGTAATCGGTCGTCAGTCATCACAACGGGGCCGGCGATGTGATCGCGGCCCCGTTTCAGTTTCAGCGTTCGATAGCTGATTTTTGTTAGGCGGCGGATGCCGACGGCATTGCCAGCACGGCGTACAGCGATTCGGCGTCGTGCGAGGCGCGCAATTTGTGGACGATGTTGGGATCGCGCATCAGCCGTGCGATGCGGGCGAGCGCCTTGAGGTGATCGGCGCCAGCACCTTCCGGCGCCAGCAACAGAAACACCAGATCGACCGGCTGATTGTCGAGCGCCTCGAAATCGACCGGCCGGTCGAGCCGGGCGAACAATCCGAACAGCCGGTTCAACGTCGCCATCTTGCCGTGCGGGATGGCGATGCCATTGCCGATCGCCGTCGAGCCGAGTTTTTCGCGCTGCATCAGGATGTCGAAGATGGCGCGTTCGTTTTGGCCGCTGAGCATGGCCGCGCGGGCGGCGAGCTCTTGCAGCACTTGCTTCTTGTTGTTGACCTTGAGCGCCGGGATGATCGCGTTCGACGCAACCAGATCGTTAAGCGGCATGAATTGAACCTGAGGAGCGAGTCATGGTGCTGCTCGCTAAGTGTCTAATATAGTGTGATCTTTTCCCACAGCCGGTCTTCACTAAGCGCGATCGCGGTGGAGAGCGGCGGACCATAGGGAGCCGCCGCTTTGCCGTCAATGGGCATCCGCGGCCGCCAGCACCGGCGGATCGATCCAGCCGAAATGCCCGTCGGCGCGGCGGTAGACGATATTGACCCCGCCATGCGCGGCGTGCCGAAACACGAGAACCGGCGCGCCGGTCAAATCGAGCTCCGTCACCGCGTCGCTGACCGACAATTGTTTCAAGGTCGTGGTCGATTCTGCGATGATGACCGGCGTAAAGGCATCGATGTCGGCATCGTTGTCGTGTTCCGGCGCGGCGATCACATAGCTCGCGGCATCGATCGCTTCCCAACCGCCGTTGCGCTCCGGCCGATGACCCTTCAGCCGGCGATGATAGCGTCGCAGCCGTTTTTCGATGAGCATGGCGGCTTGGTCGGCGCTGGCATAAGCGTCGGCCGCGTGACCGTCGGCATGGAGCGTGATCTTCGAGTCCAGATGAACAGCGCATTCGGTGCGAAAGCCGAAGCCGTCACGCGCCACCGTGGCATGTCCCGAATAGCCGCCGTCGAAATACTTGGTTACGGTTCCGGCGATCCGGGCGTGAATACGGTCGCGCAACGCATCGCCGATATCGATGCTTTTACCTGAAACGCGAAACGACATGGCAGCCTCTCAATCTCGTTTTCGTTATTAAGCATTAAGCCGCTTACCCGACCTAGGCATCCAAGGGAGGAGTGTCAACGCGAGGCGGCGGCGTCGGATACAGCAGTTCCACTTATTTGGGCGCGACTTCGCTTCGGCGTGACTTCAATCCGCGGCGGCGGCCTGCTTTTCCCGGCGCCGCTGCACCGACGACGGTATCCGCATCGCCTCGCGGTATTTGGCGACCGTGCGGCGCGCGATGTCGATGCCGGCCTCGCGCAGCTTTTCGACGATCGTGTCGTCCGACAAGACGTCGTCCGAATTCTCGCCGTCGATGAGCAGCTTGATGCGGTGACGCACGGCTTCGGCGGAGTGCGCCTCGCCGCCATGCGACGCTGCGATCGCGGACGTGAAAAAGTATTTCAATTCAAAAATGCCGCGGCTCGTCGCCATATATTTGTTGGCGGTGACGCGCGACACGGTCGACTCGTGCATGCCGATGGCTTCGGCGACGGTTTTAAGATTGAGCGGCCGCAGATGCTCGACGCCGTGGGCGAAGAACGCATCCTGCTGGCGGACGATTTCATTGGAGACTTTGAGAATGGTGCGGGCGCGCTGATCGAGCGCCCGTACCAGCCAGGTAGCGCTCTGCAGGCATTCGGCGAGATAGGATTTATCGGTGTCGCGGCGCGCGGTGGCCGAGACTTCGGCGTAATAGCTCTGATTGACCAGAACTTTTGGCAGCGTCTCCGAATTGAGTTCGACGAGCCAGGCGCCGTCGGGTGCCGACCGCACGAAAACATCCGGCACGATCGGCTGCACCAGCGCCGAACCGAAAGCGAGGCCGGGCTTGGGATTGAGCCGGCGGACTTCGGCGATCATGTCGGCGAGATCTTCGTCGCCGACGCCGCAGATTTTCTTCAGCGCGGAGAAATCGCGCCGTGCCAGCAAATCGAGCCGCGTGATCAGGGCCTGCATGGCGGGATCGTAGCGGTCGCGCTCCTTGAGCTGTATGGCGAGGCACTCGGCGAGATCGCGGGCGCAAATGCCGGGCGGATCGAAGCTCTGCAGCGTGGCGAGGACGGCTTCGATCTCCTTGACGCTGGTGCCGAGCCGGTCCGCCACGGCCTCCAGGTCGCTCGCCAGATAACCGGCCTCGTCGACCAGATCGATCAGGTATTGACCGATCATGCGCCGCACCGGATCGGAAATGGCGAGCGTAAGCTGCTCGCGCAGCCAGTCGGCGAGCGTGGTCTCGGCGGAAACGAAGGCTTCGAGGTTGTAATCGGCGTCATCTCGGCCGCCGGATGCGGTGCCGGTCCAGTCCGAATAGGCCGAGGGGCCCTCCGCGGCGCGCGACCGCGGCGGCTCGCTGTCGTCGGGCGAGGTGTCGTCGAGGCGGTGATCCGCCTGTTCGGCGTTGTCGCGGGTGCTGGCTTCGTTTTCGCCGCCGCTAAAGGTCTCGCCATTGACGGCCGGCTGCTCCGCGCCATTCGCGCCCTCGGCGGGGCTCGGCGACGGCTCGGCTTCCGCGCCGCCTTCGAGCAGCGGATTGCGCTCGAGCTCGGCATCCACATAGGCGACCAAATCGAGATTGGAGAGCTGCAGCAGCTTGATGGCCTGCATCAGCTGCGGCGTCATCACCAGCGCTTGGCTCTGCCGGATCTGAAGTCTTTGCGAAAGCGCCATAGCGGGTACAAACACTCGGTAGGATGGACCAAATTGGTCCGATTCTTGCTTCTCCTCTTACAGCAATTAATCGGCCCCGCCGCAAGCCGCTTGATCGTATAGGATTAAAGTCGCACTTATATACTTGACATAAGTAGCGGCCTCAGATAGGCTTATGGTCATAGGGGATAGCCCATGACCAAGCTTGCAACCTTCCAAGACCCCATGTTCCACGATGAGGATCGCGCCCGCGAAGCCCTAGAGGCTGAGCTGTGGCCCAATGGTGTGATCTGCCGTCATTGCGGCAACAGCGACCCCGAAAAGATCGCCAAAATGCAGGGCAAGAGCCATCGGCCCGGCCTGTACTACTGCCATGAGTGCAACGGCCAATTCACGGTCACGGTCGGCACGGTCCTAGAGCGGTCCAAGGTTCCCCTGACCAAGTGGCTCATGGCCGCTCACATGGTCAATTCGGGCAAGAACGGCGTATCGGCTCACGAAATCCACCGGACGCTAGGCGTCACCTACAAGACGGCTTGGTTCATGATGCACCGCTTGCGGGAAGCGATGCAGGAAACGAACCCCACGCCTATGGGCGGTGAAGGCAAGTCCATTCAGGCGGACGAGACGTATTACGGCAATTCCAAGCGCGCCAAGAGCTACCGCAAGGGCCACAGCCACAAGGCCTCTATCGTGGCCCTAGTCGAGCCTCAGGGCCGCGCCCGCGCGTTCCATGTGAAGAAAGCCGACAGCAAGACCGTCCGCGAAATCCTCGTTACCAACGCGCACCGCTCGTCCGAACTGAACACCGACGAAAGCGCCCTTTACCGCAAGGTCGGCCCTGAATTTGCCAAGCACAAGACCGTCATGCGCGGCAGCCCCGGATGGGAAGGCTTCTATGTCGGCAAGGACGGTGCGACCACGAACGCAGCCGAAAACTTTTTCGGCAACTTCAAGCGCTCAATGAAGGGCACCTATCGCTTTTGCAGCGAGCAGCATTTGCAACGGTATCTGAACGAGTTTCAGTTCAGACACAATCACCGCACCAAACTTGGCTTCAATGACGGGGAACGGACGGCGGCGGCTCTTAAGGGTATCGAGGGCAAGCGCCTGACGTACCGGCCGACTAACTAAGCAAAATCCCAAGTGGATAAGACATACCGCTAAGCGGTTTTTGGCTTGGCGAAAACGGCTAGACTCCAAGGAATAGGTAGCCCACCATCAGCGTGCGGCGAACGGACGCTCAATTGGCAATTGAGCTATCCCGACCCCGCATACCCGTCCTCAATCGTCGAGGCCCCGGGAGGGATAACTTCGACGATCCAGAGGAGCCAACGGGACTACCGGGGGCGGTTCGCGAACGCCAATGGTGGGCCGATGAACCCATGAACGACGGTTAAATCGTTCGATGGGGTACGAGACGAAACCTTAACTGGCTTCGTCGCGCGACGAGCCGGAAAGGCTACTGAGATGCGCAAGCATTTCAATTTCCGACTCAACGTGCAGATCAACGTGGACTTATCGCGGTGCCTTTTGGCGCTTGCGGTTTTGATTCACGCGCTGTTCTGAACGTGGACGGGACTTCGCTTCGGCGGAGTCCCGTTTCGTGCCGAGTTTCATTTCCGAATGCGGCTTGGGTGGCATTCGTAAAAGTGCGCCCATTAAGCGTTTGGCGGCGGCTCCGTCGCTTGAGTCCTTTGTCATGAGATCAGTCCCATTTCCCAAGCTTACCGTCGGCGGCCTAAATCTAACCGCGTGCACTGAATTTGCACACGCTAATCTAAATATTCCACACCTCAAAACACCGGGACTTCAATGGGTATCAGGAGCTTTCAGGTTCAACATTGCGCGTGTCCGCTTTATGATGCTCGTTCCCGCGCATATTGGAGATTTATCGACGCGAATGCAGCATCTTTTGGATGTAGCAGTTATTGAGACTGCCGGGACACTCACCGATTTCTCAAAAATAAAAGATGATGAAATTGATACGATCGCTCGCGTGACTGCGCGCTTCAAGGAACTTTTCGATGCGGAATTAAATACTCGCGTAGAGGAACGCGAAAAAACCGGATGGCACGAAGCCGCGCTGGCATTGCTCAAGATCGGTACGGCCCCCGCCGAATTGCTGGCAAGCCTGCCGCCTCCTATGTCCAACGGACTTTCCGCCATGCTGTCGTCGTATCTCACCGGAACCTGGACCGCATTCGAGACGATGTGCGGTGACCTTTGGGAGACTGCGCTAAATATCAGTCCGTCCCGGCTTGCACACTTGAAGGGAAACCCCAAGCGACTGTTCAAGAATGCGGTGTCAAATCGGGAAGATTCCTTCGATCAAGGAGATCGGAGCAATTCCAAATCTGTACCACTCGATATAATTCAACGCCTCGGTTTCGATGTAAAAAATAGAATGGGAACTGTCCTGCGCGAGAGCAGATTTGAATTTAGTCGGCTCTCTGACATCAGGAGGGCATACGCGAGCGCGTTCGATATAGATAATTCCGATATCGACGCGGCCCTAAGTCACAAGAGTATTGATGCCCTTCGTGTCGTCAGAAATCTAATAATTCATCAAAGCGGATTGGCTGACGATGCCTATCTAAAGCTCATTCCCAAGCTAAAGCTGCCTTTCGCTGGGAAGGGCAGGCCAATCCTGCTGGATGGCCCGACAGTAATTAACATGATATCGCCCGTCATCAGCTGCTCCTCGCGGCTCATGGGCGCGGTAGACAGTTGGCTTATTAAACATCCCGGCCAACACCTAGATGACGGCGCAAAAAGCTGAGCAACTTGTCTCCCGCATCCGTGGGTACGAATCCGAGACCGGCGCAGCTTTCACAAAGGATACCGGCCGCCTCCCTCCCACTGCCATCACAAGCCTGGCATTTTTCTTCCAACTCCGGTGATGCGATTTCGATCTTAGATTTAACCGCGTCCATTGCGTCTCACCTTTCTGGCGAAACGCACTCATTCCTTGAATTTCGAGGATTACGTCCGGGGAGCCAGTCCGCAGGGCGGACGCAAGCTTTCTAGGACAATAATCACACTTACGTCAAGTATATAAGTGCGATTAAAGTCGGAACTCCTCGCCGAGATAGAGCCGCCGGACTTCCGGATTGTTGACGATCTCGTCGGCGCGGCCCTCCATCAAGACCTCACCGGAATAAATGATGTAGGCGCGGTCGGTCAGGCCGAGCGTCTCGCGCACATTATGATCGGTAATGAGCACGCCGATGCCACGGTTGGTGAGGTGGCGCACCAGCGATTGGATATCGCCGACCGCGATCGGGTCGATGCCGGCAAAAGGTTCGTCGAGCAGCATGTAATTCGGGCGTGTCGCCAAGGCGCGTGCGATCTCGACGCGTCGCCGCTCGCCGCCAGATAACGCGATCGCCGGCGACTTGCGCAAGCGTGCGATATTGAATTCCTCGAGCAGCGCATCGAGATCGCGGGCCCGCCGTTTGGCATCGCGCTCGACCACTTCGAGCACCGCGCGGATATTGTCCTCGACCGTCAAGCCGCGGAAGATCGAGGCTTCTTGCGGCAGATAGCCGATGCCGAGCCTGGCCCGCTGATACATCGGCAATTGGGTCACGTCGGCGCCGTCGAGATCGATGCGGCCTCGATCGGCCTTGATAAGCCCGGTGATCATATAGAATACGGTCGTCTTGCCGGCGCCGTTGGGGCCGAGGAGGCCGACGGCCTCGCCTTTGCGGACGTAGAGGCTGACGCCCTTCACCACCTTGCGGCCGACGAAGCTTTTCTCGATGCCGTGAACGGCAAGAAGCCCCTTACGGTCGCCCGGCGCCGCGCCGTTATTGTCGGTACGGCGGCGCGGCCGGGAGGCCGGGCGCGACCCATTGGTTCCGGGCGGCGGGCGGGTCGGCCGCGACTGCACGGGAGGTGGCGCCGAAGGTGGCGGCCCTGCCACTTCCGGCGCCGCCTGCGGGGGCAACACAGCCTGCAGCGGCGGCGCCGTGAACGGCGGTGGTATTGCACCGTGCGGTGCCGCCGGCGGGGGAGGCGCCTTAACGCGCTTTTTCTCAGGTCGTGCCGGAACGCTCGCGATATCGAGGTAAACGGTGCTGATCGCGCCACCGATCGTCGTCAGGTCGATAGGTTCGTAATCGGCCACAGGGTTACGGCTCGCGGGCGAATTGCGGCGGCGAAAGATTGAAAGAAGGTCCAGCACGCCGGTCTCGGAAACCTCGCCTGCGAATCGCGGTCGAAGACCGCATCAGTGCATCGATCGCGGCGAGTCTAGCCCATTTGCCGGTAGATGGGCGATGGCGCGGCCGTCAATTCGTTTTACCGGGCCCAAGGGTCATGAAATTCGTCTGGCTGCCATTTTGGCCCTTGCCGGGCTGGATTAGCGCCCGGACCCGGCTCTGCGGCGCCGCGCCGAGGCCGGCCGCCGCGGTGCTCCCGGATTCGACCCGGGCGGTGCCGGTTACCGTATCGACCACCACCCGCTCGCCATGAATGACATTCTGGCCCTGGCTGACCACGACATTGCCGCTCAAGGCGATGGTCTTGGTCTTCAGATCATAGACGCCGAGATCGCCGCTCGCGTTCTGGTCTTTGGTGATGACGGTGACGCCGCCGCGCGCCTCGATCCGGCGGATGTTTTGCGCGTTTTGCGGCATGCCAGGCGACGATTTGGCAGCGGTCGCCGCGGGTGCGCCCTCAGCGCCAATGCCGACTTCCTGCCCGTAGAAAACGACGAGGCTTTGGCACTTCATCGTGGTGTCGCCCTGCACGACCGACACATTGCCCGAGAAAGTCGCGGTCTTGTTCTTGTCGCGGACTTCAAGCGTGGCTGCCTCGATCTGAACCGGTTGGTCCTGGCTCTGGCCCATGCCCTGGAATGGACTGGCCGCGCCCCCATGCGGCCCCTGCGCGCCGGCGGGCCCTGCCGCCGACAACGCGACTGCCGCCAGCAAGAATGCGGCGCAAGATCTCATGCGAGCCTTCATGCACGCCATCATTGACCGGCCGCCTTGGTGGAATCATTGGCGGAATCTTTTGCAGAATCCTGCGTAGGGTCTTTGGCAGAATCTTTGGCGGAGTTCTTGTTCGGCTCGATCGTCATCGTCACACCGCCGAAGCGCAGCACGCTGCCGTTCTCGGCGATGTCGAGGCGCTTGGCGTTGAGAAAGCCGTCGAGCATTTTTACCGAGACCGGTTCGTCCGACACCACATTGCCCTTGCGAACGTCGATCACCGCCTCGCTGAGCTGGCCCTGGTAGCCGGTCGACGAGTTGAGCACGATGTTGTCCTTCAGCGTCAGTATTTCCGATTTGGCGTCATAGACGCCGGAATCGGCCGACATATCGACGCTGGTCTTGTCCTGCATCTCCATCTTGGCGTGGAGCTTGTCGAGTTCGACGAGATTGGGTTTGGTGATGTCCTGCGCGGCGGCGTCGGCGGAAAACTCATAGGCGCGGGAATCGACCGTGAAGCCGGTCAGCCGCGGCTGCTGCATGGTGATCTTGGTGCCGTGAATGACGAGATTGCCGAGTTCGCCGGGCAGCCGGAAGCCGCCGATCGGCGGCAGGTAATTGAGCCCGACGACGACCAGCAAAATCGCCGCGATCCCGGCCGGCACACTGATGCGCAGCCAGCGCACATGGCGGCTGTGCCGCAGCGCCGAGCGATAGGTGCGCTCAAAATCGCCGTGGGAACGAGGTGAAAATCCCGTCGCGCCGTTTTCCGGGTAGGCAATGGCCAAGCGATTTTCCCTTCAGGCGTCGCCCGATTCGCAACCTTAGACCATGCTTTTGGCGGTTTTGTCCTGGCAAATTTGCCCCGGCAAAAACCACCGCGTCAATTTACCCGCAAACTTGTCGGGAAATATGGCCCGGCGAAGGCTGTTCCTTCGCGGCTTTAAGCCGTGGAACTAAGCGATGGAATTAGGCCATGGAATTCAAGATTCTGGCCGTTCCAGGAGGAGGCAATTCAGGAATGCGCGAAAATGTCGTCGGCCGCAAAGCCGGCGAGATCGAGCCGCACCCGATCCGGCAGGAAGCCGAAACAGGCGCCGGCGAGAGCCTCGCGGCCCTCGCGCGCCAGCATGGCGTCGAGCCTCACTTTGAGCGCGTGCAGGTGCGTCACGTCGGCGGCCGCATAAGACACCTGCGCGTCGCTCAATTCCGCCGCGCCCCAATCCGACGATTGCTGCTGCTTGGAAATTTCCTGGCCCAAAATCTCGCGCACCAGATCCTTGAGCCCGTGCTTGTCCGTATAGGTCCGCGTCAGCCGCGATGCGATCTTGGTGCAATAGACCGGCTGCGGCATCACGCCGAAGGCCTTGTACAACATGCCGAGATCGAAGCGCGCGAAGTGAAAAATCTTGAGGATGCTTTTGTCGGCGAGAAGCCGCTTCAGGTTTGGCGCCAAGTCAGGTGTATTTTCGGCATGCGGCGGGATCTGCACAACATCGGCCGAACCGTCGCCCGGCGACAGTTGCACCACGCAGAGCCGGTCGCGCTGCAGATCGAGACCCATGGTCTCGGTATCGATCGCGACCGCGCGCGACGGCGCGCTCAAGTAGCGCGAAATATCCGGTAGATCGCCGCGGTGGATTCGGATGGTCATGCCGGATTTTCCGCTGCCGTATCGCTTAATGTGGTGCCCAGGAGAGGACTCGAACCTCCACGCCTCGCGGCGCTAGTACCTGAAACTAGTGCGTCTACCAATTCCGCCACCTGGGCGCCCATTCGGGCAATGCCGGGGATAGGTAGAAAGTGGTCATCCCCTTGTCAATCGAACGGCCTACAGCATGGTGCCGGACGGGTGCGCCGGTAATGCGAAATCCTCGTGCGCCATCGGGATACCGGCGCTCGCCTTTCCGCACACCGCGGCCACGATAATCTCTATACAGCGCCGCGCCGATCATGTATTTCGCCAACAATGGCCTCAAAGCACAAGCTTGAAACGCTCGTTACGGTATTCGGCGGTTCGGGTTTTCTCGGCCGTCACGTGGTGCGCGCGCTTGCCAATCGCGGCTACCGCATCCGTGTCGCGGTGCGCCGCCCCGATCTCGCCTTCCATTTGCAGCCGCTCGGCCGGGTCGGCCAGATCCACGCCGTGCAGGCCAATCTACGCTATCCGGATTCGGTCACGGCGGCGGTGCACGACGCCGACTACGTCGTCAATCTGGTCGGCATCTTGTTCGAGCACGGCCGCCAGCGCTTCGACGCGGTGATGGCTGCGGGCGCGGAAACCGTGGCGCGCGCGGCGAGCGCTGCTGGCGCGCCGCTCGTCCATGTCTCGGCCCTCGGCGCCGACCCCGACGCGACGTCGCATTATGCGCGAGCAAAGGCCGACGGCGAGCGGCGGGTTTTGGCCGCGCAGGGCTCGGCGATCATCATGCGGCCGTCGATCGTGTTCGGCCCCGAAGACGATTTCTTCAATCGCTTCGCCGCGCTCGCCCGGATGTCGCCGGTGCTGCCGCTGCCCGGCGGTGGCCACAGCCGCATGCAGCCGGTGTTTGCCGGCGATGTCGGTGCCGCGATTGCCAAGGCCGTCGACGGCGATTTGAAGCCGGGCGCGGTCTATGAGCTCGGCGGTCCGGATCTGCGCACGTTCAAAAAACTGATGCAGTTCGTGCTCGCCACCACCCAGCGCCGCCGGCTGTTGGTGCCGGTGCCGTTCGGACTGTTGAAATTGCAGGCCACGTTCCTGCAATATCTACCGAAGCCGCCGATCACACCCGACCAGGTCGAGATTCTCAAGCGTGACAATGTCGTTTCCGAAGATGCCCGCCGCGACGGCCGCACGCTCGAAGGGCTCGGCGTCACGCCCGAGTCTATCGCCGCGATCGTGCCGACTTACTTGTGGCGCTTTCGCAAGACCGGCCAGTTCAGCGCGCGTACGGTTTGACGACGCCTGGCGCGGCGCTAGGGGAAACCCGGTGAACTAATCCGACAACCGGGGTGTTCTTTCAATCGCTTAAGTCGAACATGAGCGCTCGCTGATGAGCGCGGGAGAAATGATGAATTCAAAACTAGCGCCGCTATTGGCTGTCGCTCGCGTGCTCATGGCTTACATATTCATACGCGGCGGCATCAATAAGCTCGGCGCTATCGCGGCCACCGCTGTGCAGATGGGAAATCATGGCATTCCGTTTCCGGAACTCCTTGTCTGGGGCGCGATCGCAATGGAACTCGGCGGCGGCTTGCTGCTGGCGACGGGCCTTTACGCGCGCTGGGCGGCGCTGGCGCTGTTCTTCTACACGTTCACGCTCGCGCTTCTGTTCCACCATTACTGGGCGGATCCCGACGCGGCTGCGGCGCGTACCGACGCCGCATTTTTCTACGGCCATCTGTCGATGATGGGCGGCATGCTCTATGTCGTCGTCTTCGGTGCCGGGTCCTGCAGCCTCGATCGCATGATGGGACGTTGGAACCCGACCAGCAACTGACCGGCCTGACTTGGTCGCGCGGATTGGATATTCTGCGACAGGAGCAATCGCGCCGCCCCCGCTAGAATATGCCAGCAACCCGCTAACGCCTGCTTCCCCATATCCGACAAGACGATGTGAACATGACCGACGCTTGCACCAACGGCATCGATACCGGTTTCGTCGCGCTAGGCTATTCCAAGGTTGCGGTTCTCGGCATCGTCCAGGGCATAACCGAGTTGCTGCCGATCTCGTCGACGGCGCATATGCGGCTCGTGCCTGCGGTGCTCGGCTGGCAGGATCCGGGCTCGGCCTTCTCCGCGGCGATGCAGCTTGCCGCCCTGGGCGCGGTGGTGAGCTATTTCTGGACCGACGTTCGGGACTTGGCGGTCAATTCGATCTCGGCCGCGCTTCGCGGCAAATTCCGCGACCGCTCGTTCCAATTCGTGCTGTGGATCGTGCTGGCGACGATCCCGATCGGAATTGCCGGTCTGGCGCTCGCGAAACTGCTCAACACCTGTAATTCTCCGCTGCGCGCCGTCAGCGTTATCGGCTGGGCCTGCGTTGCCATGGCGCTGCTTCTTGCCATTGCGGAGATTTGGGCCCGGCATCGGCGCACGATCGAGAATGCGACGATCGTCGACGCGCTTCTTGTCGGACTTGCGCAGACCGGAGCACTCATTCCCGGTGTTTCGCGCTCCGGCTCGACGCTGACCGCGGCCCTCATGCTCGGCTTCAAACGCGAGGAAGCCGCCCGCCTGTCTTTTCTGCTGGGTTTGCCGGCGATTGCGCTCGCCGGCTTCAAGGAACTGTGGGAACTCCACAAGATACATCTTGATTGGCATGCGTGGTCGGTCCTGATCCTCGGCATCGGCGTTGCCGCCGTGTCGGCTTTTTTTGCGATCTGGGGCCTGATGAAAATATTGGAAAATTTTTCGAGCTGGCCGTTCGTGATCTATCGGTTTCTGCTCGGCGTTGTGATCCTTGTTGGTGTAGCCACGGGATGGCTGGCTTAGCGCGCGCCGCTGCCGCCGCAAACGGCCACGGCCCGGCTTCCAATCTCGGTAACCTTTTGACGCCAAGATGGGATTCGGGCAAGGCTCGCAAGCAGTCTTGGGCGACAGGCTAGCATCGCATGTTGACGCTGTTCCATCATCCGATCTGTCCGCAGTCCCGCTTCGTGCGGCTCGTGCTCGAAGAGTACAGCCTGCCGGCACGGCTCGTTGAGGAACGGGTGTGGGAACGCCGTGAAGAGTTCCTCAAGCTCAATCCCGCCGCCTCGACGCCGGTCCTCCTCGAGGAAGCCGCCCCGCCGGTCCCTGGTGCGCCGATCATCGCCGAATATATCGACGAGACTCGCGGCACCGTGTTCGAGCACAACAGGCTGTTGCCGCAGGATGTCGGCGCGCGCGTCGAGGTGCGGCGCCTGATGGCCTGGTTCAACGAGAAATTCTTCGCCGAAGTGTCGGGCCCGCTGGTCAACGAGCGGGTCTATAAGCGCTTCATGCCGGCCGGCAATGGCGGCGGCTCGCCCGACACCGAAACGCTGCGTGCTGCAAAGACCAACATCAAGTACCATCTGGCCTATATCGGTTGGCTGGTGCGCACGCGCGACTGGCTCGCCGGCGACAGCCTGACCTATGCCGATCTCACCGCGGCGGCGCATCTCTCCGCCGTCGATTATCTGGGCGATGTGCCGTGGGACGAAGACGAGACCGCGAGGAACTGGTACGCGAGGATCAAATCGCGGCCGTCGTTCCGCATGCTCCTCACCGAAACGCTGCCCGGCCTGCCGCCGTCGCCGAGTTACGCCAACCTCGATTTTTGAATGCGGCGGCGCTGAAAGCCGCGCTCGGCGAGGCCGCGCGGGCGCAAGGCTTCGACGTCATCGGGGTAGCGCGGCCGGACGCCGTGCCGCTTGCCGCCAAACGGCTGCGTGAATTTCTCGATACCGGCGCCCATGGCGATATGACCTGGATGGCGGCGAATGCCGAGCGCCGCGGCGATCCTCGTAGCTTGTGGCCGCAGGCGCGTTCGATCGTGATGCTCGGCCTCAATTACGGGCCGGATGGCGATCCGCTGGCGATCCTCGGAGAGCGAAGCCGCGGCGGCATTTCGGTCTATACCCGCGGCGACGATTATCACGAGCTGATCAAGCCGCGATTGAAGGCGCTCGGCCGTTGGCTGATCGAGAACGGGGGCGGCGACATCAAGGTCTTTGTCGACACCGCGCCGGTGATGGAAAAGCCGCTCGCCGCGGCCGCGGGTCTCGGCTGGCAGGGCAAGCATACCAACCTCGTATCGCGGCAATGGGGTTCGTGGCTCTTCCTCGGCGCGATCTTCACCACGCTCGATCTGCCGCCCGACGCGCCTGAACAAGACCATTGCGGCAATTGCCGGGCTTGTCTCGATGTCTGTCCGACCGCAGCCTTTCCCGCGCCCTATCGGCTCGATGCGCGACGCTGCATCTCCTACCTCACCATCGAGCACAAGGGCGCGATTCCGCGCGATCTTCGTCCGCTGATCGGCAATCGCATCTATGGCTGCGACGATTGCCTCGCCGTCTGTCCGTGGAACAAGTTCGCCGTCGCGGGCCGCGAGACCAAGCTTGCGGCACGCGATGTGTTGCGCGCGCCAAAGCTTGCCGATCTGGCGCGGCTCGACGATTTGGCGTTCCGGGCGCTGTTCACAAAAAGCGCGGTCAAGCGCATCGGCCGCGCGCGCTTTGTGCGCAATGTGCTGATCGCGGTCGGCAATTCGGGTGACGCAACGCTCGCGGCCGAGGCCGAACGCCTGCTCGATGATGCTTCTCCGTTGGTGCGCGGCGCTGCGGTGTGGGCACTGAGCCGGCTCGATCCGGCGCGGCTCGAAGCCAACGCGGCGAAGTTTCTGTCCCGGGAAACCGACCCGGAGGTCGTCGCGGAGTGGGCCGCGGCGCCGGCAAAGGTTCCACAATGACCAAGCTTATCTGTTTCGGGTTCGGCTATTGCGCGGAGAATTTTGCTGCTGAATTCGGCGACGAATTCGACACCGTCATCGGCACGGTGCGCGGCGCCGAGCGTGCCGCGATCTTGAATGCCTATGATGGCGAACGGCTGCGCGCGCTCGTCTTCGATGGCCACAGCGCAACGCCGCAGTTGCAGGCCGCGATCGGCGAAGCGGAGTTTGCGCTCGCCTCGGCGCCGCCCGGAGCGGGCGGCGATCCGGTCCTGGCCGCTTGCGCCGACGCTCTCGCCAAGACGAAACATCTGCGCGCGGTGGTTTATCTATCGACCGTCGGCGTTTACGGCGATCACGCCGGCGCCTGGGTCGATGAGACGACGCCGCCGGCACCCGATGCCGGGCGCAGCCGCGAGCGGCTTCTCGCCGAGCAGGCCTGGCAGGATTTTGGTGCGCAGCACGGCATCGCCGTCGCAATCCTTCGCCTCGCCGGCATTTACGGTCCGGGACAGAACGCGCTCGTTCAGGTCGCGAGCGGCAAAGCCCGCCGCGTCGCAAAGCCCGGACAGGTTTTCAATCGCATCCATGTCGGAGATATCGCGCAAGCCATCGATGCATCGTTCACGCGCGCCGCGTCCGGGATTTTCAACGTCGCCGACGACGAGCCGACGCCGGCCGGCGATCCGATCGTCTTCGCGGCAAAACTTCTGGGACGCGAGCCGCCGCCGGAAATTGCCTTTGTGGACGCGGCCCGTTCGATGTCGCCGATGGCGCTGAGCTTCTGGCAGGACTGCCGGCGTGTGAAAAACGACAAGCTCAAGCGCGAGCTCGACGTTACGTTGCGCTATCCGACTTTTCGCGAGGGGTTACGGGCGCTGTTCGAGGAATGCTGAGACATTTTCCGCTCATTCCCACGCAAGCGGGAATCCAGTCTGGGTCCCCGCTTGCGCGGGGACGAGCGGGTCGTGATCTCAATGCAAGCTTGGCCCCTTCAGGAACTTATTGCGCTCGCTCGATTTCACGCGCAGCTCCATGCTCTCGCCGTCGCGATAGATCGTGATCGGCACGTCGACGCCGGCCTGGCCTTGCGCCCAGATGCGGCGGAAGAAGCCGGCGAGATCGCGCACGTCCTTGCCGGCGACCGAGAGGATGATGTCGCCAGTGCGGAGGTCGGCTTTCTTCGCCGGCCCGCGATCGGCGAGCCCGACGACGACCAGCCGGTTCTCGACTTCGGTGGCATAGAGGCCGAGCCACGGCCGCGGCGGCATGTTGCGGCGGCCGAATTTCATCAGGTCGTCGATGATCGGCTTGAGGAGATCGATCGGCACCATCATGTTGATGTTCTGCGTCTGGCCTTTCTCCGCGGCGTGCTGCAGTTGCAACGAGCCGATGCCGAGGAGCTGGCCGGCGGGACCGATCAGCGCGGTGCCGCCCCAGTTCGGGTGGGCGGGTGCGGTGAAGATCGCTTCGTCGAGCACATATTCCCAATAGCCGGCGAATTCCTGCTTGGCGACGATGCGGGCGGCGACCGATTTTTGACGGCCGCCGAAGCCGCCGATCACGACGCCTTCGCCGACCGAGATGGCTGCGGAGTCGCCGATTTCGAGCGCCGGCACCTCGAGCTTGGCGAGCGCCTGCACCAGTCCAAATCCGCTCTCCTGATCGTAGCCGAGCACATGGCCTGGCACCGAGCGGCCATCGTTGAGCGTGATCCAGAGCGTGTCGGCTTCGGTGATCAGGTATCCGATGGTGAGGACGAGGCCGTTCCCGCGAATGAAGACACCGTTTCCGGCGCGCTCGGTGCCGAGCGTTTCCGCAGTGAAAGCATCGGCCGGCACGGTGGTACGCAGCCCGACCACGGCGGAGAGCGCGCGCTCGAGATCGTAAGAATAATCTTCCGGCTTCGGCTGTGCCGAGGACGGCACTTTCCAGTCGCTCACGGATGGCATCGGATGTTCCCTTGCTCGCGGCGGCCTATTCTATGCATGCGGTTCTGCCCGAGTCACGGCGGCCCGCCTATGGCCGCTTATCGCGAGGGTGGATAAGCGCAAACACGTCAAGTCCGGCTTGCCGCGTCTGCGCTAATTGTCACGCATTAGTTGATGACGGTCGGGCGCTTGATCAAGTGCGGCGGCATGCGCCCCGCATCAGCCGCCCGACAGGCCGGTATTGAGAAAATCCTTCGACCATTTCGCATAGTCGGCTTGGCGTGTGACCCGTTTCATCAAATCCGGCGCAGCGCCGTTTTTGATGCTCGCCGGCGCCACGCCGTCGCGTAGCGCCTTCAGCGTTTCATAAGTGGCGTTGACGGCGGCCATGAACGGCAAATGGCCTTGCAGGCAGACGCGGACGTTTCTCGCGCTCAGATAATCGAGGTCGTAAAGCTCGGCGCCGGCACTGCCGAGAAACAGCGGCAGCTTGACCGCAGCCGCAACCGCATCGAGTTGTGCGCGCGTCTTCACGCCGGACATGAACAGCATGTCGACACCGGCTTCTTCGTAAGCCTTTAGCCGCGCAATCGTGTCTTCCACGCCGTTGATCGACATGGCGCTGGTGCGTCCGGCGATGACGAGCCGCTTGTCCTGCCTGCCGGCGAGCGCCGCTTTCATCTTGCCGATCCCTTCGGCAATCGGGATCAGTACCTGACCGGTCGAGCCGTAACTTGCCGGCAACGCCGTGTCCTCGATGGTCAGGCCGGCGACGCCCGCGGTTTCGAGTTCTTCCACCGTGCGTTTGACGTTGAGCGCATTGCCGTAGCCGTGGTCGGCATCGACCAGGAGCGGCAGCTTGCCGGCGCGGCTGATGCGGTAGGCCTGCTGGGCGAATTCGGTCAAAGTGAGCATGACGATGTCGGGTGCGCCGAGCACCGTGAACGACGCGATGGAGCCCGCGAACATGCCGGCCTCAAAGCCGAGATCCTCGGCCATGCGCGCCGAAATCGCGTCATAGACCGAACCCGGATAGATGCAGCGCGGTCCGGTGATGACGGCGCGAAGCCGTTCCCGTCGATCAGTCCAATCCATTGTGATGCCCCTGACGTGCGGTGTCCGGCGAGCCGGTGTGAGAATTTATCATGCGCCGGCGACGCGATGGATTTATTTGCCGACTGACGGAGTGGTGCTTTGCGGCGCGGCCGCCTGCCGCTGCAAATCGTCGAGCTTCTTCTGCAGATCGGGCAGGCTCGCCACCAGCGCGCATGTCTCCTGGTCCGAGGCCGCTTCCTTCTTGATGACTTCCCAGCGCGCGTCGGCATCCTGCTGGTTCCAGGGCCGCTTGGTTTCGGGATTGAAAACACCCTGGGACGCCAGATTGTCCAGTGAGCGGTGATAGTCTTCGAGGTTTATAACGCGATCGCGCGTCTGCATGTAGAAGGTCGTGCCGTTTAGTTCGCCGCAATGCTTGAGACCCTGCGCGAAGGTCTGCACCGCCATTTTGGCGTCGAAAATCTTGCCTTTAAGGTCGTTGATGGCTGTCGTCTGGGCGTGCAGCGGGGTCGCAAAAAACGCGGCCGAAAAACCCGCGGCCGCTCCGACGCGCAACAAGTCGATCCGTGACACGACCGGCGGCATTATCCCCATCCCCGAAATCCCGCTGCTAAATAACATATTAATGACACGCCTGCGCAAGCCATTGTCGTTACTAACTGTTCACCATGCTGGCGGATCCGCCGCCGCTGCGATAAAGCGCCACCGTGGGCACTCTCCAATGCCTTGATGCCGCCAAATGTTGCTTGCAGAAAGGGCCCGGACACGAGGGTCGCCGGGGGTTGGTCTTGCGTATCAGCATCTGTCTTGTCGTGATTGCATCCGCGCTCGGAGCCTCGCTCGGCAGCGCCGCTGCGCAATATTACGGGCCGCCCCCCGCGGTCTACCCGCCGCCTCCGCCGCCTTATGCGGAACAGGGTTATGGCGGAGCCGCGCCGGTCTATCGCGATGCCAATGGCGTTCCCTATGCTCCGGGCGCTGTGCAGCCTGCGCCCGGCGAGGAAGCCGACGCCGCACCACCCGATTCCAGCCCGCCAATGGGCCGTCCTTATTTTGCGCCACAGCCGATGGCGGCTGTGGCTGGCCAATCCTTTTCGCGGCCGCCGGCCGCCGTCGCCGATGCAGCCGACCCTGCCGATGTGACCGGCTCGCTGCGCAGTCCGACCAGCATGGCGCCTGGCAGTATGGCGCCTGGCAACGTGCCTCCCGCTAACGCGGCGAGCATGCCGGCGGTGCAGCCGGATCGCGGCACCGTGGTCGCGGCATTGCCGCCGGAAGATCAGCCCGAGCAGGGGCCCACAAAGGAATTGCCGCCGCAGTTCCGGCGTCAGATCGTCGATTTCGCGACCGTCGAGCCCCCGGGCACCATCGTGATCGATACGCCGCACACCTACCTCTATCTCGTGCTCGGCAATGGCAAGGCGCTGCGCTACGGCATCGGCGTCGGACGCGACGGTTTCACCTGGTCCGGAACCGAACGCATCAGCCGGATGAAGGAATGGCCGGATTGGTTTCCGCCGAGGGAGATGATCGAGCGCCAGCCCTATCTGCCGCGCTTCATGGCCGGCGGCGACACCAATCCGCTCGGCGCGCGCGCCATGTATCTGGGCAGTACGCTGTACCGGATTCACGGCACCAATCAGCCGTCGACCATCGGCACATACGTGTCGTCGGGCTGTATCCGCCTCACCAATGACGACGTCGCGGATCTTTACAGCCGGGTCAATGTCGGCACGCGCGTCGTCGTATTGCCGGGAGCGTCGTCGAATGCGACCGCGGCGCAAATTCCGGCGCAAGCGCCGCTGACGCGCTGAGCCGCAATTCATTGCCGCAGTCTATTTTGCCGCGCCGTGCAATCGACGCGTCATTTTTAACGTTGATTCTTCGGCGACTCAGCTAAAGCTCGGGCTGGCTGGAACCTGCGAGTCCGGCCGCGCGTTTGCTTGATGCCGGCATCGGGTGCTTGGTAAGTCCGCGCCTTGTAAATCCGCGCTTTGTAACGTTGCTCCCTCGCGTCGATCTTGCTGCCTGTAATGCGTGCTGTCGCCGGATCGCACGCGGGTTCTTTGCGAGGTCGAATGTTTCCCAACATCCGGGTGATGCTAGCGGCCTTGCTCGCCTCGATCGCCGGCATCAGTTGCGGCTTGGGGGCGCTGGCGGCATTCCGCGTCAATCATCAGCCCTTCACGCGGATGGAGAGCGCCAATCCGCCATTGCAACTGGCGTTCGGCACCGGCCTGCCGGAGGAGGTGACCGACGGAAGGCCGGCGCCATTCGACGTGCGCTTCCAGGTAGTTTCTCGGCCGCCCATTCAGCCAGCGAGCCCCGAACCATCGAACGCAGCGCCGCCCGCGGCGACCAGCGCAGCCGCTCAGCCTGTGGGCGACCAACAAGCTCGGCTGGAAACTCCACTGCAATCGGCCGAGACGGCACGCCATGACGGCGACGCGGAGATTGCTGCGGTGTCCCCGCCAATCTCGGCGCCAGTGCCGGCTGCCATGACGGCGGTTGATCCGCCCGCCCCGGCCGAAACGGCGGCGCCGGACGGCAAGGCTATGACCGCAGAGGTTTCGCCGGCCGACACCGTGACGGCCGCCAAGGCTGAAAACGCCGCGGCGGTTGAACCGAGCCCGGCCCCACCCGCTTCTCCCAATTCTCCCAATTCTCCCAATCAGGACGAAGCGGCAAAACCAAATCTCGGCCCCGCAACGCCCGTGTCGGCCGAAAAGGAAGCGCCGCGCCACATCGTCAAGCTGCATCGCAGGCGCAAACTCCGGCCGGCAACCGCCGCTTCGGCGCCGAACCAGAATTTCGGGTCGCCGATTTCACAATTCCAGTGGCAAGGCTCGGCGCTAGAAACGCCGCCGACGGCCAGCCAGATGCCGCAGCCGTTAAAACACGTGATCGCAAAGCGGCATCGCCCCGTAAAAAAGGCAGTGGCTGGCGCGGCTGGCGCCGAGCAGACCGCAATTGGCGATGCGGCCATCAAGGCGGCCAGGCGGTGAGCCTGCGAGAGGATTGACGGCGGCCCCGGCGCCGGGCTCATAGACCGCTCATGCCCGACGCCAGCGTCAAGAGTGGCCGCGTGGTCCCGCTTTCCGTCCTCGATCTGTCGCCCGTGACGACGGCGACGCCGGGATCGGTGGCGCTGCGCAACACGCTCGATCTGGCGCGGCTCGCCGATCGGCTCGGCTACAAGCGTTACTGGCTCGCCGAGCATCATAATCTTGCGAATATCGCAAGTTCCGCTCCCGAAATTATGATCGGGCAGGTCGCGGCGATCACCTCCAACATGCGGATAGGCTCCGGCGGCGTGATGCTGCCGAACCATGCACCCCTGATGGTCGCAGAGCGCTTCAAGGTGCTGGAGGCACTGTTCCCTGGCCGCATCGATCTTGGTCTTGGGCGCGCGCCGGGCACCGATCCGGTCACCTCCTATGCACTGCGGGCGCGGCAGGATGCGCGCGAGGGCGACGAATTTCTCGAACGCTTTCAGGAACTATTGCTGTTCGAGCGCGGCGGCTTCCCCAAAGACCATCCGTTCCGCAATGTGCACGCGGTGCCGGCGGATGTGGCGCTGCCGCCGATCTGGCTGCTCGGCTCGAGCGGGTACAGCGCCGAGCTTGCCGCCGCGGTAGGCACTGGCTTCGCGTTCGCGCAACATTTCGCCGATTATGACGCGGGGAGTGCCATGCTGAGCTATCGCCAGCATTTCAAGCCGTCGGCGACGATGGCGGAGCCTTATGCGATTCTCGGGGTGGCGGTGATCGCAGCCGACAGCGATGCCGAAGCCGAGCGCATCGGTTTGAGCGCCGATCTGCATTACGCGCGCCGCGCCAAAGGCGAATATCTGCCGCTCGCCTCGCCCGAAGAGGCTGCCGCCTATCCGTATACGCCGGTCGACCGCGAACGCATCGCGCGTCACCGCGCCCGTCTCGTGGTCGGCGGCGTCGCGCGCGTCAAGGAACGCTTGGAGGCGCTGGTCGAGGCGACCCGCGCCGATGAACTCATGATCACCACGATGGTTTATGATCATGGCGCGCGGCGGCATTCCTACGAATTGCTCGCCGAAGCCTTCGCGTTGACGCCCGTCCCTTAAAGCCGGGGCGGCGGATGTTTACACCAAAGGAATGATTATGCGGCAAAAGGGATCAAGACGGGGGCACTGACCTACCGAAGATAGACCTACCGAAGATAGACCTGCCGAAGATAGTCATGTTTGCGTCTTGCCTCAGCCGCTATTGTCTTTAACCCGGACAGCAGCCACTCGAACCGCGCATGCCTCGTTCAAATCGCAAAAACTTGCTGCCGGCAGACACGCTCACGGTCGCGCTGATGCTGGCCTTGGGCTGCGCGCCGGCGATGGCGCGATCGAAGCTCGGGCATAAGCCGGAGTACCAGGGGACGGCGCGCGTCGGCAAAGAGCCGTTTGGCGACATCCCGAAGGGGCCGGTGCAAATCTTCGTCTCGATCGATCAGCAGAAGTTGCACCTCTATAGTGACGGAATGCACGTGGCGGACACCTCGGTGGCAACCGGTGTGCCGAGCCTGCCGACGCCGCTCGGCGTCTTCAGCGTCATTCAAAAACAGATCTTTCACCGTTCGAATCTCTACAGCAATGCACCAATGCCCTTTATGCAGCGCATCACCTGGTCCGGCGTCGCGCTGCACGAGGGCGAAAGTATCGGCCATCGCGCGTCGCATGGCTGCATTCGCATGCCGCGCGAATTTGCGATCCAGCTCTACGGCCTGACCCGGATCGGAGCGCGCGTTATCGTCGCCGACCGTGAACTAAAGCCGGTTGAATTCGCGGATGCTCATTTGTTCGTGCACAAAGACAAGCCGCCCGAACCGCCGCCGGCGCCTGCGCCGCCCGATGTCGCGACCGCCGCACCGGCGGCCGACGCCGGCAAGGCGCTCGACCCAGCGCCAGGCGATGCTTCCGGCGCGCCGCCGCCGGTCGCACTCGGCTTGCGTGTGAGCGCCGACGCCACCGTGACCGATGCCAATCGATCCGAGCGGAAAATCGACGCGGTTGGGTCAGCCTCGGCAACGCCCGCGGCCGCGCCCAGCGATCCTGTGACGGCGACGAAGCCCGCGGAGACCGCAAAGGCCGTCCCGGCAAAAAAGACGCCGATCGCGATTTTCATCAGCCGCAAGGAAAAGAAGATTTACGTGCGCCAGGATTTCGAACCGCTCTTCGATTCCGCCGTGACCATCGACCAGCCGGAGCGACCGCTCGGAACGCATCTGTTCACAGCGCTCGATTTTCTGCCCGATCACACGACACTGCGCTGGAACGTCGTCTCGATGCCGGGCGACCCGCCGAAGCCCGTGCGCAATCCGGAATCCGAGAGGCGATCGGCCAAGCGCGGCCGCGACGACCGGCGCGACGAGGAACGCAAGAAGATTGCCGACGATTTGCCGCCGCCGCAGACGCCGCAACAGGCCCTCGCCCGGATCGCCATCCCGCAAGACGCGATCGATCGCATTTCGCAACTGATGGTTCCGGGTTCCTCGCTGATCGTGTCCGACCAGGGTCTCGGCGACGAGACCGGCGAGGGAACCGATTTCATCGTCGTCACGCGCTGACGGCCGATTTCCGACACGCTATAGTGCGGCGCCATTGTCGCGGCCATCGCGGCCGGAACTGAACAACCGTCACAGGAGGATCGTCTTGGGTAAGCATTTCGCATTGACGTCGTCGGATAATTTCAAGCTCGGCGCCTATCGGGCCGATCCGGCCGGGGCCGCCAAGGGCGGCATCGTCCTCATTCAGGAAATCTTCGGCGTCAATCATCACATCCGCGCGGTGTGCGACCGGCTGGCTGGTGACGGCTATCGGGCGCTGGCGCCGGCAGTGTTCGATCGCCAGCAGCCGAATTTCGAATCTGGCTACACACCCGACGAGATCGCCAATGCGCGCAAATTCGTCGCCAATCCGGATTGGGGCGCGATGTTGCGCGACGTGCAGGCCGCGATCGACGAGCTCAAGAAAGAAGGCCCGGTGGCGATCATGGGTTTCTGCATGGGCGGCACGATCTCGTTCCTGGCGGCGTCGAAACTCAAGGGGCTGTCGGCGGCGGTCTGCTATTACGGCGGCCAGATTGCGAAAAATGCCGACGCCAAGCCGAACATTCCGGTGCAGATGCATTTCGGCGAAAAGGATGCCTCGATCCCGATGAGCGATGTCGACGCCATCAAAGCCAAGCGCGGCGCCGACTGCGAGATCTACGTCTATCCCGACGCGCAGCACGGCTTCCATTGCGACGAGCGCGGCAGCTATCAGGAAGCCGCGGCGAAGCTTGCCTGGGAGCGCTCGATGGCGTTTCTGGCGAAGCATGTGACGAAGTAGCGCCGGAACAAACGACTCCCGAACGGGGGCGTAATTCTCGAAGGGAGGAAAATGATGCGCCGCGGGGCGATCGGCTTGTTGTGCGTTGTGCTTGTGGCGCTCTCGCTCGCCGTTGTGCCGCGGCCGGCGGCCGCGGACGATTATCCCTCCCGCCCCATTCATCTGATCATCACCAGTCCGGCAGGTTCGCTGGTCGATGTCATCGGCCGTCTGGTGGGTGAAGGCTTAAGCTCCCGGCTCGGTCAGCCGGTCGTCGTCGACAATCGGCCGGGCGGCATGACGCAGCTCGGCACCGATCTCTTGGTTCGTGCCGATCCCGATGGCTACACCTTGATGATCGGCCCGAACGAACTGACGATGCTGCCGTTTCTGAAAAACAACTACCCCTACGACCCGACCAAAGACATCGTTCCGGTATCGCTGGTGACGACGTCATGGACGATCTTCGCGATCTATCCGGGATTGCCGCCGCAGACGCTGCCGCAATTCATCGACTACGCCAAGGCCCGTCCGGGAAAGCTGCGCTACGGCAGCGGCGGGGTCGGCGGCGCGCTGCACATCGCGGTCGAAATGCTCAAGCTCAAGACCGGCATCGACCTTATTCACGTGCCTTATCGCGGCGGCGAACAAGCCGCGACCGACGCCATGGCGGGACAGATCGAGATGGTGTCGATGGGTTTGGCCAGCGCCCGCTTGGCCGACGGCGGCAAGCTGCGCCTCCTCGCTCAGGCCGGTCCGAGCCGGCATCCGCTTTATCCCAATGTGCCGACCACGGCGGAGTACGGGCTGCCGGATGTGCGAATGGATACCTGGTTCGGACTGGTGGCGCCGGCCAAGACGCCGGACGCCATCGTGAGCAAGCTCGACGGCGCCATCGCGGCTGTCATGCGGCAGCCTGACTTCAACGACAAGCTTGCCAAGATCGGCTGTGCGCCGGCCTATAAGCCGCACGCCGAATTTGCCGCCTACATCGCCGCCGAACTGAAGAAATGGGGACAATTGCTGCCCGCCATGGGCATTCCCAAAATCGACTGAAAGCCATCCATTGAAATCCAATTCGAGTGAAGGAGCGATACGAAATGGCGACAAAGCAAGCTTGGCCGAACGGCAAGAAGATCGCGGTGTCGGTGACCGTGATGTTCGAGACCTGGTCGGAAGACGCCGCACCCAATTACTCGGTGCAGACGACGCATCTGAAATCCGGCACCGTCGATCACGCCAGCAAGGCCTGGTCGACCTATGGCGGCCGTGTCGGCGTGTGGCGGCTGATCCGCATGCTCGACCGCTTGCAGATTCCCGGAACCTTTTTCACCAACGGCGCCTGTGCGGAGATTTACCCCGATGCGGTGAAGCAGATCGTAAAATCCGGTCACGACCTCGCCGGCCATTCCTATACGCAGGATACATTGCTCGCCTACATGTCGCTCGACGATCAGCAAAAGACCATCCGCAAGAGCGTCGATTTATTGGAAGCCTGCAGCGGCAAGAAAGTCACCGGCTGGGGCTGCCCGGCTATCGCGTTTACGCCGGAGACCAACGGTTTTCTGGCCAAGGCCGGCCTGAAGTGGACCTGCGACGTGACTTATGCGGACCTGCCGATCCTGATCAAGACACCGCACGGCGTCATCGCCGGCGTGCCGACCACGGATTTCTCCGATAACCGGGTCATGCGCGCGAGCCCGCGCGATCTTTACGACGTCTACAAGGGCACCTTCGATTATCTGACCGAAAACGAACCGATGGCGCTCTTGGTGCTGGTGCTGCACTGCCAGTTCGGCGGCCGCCCATTGATGACGGCCGTGCTGCAGGAGACCTTGAAATATATCGCGAAGTCGCCGGACGTCTGGTTCGCGCGCCACGAAGAGCTGGCGAACTGGGCCTTCGCGGCCGGTGTCGACGAGCACAGTTATCGCGAGCGTTACTTCGGCGCGGCGGCGCCGGCTTCCACCGCGCGGGTCCCAGCCTGAGCTAGAACCAGCGTTCCTGCACCTGGATGGTATCGCCGGGGCGGATCGGCGTCGTGATCGGCGCCTGGAAGCGGAACGGCTGGGTGCCGAAATTGCGGCTGATGGTGACGTAATCATGGAAGCCGCGCGGGCCGAAGCCGCCGGCGATCGCCACCGCGGTCTCCACCGTCATGTTCGGCGTATAGGGATATTGGCCGGGCGCGGTGACTTCGCCGAGGATGAAGAACGGCCGATAGGCCTCGACTTCGACCGCGACATGCGGCTCGCGCACATAGCCTTGGCGGAGCATGTCGCCGATGCGCTGCGAAAGCTGATCGGTGGTCAACCCGCGCGCCGGCACAGTGCCGATCAGCGGCATCTGAATATTGCCGCTGGCGTCGAGCACATAGGAATTGGTCAAGCCGTCCTGGCCGAACACCACGACGCGCAGGCGGTCGCCGGAATCCAGCGTATAGGACGGTTGCGGCGGTGGCCCGTAGGCGACCGGCTGCGCATAGGCGGGTGACATGCCGTAGGACGGCGCGACGCTGTACGCGGGCGCGGCCGCTACGCCATAGGACGGCGCGGCCGTGGCGTAAGACTGCGTGGCATAGGACGGCGTTGCGTAGGACTGTGCGGCATAGGACTGTGTGGCATAGGTCGGTGTGGCGTAAGGCTGCGCGGCATAAGACGGGGCGGCAACGGCCCCGTAAGCCGGGGTCCCGCCGTAGATCACATTGTCGATGCCCTGCGGCGCGGCCGCCATCTGGTAGCGCAGCACGGGCTGCTGGGAGCACCCACCGGCCGCAATGGCGATGCCAAAAACCAGCATGAGAGTGCGGATAACCCGCATACGCGCAATCCGACCCCGTTCGAGCCAATGCCGAGGTCCGACTTAACGACGGTTATGGTTAACAAACCCTCACCAGCCCGATGAGCGGGGTCAGGTAGACGGGACGAAAGCGCAGACGCGGCCGGCGAGTTCGCTCAGCCTTTGACGCGCCGGCCGAGCCGGTCGGCAATCGCCAGCATCAACATGACGACGACGAACATCATCGGGAAGGCCAGCACCCACCAGAGCCTGGAAGTGTCGGTCACCTTTTCGAGATCGAAATACCAGGCCAGCGCGTCGACGGCGGCGATGCCGACCACCGAGCCGAGCAGCTTCTGCTTCAGCTCGCCGAAATCGACCTGGGTGAGGCCCTCGGGCCAATCGGGGTGCGCGGAGGGATCGATGCGGCGGATGAAATTCTCGTAGCTCGAGAAGATCACGATCAGGATCAGGTTGGCGGCGAGCGCCAGGTCGACCAGGTTGAGCACGCCGGTGACGGTGTCGTGCCAATCCATCGTGCGGACATTGATCACCAGCGCAAAGAGGTCGCTGGCGAAACGGAACATCAGCAGAAATTGGCACACCAACAGCCCGAGCAGAAACGGCGCGATCAGCCAGCGGCTGAAGAAGATTGACACCTGGATGTAGCGTCCGTCGGGCCAGGACATGAGACCTCCAAGAATCGCGAATAGCGAGTAGCGAATAGTGAAGATAGCGAATAGCCGAATTTACCCCTATTCGCTATTCGCTATTCGCTATTCGCCGTTGCTGCTGCAACTCAGGCCGCCACTCCCGTCCCGATCGGGCAGCTCACGCCGGTGCCGCCGAGGCCGCAATAGCCGTGCGGATTTTTGGCGAGATATTGCTGATGGTAATCCTCGGCGAAATAGAACGGGGGCGCCTCGCGAATCTCGGTGGTGATCGGACCGAGCCGTTGCGCGCCGAGCGCTTTTTCGTAGGCCGCCTTCGAGGCCTCGGCGGCGGCGCGCTGCTCCGGCGAGAAAACATAGATGCCGGAACGGTATTGCGTGCCGACATCGTGGCCCTGCCGCATGCCCTGGGTCGGATCGTGACTCTCCCAAAACGTCTTGAGCAGCTGTTCGTAGGAGATTTTCTTCGGGTCGTAGACCACGAGCACGACCTCGTTATGCCCGGTGCGGCCGGAGCAGACTTCTTCGTAGGTCGGATTCGGCGTCGGGCCGCCCGCATAGCCGACCGCGGTGACATAGACGCCGTCGCCGAGCTCCCAGAATTTCCGCTCGGCGCCCCAGAAGCAGCCGAGCCCGAACAGCGCCATCGCCGAACCTTCCGGATAAGGTCCCTTCAGCGCGTGACCGTTGACGAAATGCGTGCGCGCGGTCGGCAGCGGTGTCGAACGCCCTGACAGGGCTTCGTCGGCGCTGGGGATTTCGAGCTTTTTGCGGAGTGAGAACATAAGCGTCTCCCGATCGGCTGTTGGGCCAGAATTGGCTCGGCCAGTGAACGAGTGGAGGGGGAAGAATTCCACGCAAATATAGGCCGCCCGCGCCGTCGCCGCACCCCACGCCGCAATCAACTTTTCGCTTGCGCCTCTTCCCTCCCCCCTTGTGGGGGAGGGGAGGGAGGGGGGGTCGAGAGGTGACGCGATAATTTCGACGGGTGCACAGCGCGTCCTCTACGTTCACGCACGACCTCCCGACCCCCACCCCTAACCCCTCCCCAGCAAGCTTGCACTCGGGCGAGCGCAAGCGCGGCCCGGGTGGGGGAGGGGAACCGCCGACGCTCCGGCTTTCGCCCGCCATGATTGCCGCCTATTGTGCGGCCCGTCGTGCAGAGCATGATCCCGAAAAGTGGACGCCCGTTTTCGGATAAGATCATGCGCGAACAAATGATTCTGGAGACCAACGCCGATGTTGCGCATGCTTGCCCTTGCCGGGGTGTTTGCTCTTGCCGCCGGAGCGGCGCTCGCCCAGCAGCCTGCCGCACCTGTGCCGGCGCCGCCGATGCCGGCCTATGGTCCGGTGATCACGCTCGACCAGGCCAAGCGCGTGATGGCGGCGGCCGAACTCGAAGCGGCCAAGAATCTCTGGCAGGTCGCCATCACCATTATCGACAGCGGCGGCAATCTGGTGATGTTCCACAAGATCGATAACGCGCAGCTTTCCGCCGGCTCGGTGTCCGAGGGCAAGGCGCGCACCGCGCTCGACTTCAAGCGGCCCAGCAAGGCGCTCGACGACGCCATCGCGGCCGGTGGCGCCGGGGTGCGGCTGCTGGCGCTGAAGAACATCACGCCGATCGAAGGTGGCGTTCTTATCCTGGTCGACGGCAAGATCGCCGGCGCCATCGGCGTCTCCGGCGCGCTGTCGTCGCAGGACGCCCAAGTCGCCGCCGCCGGCGCCGCGGTGCTGGCGAAAGGGATGTAACTGATTTCTTCGTCATTCCGGATTGCCGCATAGCGGCAAGTCCGGAATCCATAACCACAGGTCAGCGAATATGAATTCCGGGCTCCTCGCTTCGCTCGGCCCCGGAATGACGATTAGCTCGCCAGCGCCGCCTTCATCACCGCTGCCGCCGCCGCATAGCCACCCCGCGCGCCGTCGATGAAATGCACATGGTCGCTGCGGGTCGGCGACGGCGTGAAGCAGGTCATCATCGCCGCGTCCTGGCGGTAGGTGCCGTAGCGCACCGTGGCTGAGGCCTCCGCGAGCCGGCGCTCGATGCGGTCGGCGAGTTGCGGCGTGCAGTCGATGATCATGCGCAGCCCGTCGTCGTATTTGCGGAAGTCGGAATTCTCGACCACCTGGTGCATGTAAAGCGCCGGCACGAACCCGCCGACGCGGATGCCGGAGCGCATGATCAGATAGGCGATCAATGTGGTGCCGAGCACGCGCGCGCGTTTGAAACCACTTGTCCCCGGCAGCGTATGCGTTTCGAGATCGATGCCCTGCGGCGGCCAGCCGAATTTCGGTCCGCCCGCCGGAACCGGCCGGCCGGCGGCGGGGCTCGATTCGACCAGCGTCACGATCTCCTCGGTCAGCGCGCGGAACGCCGCCGCATCGGCGCCCGGCGCCGGCATGATCAGCAGCGCGAGAATGAGGCCGCGCACGGCGCGGAATTCCTGGAAGCGGCACGACAGGCCGGTCAGATCGGGCCAGGTGCCGGGCGCAGCCGGCGTCACCGCAAACGCGCCGCTTTTGATCGCGACGTCCGCCCAGGCAAGCCCGCCGCCCGAGAACATCGCGTAGGACAGATTTTCCGACGGCCCGTAGCGCGCCACTCGCACATCGAGACCCTCCGCGCGGATCGCCGCCATCGGGATGAGCGCGACGCGGAGCGTCAGCCCAAGCTCGCCATCGGCCCAGGCCGCCGTCGCGGCGAGTGCCTCGCGCGCCAGTTCGGCGTCACGCGGGGACACCGCAAAGCTCGCGCCGTCGCCGCCGAACACGAACGGAAATTCGCGGCCTTCGAGCGCATTAGTCACCGACGCAATCACCGCGGCGCCCGCCATATTGACCGCCTTGTAGCGCTTCGCGGCGATCGCCTTGGTGGATTCCACCACGTCGGCCACGCCGACCGTCCAGTCCTCCGGCAGCGGCGCATAGCGGGAGGAGTCCATCAGGCTTTTGAAGCCGCGTAGGACGGGGAGGGTGGCGTAGAAAGCGGCGGTGTCGGTCATACGCGCTCCCCGATGCCCCATCATTATACGGATCAGTTAGCTACGGAGTTTCAAAGGCACTCGCCGGCGCGGTGACAGTTATCCAGTCGCCAGAAAGGCCTCTGCCTCTGCGCGAGTAGGAAATCGCCCCAGTTCGCGATAGTCGGCGTGTTCCTCCGCTGTTTCGGGCGACCAAAGCACGACGAATTCATTATCTTCGGGCTCAATTACTGCCGTGAGATCGTCGCTTTCATAAGGCGACATGTGACGCGCATCGCAATGTGGGCAGTCATCGTCGCACATGCACGACCACTCATCTGGCCATTCAAGACCGCAGCGAGCGCATTTGTAGTAATTACGATACCAGGCCATGGCTTCGTCTCAGCTCTCGGATCGCAAACGATAGTATCCGCGGGATAAGAAATCGAGGTAACCGCGATCTCTCAGGAACTGGAGTTGCTGACGAATCTTCGGCCTCACGTTTTGGTTACCAGGGTAAAGTCGACTTAGCTGCTTTTCAAAAGCATAGATATCTTCGATCTGGAAATCACGCTTCCCGATGGTCTCCACGCATTTCATGACCTCTATCAGCCAGCCGCGTGCTTCCTGCGGTTGATCCCGCAGAAACAGGGTCTTGCTCCACTTGGAAAGAACTGATTCCTTAGGTTCGATATTCCCTGCCCGAACAAAATAAATTTTTCCCGACTGCGGAATCTGGCCTAGCAAGATCTTGGACCCAATCCACCCCGCCCGCCGCGCCGTTGCCGCAAGCGGCTTGCGTTCCTCGATAATATCGCGCACGAAAAAATGTCTGGGTACTACAAAGAGGTTCGTTACCCTGAGTCCTTTTAGATCGTAGTTCAGTAGAAATAGATTAGGGTTGTTATCTGCCGCCAATCGCTCGCATTTTGTCTGAAAGGCCCCGTCGAGCACCTTATCGCCGAATGTGTTTTTCTGGCTCTTCAACTCGTACTCTTCGTTGCAGCCGGCGCAGAAAAAATCGGCAACGGGACTATTGTTCGGAAATGGGTTTAGTTTTGGGCTGCCGCAATTTGGGCAATAGACCCAATCGCGAGCCCACCGCTCTGTCCATGCCCGAGCGTTTTGCGAGCCGCTCGTGTACGGGGTCTGAGATTCTTCAAAGCCCAATTTTATGACGCCATTTCGCCCGGTGCCCACCTACTGCGGGCGTGGGTAGCGTAGGTCATTCGAAAAACTCTGAAACCTCGTCCCGCGACGCCGCATCGCGCCTCATGAACCTCTTGTAACGAAACACCCCAGGCGGCAGCCGAGTTTCTCACACGGGGCGATCATCTCACAAGGAGGAGATCGTCAATGAAAACACAAACCATCATCGCCTGTGCGACAGCGGTGCTGCTGTCCGGCGCCGTGGCGGCTTCGGCCGAAACGGTGCAACCGAAGGCGAGCGACACGCTCAATCTGAGCGCCACGCAGCAAAAGACGGCCTGGAACGACCTCGACCACGCCAAAAACCAGAACGGCCCGTCGGGCTTCAACGCCGCTGCGGGTTCGAAGCTGCCGACGACGGTCAAGATCAGCATGGTGCCGAGCAAAGCCGCGCGAGACGTTTCTCAGCTGCGTCCGTTCGACTTCGCCAAGGTCCAGGGCAAGCTGTTGATCGTGAATCCGAGCGACCGCATGGTCGCCGAGGTGATCAGCGGGTAAGCGCGACGGTCCAACACCGTGTGCGATAGCACCCGGCGCTGCGGCTTGCCGTGGCGCCGGAACCGCTAGTTCTTCTTGCCCCAAGTGCCGGGCTTGGCTTGGCTGTGCATGCCGGCGAATGGCGACGGCGCGGCGCCGCCCTTGTCTTTGTTCTTGTCCTGCTTCGGCTTCTTCTTTTCCTTGTTGCCTCGCATCTGACCTTTGGCCATGGCGGTCTCCCGGTTCTCGATGGTTGATTCTCGCGCGAACGGTGCAATTTAACCCATCCGCTGGGAAAGCACTAACTTGCCGTCACCCTGACCCTCTCCCGCACGCGGGAGAGGGAATAGCTCTAGCGCCCGCGCGGCTTGAAGCC
>JBAPUM010000068.1:0-41682 GCA_049282655.1 Xanthobacteraceae bacterium
CCCCCCGGTTGGGGCGAGCTTACCGACCAGACGCTCCGGCCGAGTCGCAGGAAGCCATTGGCCCGTGCCGCGCCTTTGGGACGACAACTCCCTCAGGCAAGAACCGTGGTGGAACGCCGACAGGCGAACTGCCCCAAAAGGGCAGAGCCGCGCCCGATGGTGCGGAGGATCAGGATCAGCGTTTGTCGGCGTTCCGCTTCCTTTTTTCGTTCGTAGCCCGGATGGAGCGAAGCGTAATCCGGGAACGGCCTTAAAACGGATAGAAAGTCCCCGGATTTCGCTACGTTCCATCCGGGCTACGGTGTTTGGTTCGGCGAATGGGGTGAGGCGAACGGGAAAGCAGAGAATCCACCGCGCTGTTTTGGTTCGCAAGCCCAAGATTCGCGCTTCACGTGGCTGGTGACTGCAAAACTCGGGCGCGGGTGCCCCCTGAGAACGGATTTCTATTTGCCAAGCCCATGGAGAATCTGAGGGGAGAGCGAAATGCGCGCGCGCAAATTGGAGTGCCCTCTCCCCTTGCGGGAGAGGGCTTCATCGGAGGTGCAGTATGCACGGTCCGGTGAGGGGATGGGGCCCCGACCCCTCACCTGTCTGTGATCTGTGTGGGGCCGAGCCGCCCTCTCACGCAAGGGGAGAGGACAGGCACGGATGCGCCGCGAGAACGGTAGCGCTTTTTTACCTCTACTCGCGCAGCGGAGTAGAGAGAATGCGCTTTTGCGTTTCACCGATCGGAGCGAATAAGCGTCACGTCCGGAATCGTGGCGACGCGGTCGCGCGCCGCGCGCAGGATGTTCCGATAGGCCTCCGGCAGCGACGGCAAGTCGCCGTCCTTGAAAAAGCCGATCGCGCGCAGCGGCAGCCCGGGATCCTTGCCGTACATCTTGGCGAATGCGCCGAGCGCCGCTTCGAGCGAGTGGCCGGCCGCCAACAGCGCGGCGATATCCTGATAATCCTTGGCCTCGGCACGGTCCAGAATGGCCTCCAGCTTTGTCGCCAACAGATCGCCGGGCGAGGCGACGAGCATCGTCGAGTCCGCCGTCAAAAGCGGCTTGTTGATGCGCCCGAGTGCGATGCCGCCGAAGAACGACACTTTTACGGGACCGGACGGCATCGTCACGATGACGACAAGCGTGTTTTCAGCTTCCTGAACCGTCTGCGCCGCGGCCATGAAAGCAAAGGCAGCTTCGATTTCGCTTTTGTCGAGCTTCGCCGCTCCGAAGAAGTCGAAATCCACTGATGCGCGGTGACCGAGATAGAGGGCTACCGCAGTGCCGCCGCACAGCACGAACGACAAATCTCGCGCCGGGGCCAAAAGCGGCCAAATTTCTTGTTGCGCCTTGGGCAGCGAGTCGAGCTTGGGATCAAAACGCTCCGGCATCGAACGATCTCCGCGGCGGCGTCTCCGGTATCGTCTTGCCGGCCGCACGCAAGCGCCCACGCCAAAATTCCCACGACCGTTCGCTGATCCAGCCCGGCTGGGCACCGAGCATGGCATTCGCCAGATGGTCGGGACCGAGTATCGTTTCGAGGCGCCGCACGTCGTCGAAGGAAGCCAGGTCCATCGCTTGCGCCAGAATTCTGGCGTCGGACCGAGGCTCAGTACCTACGTGGTCCCACCAGAAAAATCGACGCTCCAATTCGGAAGCGAGGTCTTTTGGAAGATTGCGCTGCTGCGTCAATGAACTCATAGGCTTTTATAGCACGCCGACACTATAACGGCCAGCTGAGCAATGCGAGTCGACGATCATTTTTCTAGTTTCATCAAATGCTTAAGGTGAATTATGTCGTGGTCACCGTCGCCGAAAAAGACAAACAAAAAACGGGAGGCCTAAAGCCTCCCGTCATTTGGTCCCCTGAATTGTCGCTGTTTGAAAAAGTCGCCGTCAGCTCCGCCCGACCACGTCGAGCGTGACATTGACGAGGCCGGAGAAACCAAGCTCGCGGGCTGCCGCGGGGCTCAGGTCGATGACGCGGCCGCGCACGAACGGGCCGCGGTCGTTGATGCGCACCACCACCGAGCGGCCAGAGCGCGCATTGGTGACCCGCACCATGGTGCCGAACGGCAGCGTCCGGTGCGCGGCCGTCAGCGCGCCGTTCGACATCCGTTCGCCGCTCGCGGTCTTGCCGCCGTTATACGCATAGACCGAGGCGACGCCGGACTGCGCCGAGGCCGCCGTCGATACAACGATGGGTATTCCGATGAGGAATGCAGCAAACGCCGAGGCAAACAAAGTCTTTCGCAGGGTTATCCCAGCCATGTCCATCCTATTCGATTGTTGATGGGAAGGGTGATTCGGCCGCTCACCGCGGGCCGTGGCCGCTAAGACCAAGCAAATGTGGTCATTGTGCGTCGCAACATTTCGGATAACGTTTAGGGCGGGAGATTTATACCTATACGACATCAATGAGGCCCCGGAACTACTTGGCTAAAGGACTGGCACAAGGCGATATTTTGGCCGCGTGCCGCCTCCGGGCGCCGACGAAAGCCGAAGCGGCCATGCACTGCGCACAAGGCGCGTGGCTCAGCCATGCAATTCCAGGCAAACGCCTGAACCGAAAATTGGTTGCGAGTTTTATTAAAATCCGCGGATTAGGCCGCCGCGGACGGCAGCACGTGATCCTTGAAGCGGGCGCGCAATTCGGTTTTCAGGATTTTTCCGGTCGCGGTGTGCGGGATTTCGGCGACGAAAACGACGTCGTCCGGGATCCACCAGCCCGCGACCTTGCCTTTGAGGAATGAGATCATCTCGTCCTTGTCGATGGTCTGTCCCGCTTTCGGCACGACGACGAGCAACGGCCGCTCGTCCCATTTCGGATGCCGCACGCCGATCACGGCGGCCTCGGCGACCTTGGGATGGCCGACCGCGAGATTCTCCAATTCGATCGACGAGATCCATTCGCCGCCCGACTTGATGACGTCCTTGGAACGGTCGGTGATGTTGAGATAGCCGTGAGGGTCGATGGTGCCGACGTCGCCGGTATCGAAAAAGCCTTCGGCGTCGAGAATGCCCGACTCTTCCTTGAAATAGGATTTGGTCACCGCCGGACCGCGCACTTTCAGCCGGCCGAAGGTCTTGCCGTCCCACGGCATCTTGTTGCCGGCGTCGTCGGTGATTTTCATCTCGACGCAGAACGGCGCGTGGCCCTGCTTCTGCTGCACGTCGAGCAGCGCCTCGCCGGTGAGGCCGGCGTAATCCGGCTTGATCGAGCCGAGCGTGCCGAGCGGCGACATCTCGGTCATGCCCCAGGCATGCAGAACCTGGACGCCGTAGACGTCCTGGAATTTCTGCACCATGGCGCGCGGACAGGCCGAGCCGCCGATCACCACTTTGTTCAGATAAGGCAGCTTCAGATCATGGGCTTCGAGATGATGCAGCAACATCAGCCACACCGTCGGCACCGCGGCCGTGAACGTGACCCGGTAGGTGTCGAGCAATTCGTAGATCGAGGCGCCGTCGAGCTTTGCGCCCGGCATCACCATGGTGGCGCCGGCCATCGGCGAGGTCAGCGCGAGCCCCCAGCAATTGGCGTGGAACATCGGCACCACCGGCAACACCACGTCGGCCGCGCCGACGCCCATGGCATCGGGCTGCGCCGCCATCATCGAATGCAGGACGTTCGAGCGATGCGAATAGAGCACGCCCTTGGGATGTCCGGTGGTGCCCGAGGTGTAGCACATGCCGGCGGCGGTATTTTCGTCGAACGATTGCCAGGCAAAGTCGCCGTCGACCTCCGCGATCCAATCCTCGTACGACACGGCATTCTTCAGCGCGGTCGCCGGCATATGCGCGGCGTCGGTCAACACCACATATTGCTCGATCGGTTTGAGCTTGTCGGCGAGTTTTTCCAGGATCGGCAGGAAGGTGAGATCGACCATCATGATCCGGTCTTCGGCGTGATTGACGATCCAGCCGATCTGGTCGGGAAACAGCCGCGGATTGATGGTGTGATAGATGGCGCCGATGCCCATGATGCCGTACCAGGCTTCGAGATGCCGCCAGGTGTTCCAGGCGAGCGTCGCGACCCGGTCGCCGAGCCTGATGCCGGACTTGTCGAGCCGTTGCGCGACGCGGAGCGCGCGTTTGCGCACATTGGCGTAATTCGTGGTGTGAAACGGGCCCTCGATCGAGCGGGTGATCACTTGCCGTTCGGCGTGATAGGTCGCGGCATGATCGATGACGCGATGGCACAGCAACGGCCAATCCTGCATCAGGCCAAGCATGAGACGTCCTCCCCCTATTTGGCGCCGAGGTTACTCAACCCTGCGGGCGAGGCAACCTCTGTTGCAGCGCGGGTGGAGGAGGCCGCGGCGGCAGCGCTTGTGGGACCGGCGGCTGATAGCCTAAGCAGGGGGCGTCGCCGGCGTTCGAACCTTGAGTCCGCCGCGGCGATATTTCCGGAGTTGCCTGACGTGAAATGGGCCGTCACAATCGCTGTTGTGTTGAGCGCGACCGGGATGGCTGCGGCACAAACCGCGACGCCCAGCGTCGGCCATCCGAAGCCCGCGCATAGCTCGCCAGGCGCCGCAAAACCGCTGCCGGTCGTCATTCCGCAAAGTTTCGCGCCACCGCAGGAGCTTTATGCCTCGCTGCCCGAAACCGCCGCCTCGGCGGGACCGGTAGCGCCGTCGGCCTGCCAGTTGCGGCTTGCCAAGATCGCGGCATTCCAGCCGCTGCCGACGCTGGTCGGCGCCGGCGAATGCGGCGCCACCGACGCGGTGCAGATGGAGAGCGTGACGCTGCCCGATCAGAGCAAACTTGCGGTGCTGCCGGCGGCGATCATGCGCTGCCCGATGGCCGAAGCCGTCGCCGCCTGGGTGCGCGAGGACGTCGTGCCGTCCCTGAAGAACCTACCGCCGCTGCGCGCGCTCGACAATTTCGCCTCCTACGACTGCCGCGGCCGCAACAATGTGCGGGCGGCGCAAATGAGCGAGCATGGCCGCGCCGACGCGCTCGATGTCCGCGATTTCAAGCTCGCCGACGGCCGCGAGCTCGGCCTGACCGATATCAATATGCCGAAGGACTGGCGTGAGGCTATTCGCTCGAGCGTCTGCGCGCGGTTCGCAACCGTGCTCGGGCCGGGTTCCGACGGCTATCACGAAGAGCATATTCATCTCGATCTCGAGCCGCGCCGCAACAATTACAAGATCTGCGAGTGGGATGTGCGCGAGCCGCCGCCTCCGCCGCAAGTCGCACAGAAAGAGAATGCGAGCCGGCAGGAGAACGACGAGCCGGCGCAAGCCGAAGACACAGCGTCCGAGGAAGAGGAAACCGCGCTGATCCCGCTCGACGAAGTCCCTCTGCCGCGGCCGCGCCCGGTGGCGCAGATCGAGCGCTTGTTGGGCGGTCATCGCAGCAAGACGGAGTAAAATACCAAATGTCTCCGCTCAGCAATCTTGCGGCCCGCGACGTCGAAACGCTGGTGCATCCCTACATCAATCTCGCGCGCTTTCGCGAGACCGGGCCGCTTGTCATCGAGCGCGGTCAGGGCGTCTATGTCTATGACAGCGACGGCAAGCCTTATATCGAGGGCATGGCCGGGCTGTGGTGCACGGCGCTCGGTTACGGCAACGAGGAGTTGGTCGAAGCCGCCGCCACGCAGATGCGGAAGCTCTCGTTCGCGCATTTGTTCAGCGGCCGCAGCCACGACCCGGCGATCGAGCTTGCCGAAAAACTCAAGGAGATCGCGCCGGTGCCGATCTCAAAAGTGTTCTTCTGCAATTCCGGCTCGGAGGCAAACGACACCCAGGTCAAGCTCGTCTGGTATCTCAACAACGCGCTCGGCCGGCCGAACAAGAAAAAAATCATCAGCCGCATCAAAGCCTATCACGGCGTCACCATCGTGGCGGCGTCGCTGACTGGGCTGCCGGGCAATCATCGCGATTTCGACCTGCCGCTGCCGGGCTTTTTGCATACCGGCTGCCCGCATCACTACCGCTTCGCGCAAGACGGCGAGAGCGACGAAGACTTCGCGACCCGGCTCGCCGAAGAACTCGAGGCTATGATCGTCAAGGAAGGCCCCGACACGGTTGCGGCATTCATCGCCGAGCCGGTGATGGGCGCCGGCGGCGTGATCGTGCCGCCGCGGACCTATTTCGAAAAGATCATGGCGGTCTGCGCGCGCTATGACGTGTTCACGATCAGCGACGAGGTGATTTGCGGCTTCGGCCGGCTCGGCACCACCTTCGGCTGCGAGAAACTCAATTTTGCGCCGCAGTCGATCTCGGTCGCCAAGATGCTGTCTTCGGCCTATTTGCCGATCGCCGGCGTCATGATTCCCGAGAGCATGTATCAGGCGCTCTTGATCGAGAGTAAAAAGATCGGCGTCTTCGGCCATGGCTTCACCTATGGGGGCCATCCGGTCTCGGCCGCGGTGGCGCTGAAGGCAATCGAGATCTATGCGCGCGATCGCATCGTCGAAACCGCCGCTGCGCGCGGCGTGCGCTTTCAGACGCGGCTTAAGGCGCTCGGAGAGCATCCGCTGGTCGGCGAAGCGCGCGGGCTCGGCTTGATCGGCGGGCTCGAGCTCGTCGCCGACAAGAACACCAAACGATCATTCGCCGCGTCGCATGGCGTCGGTCCGCGCGCCGTGCAGTTCGCGGAGGCCGAAGGCCTGATCGTGCGCGCGGTGCTCGGCGATGTGCTGACGCTGTCGCCGCCGCTCATCATCAGCGAGGAGGAGATCGACGATCTGTTCGACCGGCTCACCCGGGCGCTCGATAAGACGCTGGACTGGGTGACGCATGAGCGCCTCGCGGATTCGTGACCGCCAAGCGGCTTATTCCGCAGCGACATGAAGACTCCGTTCACCACGGACAGACTATGAACGGGCGGTGGAATTGACCCCGGCAAACAGCAGCAAACGGCCGCTCCTCCGCTCGGCAAAGCGGCGGCTGACGCGGCGCCGTTTCCTTGCCGCGGGCGCGGGCCTTGCCGGTCTGTCGGCGACCGCGACTGGCGCCTATGCGGGCGCGATCGAGCCGCTCGGCCTCATCGTCACACCCTACCGACTGACGCCGCCAAGCTGGCCCGCGGACCGCAAACTCACCATCACGGTGATCGCCGACCTCCATGCCGGCTACCCCGACATGCCGCTCGAGCACGTCCGCCGCGTCGTCGACGCGGCCAATGATCTGCACTCCGACCTCATCGTGCTGCTTGGCGATTTCAAGGCTTGGTACGCTTTCAAGACGACGCCCGTCCCCGATGCGGACTGGGCGGCCGAGCTGGCGCGGCTCGAAGCTCCCCTTGGCCGCTGGGCGATTCTCGGCAATCACGACTGGTGGCATGGGATCGACGAGGTCCGCCGTGCGCTGGCCGAAGCGCATCTGCCGATCTTGGAAAACGACGCGGTGTTGCTCGATCACGCAGGCCAGCACTTCTGGCTCGCCGGGCTCGGCGATCAACTCGCCTACCAGATCGGCCGCGGTCAATTTCGTGGCGTCGACGACTTACCAGGGACGCTGGCGCGAGTGACGACCGACGATCCCGTGGTTTTGCTCGCCCACGAGCCGGACATTTTTACGATCGTGCCGCCGCGCGTAGCACTGACGCTCGCCGGCCACACCCATGGCGGCCAGATCCGCATTCCCTTCGTCTGGCCGCGCTTTGTTCCGTCGCAATACGGTGCGCGTTACGCCTACGGTCACATAATCGAGAGCAACCGCCATCTGATCGTTTCCGGCGGGCTCGGCACCAGCATTATCCCGGCGCGTTTCGGCGTGCCGCCGGAAATCGTGCATGTCACGCTCGGAGCATGATGGAGCTACGGTCGAGACGGGCTTTGGCGATCGTGCTCTGGAAATGCAAACGGCCGGGAGTTACCCGGCCGTGATCGCTTCTAGCATGAAGTCCGTTCAGAACGGACGATGCGGGGCGTCGTCGTTCCCGGATGCGACGCGCTTCGTGCCATCCTCGGTCGGCGCCAATACCACGACGATGGTGCCGAGCTTGACCCGGCTGTAGAGATCGATCGCGTCTTCGTTGGTCATGCGGATGCAGCCCGACGAAATGGCTTGGCCGATATATTCAGGCTGATTGGTGCCGTGGATGCGGTACAGCGTGTCCTTGTTGCCGGAGTAAAGGTACATGCCGCGGGCGCCCATCGGATTATGCGGTCCGCCGGTTACGAAGGCCGGCAGCGGTCCGAGGCGCGCCTGTTCGCCGGGCGTCGGCACCCAAGCCGGCCACTCTTCCATGCGGCCGACCTTGGCGATGCCGCTCCAGGCCTGTGCCTCTTCGCCGACGGCGATGCCGTAGCGAATCGCTTGGCCCTTCGGCAGCACGTAATAGAGGAACTTGTTATCGCTATCGACGACGATGGTCCCGGGAGCTTCCTTGCGCTGATAGTCGACGATATGGCGCTTATAGGGCTCGGGAATCGCAGCCTGCGCATAAGGCAGGTTCGACATCAGCTGCTTGTCGCGGGAATTCCATCCGACCTGGGTCGACGGCTCGAGCGTTTCCTGCATGCAGCCGCCCAACGCCAAGCCCATGATCAGAAATGCAATTGTACGCGTGATCATGACTCGTTTACTTCTCCGTCCGCCCTGCGCCGCCCCGGCCGACAATATCCTGAATCCCAATACCTAAAGCGTCGTCACCATGCCAGTCGTTATGCCGTATCGATCGAAACTCGGCGCTGGGTGTTGCAGGAATGCCGCAGTTCTCCTGGAGCAGCGTGGATAACGACCCTTCAGGGTGGATAAACCCGTCCGCCTCGCTCAATTCAGTATCGCCGGGAGACATTAAGCAAGGGTTTACCACAATCCCTGCAAGTGGCCGCGCCGGCAGGGTGTCAGCACAATGCCATTTCGACGTACCATTAGTCGCCCACTTTTGCCGCACTCGAAGCCTACCATCTGAGCATCGCTCACAGTAACAAGGGAATGGGGTTCCGTAATGCAGAAATTCGCCGCCGAAATGGCCAAGAAGACCGCCGAAAACAAAGCTTTAGCCCAAGAGAGCGCGCAACACAGTCCGCTTGACCAGCGGTATCGGGAAATCGGAATTTCGGCGGTTGCCGCCGCCGTGCGCTATCAAGGCGTGGCCAAAAACCCAGCATACGCGCCGACGCCGACCAATTGGGACGACTATCCCGGTGAGGCCGCTTAATCGAGCCAATCGCCGCATCATCCGGCCGCTGCGAAGGAAAAAGGGGACGAGGCGTCCCCTTTTTCTTTTGGGGTTCACCTGGAATTGATTGCCGCCGCTACCCAGTTCAGGGGCCGGCGGGAATGCGGGGCTGCTGCTCCGGCTGCTCGTCGCGGGTCAGCCAGACTTCGATCCCCGCCAATGCCACCACAATGATCCCGATTGCGACGTCGATGGTCATCGCATCGCTGTCCTGGAAGCCCATGAGCCATGGCGATACGATGAGCACGAGGCCGGCGATCAAAATGAACCATTCCTCCCACACCGCAAAGGCAGCCAGCGCCGCAATCGACAGCACCGCGATGATGAGGCCGGCAACCGATGCGATCTGCCACGGCGCTCCGTTCGACAGGCCGAACAGCCACGGAGAAAAGAACAGAACGCCGCTGAGGATGAGGTTCGCGACGTCGCAGAGGCGCACGCTCGACCAGTTGTCCATGATGTTCTTGCCGCGAACCCGATGCACCCCAACGCATGAAGAACCGCAACCGGTGTTTTTGGTTCCGCCGCACCGGCTCTCGCGCGCTCACGCCGGCGGCACGACGTGAACAACGCCCGCAACCTGCCGGCTGAGTTTTCGGCCGCCGAGATCGAAACCGGTCGCCGCCTGTTCGCCGGCGAGTGGAACTTCCTCTCCGCCGCAAGCTCGCTCGAGTCGTTGCCACCGATGCGCGGACCGGAGATCGCTTTTGCGGGCCGCTCCAATGTCGGAAAATCCTCGCTCATCAACGCGTTGACCGGGCGCCGCGCGCTGGCCCGGACTTCGAATACGCCGGGACGCACCCAAGAGCTGATCTTCTTCGGTAGCGCCCATCGGCTCGTGCTGGTCGATATGCCCGGCTACGGCTATGCGGCCGTCGCCAAGACCAAAGTCGCCTCCTGGACCAAGCTCATTCACGATTATCTGCATGGTCGCGCCACGCTGGCCCGCGTTTACGTGTTGATCGATGCACGCCATGGCTTGAAAGCGGCCGACGATGCCATCCTCGACACCCTCGGCAAGGCGGCTGTCAGCCACGAGATCGTCCTCACCAAATGCGACCAGGTCGGCGACACTGCGCTCGCCGAACGTATCGAGGCGGTCCAGGCCGCCATGCGCAAAAGGCCGGCGGCCTTCCCCGACCTGATCGCGACCGCCGCCCATACCGGCGCCGGCATGGAGCAATTGCGCGCCGCCATCGCCCGCCTGCTCGCCGAGCGCGTCCACTGAGGGCGGCGTTGTCGTGCGACCGTCACGCTGGAGCCGGATGACTTTCTGTCCATAGCGCATCCCGCGCTGGCTTTGTCTTTGCGCCTGTCCTTATCGCAAAACCGGTTTCCACTTTGGTGGGACATGCTCTAGAAGACTCTCCGCCGATTGCCGGGAAGCAATGCCGATGAACACCAGCGACCCCGTAAGCCCCGAAGTGCAAGCCCGCATTCTCGCAGAGGCGCTCCCCTATATGCAGCGCTACGACGAAGAAATCGTCGTCGTGAAATACGGCGGCCACGCCATGGGCGCGGAAGAACTGGCGCGCGAATTCGCCCGCGACATCGTGTTGCTGGAGCAGACCGCGATCAATCCCGTGGTCGTACACGGCGGCGGCCCGCAGATCGAGGCGATGCTCAAGCAAGTCGGCGTGCAATCGCAATACTCGGCCGGGCTGCGCATCACCGATGCGAAGACGCTCGAGATCGTCGAAATGGTGCTGGCCGGATCGATCAACAAGCAGATGGTCGGCTACATCAACGAGGCCGGCGGGAGGGCGATCGGCTTGTGCGGCAAGGACGGCAATATGGTGGTGGCGCGCAAATTGACGCGCACGGTGATCGATCCCGATTCCGCGATCGAGAAAGTCGTCGATCTCGGCTTCGTCGGCGAGCCGGACAAGGTCGACACCAGGGTGCTCGATACCATCCTCGGCCGCGAGCTGATCCCGGTGCTGGCACCGGTCGCCGCGGCGGCCCATGGCGGCACGTACAACGTCAATGCCGATACGTTTGCCGGCGCCATCGCCGGCGCGCTCAAGGCCAAGCGGCTCTTGCTTTTGACCGACGTCCCTGGCGTGCTCGATAAATCGAAAAACCTGATCAAGGAATTATCGGTCGACGAAGCGCGCCGGCTGATCGCCGACGGCACCATCTCGGGCGGCATGATCCCCAAGGTCGAAACCTGCATCGACGCGCTCGATCGGGGCGTCGAAGGCGTCGTCATCCTCAACGGCAAGGTGCCGCATGCGGTGCTGCTCGAATTGTTTACCGAGCTCGGCGCCGGCACGCTCATTCATCCTTAAGCTCCGTTGCGCGCTCCGAACATTTTCCCCTTGGCGCCCGGCATCGCCGCCGGGACCGCGCTCGGTATATCCGACATCTTGACCAAGCTCGTCTTGGCGTCGGGCGCCGACGTGCTCACGATGCTGTCGTTCCGCAGCATCGTAGGGATCGCGTTCGTCGCCTCGTGGCTGCGCTTCGGGTCAAGACCGCATGCCGATGGCCGCGTCCGCCTGATCTCTCTCGGCATCGGCCTTCTGTTCGCCGGCCTCATCTTTTGTTTGTTCAAGGCGATCGACGCCATCGATGTGCCGACGGCGATTCTGTCGTATTTCACCTATCCGCTGCTGACCGGCTTGGCGGCGTCGCTCGCCGGCTTCGAACCGTTGCGCTGGAAAGGCGTGCTGTGCGCGGTTGCGGCCTTTTTCGGGCTGGCGATCATGATCGGCGCGCACCCCGCGGGGCTCGCCTTCGCGGGCCTCGCCTATGCGCTCGGCGCCGCCGCTTGCCGCACTGGCGTGCTGCTTGCCACGCGAGCCTATCTGGTTGGCGCCGACGCGCGGCTGACGACTTGGTATTCGATGCTGTCGTCGGCGGCGGCCTTCTTCGCCATATCGGCCGTGGCGCAGACTTGGAATGCGCCGCAAACAAGTCTCGGCTGGGCCTGTCTGGTGGCCATGAGCCTGTCGTCGACGGCCGCGATCTTGTTCGTCTTCGTCTCGACGCTCCGGATCGGCCCGTTCCGCACTGCACTGATCATGAATCTCGAGCCGCTGACCGCGACGATTCTGAGCGCGCTGGTGCTCGGCCAAGCGATCACGCCGATCCAGGGTATTGGCAGCGCCATCATGCTCGCGGCGCTGGTGGCGTTTCAATTGTGGCGATAGGACGCGGCCATCGGACGGCTATCGCAATCCGCGTGGTGTGAAGTAAGATCGAAGACAACGGGTTGGGGGAGGGAAATCATGAATACGTCGCTCGACGCGGCTGCGCCGCTTCGTCATCAGTCCACAGCTTCCAAACATCGATTGTTCGGCTGCGAGTGCCATTCCTCCCGGCGCCAATTCTTGGCCGGCGCGGCGGCCTTCGGGGCTGCGGCCGTCCTTCCAGGCGCAGCGACGCCGGCCCATGCGGCGGCATCCAAGCTGATCGATACCCATCACCACTTCTATCCGCCGGCGTATCAGAAGACGCAGATCGATTGGGAAGACCAGCGCAAAGTTCCCCACTTCGCCGTTCAGACTGCCTGGACGCCGCAAAACGACATCGAGGCGATGGACAAGAACGGCGTCACGACGAGCATCTTGTCCCTCGCTTCGACGCCCGGCGTGTGGTTCGACGAGGGCGCCAGCAAGGCGCACGACATGGCGCTGTTGTGCTGCGATTTCGCCGCCCAGATGGTGCGCGATCATCCCGGGCGCTACGGGTTGTTTGCTCCGTTGTCGATGATGGATATCGACTTAACGCTCAAAGAAATCGAATACGCCTTCGACACGCTCAAGGCCGACGGCGTGAATTTGCAGACCAATTATGGAGACAAATGGCTCGGCAATGCCGTGTACAAGCCGGTGCTCGAGGAACTCAACCGCCGCAAGGCTGTGGTCTACGTGCACCCGCTGGTCGCGTCTTGCTGCGCTAATTTGAGCGTAGGCACGTTTCCGGCGGTGATCGAGGTGCCGCACGATACCACGCGCACTATCGTCAGCCTTTTGCTCAGCGGCAGCTTTGCGCAGCAACGCGACATCAGATGGCTGTTCTCGCACGCCGGCGGAACGATTCCGATGCTCGCCGGACGTATCGAAGCCTTCTACGACCAGCGCGCGCGCAGTCCCGGCGGGTTTGCTCCCGACGGCATCGAAGCCGAGTTGCGCCGTCTCTATTACGATACCGCGAATGCGACTCATCCGGCATCGATGGCGGCGTTGACGAAGCTCGTGCCCGTATCGCAGATCACGTACGGCACCGATTATCCGTATTTCCCGCTCAACCAAATCGACAACCTGCGACAGCTCAATCTGGCGCCGGCCGACCTAGAAGCCATCACCAGCGGGAACGCCGCGCGCCTCTTGCCGCGACTCAGCGCGTAGTGCTAATCACGACGCCCGATCGCCGGCCCGATGGCGCCCAAGGATGCCCCAGGTCACGCACCGTTGATCCAGGTCAATGCTCCGGGGACACAAACTCGACCAAGTTCGGGCTGATGACTTGGTCGGCAATTCACAAAAAATACCGGCATTAAAGCGGTGAGGACGGAACCGATGCGCGGGTTCCACAACAGTTCCTTCGATCCTCCGACTCTGGTCGTCCTCGAGGCGGCGTTCGACGAAGCGTGGCTGACGCTGAAGGCGATCGGCAATACCACGGTCAAGCCCGACGAGTTGGCGCGCTGTGTGCTGCGGCTTGCCATGGAGGGCGAACGCGATCCGGTCCGGCTGCACGATGGGGCGCTCAAGGGCCTGATTCCGGCGGCGTCTTGGCGGGAAGCCGGTTGAGGGCTACACCGGGGGCGATGCAGCGCACTGTCCCCAAACCCGGCAGATCCGGCTTCCAACACGTCGACACGTGGGTGTTCGATCTCGACAACACGCTGTACCCGCATCATCTCAATCTCTGGCAGCAGGTCGACGAACGCATCCGCAATTACATCGCGGGCTTTCTCAAAATCAGCCCCGACGAAGCGTTTCGGCTGCAGAAAGACTATTACCTGCGCTACGGCACAAGCATGCGCGGCTTGATGGAAGAGCACGGCCTGCAGCCGGATGAGTATCTGGAAATCGTGCATCAGATCGATCATTCGCCGATCGAGCCTAACCCCGATTTGGGCGAAGCTATTGCCAAGCTGCCGGGCCGCAAGCTCATCCTTACCAATGGCACGCGGAGCCACGCCGATGCGGTCATGCGGCGGCTCGACATCCATCACCACTTCGAAGACGTCTTCGATATCAGGGCGGCGGACCTCGAGCCGAAGCCCCGGCCTCAGGTGTATGACCGGTTTCTCCTCCGGCACGATGTCGATCCGGCGCGTGCAGCGATTTTCGAAGACCTCGCCCGCAATCTCGAAGTGCCGCACGCGCTCGGGATGAGCACCGTGCTGATCGTGCCGGAAGGCAGTCGCAGCGTCACACGTGAAGACTGGGAGCTCGCCGGCCGCGACGCACCCTATGTCGATCATGTGACCGACAATCTGACGGAATTCTTGATGGGCATAGCAGCCGCGCGTACGCACACCGTCGGCGCTTGACATCGTTGGGGCCTGCCCCGACAACCCGCGCAGCGGGGATTACCTTCATGACGTCAGCCGGAACTGGGGAAAATCTGGCCCAGATCATCGACTCAGCCTTCGAACGGCGCGATGAGGTCGGGCCTGCCACCAAAGGCGAAGTTCGCGACGCGGTCGATCATGCGCTCGATCTTCTCGATCGCGGCGCCGCGCGTGTGGCGGAACGTAAGACCGACGGCACATGGAGCGTCAATCAATGGCTCAAGAAGGCGGTGCTGCTGTCGTTTCGGCTTAACGACATGACCGTCATCGCGGGCGGTCCGGGCCACGCCAAGTGGTGGGACAAGGTACCGTCGAAATTCGACGATTGGGACGATAAGCGTTTTCGCGGAGCGGGCTTCCGCGCCGTGCCCGGATGCGTCGTCCGCCGCTCCGCCTATATCGCACCCGGCGTCGTGCTGATGCCCTCATTCGTCAATCTCGGCGCCTATGTCGATCAAGGCAGCATGATCGATACCTGGGCGACGGTGGGCTCCTGCGCCCAGATCGGCAAGAACTGTCACATCTCCGGCGGCGCCGGCATCGGCGGCGTACTCGAACCGCTGCAGGCAGGACCGGTGATCATCGAGGACAATTGCTTCGTCGGCGCGCGTTCGGAGGTCGCCGAAGGCGTGGTCGTGCGCGAGGGTTCGGTGTTGTCGATGGGCGTGTTCATCGGCGCCTCGACCAAGATTGTCGACCGCGAATCGGGCGAGACCATGCAGGGCGAGGTACCGGCCTATTCGGTCGTCGTGCCGGGTACGATGCCGGGCAAACCGCTCAAGAATGGCGAGCCCGGTCCCAGTCTCTATTGCGCGGTGATCGTCAAACGCGTCGACGAGAAAACGCGGTCCAAGACCAGTATCAACGAACTACTTCGAGATTGAAGTTAAGTCGCACCGATGGATTGGGCCTATCTCCTCAACAGTTTCGATGGCCGCATTGGTCGCAAGACGTTTTGGATCGCGATTATCGCGGTCACGATCGGTGAGATATTCGGCCACCTACTGGCCGAAGCGATCCAGGGTGACCGGCTCAGCGCCATCGTCGATTTGGCCTTCACCTATCCGGAATTCGCGATCGCGGTGAAGCGCGGCCACGACCGCAACATGCCGCTGTGGTTGTTGATCGCGTTCTTCGGCGCCGGCGCGGTGCTCGATTTGCTCACGGTGCTGGAAATGACCGGGACCGAAGACGAGCCGAGCATGCTCTCGCTCTCCATCGCGCTGCCGTTCACGGTGCTGGGCCTCGCGCTGCTGGTCGAACTCGGCTTTCGCCGCGGCACGCCGGGCCCGAACCAACACGGGCCAGATCCGTTGGCGCCGGGTGCAACACCGCCGCGGACTTGACTGGGGCGCGGGGCGCGATCACCACTGCCGGCCATGACCTCCGATCCCGTCGCCATCGCTCGCGATCTCGTCCGCTGCCGCTCGGTCACGCCGGAGGACGGCGGCGCACTGGGCGTATTGCAAAACCTCTTGGCGCAAGCGGGCTTTGCGGTGCATCGCACCGTGTTCGCGGAGCCCGGCACGGCACCGATCGACAATCTTTACGCCCGCATCGGCGCATCACAACCCAATCTCGTGTTTGCCGGACACACCGACGTGGTCCCGCCGGGAAGCGAGACCGCGTGGTCGCATCCGCCATTTGCCGGCGAAGTCTCGGGCGACATGCTTTACGGCCGCGGCGCGGTCGACATGAAGGGCGGCATCGCGGCGTTTGTGGCGGCGGCGCTCGATTACCTCGAAGCGAACGGCGGCAAGCCCAAGGGGTCGATCTCGCTCCTGATCACCGGCGACGAGGAGAGTGTCGCGGTCAACGGCACTGTGAAACTTCTGCAATGGGCGGCGGAGCGCGGCGAAAAATTCGACCACTGTATTCTTGGCGAACCGAGCAATGTCGAGGTCATGGGCGACACCGTCAAAGCCGGACGCCGCGGCTCGCTCAATGGCACGCTGACTGTCAGCGGCCGCTCGGGCCATGTGGCCTATCCGGAACGCGCCGACAATCCGATACGCGGGTTGATCACGCTGATGACGACGTTGCAGGCACCGCTCGACCAGGGCAGTGAGCAATTCGGTCCATCGAATCTCGAATTCACCACGGTCGATGTCGGCAATCCGACGGTCAATGTCATCCCGAGCGAGGCGCGGGCCCGCTTTAACATCCGCTATAACGACAGGCACAGTCAGACCTCGCTCAAGACCCTGATCGAACACCGCGCCGAGGCCGCGGCGGCTGGGCGCGTCCATTACGCAATCGAATGGATGCCCTCGAACGCCGATGTCTTTGTCACCAAGCCCGGGCCATTCACCGATCTCGCCGTCGCCGCAATTGCCGATGTGACCGGCCGCAAGCCTGAACTTTCGACCGGCGGCGGCACTTCCGACGCGCGCTTCATCAAGGACTATTGTCCGGTGCTCGAATTCGGCCTGGTCGGGCAGACCATGCACCAGATCGACGAGCGCACCCCCGTCAAAGACCTCATCACTCTGACCGCGGCCTACCGGCGCATCATCGAGCGTTATTTCGCCTGACAACCGCCGGCGGAACCAAAGCGCGAACCGCTGCTCGAAGGGGCGTGTCGGTCCGGCAAGCAGGGACGCGCCATGATCCGCAAACTGGCTTCAGGCAAATATCGGCTCTATTCACGCAAGAAGAATCCCAAGACCGGGCAACGGCGCAATTTGGGCACTTTCAACACCCGAACCGCCGCAGAACGTCACGAACGCGCCGTACGGTATTTCAAGCGGCATTGATCCTTCTGCCGCCTTATTGCGTTCACCATTATGCCGGACGGTGCGGCGATCCTCTTGATTTGAACCAAAGATAAGCGAAAGACTTCTAAGATTGGGCGACCGTCCCACGGGTGTTCAACATGCGTCTCGCCGGAATTTATGCCTTCCCGCTGTCGACTGCGCTCCTCGCGGCCGCGCTGAGCGTGCCGTTTGCCGTTGCGGCTCGCGCCGACATTGCTATTTCGATCGACAAGAGCACCCAGCAGATGTCGGTCGCGGTCGACGGCCAGCCCCGTTACACGTGGCCGGTGTCGACCGGCCGTCCCGGCTACGATACGCCGAACGGCAATTTCAAGCCGAACCGCATGGACGCCGACCACTTCTCGCAGGAGTGGGACAATGCGCCGATGCCGCACACCATTTTCTTCGACCTGCACGGCCATGCCATCCACGGCTTCTTCGACGTCAAGCATCTCGGGCTTGCCGTTTCGCATGGCTGCGTGAGGCTGTCGCCGGAGCACGCGGCGACGCTCTTCGACCTGATCAAGACCGAGGGCATGGCCAATACCAGTGTGAGCATCGCGGGCCGCACGCCGGGCGGCGACAATGGCCCGGTGGCGCGCCAGCGTCTGCCCGAAAACGAGGTGGTGTATTCCAACGCCCCGGTCCAGATAGCGCCGCAATATCAGCCGCAGCCCTATGGTCAGCAGCCAAGCCCGCAATATGGTCAGCAACCGGGACCGCAATATCAGGACCCGCCACAATACGCGCAGCGGCAGTCGCAATTTCCGCCCCAGCCGCCGCCGTATTACGGGCAGCGCTATGGCGCCCAGCCCAATTACGGTCAGCAGCCGTATTACGGGCAGCAATACTACGCGCAGCCGGCCTATCGGCAGTGGTAGATTATCGGACGGTCATAGGCTGTTGACCGGCCCCGCCGTTGCCGCTGCGCGACAATTGAAAATGGAATAGCATCCGCCCGTCGCCGTTCTCACAAGGCGAACATTCATCGGGAGGAGCTAGCACTATGTCGTTTGTCCGACTCTGCGGCCTTGCGGCCGTTATTTCTATGATCGCCGTGCCTGCAGGCGCCGCGATCATCATGCACAAGGATTTGTCTCTCGATACCGCCAAGACCATCGCCGAGGGCGCCATCGCCGCCTGCAACGCCAAGGGCTATGGCACTTCTGCGGTGGTGGTCGACCGCGACGGCGACACCATCGTCGCCATGCGTTCCGACAAGGCCTCGCCGCACACCATGGAAAATGCGCGGCGCAAGGCCTACACGGCCATGACGTTCAGGCAGCCCACCGCCGAATACGCCAAGAAGCTCCTGGATCCCACTTCAGTCGCACACCAGCAGGTGACACTGCCGAACGTCATCGCCATTCCGGGCGGCCAGCCGATCAAAATTGGCGACGACGTCCTTGGCGGCATCGGTGTTTCGGGCTCGCCCGGCGTCGACGACGACTGCGTCAGTGCCGGCCTCGACAAGGTGAAGGACGAGTTGAAGTAACAGCCTTCACTAGACCCTGATCCAATTCAATTGAATCGGACCAGGGTCTAGATTCATCGTTTGAGCATGATCTGATCCGAAAATCGGTTTCCACTTTTCGGGATCATGCTCTATGGCTTTTGAAACTTGAGCACGAAATTATCGACCGGCTGCGGCTTGTAGCTCGGGAAATCGTGGGTATCGGCGGGGTTGCGCCAGAAATTGCCTTCGGCAACAAAGCGGAACCCCGCCGCCTCTATTTCCTGCCGCTCGGTCGTCTCCTCGATGCGATGCAGCGTCTTGACCACACTGAGGCCCTGCCCCGGCAGCGCCGAGTGATCGGCCACGATCAAAAAGCCGCCGGGCTTGAGCGCCGCATAAAGCTTGCGGTTCATCGCGGCGCGATCGACGTTCATGTAGGCGGTGTCGTGGTAATAGAACAGGAACGTGACCATATCGAGCGGCGGCGCGCCGGGCGGCACCGGATCGTCGAACGGCGCGACATCGGCGACGGCGTCTTTCATGGCCGGCGTCGCCAGTCGCGCCGCGAAAGCCGCCTTGGCCTTATCGCCGAGCTCGGCCGGGTTTTGCCCGTACACCATGCCGTTCGGCGCCACCGCGCGCGCCATCAATTCGGTGCTGTAGCCGCCGCCGGCTCCCATATCGAGCACCTTCATGCCGGGCTTCGGGCCTGCGAAAGCCAGGAAAGGCGCCGGATCTCGGCGCTGATCGGCCTGCCGGTCGGCATCACTGCGGTCCGGCGCCGCGAGAAGTGCGGCGTAATCAGGCGCTCCTTGTGCCAGCGCGGCGTTTGAGCCGCCGTAGGCGGCGAAACAGGCTGCTGCGCCCAAGGCGGCTGCAACTATGCGATACGCGGATTGTGCGATCATGGCTTCCTCCCGGGTGTTCCCTTATTCACCTCAATTATGAACCCCATACGGCGCCGGACGCCACAGCCGAGGCGTTGGGGCAGTCCTGCAAACCCTGTGGAGATACCGGGGGAATACACTGGCCGGCCTGGGGATAACGCGTCAATTTCACTGTGGATAATTTGTACCCGCGCGGCTACCAGCGGCCTGAGCTTCGACCTTGTGAATTACGTGCAAAGGACAGCAAACCTGTGATTATCCGATGAGTTTTGAGCGAGCCAAAACGGCGCCGACACTGCTTGCGGTGTTGATAACCGATGAGCAATCGGCCCACCGCATCGCCGATCTCATCGCCGAGAGCTTCGTAACGGACGAAGCCGCCGTGAGCCTGACCGAGGTGGCGCCAGGGAGCTGGCGCGTCGTGAGCTATTTCCGTGCCTCGCCCGACAAAAATGCACTGCGGGCGCTCGTTGCGGCAGCGGCCGGTGCCGCTGCCGGCAAGGCGCTCAACTTCGAACGCCTCGCGGCCAAGGATTGGGTCAGCGAGAGCCTTGCAGGCCTAAAGCCCATCGCGGCCGGCCGCTTCATCGTGCACGGCGCCCATGATCGCGCCCGCGTCCCGGTCAATCGCATCGGCATCGAAATCGAAGCCGCGCTTGCCTTCGGCACCGGCCATCACGGCACAACGCGTGGCTGCCTTCAGGCGCTCGACCGGCTGGGTAAGTCATCCGGCCTGGCGAAGCCGCGGCGCATTCTCGATCTCGGCACCGGCACTGGTGTGCTCGCCATTGCGGTCGCCCGCTCCTTGCGCCGGCGCGTGCTGGCGACCGATATCGACGCCGATGCCGTCCGCGTGGCGCGGGAAAATGCCAAGCTCAACGGCGTCGGCCCCCTGGTCGAGGTGGTGAAGGCGAACGGTCTCGCGGCGCCCGCGATTCGCTCGCGCGCACCATTCGATCTCGTGGTGGCCAATATTCTGTTAGGGCCGCTGCAGCGGCTTGCCTCGTCGCTGACCAAGGTCGTCGCGCCGGGCGGCAACCTCGTGCTGTCAGGTCTCCTCACCGCGCAGGCCGATGCCGCGCTATCGGCCTATCGCGCGCTGCCACTGGAACGGCGGATCGAGATCGACGGCTGGACGACGCTGATATTGAAGCGGCGTAGGCGTCTCCGCGCCGTCGTTGCTCCCACTGCCAAGCACCCCTAAATTCGTCCCATGTTCGAGGCGCATTTCCAATCGTTCGAAGATCGCGGCGAGCGCGGCGCGAGCGCGGCCCGCGTCGCCGCATTACGCGCCGAACTGAAGCGCCGCGGCCTCGACGGTTTTGTCGTGCCGCGCGCCGACCGCTACCAAAACGAATATGTGCCGCCCTGCGCCGAGCGGCTTGCTTTTCTCACCGGCTTCACCGGATCGGCCGGCGCGGCCATCGTGCTCAGTGACCGCGCCGCGATCTTTGTCGACGGCCGCTATGCGGTGCAGGTGCGCGAGGAGGTCGATACGGCGGTATTCGCGGTCGAGCACCTGGTCGAGCATCCGCCGGCGCAATGGATCGAAGAAAATTTGCTGGCCGGCGCGAAACTCGGCTATTCGCCCTGGCTGCACACGGTCGACGGCGCCGAACGGCTCGCCAAGGCCTGCGAGGCCGCGGGCGCGAGCCTTGTTGCGGTCGACGATAATCCGATCGATGCCGGCTGGAGCGACCGGCCGCAGCCGCCGCTCGGCGCGGTCGTGCTGCACGATTTGCGCTATGCCGGCGAGTCGGCGGAGGCGAAGCTTGCCCGCGTCCGCGTCCATATCGAGAAAGCGCACGCCGACACGCTGATCGTCTCCGATCCGCACGCCGTGTCCTGGCTGTTCAATATCCGCGGCAGCGACGTGCCGCATACGCCGGTCGCGCTTGCCTTCGCGACGGTGCCGAAACATGGCCGCCCGGCGCTCTATATCGACGGCCGTAAGCTCGGCAACGATGTCCGGCGCGCGCTCGAGGAAATCGCCGAGGTCCGGCCGCCTGAGGTTTTCGAGCAAGATCTCGCGGCGCTCGGCAAAGCACAGGCCGCGGTGCAGCTCGATCCGGCCGCCTGCCCCGAAGCGATCGCCCGGCTCATCGCCGGGAACGGCGGCAAAGTCTTGCGCGGCGGCGACCCGATTACGCCGCTGAAGGCGGTCAAGAACGCGGCCGAGATCGCCGGCGCCCGCGCCGCGCAACAGCGCGATGGCGTTGCGGTGACACGCTTTCTCGCCTGGTTCGACCGCGAAGCGCCGCGCGGGCATCTCACCGAGATCGACGCGGTCGCTGCGCTGGAAAGCTTTCGCCGCGACACGGGCCTGCTCAAGGACGTGTCGTTTCCGAGCATTGCGGGCGCCGGCCCCGACGGCGCCATCGTGCATTACCGTGTCAGCCACAAGAGCAATCGCAGCATCGCGCCCGGCGAGCTTTTTCTGATCGATTCCGGCGGTCAATACGAGGACGGGACCACCGACATCACCCGCACGATCGCGGTCGGCAAGCCGAGCGCCGACATGCGTAAAAATTTCACGCTGGTGCTCAAGGGCCATATCGCCATCGCGCGCGCGGTGTTTCCCGACGGCACCAATGGGGCGCAGCTCGACACGCTCGCCCGGCAGTTTCTGTGGCGGCACGGGCTCGATTTCGATCACGGCACCGGCCACGGCGTCGGCAGCTATCTGTCGGTGCACGAAGGACCGGCGCGCATCTCAAAACTCGGCAGCGCGCCGCTCAAGCGCGGCATGATCCTGTCTAACGAGCCCGGCTATTACCGCACCGGCGGTTACGGCATCCGCATCGAAAATCTGATCCTGGTTACCGAAGCCAAACCCGTGGCGCATGCCGAGAAGCCGCTGAATGCTTTCGAGACGCTGACGCTCGCGCCGATCGACGCGCGTCTCGTCGAAACGGCCTTGCTGACCGGCGAGGAGGTGGCGTGGCTCGACGCCTATCACGCTCGCGTTCGCGATGAATTGGCGCTGCTCGTCGATGCGCCGACGCGGGAGTGGCTGATCGCGGCGACTGCGCCGCAGGCGTAACGCCGCTCAGCCGATCAGCTTCGCCCACTCGTCCTCGGTCAAAACCTTCACGCCGAGCTTGTTTGCCTCGTTGAGCTTCGAGCCAGCGCCCGGGCCGGCCACCACGTAATCGGTTTTCTTCGACACCGAACCCGACACTTTGGCGCCGAGCCGCTCCGCCGAAGCCTTGGCCTCGTCGCGCGTCATCTTTTCCAGCGAGCCGGTGAAGACGACGGTCTTGCCGGCCACATGCGAATTCGCCCGCGGCTTCTCGGCATCGAGGATTTTCACTTCCTTGGTCAGGCGCTCGACGATGCGGCGGTTGTGGCTTTCGGCGAAATAGGCCTTGATGGCCTCGATCACCGTCTCGCCGATCTGATCGAGCGCGTCCATCTCGGCGATGGCTTCGGCGTCGTCCTTTGCCACATTCAGGCTGGCGTCGTGGAACGCCGGCCACGAACCATAGCCGCGCGCCAAAGCAAGCGCTGTCGTCTCGCCGACATGGCGGATGCCGAGCGAGAAGATGAAACGGTCGAGCGCGATCTCGCGCCGCTGTTCGATGGCGGCGAACAGATTGCGCACCGAAGTCTCGCCATAGCCCTCCTGCTCTTCGAGCTTGATCTCCTTGTTGCGCCGGGGCAGTTCGAAAATATCGGCCGGCTCCTTGACCCAACCCTGCTCGAAGAAAAACTCGATCTGCTTCTCGCCGAAACCGTCGATGTCGAAAGCACGGCGCGAGACGAACAGTTTTAGATGTTCGATTTTCTGATAGGGGCAGGCGAATTCGCCGGTACAGCGGGCGCGGGCGCCCTCCTCGCCGGTCGCGGTCTCCTCGCGTACCACGTCGGTATGCAGCGGGCACGGGCATTTCTTCGGGAATTGATAGGGCTTCGCGGTTTTAGGACGCTTGTCGAGGACGACATCCACCACCTGCGGAATCACGTCCCCGGCGCGTTGTATAATGACGGTGTCGCCGATGCGGATATCGCGGCCCTCGCGCAAAATTTCGCCTTTGCCGCCGATCCCCTTGATGTAGTCCTCGTTATGCAGCGTCGCGTTCTGCACCACGACGCCGCCGACCGTGACCGGTTCGAGCTTGGCGACCGGCGTGAAGGCGCCGGTGCGGCCGACCTGGATCTCGATGTCTTTGAGGACGGTCAGGGCGCGCTCGGCCGGGAACTTGTGCGCGATCGCCCAGCGCGGCGAGCGCGAGACGAAGCCGAGCCGCTCCTGCCAGTCGAGGCGGTCGACTTTGTAAACCACCCCGTCGATGTCGTAATCGAGATGCGAACGCTGCTCCTCGATCTTGCGATGAAAACCGATGAGTTCGTCGACCGAACGACAGAGCTTGGTCAAGGGATTGGTGGTAAAGCCGCAACGCTCGAACCATTTGATCATGCCGGACTGCGTTGCAGCCGGCATGTCGCTCATTTCGCCCCAGGCGTAAGCGAAGAAGCCCAGCGGCCGCGAGGCTGTGATCGACGGATCTTTTTGCCGCAATGAGCCGGCGGCTGAATTGCGCGGATTGGCGAAGACCTGCCCGCGGCTTTCGGCCTGCCGCTTATTGAGTGCGAGAAATGCGTGCTTGGTCATGTAGACCTCGCCGCGCACTTCGCAGACCGCCGGAACACCTTTGCCCTTGAGCCGCTTCGGAATGTCCTTGAGCGTCTTCACATTGGCGGTGACGTCTTCGCCCTCGGCCCCGTCGCCGCGCGTTGCGCCGGTGACGAGTTCGCCGCCCTCGTAGCGCAACGACATCGACAATCCGTCGATCTTCGGCTCGGCGGAAAAAACGATTTCCTGGTCGTCCGGCAGGCGGAGAAAGCGCCGAATGCGGCCGACGAAATCGACCACGTCGTCTTCGGCAAACGCATTGTCGAGCGACAGCATCGGCACCGCATGCCGCACCTTGGCGAAACGCCCGGAAGGCGCCGCGCCGACCCGCTGGGTCAGGCTCGTCAGCGAGCGTAATTGCGGGAAACGCGCTTCGATGGCCGCGTAGCGCTGGCGCAAAGCGTCATAGGCCGCGTCCGACACTGTCGGCGCGTCGTCCTGGTAATAGCGCCGGTCATGGCCTGCGATCTCGGCCTCGAGCCGGGCGTGTTCGGCTTTGGCCTGCTTCTCCGTAAGCTCGTCGACGGGGCGCTTTGCAATATCTTTGGATGCCAATTTTGATGCCATGTGGCGCGGCGCCCCGGAATGACTAGCCCGCCGCCCTGATCAGCCGCTCGGCGGCGGCGCGGGCTTCGGCGGTGATTTCGGCGCCGGCGAGCATGCGCGCGATCTCCTCGCGACGACGTTCGCCTTCGAGTTCGGCAACGCGGGTCGCGACCCGCTTGCCCTTGGCGAGCGCGTCTTTGCTGATGACATAGTGCCGCTCGGCGCGCGCCGCCACTTGCGGCGCATGCGTCACCGCGATCACCTGCACGCCCGAGGCGAGACGCGCAAGCCGCACGCCGATCGCATCCGCGACCGCGCCGCCGACGCCGGTATCGATCTCGTCGAATACCAGCGTCGGCGCCGAGCCGCGATCCGCCAGCACCACTTTGAGAGCGAGCAGAAAGCGCGCCAATTCGCCGCCGGAGGCGACTTTCATCAGCGGCCCTGGCCGCGTCCCCGGATTGGTGCGCACCCAGAATTCGATACGATCGAGGCCGTTCGGACCTTCGTTCTCGCTTTCGATCTGGCTGGAAAATTCCGCGCGTTCGAGCTTGAGCGGCTTGAGCTCGGCATTGACCGCCTTGTCGAGCTTTAGCGCCGCGCGCCGCCGCGCCGCCGACAAGGCCTGGGCCGCGGCCTGATAGCGCGCCAATACTTCCGCGGCTTCGCGCTCGAGGGTCGCGAGCCGCTCGGCGCCGGCGTCGATCAAGGCGAGATCGCCTTCGTAACGATGGGCCAGCGCCGACAGCGCGTCGACCGGAACGTTGTATTTGCGGCCGGCGGCGCGCAGCGCGAACAGGCGCTCCTCGATACGCTCGAGTTCCTGGGGATCGTATTCGGCGACGCGTAGCGCCGCTTCGAGCCGCGCATGCGCCTCGTCGAGCGCCGTCAAGGCGGCATCGATCGCCTTCACGGTAGGCTCGATCAGCGCCGGCGCTTGCGCCGCGCGACGCTCGAGACGCCGCATGGCGGTCGCCAAAGGCGGCACCGGCGAATTCGGTCCGGATACGGCATCGAGCGTCGAGCGCAAATCCTCCGAGACCTTTTCCGCCTGCATCATGCCAGTGCGGCGTTCGGCAAGCGCCGCCTCCTCGCCGGCGTCGGGCTTCAGCCGGCCGAGTTCGTCGACGGCGTGGCGCAGCCATTCGGCCTCACGTGCGGCCCGCTCGACGGCGGCGCGGTGATCGGCCACGGCGACCTCACGCGCGCGGCGCTCGCTCCACAGCGCCGCCACTTCGGCTGCCTTGTCCTCGATGCCCCCATAGGCATCGAGCAAGGCGCGATGGGTCGCGGCATCGACGAAGGCGCGGTCGTCATGCTGGCCGTGGATTTCAACAAGCGCTGTGCCGAGCGCGCGCAGCACCTGCACGCTGACCGGCTGGTCGTTGACGAAAGCGCGGGTGCGGCCGTCGGCGAACTGCACCCGCCTAACGATCAGTTCCTCTTCGCCGCCGACACCTGAGGTAAGGTCGTTGTCGGCGAGCACCCGGCGCGCCGGATGATCCCTGGCGACGTCGAAAGCGGCAATCACCTGGCCCTGTTCGGCGCCCTCGCGCACCAGCGCCGCGTCGCCGCGTGCGCCGAGCGCCAGCGCAAAGGCGTCGAGCAGGATCGATTTGCCGGCACCGGTCTCGCCGGTGAGCGCGGCAAGGCCGGAGCCGAAATCGATGTCCAGGCGATCGATCAGAACGATGTCGCGGATGGAAAGGCGAGCCAGCATTCGGGTGATTGAAATCGCGGTTGGCGCCTGACCTTAGTGCCGAAAGCCGGAAGCCGCTTCGGAATCATGCGCGTTGAAACCGGATATTACCGATTTCCGGCGCGCGCGTCAGTCATCCGGTCCGCGAACTGGCGAGGCCCATTTTCTGGAACGCGCGGCTGATCCACGACCCCTTGTTCTCGGTGGTCGGCTCGCCGCCGGCATTTTTCACCAGATTGTAGGAATCCTTGTACCAGGGGCTATCGGGAAAATTGTGCCCGAGCACAGCGGCGGCGGTTTGCGCCTCGTCCATGATGCCGAGCGATACATAGGCTTCGCTCAGCCGCATCAGCGCTTCCTCGACGTGGCGCGTCGTCTGATATTGGGTGACGACGACCTTGAACCGGTTGACGGCGCCGATGAAATCGCGATTTTTCAAATAGTAACGGCCGACATCCATCTCCTTGCCGGCGAGCTGATCGCGCGCCATGTCGATTTTCTTCTGGGCGGCGACGGCGTATTCGCTGGTCGGATATTTGCGGATGACCTCTTGCAGCGCGTCGATCGCCTGGGTCGCGCGGTCCTGGTCCCGCGAGACATCGAGAATCTGATCGTAATAGGAGGCGCCGATCAAATATTGCGCATAGGCCGCGTCGGGGCTGCCGGGATGCAATGTCACGTAGCGCTTAGCCGAATTGACGCAGTCGCTGTATTGCTCGGACTGGTAATAGGAATAGGCGGACATCAGGAGCGCTTTGCGTGCCCAATCAGAATAGGGATTCTCGCGGTCGACCTCGTCGAACTTCTTCGCCGCCGCCTTGTAGTCCTGCTTGTTGTTGAGGAGATAAAGCCCCTCATTGTAGAGCGCGTCGGCCGGCGTGTCGGCGACGAGGTCGTCGTCCTTATTGAAAATGCCGCAGCCCATGAGCGGCGCTGCGACGAGGACGAGCGCCAGCCAGCCCGCCGAAGCGCGCAGCCTGCGACCGGATCTCGGCGATCCTCGTAACGGCGGCGTCATGAGCGTGATTTCAGTCCTGTCCCCGCCGGTGCATTCGCACAGAGCCCGGTCCCCACACCCGGCCAAGCGCACCGCAGTCCTGTGACAATACATGGATTATGGCCGACAATCGGCCCGGAATAAGGCGTAAAGGCCAATGTAGTTAAGAGACGTCGGGCCCGTAGGCGGGGGTCGCGAAGCCAGAGGCGAGCTCGGCATGGCCGCGCGGCCGGCGATTCTCCGGCATTTCGACGTAGGCCCAGGCGCTGCGATCGCTCATCAGCGCGGTGAGCACGGCATGATTGAGCTTGTGGCCGCCGCGGACCGAACGGTAGGCGCCGATCAGCGGCGCGCCGGCCAATGCGAGATCGCCGATCGCATCGACCGCCTTATGACGGACGAATTCGTCGTGGAACCGGATGCCCTCGGGATTGAGCACGCGATTTTCGGCGATCACCACCGTATTCTCAAATGAGGCGCCGAGCGCGTAGCCGGCGCTCCACAGCTTGGCGACATCGCGCATGAAGCCGAATGTCCGCGCTCGCGCCAGTTCGCGGCGGAACGCATCAGCCTCGACGTCCATGGCGACGGACTGGCGTCCGATCAGCGGATGATCGAATTCGATTTCGGTTTCGATGCGCAGGCCGCGCGCGTGGGGCCGCAATTCACCATAGCTCTCGCCCTTGGCGACCCGCACCGGCTTGAGCACTTGGATGTAGCGCCGCCGCGCCGGCAGCGACACAATGCCCGCTTGATCGATCGCCGCGACGAAAGGCGCGGCGCTGCCGTCCATGATCGGGACTTCCGGGCCGTCGACCTCGACCACCGCATTATCGACGCCAAGGCCATGCAGAGCCGCCATGACATGTTCGGTCGTGGATACCGCCGGCCCATTCCGATCGCCGAGCACGGTGGCAAATTCCGTCGCGGTCACGGAGCGGTAATTCGCGTTCAGTTCGCGGTCCGGCTGACCCTCGATGCCGCAGCGCAAAAATACGATGCCGGTATCGGCCTCAGCCGGATGCAATGTGAGGTTGGCGGGTGAGCCGGAGTGGACGCCGATGCCGGTGACGGTCACATGATCCTGCAGCGTTGTCTGCCTGCCGGCCTGCACGCTCCGCGTCATGTGTTTGTCCCACACTTTACGGCCAACTCCGCGACAACGCCGCGACTTATGGCCACCCCGCCCGGAGGAGAACGAGTTCGGTCTGGACAGAGCAGCGGTCAATACGACCGCCAAATGTTCAACCCCAAAACTTCCCCTCTAACGTCGCAAAGCTTACTGGCGGGTCGACGGCAGGCCAATTCACGCTTTCTTACCAAATGTTACCTTTTTCCGGCCGCACTCTCGTCAGCTCGTTGCCCCAAATCGACACAACGGCAGACCGGCGCTGATGGCGCCGGTCCGACTTGCGGCCCGCCGCTGGTCCTTCGGTGTGCAGTGCACCCAAGACCGAAGCTGAATATGAAGCGAAATCAGCTGCTTAATTTCGCATCACCGTGCTGGCATTTAAAGCGAAGGCCGCCAGATCCCGGATCTGGCGGCCACTCACTATCGCTTCTGCCTGAGGTCTAGCCTCGGGCTTAGTTCGCTTGGCGGCGGAGGAAAGCCGGAATGTCGAGCTGATCCTCCTCGCTCGAGTTATGCACAGTGCTCTGCCGACCGTGCTGATCGAGACCCTGCGGTGCCGCGCGCTTGGCGTATTCGGAAACCGGTTCCGGCCGCGGCTCGGCCGGACGAGGCATCGGACGGCCGCTCAGGCGCTCGGCGGACGGTGCGGTGACGGGGGCGGCACGCGGAGCGGGCGGCGCTTCATGCTCTTCCGGTTCGCGGCGACCCAGACCCACCGAGGCTAGGCGCTGCAGGAGCGACACCCGGCGCTTTTCCGGATGGTCGTCTTGCGGCAATTCTCCACGCCGGGCGCGGATCTCGTTTTGCGCCGGCATCGGCAGTTCGTCGATCCGCGGCATGCGCGGTGCGCGAAGCGGCATCCGCTCTGCCGGTGGAGGAATGAATGCTGCTGGCTCCGCGGCTTCAGGTGCGCGGATGAGTGGCTCGCTCGCGAGAGGTCCCATGAAGAGCGAGGGTTTTGGCGCCAGCGGACGGATCGTGACGTCTTCGACGGCCGAAGCGATCGCCGCTTTGGCGGCCGATTCGATCGACGCGTTGACGCTGGCAGGCGCCGCGGCCGGGATCGGCGGCGCCAAGGGTGCTGCGGCCGCGATCGGAGCTGGCGCAGGCGCCGGCGCCGGAGCGGCAGCCGCCGGCCGCACCTGCTCGGCGCGTTCGGTGCGTTCGCTGATGCGCTGGCTGTCGCTTCGGATGCGCTGCGCCAAATCCGCAAGCCGCGATTCCGCTGCATGCGCAGGCGCCGGGGCGCGTTGCACCGCAGCCTGATCGATGCCGGTTGCCACGACCGACACACGGATCATGCCGTCGAGGCCTTCGTCGAAGGTCGCGCCCACGATAATGTTGGCGTCCTGATCGACTTCCTCGCGGATGCGGGTTGCCGCTTCGTCGACCTCGTAGAGGGTGAGATCGCGGCCGCCGGTGATCGAAATCAAAAGTCCGCGCGCACCCTTCATCGACGCGTCGTCGATCAGCGGGTTGGAGATCGCGGCTTCCGCGGCGGTCAGCGCGCGTTTTTCACCCTGAGCTTCGCCGGTGCCCATCATCGCCTTGCCCATTTCGCGCATCACGGCGCGGACATCGGCGAAGTCGAGATTGATGAGACCTTCCTTGACCATCAGGTCGGTGATGCAGGCGACGCCCGAATACAGCACCTGATCGGCGAGCGCGAAGGCGTCGGCGAATGTCGTCTTTTCATTCGCCACGCGGAACAGGTTTTGGTTGGGGATGATGAGCAGCGTGTCGACGCATTTCTGCAGCTCGGTAATTCCGCCGTCGGCGATGCGCATGCGGCGCTGGCCTTCGAAATGGAACGGCTTGGTCACCACACCCACGGTCAGGATGCCGAGATCGCGCGCGGTCTTGGCTATGACCGGCGCGGCGCCGGTCCCGGTGCCGCCCCCCATGCCGGCAGTGACGAAGCACATATGCGCACCGGAAAGATGATCGCGAATCTCGTCGAGCACTTCCTCCGCCGCGGCCCGGCCGACATCCGGTTGCGATCCGGCGCCGAGTCCCTCAGTGACCTGCGTACCCATCTGGATGATGCGCTCGGCTTTCGACATCGTCAGCGCCTGGGCATCGGTATTGGCGACCACGAAGTCGACCCCCTGTAGCCCGGCATTGATCATATTGTTGACGGCGTTGCCGCCCGCGCCTCCGACTCCGAATACGGTGATACGGGGTTTCAGTTCACGGATGTCGGGAATGTTCAGATTGATGGTCATGATTGCCTCTTGTTCGTCGCGCGAGCGCTGTCGGCGCCCGACCCCGTCCGGTCCGCCACCGGGTGCTGGAATTTTCTAGCTTCGCATCCAGGGGTCATCAGAAACTCTCGCGAAGCCATCGTCCGACCCGGGCGAAGTAGCCGCCCGTGCCTGTCATCAGTTGCCGCTTGCGCCGCGGCTCGAAATGCTCGAGATGCGCCGCCTGCGGATAGACCAGGAGCCCGGCGGCGACCGCGAAGGCCGGCCCCTTGGCCGCCTCCGGCGCGCCGGCAATGCCGAGCGGCCGCCCGATGCGCACCGGTCGGCCGAGAATACGTGAAGCGAGATCGGGCAGTCCGGTGAGCTGGCTCGCCCCGCCGGTGAGAATGACATTGCCGCGCCGCTCGGCCGCGCCCGAGGAAGCGGTCAGTCGGTCGCGCACCATTTCGAGAATTTCCTCGACGCGCGGCCGAACGATATTGACCAGAGTGGCGCGAGGAACGAATTGCGCGGGCTCGCGCTCGTCCTCGCTCAGCGGCGGCACCGTGATCATATCGCGTTCATCCGATCCACCGCCGAGCACAGTGCCATAAAGCGTCTTGATTCGCTCGGCATCGGCGATGCGGGCATTGAGGCCGCGGGCGATGTCCATGGTGACGTGATGGCCGCCCAGCGCGAAGCCTTCGACATGAACGAGCCGGCCGTTGCGGAACGCCGCCATCGTCGTGGTGCCGGCGCCCATGTCGACGACCGTGGAGCCGAGATCGGCCTCGTCGTCGGCAAGGACCGCAAGGCCTGCGACATAGGGACTGGCCACCATGGCCTCGACGTCGAGATGGCAGCGCTCGACCGCGAGCATCAGATTGCGCGCGGCCGCGACCTCGGTCGTCGCGACATGCATGTCGACGCCGAAACGCGAGCCCAGCATACCGCGCGGGTCGCGAATGCCATTAGCGCCATCAATCGAGTAGCCGACCGGCAGCGAATGCAGAACAGCCCGGCCGTCGCGCAGCGAATGGCGGCTGCCGGCACCGAGTACGCGCGCGATATCGCCCTCCGATACGGCGGAGCCGGCGATTTCGATTTCGGCTGCGAACAGTTCGCTGCCGAGGCGCCCGGCGGAGATCGACAGCACGACCGATTCGATTTCCACCGACGCCATGCGCTCGGCGGCATCGACGGCCTGACGAATGGCTTCCTCGGCTTTGGCGAGATTGACGACGCCGCCGCCCTTCATGCCGCGCGCGACGGTGTGGCCGAAGCCGATGACCTCGATGGTATGGGTACGTCGGGTCAGAACTTGCTGCGGCCCCTGCGGCCGCAACCGTGCAATCAGGCACACGACCTTGCTCGAGCCGACGTCAAGCGCCGCGACCACGGCGGTGCGCCGCGGCGAGATCGGCTTCATCTTCGGCGTGAGACCGTAATGGAGGGCACTCATGCGTCGCCCCCTTTTTTCTTCTTGCCGTTGGCCTTCAGCGCTTCGTCGCGGGCTTGTGCCACCGCGTCCGACAGGCGCACGCTGACGCGGTCCGGCAGCCGCAGATCGACCATGGTGATGTCGCGCGACAAAAGCTTCTTGTCGTGGTCGAGCTTTATCAAGCGATCGAGCGCGCCTTCGACATCGGTCTCCGGAAGCCGCACATCGATGCCGTTGGTGAGCCGCAAATTCCAGCGCCGTTCGGCCACCATGACGGACGCCCGCAGCATGGACCGGATGTCGGGGTAGCGATCAAGAATGCCGAGAAATTCATTCGCTTGCCTTTGCGCGCCACGGCCGACGACGAGCGGCAAGCCGCGATAGCGATCCTCGACGAACGGTTCGAGCACAGTGCCGTCGGCCGCGATCACGCTGAGACGGCCGTCTTGTTGCCAGAGCGCGAAGGCGAGCCGCTCGGTGACGGTGATCTGCAAACGGTCCGGATAGAGCTTGAACACGGCCGCATCGGCGATCCAAGGATTGGCCAACAGCCGCGCGCGGGCCGCATCGGCATCGAGAAACAGCAACGAGGCGCGGCCGGTGACGCCGGCCGTGGTGAGCACCTCTTCGCGGCTGACTTCCTTCTCGCCGGTCAGCGAGACCGCGGCGATCCGGAAGCCGAGCGAATTTGCGGCGGTGTCCCGCGCGTCCTTGAGCCAGGCGACGACGTCCGGAACATGTTGGCCGGCGACCGCGCCATAGCCGAGCGTCGCGCCAAGCAGCAGGACCGACGCGACGACGCCGACGCCGGGCGGCAGTTGCGCCAGCTTTTCGACCCAGCCGACGGCGCGGCGGCGGACATGCTCCGCACGACGCCGCGCGTAACCGGGTTCTTCCCCCGGCGCGCCGAGCTGTTTTGCAGCCGATTGCCCCGACCGCATCAGCGGTTGGTCGAGGCGTCCTCCACCATCCATTGCACCAGCCCATCGAACGTGATGCCCGCGTAGGCGGCAAGCTCGGGCACGAGCGAGGTTTCGGTCATCCCCGGTTGTGTATTGACCTCAAGACAGATCAGCTTCCCCGTCCCTTGCTCGTCGTAGCGAAAGTCCGTGCGACTCACGCCGCGACAGCCAAGAGCTCTATGCGCAGCTAGGGCGAGTCTTCGGACCTCCTGGTAAACATTTGGTAAAATTGTCGCCGGCAGGAGATGTTTAGAGCCGCCGGCCGCGTATTTTGCCTCGTAATCGTAGAACTGCGTCGCCGGTACGATCTCGATCACATCGAGCGCGCGGTCGCCGATGACGGCGCAAGTGAGCTCCTTGCCTGGGATGTAGCGCTCGACCATGACCACCTCGCCGAACGTCCAATCGTCGCGGTAAAGCTCCTGCGGCGGATGCGGATGGTGCTCGGTGACGATGAAGACGCCGACGCTGGAGCCCTCGGCGATCGGTTTGATGACATAAGGCGGCGCCATCACATGCGCCTTGGCGGCCTCGAAACGCGACACCACGCGGTCTTCGGCAACCGGGACGTCGTGGGCGCGAAACAGCGCTTTGGCATAATCTTTTTGCATCGCCAGCGCCGACGCCAGCACGCCCGAATGGGTATAGGGAATGCCGAGGATTTCCAGGAGACCTTGCAGCGTGCCGTCCTCGCCGGGTCGCCCATGCAGGACATTGAGCGCGATGTCGGGCTTGGCGGCACTCAGGGTCGCGGCAATGTCGCGGGTGACATCGATTGGGGTGACCCGATAGCCGAGGCGCCCAAGGGCCGCGGCGCAGGCTTTGCCGGAACGCAACGAAACGTCGCGCTCCGCCGACCAGCCCCCCATCAAAACGGCGACGTGCTTGGCCATTGGTCCGCCCTAGCGCAGCCGGCTCTTTCAGCCGCTGATTCGCAGGGACACCAATAGAATCGACAATGGACGAAAAATCGAGAGTCTCAGTGGCTCCCGGGAAGCGAAAACCCGTCATAAAGCCAGGCTAGACAGTCGAACATATGGGTCTCGTCCCAATTGGCTACGGTGGCATTACGGACGTCCCGCGCGATGCCACCGCAGTGATAAAACTCCCAGAGTGATCGGGATTCGAGCTGTACCCGCGCCGTGCGCAGAAGCCGCGCCGCCTGGAAAGCCCGAAACGCCGCGGGATAATCGCCGTCCGCCGCGTGGATCGATTCGGCAAGGCAAAGTCCGTCTTCGATCGCCATGCCGGCGCCCTGGGCGAGCGACTGCAGCGGCGCGTGCACGGCGTCGCCGAGCATCACGACACGGCCTTGATGCCAAGGCCGCACCGGATCGCGGTCGCCGATCGAGCGCCGCCAGCGCAGGTCCATCAAGCCGATCAGCGCCCGCATCGAGGGATGCGTATCGCGGTAGGCGTATTCGAGTTCGGCACGATGGGACGTGGCGTCGCCGCGTTCCGCATGCGTCGGGGTGCGGAAGACGGCGACCAGATTGAATTGCGTGCCGTGGCGCAACGGATAATGCACGATGTGGAGGCCGGGGCCGCCCCACAGCACCACGTGCTCGCGCGGAACATCGGCGCGGAGTTCGGCCATCGGAATAATGGTTCGAAGCGCCACATAGCCGATCGGGCGCGGCTCGCCGTCATCGATCAGTTTGGCGCGAAACAGCGACCGCACGCCGTCGGCCGCAACAAGCGCTGCGCCGGTGAACGTTCGCGCATCCGCCGTCGTCACAGCGGCGCTATCGCCGCGATCCTCGAAGCCGGTCACCATAGCGTCGGCAACGAGATCGATCGCAGGATTGTCGCGGCAGGCGTCGAGCAAAACATTATGCAGATCGATGCGGTGCACGATGAGGTAGGGATATTTGAACCGGCCACGGAACGACGGACCGGTGGGAATACGCGCCAGTTCTTTGCCATCGAGTGCGTCCAGCATCAGGAGGGCAGCGGGCGAATCGGCTACGGCCAGCACCGCTTGACTGATGCCGAGACGGTCAAAAACGTGAAACACGTTCGGCCCAAATTGAATGCCGTAGCCGATGGCGCCGAACTCCGGCGCACCTTCAAGAACACGGCTGCTCCGCCCGCGACGCGCCAGCGCCAGCGCCGTCGTGAGCCCGCCAAGGCCGCCACCGACTATGAGGATGGGATCGCTACTGGACATCGCCGCAGATTATGACCTTGCCCGGCGCTACTGCGCCACCCCGATCCGCTTGATTTCCCATTCGAGATCGACGCCGGAATTCTCTTTCACCCGCCGTCGCACGGTTTCGCCCAGCGTTTCGACGTCGGCAGCGCTGGCATTGCCGAGATTGATCAGGAAATTGCAGTGCATCTCCGAGACCTGGGCGTCGCCAAGGCGCAACCCGCGACAGCCGGCGGCATCGATCAGCTGCCACGCCTTACGGCCCGGAGGATTCTTGAAGGTGGAGCCGCCGGTACGGCTTTTCACCGGCTGCGTTTCCTCGCGTGATTCGGTGATCTTGTCCATCTCGGCCGCGATCGCCGCCGGCTCACCGCGTTCGCCAGCGAACAGGCCCTGCGTGAAGATGTAATCGTCCGGCGCGCCGCAGTGGCGATAGGTGTAGTGCATGTCGGCAGTGGTCAAGATGTGAACGCGGCCCTGCCGGTCGACGGCACGCGCCTCGATCAGCGCGTCCTTGGTCTCGCGTCCGTAGGCGCCGCCGTTCATGCGAAGCGCACCACCGATGCCGCCAGGGATCCCACGCAGGAACGCCAATCCGGCAAGGGCCGACTCCTGCGCCGCACGTGCGATTTTCACATCGGGCACCGCGGCGCCGGCGCGAATGCGGGTGCCCTCGATCGCGATCTCATTGAAGCCGCGGCCGAGGCGGATCACAATGCCGGCGACGCCACCGTCGCGCACGATCAGATTGGAACCCAGCCCGATGACCGTGACGGAAATTTCGGCCGGCAACTGGGCGAGAAAATAGGACAGATCGGCTTCGTCCTCGGGCATGAACAAAAGCTGGGCCGGACCGCCGACGCGAAACCAGGTGAACTCCGCGAGCGATTGGTTGGCAAGCAGCCTGCCACGCAGCTTCGGTGCGCTTGCGGCGACCACCGGCAGCAGGTCGGGAAACGCCATCAGCGCGCTCCGGCAGCCGCCAATTCGCCCGGCAGCGCGTAGGCCCATTGCGTGATCGAGCCGGCGCCGAGAAACACCACATAGTCGCCCGGCTGCGCCATGCCGGCGATCAGCGAAGCGAGCTCCTCCGGCGCCTCGAGCGCGACGACGTGACGATGGCCGTGCGTGCGCAGACCTTGCACCAGCGAGTCGCAGTCGACGCCCGCGATCGGCGGTTCGCCGGCCGGATAGACCGGCGCCACGATCACCACGTCGGCGTCGTTGAAACAGGTGCAGAACTGCTCGAACAAAGCGGCGAGCCGCGTGTAGCGATGCGGCTGCACCACGGCGATGACCTGGCCCTTGGTCGATTCGCGTGCTGCGCGGAGAACCGCGGCGATCTCGACCGGGTGATGCCCGTAATCGTCGATGACGGTGACGCCGTTCCAGGTGCCGGTGCGGGTGAAGCGCCGCCGCACGCCGCCGAATTTTGCAAGCGCGCTGCGGATCACGTCGTCGGCAACGCCGAGCTCGTGCGCGACCGCGATTGCGGCGGTGGCGTTCAGCGCATTGTGCCGGCCCGGCATCGGCAGCGCGATGTTTCTGATCTCGTGCGGCGTCTGGCCGGAGCGCTCCCGCAGCGCGACGGTGAACAGCGAGATGCCGCCGGCGTGCGAAATATCGACCAGACGCACATCGGCTTGCGGATTCTCGCCGTAGGTGATGATGCGATGGTCCTCGATGCGGCCGACGAGGCTCTGCACCACCGGATGATCGGTGCACATCACCGCGAAGCCATAGAACGGCACGTTCTCGACGAAGGCGCGAAACGCTTCCTGCACCGCGTCGTAGGTCTTGAAGTGATCGAGATGCTCGGGGTCGACATTGGTAACGATGGCGATGTCGGCCGGCAGTTTCAGAAAGGTGCCGTCGGATTCGTCGGCCTCGACCACCATCCAGTCGCCGGCACCGAGCCTGGCGTTGGTGCCATAGGCGTTGATGATGCCGCCATTGATCACGGTCGGATCGAAGCCGCCGGCATCGAGGAGCGCCGCCACCATCGACGTGGTCGTGGTCTTGCCATGCGTACCGCCGATGGCGACGCACTTTTTCAAGCGCATCAACTCGGCCAGCATTTCGGCGCGGCGCACCACCGGGATCCGCTGGGCCCGCGCAGCGAGCAGTTCGGGATTGTCGGGCCTGATCGCCGAGGAGACGACGACGACCTGGGCGCCATCGAGATTTTCGGCGGCGTGACCGATGGCGATCTTGACGCCTTTGTCGCGCAGCCGTTTGACGTTGGTGCTCTCGGCCTGATCGGTGCCCTGCACCGTATAGCCGAGATTGACCAGCACCTCGGCGATGCCGCTCATGCCGATGCCGCCGATGCCGACGAAATGCACCGGGCCGATATCGCGCGGCAACTTCATGAATTCTCCTTCGTCGTCCAGGTCGGCGCGCAAGCTACCGTTTTGCGTCCAACCCCGCCACCCGGAGTACGAGATCGGCGAGCCGCTCGGCGGCGTCAATCCGGCCAAGCGATTTTGCCGCCACCGCCATCGCGTCGAGCCGCTCCGGCGCGGCCGCGAGGCTTGTGAGCTCGGCGGCAAGCCGTTGCGGGGTGAAATCGGTCTGCACGAGCCGGAGCGCGCCCCCGGCCCGTTCCAACATCCCGGCATTGGCGAATTGGTCCTGATCGAGCGCGTGCGGCAGCGGCACCAGGATCGACGGCCGGCCAATCGCCGCAAGCTCGGCGACCGTTGAGGCCCCGGAACGCGCTATTACCAGGTGACTGGCGGCAATACGGGCGGGCAGATCGGCGAAAAACGGCGCCGTTTCGGCGGCGACACCAAGTTTTGCGTAAGCGTCGCGGACGCGGCCCAAATCCTCGTCGCGGGCCTGCTGGACCACGGCAAGCCGCGCCCGCAAGCCCATATCGAGGAGACCGAGCGCCGCGGGCACGATATCGGCCATGACACGGGCGCCTTGGCTGCCACCGAAGATGAGAAGGCGCAGCGGATCGGCCGACGCCGGAAAGGGCATAGCCGCGGCGCTGACGACCGCGTCGCGAACGGGATTGCCAGTGAGCGTTGCCTTGGCGGCGAGATCGGGACTGGCACTGAACACGTCCGGAAATGTGGTGGCGATCGCGCTGACACGCGGCGCCAGGAACCGGTTGGCGCGGCCGATCACCGCGTTGGCGTCGTGGATCAGACTCGGCACGCCGCGCCAAACCGCGGCGAGCACCGGCGGAATGGTCGGATAGCCACCGAAGCCGATCACGGCCGCAGGCTTTAGCCGGCCGATCAACATCCAGGCCTGGACGAAGCCAAACCCGAGTTTGGCGCCGGTCTGCGCCGCCGCAATGGGGTTGCGCGCCCGCAGCGTGGCGCTGGCGACGACGTGAATGCTCTGCTCGCTAAAGGCGCCACCAAAACGCTCCGCGCGCCGATCGGTGGCAAGGTGGACGGCGATGCCACGCTTACTCAAGGCCGTCCCGAGCGCTTCGGCGGGAAACAAATGTCCGCCCGTGCCGCCGGCCGTTACCAGCACCGGTGGCGGGTTCGCCGCCAGCGTCACGCCGGACTCCCGGCGAGCAACAACTCGCCGGTGAGTTTCGCGCGCGGCCGTTCGCGGGTCAGCGCCAGCAGCATGCCCATGCCGTAGGCGAGCGAGATCAGCGAGGAGCCGCCATACGACACAAACGGCAAGGTCATTCCTTTGGCCGGCATCAGATGCAGATTGACCGCCATGTTGATCGCCGATTGCAAGCCGAACAGGATCGCCAATCCGGCGGCGGCAAAACGGATGAACGGGTCTTCGGCGCGCATCGACTTGATGAGCGCGCGGATCACAATGAAAGCGAATAGCGCGACCAGAATGAGGCAGAGCACGACGCCGAATTCTTCTGCCGCGACCGCAAAAACGAAATCGGTATGGCCCTCGGGCAAGATGCGCTTGATGGTGCCTTCGCCCGGGCCGCGGCCGAACCAGCCGCCGCGAATGAAGGATTCGGTCGCGATGTCGATATTGAAGGTGTCACCCGACGCCGGATCGAGGAAGCGATTGATGCGCTGGGCGACATGCGGGACGGTGAAGAACGCCGTCACAAGGCCGACTCCGGCGGTGGCGGCAAGCCCGATCACCCAAATCAGGCGCATGCCCGCCATATAGAACAGCGCGCCCCAGACCAGCGAGATCAGCATCGTCTGGCCGAAGTCGGGCTGCATCACCAGCAACGCCACGACCGTCACGAGGATGACGAGCGCGATGCTGTTCGCCGGCATTTCCGGACGCTTCGCGGTCTCCCCGAATAGCCAGGCGATCAGAATCACAAAGGCGGGTTTGAGGAATTCCGACGGCTGCACATTCATGCCGAGGATCACAAGCCAGCGCCGCGCGCCTTTGATCTCGGCGCCGAAATAGGGCGTCGCCGCCGTCAGCGCGAGGCTGACCACGAATACCACCAGCGCCACTTTGCGGATGTCGCGCGGCGACAGAAACGAGGTTGCGATCAGAACGGCTGTGGCCGGGATGAGGAAGAAGACCTGGCGATTGACGAAGTGAAACGGATCGAGCCCGATACGGGCCGCGACCGGCGGGCTCGCCGCCAGGCAAAGCACGATGCCGCCGAGCATCAGCGCGCCGAGCGCCGCCAATGTCAGCCGGTCGACCGTCCACCACCACTCGGAAAAGAACGTGGGTTGCGCGCGCGAAGCCATCCGTTTCCCCAAGGACCGGACAAATCCAGGTCTAGTGGTGACACTGGGATGGTTTCCAAGGGATTAAGATTGGACTTTGACGCCCGGCAGCGACCGCACCATGGAACGAAACGCGTCGCCTCGGACCTCGAAGTTTCGGTATTGATCGAAAGAGGCGCAAGCGGGCGAGAGCAGGACGACAGGCTCGGCGGCCGTCGAGACATCGGCGTCCCGCGCCGCCGCCGCCACGGCGTTATCGAGAGTGCCGGTGATAGCATGGGCCACGTCGCTCCCGAGCGTCGCCGCGAATTCCTGGGCGGCTTCGCCGATCAGATAGGCCTTGCGGATACGCGGGAAGAATTGCCGCAGGCTTTCGATGCCGCCGGTTTTCGGCTTGCCGCCGGCGATCCAGTAGATGTCGGCGAAGCAGGCCAGTGCCTGCGCCGTCGAATCGGCATTGGTGGCCTTGGAATCGTTGACGAACAGAATTTTACCGCGGCGTCCGACTTCCTCCATGCGGTGCGCGAGCCCGGGAAACGAGCGGAGCCCGGCTTGGAGCATCGCCGGTTCCAGACCAAGCCCGAGCGCCGCCCCAGAAGCACAGGCCGCGTTCTGGGCATTATGCAGCCCACGCAGCGAGCCAATGCCGCTGAGGTCGGCGATGACCGCGCCGCTGCGCAAAATTCTCTCGCCCTCGACATAAATTCCATCCGCCAATTTCTCGCGCACTGAAATGCGCACGACGCGCCGTCCCCGCCGATCGAGCCGCTCCGCGATCGCCCGGCACCACTCGTCGTCGACGCCGATGATTGCCGTTCCTTGTTGCTGCACGCCCGCGACCAGGCGCTCCTTGACGCTCGCGTAATTTGCCATGGTGCCATGGCGGTCGAGATGATCTTCGCTGAGATTGATCAAAATGCCGATCGAAGGGTCGAGCGAAGGGGCAAGATCGATCTGGTAGGACGAACACTCGATGACATGCACACGGCCGTTCGCCGGCGGATCAAGCGACAGGATGGCGGTGCCGATATTGCCGCCGAGTTGCGCATCCAAGCCGGCCGACGCCGCGAGGTGAGCGATCAGCGCCGTGGTCGTCGATTTGCCGTTGGTGCCGGTGATAGCGACGAAAGGCGCGTCGGGCGCGTGACGCCTGCGCTCGCGGCAGAACAGTTCGATGTCGCCGATCACCTCGACACCGGCCTGCTGCGCCAGTTTCACCGCCCAATGCGGTTCCGGATGCGTCAGCGGCACGCCCGGCGCAAGCACCAAGGCCGTGATCCTGCTCCAGTCGGCGGCGCGCAGATCGGCCGTCGGAATGCCGGCCGCGCTCGCCTTCGCCACGCTCGCCGCATTGTCGTCGCAGCCGACGACGTCGGCGCCGCCGGCCAGCAAGGCGCTGGCGCTCGCAAGACCCGAGCCGCCCAGCCCGAATACGGCGACCTTTTTACCGGCAAAGGTCGTGACCGGAATCACGACGCGTGTCCCCCTCCCCCTTGTGGGGAGGGGTTAGGGGTGGGGGTCGGGAGGT
>JBAPUM010000069.1:0-66687 GCA_049282655.1 Xanthobacteraceae bacterium
CCCGCGCTCGCCCCGTCTCCGCAACCCCGGCCAGCTCCGACGGGGCGAGCGCTAGTCGTTCGAGACGAAAAACAAGGGGGTCCCTTTTGGACGCCGATCTGGGGTCCCAATCCAACGCCGATTGACACCATCGCGGGAGGGGCGGTCAAAGCTTTTCCATGTCCGCGCCTGGTCAGACTCGTTGTATTTCTCGGGCACGGTCTGGGACCATTCGCACCAAATCGCATAGCCTCGCGCATCCCATCCCGCTTCATGGATTGCCATTCCGACGTGCAACCAGATGTCCCTGTCTACTGCCGGAATGGCGGCGAGCGCCGAACGCAACTGCGCTTCATCATGTGCGCTCCACGGCGTGAGTGCCTTCAATGCGCGCGCCGCAAGCGAAGGCGCACCCGTCGTTTTATTATTGAGATAGGCTGGCGGTTCTCCTAGCGCAGCTATCGTGGGGTTGGCCGACCGCGCCGTGCCGTTGCGGCTTCTCGCCCACTCTTGCAACCAAGACGGCGCCTCAGCGAACATCCTTGCACCATTGATAGACGTGACCGCTGGCGTGGCGTGAGGGTGGCGCGACGCAATAGCCGCCATCGCCGCGCACGTCGAGGCCATTGCCTGTGCTACATAGAATTGGTGCGCACGTTGTTGGCATGGCGAAATACAAGTGCCAGCCGCGTGCCGTTTTGACAGTGAAGGTTGGGCGTAATTCCCCGTGTTGGGCCACTAGAGATTGCCAAGTTGCGAGGCCATCCGCACCATCTATGTCGATGACAAAAATTCTGGACAAGGAACCCGTCGCGATGGCTACGTTCGCGTCTGGCCATTTATGCCACCACCTTTCGATCTGGCGAGCATTAGTGGTCGCGACCTTGAAGCCGCCTTTAACGCGCGGGTGTTTGGCGGCTTTCTTGCCGCAGTCCTGGCCGCAGGTGCATCGTCCATCGCGGATTGAATGTAAGGGGAAAACGTGGAATCCGAGGCTTGCGTAGACTAGCGCACAGTCAGGTAAGCTTGCCTCGTCGAAGGCTACCGTCATCGGTCTGCCCCGCTGTGTGCGGTTTTCTTGCCGGATTTTCCGGTGGGCGCTGCGGCCTCTATAGCGGGAAGGTTCTCGATCCAGGCGCGCAAGTCGCTCGCCAGCACAAGGGTGCGCCGGCCGCGTTTGACCGCGCGCAGCTCGCCAGACTTGATCGCTTCGTAGAATGCCGTTCGGCCGGTGCGTGCGACCGTGCACGCTTCGGCTACGGTGTAGGCAAGGGGTGTTTCCATAACATGCTCACCATCGTTGGCCGGACTAGTCCGGCGACCGTGCCCGCGCGTCTGCGGGCGATGGCGAGAAGAAAAACGCGGAACGCGAAGCGGGAAAACTCGCTATGCGGGGAAATTCGAGCTATTTTCCCGGAGAATTTCCCGGAACAATTCCTGCGGCAATACCCAGTGCGTGCCTCTTGATGGCTTCGCGGATTGTTTTGTCACTTGGCGTGCGCTTGCGAGGGTGCAGCTCACTTGCGAAGTCCGCGCACTTTTGCAGTAATTCATTTAGCGTTTTTACCGCACCATTCTGAGATGCATACGTTTCCAGCCGCGCTTTGACGCCAGTCCAATTGTAATCCGCTGGTCGGCCCCGGGCCGGTTTCTCGATCTTCGCAACTGACGTGGGCCACACGCCACAAAGCACGTTCCTGATATCGGAAACGGATAGCTCGATGAGCACCGCCGGCGGGGAGAATGATCGCCATTCATCGCGTCTCCCACCGCGCGGCCTCACCGGCCATGGTTTGAGTGGCCGTGAGTTTTCCCAATCGAAATCGGCGGGCGTGAGGTGCGGGGGGACCTTGACGTTGGCACCTTCAAAACACTCGTTTGACTCTACCGAAGCCTCTTGGTTGTTCGTCTTTTGGTGTGGCGTGCGGGGAGCCAACCCCTGCGCCTCGGCAACTAATTGATTCCAATCAGCGAACACTTTCGTCGTCGTTGGGACGCTTTGCTCCGCAATCGTCAGTCGGACTCGTATCTTTCTGTCTGCAATCTGGCGGCTGATATCGAGTTTTGCTTCGTCTTCAGGAACACCGGCCGCCATGACACGCTTGAGCGCGTCAGACAGCCGCTCCCAATCTGGAACGTACGCCATGACACCACCGCCCCACCGCCATGTGAGTGTAAGCGCGGGGCAAGCCGGACGGCGGTGGTGAGGTGTCCGGCGACGGTTGGCCGACCGGCCCCGCGCCAATGGAATTATAATCGAATGCAGATTGATCGGCGAGCGTTGTCTACCGCCCGAACGCCACGACCTTGCCGGCCTTGGGCGCCGCGCAATAAACTGCCCAGGATTCCATGAGTTTCCGTCGCTTCTCTAGGGCATCACTACGTCGGTATGCTTGTTCTGCCTTGTCGCCAATTACATGAGACAGGGCAGTCTCGATAATCTCGCGGGGAAAGTTTGAGACGTTGCCCGCCCAGTCCCGAAAGCTTGAACGAAAACCGTGAACCGTCGCGGCATCAATTTTCATGCGCCGCAGCATCATTTCCATGGCCATTCCTGAAAGCGGTTTGTGGGGAGGCTGACCAGGGAAAACAAATTCGCCCTGTTTTATTTTAGCGAGCGCCTTCAGAATTGCGACGGTGCGGGCTGACAAAGGAACGCGGTGCTCACGACCCGCCTTCATGCGCTCCTTAGGGACCGTCCAAATTTTCTTGTCCATGTCGATTTCTGACCACCGCGTGCCAAGCACCTCGCCGGATCGCGCCGCAGTCAGAATGCAGAACTCAAGAGCTAGGGCTGCTGTAGCCTCGCGCTCGCGTAGTTTCCCGATAAATTTAGGGACATCCTCATAGGCCATCGCAGCATGATGGCCCCGCGTCAGCTTCAAGGGCTTTGGCAACAGGTGGTCAAGATGGCCGCGCCACCGGGCAGGGTTCTCGCCATCGCGGAAGCCCTTCGCCTTGGCAGCGTCCAGGACCTTCTCAATGCGACCGCGAAGGCGGGAAGCAGTCTCGGCTTTTTTCGTCCAGATAGGCTTCAGGACCGACAGCAAGTCATCGGTCGCTATGGTATCGACCGGCTTTGTGCGCAGGGGCGCGGCATACGTCTCCAGTGTGGTCTTCCACTGCGCTTTGTGCTTCTCGTTTCGGAAGCCAGCGGATAGCGCCTCCCTCACGTCATCTGCCATCTGGCCGAACGTGGGAATGCCGCCATCGCGTTTCCGTTCCTCAATGGGATTTAGGCCCTGCGCGACCCTGCGGCGTGCGTCCGAAGCCTTCTCGCGGGCATCGGCAAGGGTAACGCTGGCTGCGCTACCCAGGCCCATTTCCTTGGCCCTGCCGCGCCATGTGAAGCGCAGCACCCATTTACGCGTCCCGGTATCGGAGACGATCAAATAGAGGTTGCCGCCGTCGCTGTATTTCCCGGGCTTTGCCGTCGCAACCTTCCGTGCAGCTAGCCTTCCAAGCATGATCGCTCCCCGGTTGGTCCCCAATCCAGTCCCCAAAACTAGCACGGTTTTGGGCGGACGGAAATAGGCACCAGCGAGCAGTGGCGTAAATAATCCCTGTAAAACGGATATTGCAGAAGCTAGGACGGAGCATGGCGAACGGTGAGGGGCAATAGTTCGTCGGACTCCCTCTCCGCCAACACAAGCAATATTTCGGCCTTTTTTTGAAGGTTTTCCTTCCTACCTACAAATGAACCTACGATACGGCGTGCGCTGGCAGAAAGCCGTGCGCAGCGGGCTTTTTCGCCTCGTCGGACCTTTCGACCCCCCCTCGCTTGAACAGCGTGCTCGTTTCCCTAGCGTGTAGCAACGGTGTGTCGTGCGCTGCTACCGGAATGGGTAGCAAAATGGTAGCACGAAAGGGCCAAGCGGACCCGTAACCGGGCTGCTGCGCCGGCAGGAGCCATGACCGATACATTCATAGTCCCGCCATTGCCGGATTACCCGGAGCGCATCGTTACCTATATCGATCTCTTGGGCTTCTCGCGCGACGTGCAGAGGATCGAGGAGCGCCCTGGGCTTCTCCTTTCTATCGACGCAGTTTTGAGCGCCATTGTCCGATGCAAGCACGACTTAAATGCCCGCCGCGAAAGCGGCGAGCTTAACTATGATGCCCGGCTGACCCAAATCTCAGATGCGTTGGTCATCTCATATCGGATTGAAACTGGCGCATTCAGCAAGGCCATTTCTCACGCGGCATTTCTCGGCAACGTCTGCGTTCGCCGGGGCTACCTCCCGCGCGGGATCATTACCATCGGCAGGCTGGTTCATGACGCCGACCGGCTATACGGCAGTGGCCTGATCGACGCCTACAACGCTGAGCGGCAACATGTCGTTGACCCGCGAATTGCGATCGACGCGCGAGTGATCGAGGAGGTCCGCAAGGAGTTCGCTCAAGCCGGCCAAATTGGCCGGGCGGCATCGTTCACTCGTAACCGCGGCACGGGAGATTTCGTGCATATGCTTGGGCCAGACTGGCCGTTTCTGAAAACAATGGCAGCCAAGGGCGATGACGGCGTGTCGGACATGTTTGATGAGCTTCGCCAAACGCTTCCGTTACGGTACAGAAATGCCGATAATGACGCGCAGCGCAGCAAAATTGAATGGATGAGCGCATATGTCAACGAGACGATTGCTGAGTAGCACTTGCCGAGTGAGTGGCAGGTGGTGCTGCCGAGCGTCGTCGAGAGCAAGGCTTGAAAGCGGTGACTACCTCGCCAAGCAAGATTAGTTTCACCGCACCGGCCGAAAAGTCACATGCGCGGAGGACTAGGCGCTTGATTGAACAAGATGTGCTCGATTGCCTGGACCACTACTTGGCTTCGCATAACCGCCAAGCGCGCGTCGACACAGCCGGGGCAGTCGTCGCCCGCGAGCTGGTACTCAAGTTTGAGGAGCGCGCCAAAAAGGAAGTGAAGCGACAGCTTCAGTATGTCCCGGCCGCAAAGCGGCGCCCTGTCAATATTTTCTTTTGCGAGGATCAGTCGTACGGCGCTTTCGCCGTGCGCGACCGATACGATTACATTGTGCTGCACATCGGTATCGTGCCCCGGATCGTAGATTTTTTCGACCGCATGATGGCGAATAATAGATTGTGGACGAATGTCACGGCCAGTGCGCGGGATGATCGTGTTCGCCTTGCATTTGCGGTGGTGTTCATGAGTGAGTGTTTTGATATCATTGTGCGACACGAGCTTGCGCACCTTGTGCTCGGGCACTGTGAATTTCGGGCAGCAAATGTCGGCGACGACGGGCTGACCGCTCAGGCGTTAGAAGTTGCTGCGGACGGGCATGCGGTGAATTGGGGTGTGCAGAAGCTTCCGCTTATTCGGACTATCCTGGGTCGCCGCACCAATCTTGTCGATCAGGCATATCGCGCCTTTCACGCCACAATTGATGAGGCGATGCGCAACTATCTTTTGGCGGTCTACTTTGTATTCCGGCTGATGGATGAGACGGCATGGAGCGACAACACGTTGAAGCGCCGGCCTCATCCTCCCGCACCTATTCGCTTCCACGTCGCATGCCTGCATCTGCAAGAGTTCTTCGAGCAAGCCGGCGACACTGAGGGTCAGGCGCGTTTGGCACAGACACTGCAGAAAATTTGGAATTTCGGTGAGTTCCTCTTTGCGGAGACCCTGGAGCGAGCTCCTGATCTCAATGCTAAACGGCAAGTGATGGAGATCGAAAGTGAACAGCATTTTTCGCTCGTGCATGAGCGAGCCCGAGCGCTTCCGCAGACCTTGTTCGGCTTATCCTAAAGTGCGGCTTGCGGACCGTTCTCAGAAAACCCAGAGATAACGGCAACGGTTGGCGGCTCATCCTGCGGCAGCTCATTGAAACGCTGAAGGTATTGCTGCAAGCGAGCGGTGATCTCGGTCAGGTCAAAAGCGCGCGCGAACGGATCGGCAGCCCAGATGAGCATCAGGCAGGCCGCCATAAGCGTCTCGACCAAGCTTGATGTATCTGGGCCGACCTTCAATTCCGAAATTTGCTGGTTCGCATCATAGGCGACGTGGCGATGAATTGCATTGATCGTTGTGTGAGTGCCATCGGCTGAAAGAAGCCGGTAGAGCGTCTGATAAAGGTCCTTGCAATGCTTCAGTGCGACATCGGCCCAATTCGGGTCGCCGAATTTCCGGGGCTTAACGGCATTTTCCTTCCTGTCAACATCCTGCACAGTCGCCCCCATCTCCGCGACCTGCTGAGGCGAGTAATGCGCGCGATAGATTGGATCGTCTAAAACCAAGCGTGCCGTTTTGCGCTGGTTGTAGTAATGGGCTTCAATGAGCGTGTCGAGGAATGTCGCATCGTTCGCGAGAGCATTGAGCGCTATTGCACCCTCGACGGCACTCCGCAGCACAACGCGCGCGTCGCTAATAAGCCCTCGTTCCGCGAGGAGCAGGCTGGATTGAAACGACTTGTGCGCTCGCACGAATAAAATCGCGAGGGTCAAACGCTGATTGTCGTGGCGGGGCACGTCACGATCTCGCAGCATGTCGAGGCCGAGGCGATTTAGCTCCTCGGCATACTCAAACCATGCCTTATAGGCGGCGACATTCTTAAGGGACGCGCGGAAGCGATCCAACGTCGGGGACAAGAAACCATCCATAGCGAACGACATCGCGCGCCTCCAATCTGTTGCCGCGGGGGCTGATGCTGCCGACAAGCAATTTCACCCGCCTGCAGGCGCAGGACGACGAACTGACGCATCCTTCCGCCTTCACAACTCCCGACGGGCTTCTCTCGGAGCTAAAATCAATGCAAGGATTTGATCAGCGAGTTCATAGCTTGAGCCAGTAATTTTCTGCGCGCGTCGAGAAACTTGCCAAAATTTTCCGGCTTCCAGAGGTCCCGGCTTTCTGGAATGCAGTGTGCCTTTCTCAGTTCTCGCGTTGTTTCGTTGGGCAGATATTCCCACGGCGCAGCATTTCCAATGCCGGCATTCTTGGCCTGACTGATAAACGTCAAATTAGCGATGTCATTCACCTGCTCGCGATACTCCGATAAACTAAGCTGCTTTCCCTTTTGGTACTCAATGCCCTTGTTATCCTTCATCATGAAATCGAATGGGAAAATATGATGCAATTGCAATTGCTCTGCGGATATCTGATCCAGCGCAGCCGCTTCACTCCCAAAATCTGTTGCTCCCTTTTTGCGCATGATGATGTACATCAATAGCAGTATTACGTTCTTTGATGGCAAGCCCGCGATCTGTTTATAGCTTATCTTTAACCCTCGATACTCTTGTCGGGCCTCGCGGGTGGCCACCCCTAATAAATCCTGCAATCCTTCAATAGCAGGAACACCGGGCGCGGACATATATCTTAGATCACGACGTAAGACGGTCTCGCCGGCTGCGCTATAGTGGCCGCCCATTTGAGAAACGATAAAATATTTCATCATCGCATCGCGGTTCAGTTTCTTGCCGCGTGAGCGCGCAGCATAATACACTAGCGGTACGAGCGCGTTCTTTGATGTGAACAGTTTCGTCTTATCAAGAAACAGGCCGCGCCGAAGCGTATCAGCGACCACGTCGATGGCTCGCTTACCTTCTGACCAAATCCGATCCAAGTCTGGTTTTGTCAGCTTCTTGTCTGCCACTCTGTCCGCGAGACGCTTTATTTGCGGCACATCACAGGCGATTACGGTGATGACACGCATGAGGAAGGTCAGATCGAGATCGTAGCCACTCTTTCGCAGGTCTCCTCGGTACCGACGAAATTCCGCGGATATTCCTTGCCAATAGGGAATTATGCTTGCGAGATGTATTTCCGCCCCGGTGAGCTGAGTGCCCTGTGAGTTCACACGGGCAAATATTTTGCCGACGGTCGGGTAGTTACTTTCTTGGATGATTTGTACCGGAAATTGATAATCTCGAATTCGTTGAATGTACTGATCGACCTTCTTCTTTACGTCCTTCGCAAGTCGCTCGTAATCTGAGCTTTCCTTGATGGCGGCACTAAAAACTTCGTTCAATAAGCACCAAGGAAACTTGTAGGCCTCTCCATCAGAAGCGGCTTGGATATCCTTAGGAAAATTTCTGAGGTTAACGTATAGCGAGAAGATATCGTCGGCTATTTCGGGTTCCAATTTTTTCAAGAAATCTCGCTCCAGCATCACCGAAGCAAGCGCAGTCAATCGCTGTTGTCCGTCGATCACAAAATATTTAGGCAGAACGTCTTTATAGAACTCAAGCCGCTCCGGCCTTATGATTTCCTTGACGAGCTTTTTGTCGCTGAGCCGCGGCTCCCACAAAATCAGCGAGCCGCAAGGGTACTCTCTGGAAATCGAGTCTAACAGTTCCTTCACCTGATCGGAGGACCAGACCACGTCACGTTGAATTTCTGGAACAGCTATTCGACCCTTGGCAAAGTAATCCATTAGTCCGCTGACGGACATCTGCGTCGAGGTCAGATTTTCCATCGGTGCTCTCCCCCCAGGAACGCGCCCCACGTCAAGCTACACGGGTAATTTAGCATCCTGCGAGATACAGATCGATGCCATTGGTTCGGGGCATCACTCACAAGCCCACAAGATGCGCCTTCACGCCTCATCCGTGACACCCGCTGTCAGGCAACAAACGGCTGGGGCAGCTAGGTAATAAGCTCGCCTCGCGTTAGGATTACTCCTCCTCGAACCCAAACTCGGTGATGCGCAGGCTTGCGGCGTTGTCGCGCACAACATTCTCGACATCCTCAGAGAAGCCATCGACGGTCTCAGCGGCTATATCGAGCACCAGAGTGATCGTCGTTCCGCGCGCACGGTCTAGCTCGCTTAGGATTGACTGGGCGATGTTGCTGACCTGGGGCGTAGGTCGGTTCGGGTCGAGCGTAACCTTTGCGTAGAAGCGTCGCGGGCGTGCGGCGCGAGGTGCGCCAGCAGCCAGCGGGCCAGAAATGGGTAGCTGCCCCGTGACGGTCTCACCAATATTGCCGGTACCAAGCGGAGCCGTCAGCGGCGCCTGCTTAGCCCGTTGCGCGTCAGCGACCTCGCGGTGGACCAGGACAGCGTCCGAGTTAAGATCGACGGTGACCAACTGCGCGAGCCTTAGGCCGATATATCCCGCCTTAGCCTCGTCGAAGCGGTCCGCGATTGCGTATTTGGTATCGGATCGCGCCAACGCTTCGCTAATGGCCTTGGCCAGAACTTGCGGCTCACGCAACTTCGAGAGATAGGGGAACTGCGCAAACCATTCGCGAAGTTGTCGGACGGAGACGTGTGGCTGTGACGGCTGCCAAACCTTACCTAGATCGTTGTCGAGAACGCCGAGGCGGGCGACGATGAGGCCATCGTCCTCGCATTTTTTCCACGCGAGCTGTGCCAAAGGCATTGGGTCGCTGCCGCGATTGGTCAGTGCAACGGGTTCAAGATCGAAACCGCGCGCCGCGTTGAGGCTGGCTGGTTGTGGTTCTTGCGGCAACAGCAAGCGCGGTAGGATGGGTAGAGCCCTTGCGAAACCCATCATGCAGCCTCGTCGCATTACGATGGGTATCGCTTCGCTCCACCCATCCTACAGGACCCTCACTTCAGCGCCCGGACCGTAATGATCCACTGAAAATCCGTCCGTGTCAGCGGCTGGAGGCAAGCGCTTTCGGGGGTGAGCTTCTCCAGCAATTTCGGACAATCCGGAATCTGGTAGCTCGATTCTCCGGGCTTCGGCGGCTTCGGGTCCGGCGGCCAGCCGGCGCGGATGTGGCAATTGTTGCAGTCGGTGCCGACCGGGTGGACTTGTCGTAACAATAGTGGTGACGATCGCTTGACGTTTGTCTCCGTATCGGTTACATGATGGCTGCTCGCTCATCGGGACGTGTTCTCGAGGCACACCTGGACATGGGGCGAGCACGGTTCCCGCGGGCGGCTTTGCAGGCCGCTCCCGGGCGGTTCCGGGGAAACGCCCGGCCGGCATGATGACCGGTCTGCGACGCAAGTCGCTGGACTGGGACAGGCGGAGGCGGATAACGCCCGTCTCTTAGCCGCGTCCCAGGAAGCGCGTCTGGAACTGAGCGGTGGCGTTGGCTCGCTGCCGTAAGCGCCGCGGCGGGACGCCGACAGACGAGCGCGCGACGTTTCGCGCGAGCCGTGCCCGTATGGCACGGAGGTTGGACGACGCGTCTGTCGGCGTTTCGCCTCCCTTTTTATCTTCTTCGTAGCCCGGATGGAGCGCAGCGTAATCCGGGAGCGGCAGTGAAGCGTCATGATCGGACCCGGATTACGCTCCGCTCCATCCGGGCTACGGGCGTGAATTACAAAACTCGGGCGGAAACGCGTCGCGAGAACGCACTCGATTGCGCTCATTCCCGCGCAAGCGGGATTCCAGCGCTGGGTCCCCGCTTGCGCGGGGACGAGCGGAAAATCTCCGCAACGCAGCCATGCGATTACGGTAACAAGATTGGAACTCGACTCCGCCCCGTGCACCTTCCCTCCCGCGCCGAAAACCGCCACGGTGGAGGGCTACCGTTTTCCATCACGACTCTCGCCCGGGACCCTCGTGGACAATCAAACCGCCCCATCGGCAGGCCGCGGCCTGCTGGCACTCTCGTTGCTCTGGCTCTCAGGCGCTTCGCTGCGCTTCACCGTGCTGGCGGTGCCGCCGGTGGTGCCGCTCCTTCATGCCGACCTGCATCTGACGGAAACCGGCATCGGCTGGCTGTCGAGCCTGCCGCCGATGCTGTTTGCCATCGCGGCGGTGCCTGGCGCCATGCTGATCGCGCGCTTCGGCATCGTGCCGGCGCTGATCATGGGGCTGTTGCTCAACGCGCTCGGCGGCGCGCTGCGCGGCGCCGTTCCGACCGCGCCGTTTCTCTTCGCCTCGACGATCGCGATGGCGGCCGGCGTCGCCATCATGCAGCCGTCGCTGCCGCCATTGGTGCGGAGCTGGTTTCCCGCGCGCGTTGGCTTTGCCACCGCGGTCTATACCAACGGGCTTCTGGTCGGCGAGACGCTCGCGGTAGCGCTCACCATCCCGGTGGTGCTGCCGCTTCTCGGCGGCAGCTGGCGGCTGAACTTTGTGTTCTGGTCGATCCCGGTTTTGCTGACCGCCCTCCTGGTCGCGCTCTGCGCGAAGCGTTTCGGCACCGGTCACGCAGCAACGATCACCGCCAACCGGCGCTGGTGGCCGGATTGGCGGCGGGGCGTGATCTGGCGGCTCGGCCTGATCCTCGGCAGCGTCAATGCGATGTATTTCGTCACCAACGCGTTTCTGCCCGATTATGTGACGGCGGAAGGCCGCTCCGATCTCATTTCAAGCGCGCTCACCGCACTCAATCTGTCGCAAATTCCGGCCTCCTTCCTGATGCTGCCGATCGCCGGACGGCTGGTGAAAAGCCCCTGGGCCTACCGGGCGACCGGCGGCCTCGCGCTGATTTCGTTCATCGGCATGATCACCATGCCGGGCGCCTGGGTGGTGTTCTGGGCAGGCACGCTCGGCTTCGTCACCGCCGTTACGCTCATATTGGCGCTGGCGCTGCCGTCGGTGCTGAGCGCGCCCGACGACGTGCACCGCACCTCGGCCGGCATGTTCACCATCAGCTACTCGGTTGCCATGGTGCTGTCGGTGGTCGGCGGCTGGCTGTGGGATGTGACGCAAGTGCCGATCGCCGGGCTGTTGCCGGTGGCGCTGTGCGGCGTTCTGATCGTCGCGCTATCCTCGACCGTCAGCAGCGCCGGCCACCCGACGGTGGCGCGATAATTAAAATCCGATCGCCAGCCCGTCGCGCGTGCGCGGATCGGCGGCGCCGACAAAACCCTGCGGCGTGACCAGGATCGAATTGGCCGAGCTGAAAGGCCGCTGCGGCACGATTTTGTCGCCGCGCGCCGTGAGCCCGGCGATGACGTCGCCGGCGACGCCCGGTTCGGCGAACACCTGGTCGGGCAGCCATTGATTATGCAGCCGCGGCGCCGACACCGCGCTTGCGATATCCATGCCGCGGTCGATCACGTCGACCACGATCTGCAGCACCGTGGTGATGATGCGGCTGCCGCCCGGCGAGCCGGTGACCAGAAACGGCTTGCCGTCCTTGAGCACGATGGTCGGCGTCATCGACGACAGCGGCCGCTTGCCGGGACCGGGCTCGTTGGCCTCATAGCCGATCAGCCCATAGGCGTTCGGGGCGTCGGGCTTGGCGGCGAAATCGTCGAGCTCGTTGTTGAGCAGAATGCCGGTGCCTTCGGCGACGAGGCCGACCCCATAGCTGAAATTGAGCGTGTAGGTGTTGGAGACCGCATTGCCGAATTTATCGACCACCGAGAAATGCGTGGTGTTGCGGCCCTCGTTCGGCACATTGCCGCCGGCGCGAATGGCGCTCGCCGGCGTCGCATGCGCGGGATCGATCGTCGCCCGCCATGCCGCCGCGTAATCTTTCGAGGTCAGCCGCGTCACCGGATTTTGCACCTTGTCGGGATCGCCGAGGTACAGCGCGCGATCCGCGTAAGCGCGCTTCATCGCCTCGATCATCAGGAATTGCGTCTGCAGCGCATCGTCATGCGCGAGATCGTAGCCTTCGAGAATGTTGAGCATCTCGATCAGATTGACGCCGCCCGACGACGGCGGCGGCATCGACACGATGTCGTAGCCGCGATAGGTCCCGCGCACCGGATTGCGCTCGATGGCGCGGTAATTTTTGAGATCGTCGGCCGTCATGACGCCGCCCGCGGCTTGCACCGCGGCCGCGATTTTGGCGCCGACCGGCCCTTCATAGAATGCGCGCGGCCCATCTTGCGCGATAGCCTCGAGCGAAACGGCAAGATCGCTCTGGATCAGGCGATCGCCCACCGAAAGGCCGCTGCCGTCGGGATGCAGAAAGACCTTCGCGGTCGATGGCCAGCGCGCGAGCCGGTCATGTTCGTTGGCAAACGATTCCGCCCGGTCGTCGGTGAAGACGATGCCGTCGCGCGCCATGGCGAGCGCGGGTGCGATCAGATCGGCGAGCGTGAAATGGCCGGAGCCGTATTTCTCCTCGGCGAGTGCAAGCCCCGCGACCGTGCCCGGCACGCCGATCGCGAGCGCGGAGTCCCTCGACTTCTGCGGATCGGCGTTGCCGTTGGCGTCGAGAAAGCTCTTGGCGTCGATACCGCGCGGCGCCATCTCGCGATAGTCGATCGCCGTATCTTTTGCCCCATCTTGGCCATTGGCCAGATGGATTACCATGAAACCGCCGCCGCCCAGATTGCCGGCGCGCGGATAACTCACCGCCAGCGCAAAGCCGGTGGCAACCGCGGCGTCGACGGCGTTGCCGCCTTTTTGCAAAATTTCGACGCCGATGCGCGCCGCGCGCGCTTCCTGCGCCACCACCATGCCGTTAGGCGCGGTGACGGCTTCGGCGCGGCCGATGGCGGGTTCAGCGCTGTGATCCTCGGGGTGCGCAACGCTGACAAGCGCGATGAGACCGAAGAACGCGACGCCTGTGAGCCTGCGCAGTTTGGCAATTCCCATCGATTACAACATCGACGGCAGCACGCGGTCCGGCGGCCGATGGCCGTCGAGGAAGGTCTTGATGTTGACGATGACCTTCTCGCCCATGTCGTTGCGGCCTTCGACCGTGGCCGAGCCGAGATGCGGCAGCAGCACGACTCTGCCGGCCCGCGCCAGCTTGACGAGCTTCGGGCTCACCGCGGGTTCGTGCTCGAACACGTCGAGGCCGGCGCCGGCGATTTCCTCGGCTTCGATCAGGCGCGCCAGCGCGTTCTCGTCGATCACCTCGCCGCGGGCGGTATTGACCACATAGGCTTCGGGCCGGATCAGCTTGAGCCTGCGCGCCGACAACAGATGATAGGTCGCCGGCGTATGCGGACAATTGACCGAGATGATGTCCATGTGGGCGAGCATCTGGTCGAGGCTCTCCCAATAGGTCGCATGCAATTCGGTCTCGATCTCCTCGGCGACGCGGCGGCGGTCGTAGTAATGGATCTTAAGGCCGAAGGCGTGCGCCCGGCGCGCCACCGCCTGGCCGATATGGCCCATGCCGACGATGCCGAGGCGCTTGCCCCAGATGCGATGGCCAAGCATCCAGGTCGGGCTCCAGCCGGTCCATTCGCGATCGCTGGTGAGCACCTGCGCGCCTTCCGCCAGCCGCCGCGGCACGGCGAGGATCAAGGCGAGCGTCATATCCGCGGTGTCCTCGGTGAGGACGCCCGGCGTATTGGTCACGGTAATGCCGCGCTGCACGGCGGTCGCGACGTCGATATTGTCGACGCCGTTGCCGAAATTGGCGATCAGTTTCAGTTTTTCGCCGGAATGGCTCAGCACCGCTTTGTCGATGTGGTCGGTCACCGTCGGCACGATGACATCGGCGGTCTTGGCCACCTCGATGAGCTCGGCCTGGGTCATCGGCTTGTCGTCGGGATTGAGTCTCGCGTCGAACAATTCGCGCATGCGCATTTCGACGCTGTCCGGCAGCCTCCGGGTGACTACGACCAGCGGCTTTTTTCCCGTCGCCATTTCCTGCCTCTCACACCGCCGCCTCGACACGCGGCCCGGAAGGCGAACAATTCAGCCTGCAATTCGGTCTTTGGCAATGGCCATTCGACGCCACAGCTTGGCCCGCCCGTTCAGGTCTCTTTAACCCCACTCGCCGACACTCAAAGGCCGGGAGGTGGTCCATTCATTCTCTCTACCAGATGGCTGCGCCCCTCACAAAGCGCGCCGGGTCTCCCGGCGTGTTTGCGCGCCGATAACGGGAACTGGCCAAGTTGACCGAGCAAGTCGCGAACCTCTTGCGGCGTGGTAGGGCCACGATTGTGACGCTGCGGGCCGCGCTGGCGGCCGCGCTGGTGCTCGGCTGCAGCTTCAGTCTCGCGCAAGCGGGCGGCGACGCCGCGACCAGCGGGCTGCCGGTTCCGCGCTTTGTCAGCATCAAGGCCGACCGCGTCACGGTGCGTGGCGGCCCGGATCGCAACCACGATGTCGCCTGGATCTACACCCGCGTCGGCTGGCCGGTCGAAATCACGGCCGAATTCGACAATTGGCGCCGCATCCGGGATTCCGACGGTTCGGAAGGATGGGTTTACCATTCCTTGCTTTCCGGAAAGCGCATGGCTGCCGTGCAGCTGAAAGCAAAGACCGACCTGGCGCCGCTCTATGCCAAGGCCGATGCTGGCAGTGGCGTGACGGCGCGATTGCAAGTCGGGGTCCTGGCCGCGGTGAAACATTGCACCGGAACCTGGTGCCAGATTTCCGGCGAAGGTTTTGACGGCTGGATCGAGCAGAACGAATTGTGGGGCGTCTATCCCGGCGAGAAGATAGAGTAGCCCGATGAATGGGTCCTCGGCCATGCGCACGAGCCGTATTTTGATGTGCGCCATCGCCTGGGCGGCGGGAAGTTTTGCTGCCGGCGCGCAAACGCCAGCGCCGCCGCCGAAAAAGCAAAAGATCACTTTGCCGATGCTTGCCGCGCAAGGCTTCGAGGTCAAGGCGATGATTGGCTCTTATCTCGTCGTGCAGCGCGGCAAGGACGTGTGGCTCTGCTACATGCTCGACACGCGATCGGACTGCACGCCAGCGGAATAAAGGCTGCGCGTCGGCCCGGCCGAATTATTGGTTCCGATCGGTTGGGAAGATCGTGAAGCGCGTAGCCGAGACGGCACTCAGCGCTTCCGCCGCAGCCTCACCACGACATCGATACGGGCGATCTCGTAGCCCTCGGGCGCGACCGGCGCCTTGCCCACCACCACGTCGCTCGACGGGATGTCCATGAGGTCGTTCTGATCCTCGATGAAAAAGTGATGGTGCTCGGAATTGTTGGTGTCGAAATAGGCCTTCGAGCCGTCGACCGCGACTTGGCGCAAGAGCCCAACTTCGGTGAACTGGTGCAGCGTATTGTAGACGGTCGCGAGTGAGACCGGGACTTTGGCGCGGCTTGCTTCCTCGTAGAGCATCTCCGCCGTCACATGGCGGTCGCCTTTGGCAAACAGAATCCAGCCGAGCGCCATGCGCTGCCGCGTCGGGCGCAAGCCGACATCGCGCAGCTTCGCCTTGACGTCGTGCCAGGGACAACCCGTGAGGTCGCCACGCGCCGGTTCGAACGCCGGTTCGGCCAACACCTTCGGCCCGGACAGCGCCGGGCAAGCCGGGAAGGTCGGGCGCGCTGGCCCCGTAGAACGCGATTCTGCCATAGCTACACACCAACGGATTTGCGGGCCGCACGTAGCGGCCGACAAGATATGGTTGCAAGTGAAATCACTATACGCCACCTTGCGCCTGCTGCAACTCCCCAGCGGCAAAGCCGCGGGGCGAGTTTCCCACCGCGCGGGGGCGAGCGCTGGGAGAGCGGCTTTGCCGCATTCTCCCCATATGTTAGGAATTTGACCATCGGCCGGATGCGGCGGAACAGGATACCTATGCAGGAACGCCGTTCGAACTTCGAGTACGAAGACCTCTTGGCCTGCGGGCGTGGCGAACTGTTCGCCGAGGGACCGCAATTGCCGCTGCCGCCGATGCTGATGTTCGATCGCATTTCCGAGATCGCGGAAGTCGGCGGCGAACACGGCAAGGGTCTGGTGCGCGCGGTGCTCGATCTCAAGCCGGACCTGTGGTTCTTCCCCTGCCACTTCAAGGGCGATCCGGTCATGCCGGGCTGCCTCGGCATCGATGCGCTCTGGCAAATGCTGGGTTTCTTTCTCGGCTGGCTCGGCGCGCCCGGCAGAGGCCGTGCGCTCGGCATGGGCGAATTGAAGTTTTCGGGGCAGGTGCTGCCATCGATGAAGAACATCGTTTACGGCATCGATATCAAGCGCGTGATGCGCTCGAAGCTCGTCCTCGGCATCGCCGACGGCTGGCTGTCGGCGGACGGTTCCGTGATCTATCGCGCGCTTGATCTCAAAGTCGGCTTATTCCGCGACGTAGAACCGCAGACCACCAGCGCTTAGATTGCGCGCGCCCGACCGGGCCCATAATCCCGAGAAGTGGGCAGCGTTTTTCGGATAAGATCGTGCTTAAGTTAGAATCCTAGGCGGACCGGGCAGAGCATATGAAACGTGTCGTCGTCACCGGGATGGGCATCGTCTCGTCCATCGGCAACAACACGCAGGAAGTCGTGGCGTCGCTGCGCGAAGCGAAATCCGGCATCGTGCGGGCGGATAAATATGCCGAGCTTGGCTTCCGCTGCCAGGTTCACGGCGCGCCGACGCTCGATGCCAGCGAGGCGGTCGATCGCCGGGCCATGCGCTTCCTGGGCGGCGGCGCTGCCTGGAACCATGTCGCCATGGAGCAGGCGATCCGCGATTCAGGCCTCGAAGACACCGATGTTTCGAACGAGCGCACCGGCATCATCATGGGCTCGGGCGGTCCGTCGACCCGGACTATCGTCGAGAGCGCCGACATCACTCGCAGCAAAGGTCCGAAGCGTGTCGGCCCCTTCGCAGTGCCCAAGGCGATGTCCTCGACCGCGTCGGCGACGCTCGCGACCTGGTTCAAGATCAAGGGCGTCAACTATTCGATCTCGTCGGCCTGCGCGACCTCGAACCATTGCATCGGCAACGCCTATGAGACCATTCAGATCGGCAAACAGGACGTGATCTTCGCCGGGGGCTGCGAAGAGCTCGACTGGACGCTCTCGGTCCTGTTCGACGCCATGGGCGCCATGTCGTCGAGCTTCAATCAGACGCCCGACAGGGCCTCGCGCGCTTACGACGCCGATCGCGACGGCTTCGTCATCGCCGGCGGCGCCGGCGTGCTGGTGCTTGAGGAATTCGAGCGCGCTAAGGCGCGCGGCGCAAAAATCTACGCCGAGGTCGCGGGTTACGGTGCGACCTCCGACGGCGCCGACATGGTGGCGCCGTCCGGCGAAGGCGCCGTGCGCTGCATGAAAATGGCGCTCTCGACCGTTACGCCGCCGGTCGACTACATCAATCCGCACGCCACCTCGACGCCGATCGGCGACCTCAAGGAGATCGAGGCGATTCGCGAAGTGTTCGGCGCAAAATGCCCGCCGATCTCGGCGACCAAGTCGCTCACCGGCCATTCGCTCGGCGCCGCCGGGGCCCAGGAGGCGATCTATTCGCTGTTGATGATGAATTCGGGATTTATTTGCGAAAGCGCCAACATTCAAACTCTCGACCCGGCCTTCGCCGACATGCCGATTATGCGCGAGCGCCGCGACGGCGTGACGCTCGGCTGCGTGCTGTCCAACTCTTTCGGGTTCGGCGGCACCAATGCCTCGGTCGTGTTCAAGCATCCGGATGCCTGACATGCCAGGCTTGATGGACGGCAAACGCGGCCTGATCATGGGGGTCGCCAACGACCACTCGATTGCGTGGGGCATCGCCAAGACACTGGCCGCGCACGGCGCCACGCTCGCCTTCACCTTTCAGGGCGAGGCGCTCGGCAAACGCGTCAAGCCGCTGGCGGCTTCGGTCGGCGCCGATATCGTGCTGCCGTGCGATGTCGAGGATGAGGCCTCGGTCGACGCGGTGTTCGCCGAACTGGGCAGGACCTGGGGCACGCTCGACTTTTTGGTCCACGCCATCGCCTTTTCCGACAAGTCGCAGCTGACCGGCCGCTACGCCGATATCACGCGCGAGAATTTCGCCCGTACCATGCTGATCTCGTGCCTTTCCTTCACCGAAGCGGCGAAACGCGCCGCCGCCATGATGCCGAACGGCGGCGCGATGCTGACGCTGACCTATAACGGCGGCTCGCGCGCGATGCCGAACTACAATGCCATGGGCGTCGCCAAAGCGGCACTCGAGGCCTCGGTGCGCTATCTGGCGGTCGATTTCGGCTCGAGCCGCATCCGCGTCAACGCGATTTCGTCAGGTCCGATCCGCACGCTGGCGGGCGCCGGCATCGGTGATGCGCGGGCGATGTTCGCCTTCCAGCAGCGTCACTCGCCGCTGCACCGCGGCGTGACGCTGGAAGAACTCGGCGGCGCCGGGCTTTATCTCGTCTCCGACCTTTCGACCGGCGTCACCGGCGAAATCCATTTCGTCGATTCCGGCTATAACGTCATCGCCATGCCGCATCCGGACGCGCTGCGGGCCGACAACAAAGCGGCGGCGGACGAAGCTGGGAATTGACTTGTCATTCCGGATTGCCGCACAGCGGCAAGTCCGGAATCCATATTCGCTGACCTGTGGTTATGGATTCCGGGCTCCTTGCTCCGCTCGGCCCCGGAATGACAAATGCGCTACAGCTTCGCCAGATGCGGCATGACTTCCGCGCTGAACAGCTGCAGCGAGCGCAGCGCTTCGGCGAGCGACATCGTGCCGAGGAACAGATAAGTCAAAAGATAATTCACGCCGAGCTCCTCGACCTGCCGCTCGAGTTCGGCGCGCACGGTCTGCGGCGAGCCGGCGATGACGGTGCGGTCGGCGACGCAAGCCTCGAAACTGGCGCCGCGTGGCACATTGAGCCGCGACGTCAAACCGGTCTCGCCGTGCTTGACCCGCAGCCAGTTCAAATGGGCGAGATGCCGATCCATGGCCGGTTTGGCGAAGCGCTGCGCTTCCGCATCGGTGTCGGCGACAAAGATATGCCGCTGCACCCCGATAGCGACGCCGCCGGAAAACTCCGCCTTCGGCTGCGCCGGGCCGCCGCGTTTCGCCAGCGCCGTCTTGAAGGCGTCGATATTGGCCTTGGCGACTTTCGGCGGCCCGAGCGTGACGAAATGCAGTCCCTGCTCGCCGGCCCAGACCGAGCCGATGTCGTTCGACGAGCCATACCAGAACGGCGGGTGCGGCTCTTGCAACGGCCGCAAGGCGATCGGCACATTCTCGTAGGTGAAATGCTCGCCCTTATAGCTCAGTGTATCCGTGACAAGGCCGGCGCTGACGCATTTGAACGCGTCGATAAAAATCTCGCGCGACTGATCGTGCTCGACTTTGTGAAACCGTAATTCATAAGGCGACACGCCGCGCCCGACGCCGACGTCGAGCCGGCCGTAACTCAAGTGATCGAGCATGCAGATTTCCTCGATCAGCCGCAGCGGCGAATAAAGCGGCAAGAGATAAACCAGCGGTCCGAAGCGCATGCGCTTGGTGGCGCGCGCCACCGCGCCGAGATAGACGCCCGGCACCGGCACCATGTTGAGGGGCGTGGCGTGATGTTCGGCGACGTGCAGACAATAAAAGCCGGCCGCGTCGGCGGCCTCGGCGAAACGCAATCGCTCGTCGAAGAGGGTAGCGAGCGGCCGGTCGCCATGCTCGACATGGTCGAAAAGTCCGATTTTCATGATGCCTCTGTGCTCGTGGCTGTGACGGATTATTTCTTCGTTATTTGTTCGGCAATAGCCCGACTTGCCGGCCCATGCCGCGGCAGTCTTCGTCGGTCTTGAGCCCCGCCGCGTGGATGCCGTGCATGGCGAGCTCCTCGTCGCGATCCTCGGTGTCGCCGGTCACGCCGACGGCGCCGATGACTTCGCCGCTGTCGTCGCGGATCAGCATGCCGCCGCCCTCGGGAAAGATCTGCTCGCCGCTTGCCGCGATCAGATAGCGCATGAAGATCGGCCGTTCGTGCGCCCGCTCGCGGACGAGTTTCGAGCTGCGGCCGAGCGACAGCGCCGCATAGGCTTTGCCGAAGGCCATTTCAAACCGGATCATGGAGGCGCCGTCCTCTTTCTTGAACGCCTTCACTTTGCATCCCGGCTCGACCACGATGACGCTGATCGGACGGCAATTAAGCACGGCGCCGCGCTCGATAACGGCGTCGATGATGCGCTCGGCCTGCGCGAGCGTAACCGTACTCATATGACGACACCCATTATTGCCGTATGCAGGCTTACCGAACACACCGAACACACCGAACACATGGGCTTTCCCCGTTTTGCGCTGTTGTGCCAGTTTCGCCGCAACGGGGCTAGATATCCCGCCGGTAGCGGCACGATGCGCTTTTCTCGCCTCTTGCCTCGGCCGGCCGAGCGCGCCACATCTGCGCGATGCCGGCTACCCCTTCCATAGCGGTCGAACGCCTCGTCAAAGTCTACAAGACCGTGCCCGCCGTGGACGGCATCTCGTTCTCGCTGTCGCCCGGGTCGATCACGGGCCTTCTGGGCGGCAACGGCGCCGGCAAGACCACGACCATCGCCAGCATCATGGGCCTGGTCATGCCGACATCCGGCCGCGTCACCGTGTTGGGCGCCGAGATGCCGAAAGAGCGCTATCGCGTGCTGCACCGCATGAATTTCGAGAGCCCCTATGTGGAAGTGCCGATGCGGCTCACTGTGCGGCAGAATTTGACCGTGTTCGGCATGCTGTACGGCGTCGACAATCTGCGCGAGCGCATTGCGGAGCTTGGCCGGCAACTCGATCTGACCGATCTCATCGACCGGCCGACCGGGCGGCTTTCGGCAGGCCAGAAGACCCGTGTGGCGCTAGCCAAAGCGCTGATCAACGACCCAGAGGTTCTTTTGCTCGACGAACCGACCGCATCGCTCGACCCCGACACCGCCGACTGGGTGCGCGGCCATCTCCAGCGCTATTGCCACGAGCGCCGGGCCACCATGCTCTTGGCATCGCACAATATGGCCGAGGTCGAACGGCTATGCGAGCGGGTCATCATCATGAACAAGGGCCGCATCGTCGACGACGACACGCCGGTAAAATTGCTCGCGCGCTATGGCCGTCGCACGCTCGAAGAAGTTTTCCTCGACGTCGCCCGCGGCAACGGCCTCGAAAGCGAGGCGGCGCAATGACCGATTCCGTCGCCAACGGGCCTTCCACCATGCCCGCGCAGGTGGAGAAACCGGCGGGAAGTTCCTCCCGGCGCATTGCGGCGATGATGTTGCGCTACTGGTATCTTCTGCGCTCGTCGTGGCCTCGGCTTCTCGATCTCGTCTATTGGCCGACGGTGCAGATGGTCACCTGGGGCTTCTTGCAATATTACATCGCCAGCAATGCCGGCTTTTTCGCGCGCGCCGGCGGCACGTTCATCGGCGCGGTATTGCTGTGGGACATCTTGTTTCGCGGTCAGCTCGGATTCTCGATCTCGTTTCTCGAGGAAATGTGGTCGCGCAATATCGGCAATCTGATGATGAGCCCGCTGCGGCCGTTCGAGTTCATGACCGCGCTGATGGTGATGAGCGTGGTGCGGCTGTCGATCGGCGCCGTCCCGGTGACGTTTCTCGCCATCGCGTTTTTTGGCTTCAATCTCTATGGCCTGGGTTTCGCGCTGGTCGCGTTCTTCCTCAACCTGATGCTGACCAGTTGGGCGATCGGAATTTTCGTGTCCGGGCTGATTTTGCGCAACGGCATGGGCGCCGAAAATCTGGCCTGGTCGATCATGTTCCTGTTCATGCCGCTGACCTGCGTTTATTACCCGGTGTCCACTCTGCCGTTGTGGCTGCAACACGTCGCCTGGCTGTTGCCGCCGACCTATGTGTTCGAAGGCATGCGGGCACTGGTCATCGACAAAGTGTTTCGCCCCGATCTGATGATCGACGCGCTCGCACTCAATGTCGTGCTGTTTGCCGCGGGCGCCTTTGCGTTCGCTAAGCTTTTGCAGAGCGCACGCCGCCAAGGCTCGCTGCTGCAGACCGGCGAGTGATGGGGCGCCGCGGCCGCTATGTGCGCTGCGAATAGCAGCAAAGCGTAGAGCCTTACGCAGGAAACACGGCAAGCGCGCTTAGATATAGGAAGAACGAAAGAAATTGCGTTTATGTTGGTGTTATGACATATATTCAGGGCAATGCTGCACTGCAGCAAGAAGCCGGGCAAGGTTCCTCAATGGCCATCGGAGAGTTCGGCGGCGCGCCGGCGCTGCCTGTCGACAACGGCCTATTGCTGTCGACACCGCTCTATTGGTTCTATGAGATGAGCCATGCGGCGCTCAATCCATCCCGGGCCTGGGCCGACGCGACGCGCTTGTTTTTCAAAAATCCGGTCAATCCGCTGTCGTTCACGACGTTCGGCAAATCCGTCTCGGCGGCCTGCGAATTGTTCGAACGTTCGACGCGCCGCTACGGCCGCCCCGAATGGCGCATCGATTCAACAGTCGTCGGCGGCGAGCGCGTGCCGGTCCATATCTCGACCGTGTGGGAGCGGCCGTTCTGCAACCTGATCCACTTCGAGCGGACTTTCGAACGTCCGCCGAAGCGGCCGCAGCCGCGGCTCCTCATCGTCGCGCCGATGTCGGGCCATTACGCGACACTGTTGCGCGGCACCGTCGAGGCGTTTCTGCCTAACCACGACGTTTACGTCACCGATTGGGTCGACGCGCGGATGGTCCCGCTGACCGAGGGAAGTTTCGACCTCGACGATTACATCGACTATGTGATCTCGATCCTGCACACGCTGGGCGGCGACACTCACGTGCTCGCGGTGTGTCAGCCTTCGGTCCCGGTCCTTGCCGCCGTGGCACTGATGGAAGCGGACAACGATCCCTATGTGCCCACCTCCATGGTGCTGATGGGCGGGCCGATCGACACCCGGGTCAAACCGACTCAGGTCAATGTGCTTGCCGAAAAGCGCGGCATCGATTGGTTCCGCACCCACGTCATCACCAAGGTGCCGTTTCCCAATCCCGGCTTCATGCGCGACGTCTATCCGGGCTTTCTGCAGCTCAACGGCTTCGTCACCATGAATCTCGACCGCCATATCGAGGCGCACAAACAATTGTTTCTTCACCTCGTGCGCGGCGACGGCGACTCGGCGCAGAAGCACAAAGAGTTTTACGACGAATATCTTGCGGTGATGGACCTCGACGCCGAATTTTATCTGCAGACTGTCGATACCGTTTTCGTGCGCCACGCATTGCCAAAAGGCGAGATGACGCATCGTGGCCGGCCGGTGGATCCCGGCCGGATCAAGCGCACCGCCTTGCTCACCGTCGAAGGCGAGTTCGACGATATTTCCGGCGTCGGTCAGACCGAGGCGGCGCACCGCTTGTGCGCCAACATTCCGCCGGATCGCCGCGTGCATTACCTGCAGCCGGGTGTCGGGCATTATGGCGTGTTCAACGGCTCGCGTTTCCGCTCCGAGATCGTGCCGCGCATTTCGGACTTCGTGCTGTCGATGCGCGAACCAAACCGGGTCGCGCGCAGCGGCGCCCAAAGGTCGGGCAACGGCGTTGCGCTGCATAGCGTCTGAGCGCCAGTCTAAGCGCCCCGCGTCATCACCCAGTTTTCTCGCCAGCGGCGTTCTGAATGTGGCATTATTGCCGCCGATCTCTGATTCTGAAGTTAGCATTCGCGTGCGGCAGGTTCGTGCGGAATACGCCGGCAGAATTCGGATCGAGGATGTTCCGCCATGCTGCAGCGCGCGCTGCTTTACCGTCGCCCGAGCGAGCCGCAAACGATCGAGATTGTCTTCGATAATTCGGTCTATCCGGTGCGACTGCGGCGGCATCGGCAGGCACGACGCTATACGCTTCGCATTCAGGCGACGACTCGCGAAGTCATCCTCACCATTCCACCGCGCGGTACGCTGAAGGAGGCGAGCGCCTTTGCGCTCAAGCACGGCGGCTGGATCGCGGCACGGCTCGGCAGGCTGCCCAAGGCGGCGCCGTTCGCGCCTGGCGCAGTGCTGCCGCTGCGCGGCGTGCCGCATCGCATCACGCATCGCCCCGAAACCCGCGGCACGGTATGGACGGAGATCGACGCCGGCGGCGAGCCGCTGCTCTGCGTCGCCGGCCAGGCCCCGCATATCGATCGGCGTATCGGCGATTTTCTGCGCCGCGAGGCGAGACGGGATCTGGAAATAGCCAGCCAGCGCTTCGCACACGATCTCGGCGTTGTCATGCGTCGCGTCGTGGTGCGCGATCAATCGAGCCGCTGGGGCTCATGCTCGACGACCGGTGTGCTGTCCTATTCGTGGCGGCTCGTGCTCGCGCCGAAGGAGGTGCTCGACTATCTCGCCGCGCATGAAGTCGCGCATCTCATCGAGATGAATCACTCGGCGAAATTCTGGCGGTTGGTGCAGCGGCTCTATCCCGGTCACGAGGCCGCCAAGGCCTGGCTCGACGCGCATGGCTCGGATCTGCACCGTTACGGCTTGCCGGACGCAGCCGAATAACAATCAACGCGCAGTGCTGGCCGTGACCGGCTCGCCATGCGACGGCGCCGGATGCATATCGGTTATCATCTTCGTCGCGACGACGATCAGGGTGGCGGCGAGCACGAGGCGAAGCGCCTTCTCGGGAATGTGCGCCGCGGCATGGCTGCCGATCAGGATGCCCGGGATCGAACCTACCAGGAGGGATATCAGTACCCCGACGTCGATGGAGCCCAAAAAGAGGTGGCCAATTCCGGCGGCCAGCGTCAGCGGCACCGCATGAGCGATATCGGATCCGACGATGCGCGCCGTCGGCAAGTTCGGATAAAGCACGATCAGCGCCGTGACGCCGATTGCGCCGGCGCCGACGGAAGTAATCGACACCAGCACGCCCAGAACGGCGCCGACCGATATTGTAAGGGTCGCGACCTCGTTGGGCTGCAAGGCGCCAAGCCGCGTCGCATAGCGTGCGACAATCTTCTCGCGGAACACCAAAGTTGCCGCGGTCAGGAACAGCGCAATGGTCAAAAATATCGTGATCAGATTGCGCGCCGCGAGGCTGTTGATGCCAAGGTGACTCAAAGCAAGGATGGTCACGACCGTCGCCGGTACGCTGCCCATGGCCAATAGCCGGACGACGCGCCAATCGATGGTTCGGTTGAAGCCATGCACGGCACTGCCGGCGGTCTTGGTCGCGGCGGCATAGAGCAAGTCGGTGCCGACGGCCGTCGCCGGGTGAATGCCGAACAGCAAAATGAGAAGCGGCGTCATCAGCGACCCGCCGCCGACGCCGGTCAATCCGACCAACAGGCCGACGGCGAAGCCAGCCATGGAATACAGCGGTTGCAGTGAATCAAGAATGCTCATTCTGCCATCTTAAATGTTGGTTCCGACCCCGCTCCCATCCTCAATTTTCCTAAATAAGTCGCGGAGCGAGCATGACCTCAAGCATGCCGATGCTATCCCACCAAGGCGATCCTGTCTGTTGCGGAGTTTTGCTCCGCTAGGGAATGGTTTTCTATTGTGCAGCGCGAACAAGAAAGAACAGGTGTGGACGTGTGCCAGAATGAATTTGAATGAATTTTTCTCGGAAGGATTTGTGACAGCGTCGTTTCTTTAGGCATGCGGAAAACACTTGGCTGCACCTTCCTATCCGCAGGCCGGCTGACAACACTAAGACGTGATCCGCATTGTATCGGTCAAACACGATCATACTTCCTGACCAGCAAGGCCGACCGGGCGGCTCCCCCATCCCCCGACACCCCGTCGCCCGGCCAGATAAGCCTGTATTGAGGCAACAACTCGAGAACCCCAAGCGGCGTAACTGCTTGGGGTTCTTTTTTTGCGCCGAGATCGTCCCCTTGCGCGCTTCAGCTCTTGACCAAATCGCCAAGCAGACTGGCGGCAACCGACAATTTCGACAGTGTCAGGCCGGAATTGGCGATTTCGTGGATCGACGTGCGAATGCGCTCGACTTCGTCCTTGCGCGGCGCGACCCAGTCCTCGACGGCGCCGGCACCGACCGCGCCGTTGCCGACCATGGCGGCGGTGAGCCGCCGCTCGGCATCGCCGATCGAATCGCGGGCGCGGTCGAGCGCCAGCCGGTCGAAATAATCGGTGACCGGAATCGAACTTGCGGCGCCGGCGATGCGATCGAGACGGAAGAAAGCGCCGGCGGCAAAATAGGTTGCGGCCACCTCGCCGACCGGTTTGCCGGTGCGGCCGGCGACCTGCACGATATCGGGCGCCGCCGTCAGCGCCCGCAAATCGGCGAGGCGGGTGGCAAGCTCCTCGGGCGCGCCGGCGCCAGTGAGTTCCTGCCGGCGTGCGGTGCGCGCATTGCGGAGTTCCGGCGAGAGCGCAGCGTCGAGGGCCGCCGACACCGCAGCAATGCCGTCGCGATAATGCGTCACCGCCGCGGCCAGGCCCTTTGATAGGTCGACGTTGCGCAAACACCAGATAACGCGGTCGAGGAGGAGGTCCTGCACCGCCGCATAGAGTTCGAGCTGGACACTGCCGGGTATCTTGTTGTCCAACGCGTCGATCCCCGCATTCAGCGCCGGCATGCCGTAGCTGTCGCGCACCAGTGCGAAGGCCGAGGCGATGGCCGCCGGCGCGGCCCCGGTCTGGTCGGCAATGCGCACGATCAGCGACGGGCCGCCGCGGTTGATCATGGAATTCGTCAGATGCGTGGTGATGATCTCACGGCGCAGGCGATGCTGCTCGAGCGCGTCGGGATAGCGCTGTGGTATGGCGGCCGGAAAATAACGCAACAGCTCACGCGCGAGATAGGGATCGTCCGGCACGGTCGATTCGAGCAGGTCGTCGTACAGCGTCAGCTTGGCGTAGGCGAGCAGCACCGAAAGCTCCGGCCGCGTGAAGGCCTGCGACCGGCGGCGGCGCTCGGCGAGTTGCATGTCGTCCGGCAGGAATTCGACGGCGCGATCGAGCAAGCCGCGCGTTTCGAGTGTCTGGATGAGGCGCTGCAGGAAGCCGAAATCCTCCATGCCGCGACGCTGCGACAGCGACAGCGCCAGCGTCTGCTGATAATTATTACGCAACACGAGGGCCGCGACCTCGTCGGTCATTTCGGCGAGAAAGACATTACGCGCCGGCATCGCCAGACGCCCGTCGCGGACCGGAATGCTCAGCGCGATCTTTATATTGACCTCCATGTCGGAGGTATTCACGCCCGCGGAATTATCGATCGCGTCCGTATTCAGCCTGATGCCATTGGACGCCGCTTCGATGCGGCCGCGTTGCGTCATGCCGAGATTGGCGCCTTCGCCGATCACCTTGCAGCGTAAATCCTTGGCGGCAATGCGAATCGGATCGTTGGCGCGATCGCCGGCGGCTTCGTCGCTTTCGTCCGCGGCGCGAATGTAAGTGCCGATGCCGCCGAAGAAGAGCAAATCCGCCGGCGCCTTGAGGATGGCGCGCAGCAGTTCCTGGGGCGTGACGTGGTCGCCGAGGCCGAACAGTTTTTGCGCCTCGGGCGAAAGCTCGATGTCTTTGGCCTTGCGCGAATAGACGCCGCCGCCCTTGGAGATGAGCGACTTGTCGTAGTCCTGCCAGCTCGAGCGCGGCAGGTCGAACATGCGCCTGCGCTCGGCAAAGGCTGGTCCTGGATTGGGGTCCGGGTCGATGAAGATGTCGCGGTGGTCGAAGGCGGCGATGAGCTTGGTGGTCGTCTCGCGCAACAGGCCATTGCCGAACACGTCGCCCGACATGTCGCCGACCCCGATGGTCGTGAACGGCGTCGTCGCGATATTGATGTCCATCTCACGGAAATGCCGCTTCACCGATTCCCAGGCGCCGCGTGCCGTGATGCCCATCTTCTTGTGGTCGTAACCGGCCGAGCCGCCGGAGGCGAAGGCGTCGCCCAGCCAGAAATTGTGCGCGATCGCAAGTTCGTTGGCGATATCCGAAAATGTCGCGGTGCCCTTGTCGGCGGCGACAACGAGATACGGATCGTCCCCCTCATGGCGCACGACGTCGGTGGGAGGAATGACGCCCGCAGTTCCGGGACCGATATTGTCGGTGATGTCGAGGAGCGTGGAGATGAACGTCTTATAGGAGGCGACGCCCTCGGCTTGGATTGCTTCGCGCGGCCCGCCGCTTGGCAGGTATTTTGGGACGAAGCCGCCTTTGGCGCCGACCGGTACGATCACAGCGTTCTTGACGTTCTGCGCCTTGACCAGACCAAGGACCTCGGTGCGGAAGTCCTGCGGCCGATCGGACCAGCGAATGCCGCCCCGCGCCACTTTGCCGAAGCGCAGATGGACGCCCTCGACGCGCGGCGAATAGACAAAGATTTCATAGAGCGGCCGCGGCAACGGCATGCCGTCGACCTTGCGGCTCGAAAACTTGATCGCGATGGTGTCCTTGACCAGACCGTCAGCGCCGAGCTGATAAAAATTGGTGCGGATCGCCGACGTCACCGCATTGACGAAGTGACGCAGGATGCGGTCCTCGTCCAGGCTTTCGACACCCGCCAAGGCGGTTTCGATAGCGGCGACAATGCCGGCTTCGCGCGCGGCGCGATCGTCCTGCGGCGCGGCCGGATGCGGATCGAAGCGGGTGTGGAATAAATCGACGACCTGAGCGGCGATGTCCGGATACTTCCGCAGCGTCGTCCACATATAGTCCTGCGAATAGGGCACCCGAATCTGGCGCAGGAAACGTGACACGGCGCGGATCAGCGCGACGTCGCGCCAGCCCAGTCCGCTCGCCAGCACGAGCGCATCGTAGCCGTCGCTCTCCGCCTTTTTTCCCATCACGACGAGGAAGCACGATTGCAGCCGCTCCTTGAGCGCGACGAGGTCGAAGTCCTGGCCGAGCGCGCTTTCGAGCGTCATATCGTGAAACCAGACTTCGGCGGAGCCCTCGGGCCGGATGTGATAGGTGCGTTCGTCGACGACGCGGAAGCCCATATTCTCCAGAACCGGCACGCGTTCCGACAGCGGGATCGGGCGATTGTGGCTGAAGACTTTCAGCCCGGCGCTTTGCGGACCCGCGTCGGGCTCGCGGTACAGCTCGACGCCGAGCGGGCGCTCCGCCGCCAGCAATTCGATGACGCCGATATCGGCCACCGCCGTGGCCGGCGCGTAGACTTCGCGATAGTCGACCGGAAAGGCCTCGCGATAGCGCGCAAACAGAATCTGTTCGCGACGCGGATCGGCGCCGCCGCCGAGCGCCTCGCGCAACCCATCGGTCCAGCTGCGGACGATCGCTGCGACGTCGCGGTCGAGTTCGGCGCGATCTGGATTGGGCGTTTCGCCCTCATAACGCGCGATAATGTAATGGACGCGTACCAGCGGCCCTTCGGCAAAGAACGGGTAGTAGGCCGTCAGGCGGCCTTTGTAGGCGGCAGCCAAATAGTTGCCGATCGCGGCGCGGATCTGGCCGTCATAGCGGTCGCGCGGCGTGTAGACGAGGATCGACACGAAGCGGTCGAAGCGGTCGCGGCGCGGCAACACCCGCACCCGCGGACGCTCGTCGAGTTGCAGAATGGCGAGCGAGAACTGATAGAGCGTATCCTCGTCGATCTGAAACAGCTCGTCGCGTGGATAGTTTTCCAGCACATTGATCAGCGCCTTGCCGGAATGGCTCGACAGATCGAAGCCGGCGCGGCGGATAATGTTGTCGAGCTTGCGCCGCAGATAGGGGATGGTGCGGGCCGGCCGCGTATAGGCCGTCGAGGTGAACAACCCGCAGAAACGGCGCTCGCCGATAAGCCGGCCGGCACGGTCGAAGCGCTTGATGCCGACGTAATCGAGATGCACGCGCCGGTGCACGCGCGAGCGCACCGCCGCTTTGGTGACGATGATCAGTTTCGGCTCCTTGAGGAACTCGACCATCTCGGGTGTGATGTTCACCAACTGCTTGCCGCGGCGTAATAGCCGCATCTCGCGCGATCGCAATAAGCCGAGACCGGTCTCGAACGCGGGTTCGAGCGCCGGATCGGTTGAGTCGCCACTTTCGGTGAAGGAATAGTCGCGCGCGCCAAGGAGCGTAAAATGGTGATCCGCGAGCCACTCCAGGAAATGGATGGTTTCAGCGATCTCGTCGACCGGAAGCGGCGGTGGGTTGGTCCGGAGATCGGCGACGATGCCGTTGACCCGCGCCAGCATCGGCTGCCAATCCTGGACGGCAAGACCGACGTCGCCCAGGATGGCTGCGAGCTCGCGCAGGATTTCTTCGCGCTGCGCAGCGTCGGCAATTCCCGCGACATGCACATGGATGAAGCTTTCGCTTTGCGTACCGACAGTGCGCGCGCTCTTGAAGGTAGTGAGCTTGCCCGCGGGATCGCGCTCGACGAAAAACACCGGATGGACGAATAAACGAATGTCGATGCCGCGCTGGGTCAGTTCGCTGACCACGGAATCGACCAAAAACGGCATGTCGTCGTTGATGATCTCGAGCACCGCCATGCCGGTCCTTGCGGCGGCGGGCTCGAAGCGGAGCTTGGGCGCGCCGCTTCCGCGCTCGGCGAAAAACGACCAGGATTGCTCGGCGATGCTCGCCAATTCTTCGGCGGTGTAACGCTCGAGATCATCCGGCACGGCAAGGCCGAACAGTTTGGTCAGGAAATCCTTGGGAATGTCGCCGTTGCGCTTGGCCAGCAAGATCGTCGCAGCCTCGACCAGCGCCACGCTTTCATAGTCGCCGGCGCGCCTCGGACTATCCTGTATGTTCATCGCGCCTCTCCCTACCGTCTGTTATCAGTTCTCGATAATACTACTCGCTTTACGCGCTCGTCCGCTAGCGGCAGCTTGCGCGTGACGCGTGAGAAAAGCCGGCGCTTTGATCACGCTTTCCGTTTGACCGGGTGGCTCGACCCTGCCGACAGCCAGATATTGACGAGGATGACCATGACAAAGCGCACCAGCAAAGCTTCCCGCCCCAAGCCGCAGGCCCGCACCGCCGCGACCGCAAGCGACGACACTACAATTACCGCGCTGAAACTGCCGGCGGCGCCGCTTTCGCCCGACATGGCAGCCTATTTCGCCAAATGTGAAGAAAAACTCGGCTTCGTGCCGAACGTGCTCAAAGCTTATGCATTCGACCCAGCGAAACTGTCCGCTTTCGTCGCCATGTATAATGATCTGATGCTGGCGCCTTCGGGCCTTAGCAAACTCGAACGCGAGATGATCGCGGTTGCGGTCTCGTCGCACAATCACTGCTATTATTGCCTGGTCGCTCATGGCGCTGCGGTGCGGCAATTGTCCGGCGACTCAGCCCTCGGCGAATTGATGGCGATGAATTACCGCGCGGCGCGGCTTTCGAAGCGCGAGCGCGCCATGCTCGACTTCGCTGTAAAACTTACCGCCGAGCCCTGGCTCGTCGAGGACGAGGATCGCGCGGAGCTTCGCCGCTGCGGCTTCGACGATCGCGACATCTGGGATATCTCAGCCGTCGCAGCCTTCTTCAACATGACGAACCGAGTGGCTTCCGCGACCGATATGCGGCCCAACAGCGTGTATCATCCGCAAGCACGCTGACGTATCATGGCCGCTGGAATCACGGGATTGGGGGGTCTCGATGCGTGCTGAACTGACAGGCGTGATGGCGGGTGTCGCCTCGGTTGTCGTTTTCGCCACATCGGCATTTGCGGCGCCGCCCGCGAAACTTGCGCCGAACGATATTCAAACGGCGTTTTTCAACGGCCAGCCGTTCACCGCGGCGACGACGTCCAATGTCAAATTCAAGATGACTTTTACGGCCGACGGCAAGATGAAGCGCGAAGCGGCCAGCGGCGGCGGCGGCAAGGGCGAGGGAACGTGGAAACTTTCCAAGGACGGTTTCTGTACCACCTGGAAGAACGCGGGCGCCAATTGCTTCACGGTGGTGAGCGCCGGAGACAATAAATGGTCGGTGCTCAAGGGATCGACCATCATGGCGACGTGGAGCAAATAGAATCGAACTAAATTGCGGTCTCAAGCGTGCACGGACAGGTCCTTGATCGTCGGATGCCCGCCTGACAGCGGATTTTCCGGATCCCAGCCGTAACGCAGCGTCTCGAAGCGCATGGCGCGGGCGTCGATCATGACAAGCCGTCCCACCAAGGTCTCGCCAAAGCCGACGATCTCCCGGATTGCTTCAAGCGCCATCATCGAGCCGATCACGCCGGCCAGGGCGCCGAGCACGCCGGCCTCGGCGCAGGCCGGCACGGTCCCGGGCGGCGGCGGCTCGGGAAATAGACACCGGTAGGTCGGGTTCGGCGTGCCGTCGGCTGCGCATTCATGGGCGCGGATCGTTGTCAGCGTGCCGTCGAATGTGCCGAGAGCGGCGGTCACCAGCGGCTTCCTGGCGAAGTAGCAGGCATCGGCGACCAGGTAACGCGTGGCGAAATTATCGGAGCCGTCGGCGACGATGTCGTAATCGCCGATCAGCTCGAGCGCGTTTGCGGCCGTCAGCCGGAAATTATGCTCCGCGACGGCGACATGGGGATTGAGCCTGTGGATCGCCGCCGCCGCTGTGCCGGTTTTCGCCGCGCCGAGATCGGGCGTGGCGTGGATCACCTGCCGTTGCAAATTCGACAGCGCCACCACGTCGTCGTCGACGATGCCGAGGGTACCGACGCCCGCCGCGGCAAGATAAAGCAGCACCGGCGCGCCGAGACCGCCGGCGCCGACGACCAACACGCGCGCCCGGCGCAATGCGGCCTGACCCGGCCCGCCGACCTCGCGCAAGACGATGTGGCGGGCATAACGCTCAAGTTCGTCGGCACTCAATTGGGCGCTGAGCATGGCCGCAATATAGGTCGCAATACCGCGCCGGGCGACCCGGCCGTCGGGCTTGCCGGAGATTGGCCGCTGACCGTCATTCGGATAGGCTGCCACGCTCAGCGTCGGGTGCCGGTATGAATGCGAGGGTGGCAAGCCTTGCTGCAAGCCTTGCTGTCAGTCTGCTGATGGTCGCGGGCGCGACGGCATTCGCCCGGCAGGCGACCAAATCCGCTGCGACGAAACCCGCACACGTGACGCATGCCGAGGCTCCCTCTGCGAAAGGGACCGCTTCCGCCAAAGGCGCCGCCGCGGCGAAAAGCACGCATGCCGCGTTGCCGCCGGCTCTTGCGGCAATTCCGGAGGCGGATCGTCTTGCCATCCAGGCCGATCTGGCCTGGCTTGGCCATTTCGAAGGTCTCAGCGCGGAAGAGATCGGCGCCCGCACCCTCGACGCCATCAAAGCTTTCCAGCGGCGCAACGGCGGCAAGGAAACCGGCGTGCTCAGCGACCAGGAGCGCGTTTCGCTTGCCGAGGCGGCGAGGCCGCACGAAGCGACGGTTGGCTGGCGGCTGATCGACGATAGCGCGACCGGTGCGCGGGTCGGCGTGCCGGAGAAACTCGCGCCGCGGGCGAGCACGGCCCGCACCGGCAGCCGCTGGACCTCGCCGCTCGGCCAAGTCCAGATCGAAAGTTTCGGCCTGCACGACGCCTCGTTGCCGGCCTTGTTCGAACAGGAGAAAAAGACGTCGCAACGGCAAGTCGCCTACAGCGCGCTTGAGCCGGATTCATTCGTCATCATCGGCGAACAGCATCTGAAAAAATTCGTGGTCCGCGCCCAGTCGAGCGGCAGCGAGGTACGCGGCGTCACGATCCTCTATGACCAAGCCACCGAGGGCACCATGGCTTCGGTCGCAGTGGCGATTGCCGACACATTTGCCGGGTTCCCCGATGCAAGCGCCGGCACCGCCATGGGCCACAAACGCGGCGTCGAATACGGCAGTGCGATCGTGGTGTCGAACACCGGCGATCTTCTCAGCACTGCCGCCATGACCGACGAATGCCAGTCCATTACGGTGCCCGGCGTCGGCCATGCCGACCGCGTCGCGATCGATAAGGCGAATGATCTCGCGCTGTTACGGTTGTACGGCGCCCGCAATCTCGTCGCCGCCGCGCTCAGCAGTATTGCCACCTCCGCGACCGACCTCACTTTGTTCGGTGCTGCCGATCCTTTGGCGCAGGCCGGCAACGGATCGGTCAGGAGCGCTGCCGCCGAACTGACCGCCCAGGGCATCGTACCGGCGCCAAGCCCGGGTTTTTCCGGCGCGGCGGCGCTCGATGGGCAGGGACGCTTTGCCGGCATTGTCGCACTAAAGTCGGCGATCGTCGCCGGCGCGGGACCGACGGGACCGCAAGCCGCGCTGGTGCCGGCTGCGGCAGTACGCGCTTTTCTCGCAGCCCAAGGAATCGCCGTCCAAGGAATACCGACACCCGGCACAGCGACAACCGGCATAGCGATCACCGCCGGCAATGCGACGATGGACCAATCCGTCGTGCGGCTGATCCGCGTCCGAAAGTAACCGCCGCTATTTGTTTCGGAATTTGGCCGGCCGCTTCTCGATGAAGGCCGTCATGCCTTCTTTCTGGTCGGCGGTCGCGAACAGCGAATGAAAGATGCGCCGTTCGAAGCGGATGCCCTCGGCGAGCGAGGTCTCGGACGCGCGATTGACCGCCTCCTTCGCCGCCAGCACCGACGGCAGCGACATCGCCGCAATCGTTTCGGCGATTTTAAGCGCCTCCTCGACAAGGGTGGCAAGCGGCACGATACGGGAGACCACGCCCGAGCGTTCAGCTTCCTGGGCGTCCATCATGCGGCCGGTCAGGATCAGATCCATGGCTTTCGCCTTGCCGACCGCATGCGTCAGCCGCTGCGTGCCGCCGATGCCCGGGATGATGCCGAGCTTGATTTCCGGCTGGCCGAATTTCGCATTGTCGGCGGCAATAATGACGTCGCATTGCAAAGCGAGCTCACAGCCGCCGCCGAGCGCAAAGCCCGCGACCGCGGCGACCACCGGCTTTCGGGCCGCGGCGACACGGTGCCAACTCGCGCAGAAATCGTCGAGGAATACGTCGTTGAAATCCTTGCCGACCATCTCTTTGATGTCGGCGCCCGCGGCGAAAGCCTTCTCGGAGCCGGTGATGACAATGCAGCCGATTGCGCCGTCGGCCTCGAATTGATCGATCGCCTGCGCCAATTCGTCCATCAGCGCGCGATTGAGCGCGTTGAGCGCCTGCGGCCGGTTGAGCCGGATCAATCCGACCCGGCCGCGCGTCTCGACGACGATATTTTCGGTGCTGATCTTTTCGCTGCTCATGGCTGTTCTCTCCCGGCGGAACGGCGAGACAAGGTCATTTTTGGCATACCGGACAGTAAAAGGTCGAGCGGCCGCTTTGCACCACGCGTTTGACGATTCCGTTGCAGCCCGTGGTCGTGCAGCTCTCGCCCTCACGATCGTAAACGCGGAAATTATGCTGGAACATGCCAAGCTCGCCGTCGGTAAGCCGGTGGTCGCGCAGCGATGATCCGCCGGCCTTGATCGCTTCGTTGAGTACCGCCTTGATGGCGTCGACCAGCCGCTCGGCGCGCTCGTTGGCGACGCCGCTTTTGCCGGCGATGGTCGAGGCGCGGCGCTTTGGCGACAGGTGCGCGCGATGCAGCGCCTCGCACACGTAAATATTGCCAAGTCCGGCGACGATGCGCTGGTCGAGCAGCGCTGCTTTCAAACTTGTTTTCTTTCCCTGGCATGCCTTTGCCAGCATCGCGGCATCGAAGGCATTGCCGAGCGGTTCGGGACCAAGACCCTTCAGTAGCGGCTCGGTATCGAGCTCGTCCCGTGCGACAAGCTTCATCGAGCCAAAGCGGCGCGGATCGTTGAAGGTCACGGTCGCACCCGACGACATGTGAAAAACGACATGATCATGGGCGAGGTGTTTTTCCTGCGCGTGATAATAGCGGCCGAGACGCTTGTCGTTGCCGCCAAAGACATGAAATGAGCCCGACATGCCGAGATGCATGACCAGCACGTCACCCGAGGAAAGATCGGCCAGCAGGTATTTGGCGCGCCGGCCGAGCCCGGTCACGGTCGTGCCGGTAAGCCGCTTGGCGAAATCCTTCGGCAGCGGCCAGCGCAGATCGCCGCGGCGAACCTCGACCTTGGTAAAGCGCTCGCCGTCCATCGCCGGCTCGAGACCGCGGCGTACCGTCTCGACTTCGGGGAGCTCGGGCATTCAGATATCTGCCGGTAAGTCGCGGATTGTCCGATCCATCATTTTACCTCCCCGCTGGCCTCCCCCCGTTAAGCATTGCGCGGGCTTTGTAGCGCCGCGTCCCGCGCCGCGCTATCGTCTCCCCGCAGGAGCACCATGACCCAGTCAGAGCAAAACGAGACCGATTTCGGCGCCCGGAAGGTGCCGCTTGAGGACAAGCAGGCGCTGGTCGACGATGTATTCCACAGCGTGGCGCGCCGCTACGATCTGATGAACGACCTCATGTCGTTCGGCCTGCACCGTGCCTGGAAGGAAGCTCTGGTCACCGCGGTCGCGCCGCCACGAAACCTGCCGTTCGCGCTCCTCGATGTTGCCGGCGGCACTGGCGATATCGCCTTCCGCGTCATCGCGCGGGGCGGTCCGGCAACCCACGCCACCGTCTGCGACATCAATCCCGACATGCTCGAAGTGGGCCGCGAACGCGCGGCAGCGCGCGCGCTCGGCGACTCGGTCACCTTCATGGAAGGCAATGCCGAGGCGCTGCCGTTCGCTGACCGCAGCTTCGATGCCGTGACCATCGCCTTCGGGATCCGCAACGTGCCGCGGATCGAGCAGGCGCTCGTCGAGGCCCATCGCGTCCTCAAGATCGGCGGCCGCTTCCACTGTCTCGAATTCTCCGCCGTCGACGTCCCCGGTCTCGACCGCCTGTACGACTTTTATTCGTTCAACGTCATTCCCACGCTGGGCCGCATCGTCGCCGGTGACGTCGAATCTTATCGCTATCTCGTGGAATCGATTCGCCGCTTCCCGTCGCCGCAAAACTTCGCCGCCATGATGCGGGCTGCGGGATTTGCCCGGGTTTCGTTCCAGACCATGAGCGGCGGCATCGTGGCGCTCCATTCCGGCTGGCGTTTGTGATCTCGGCTCCCACGCACCTTGTCCGCCTCGGCCGTGCCGGCTTCGTGTTCGCTCGCGAGGGTGTTTTCGGCAGCGTCGATCCGGCTGTGGTGCCGTTGGCGGCGCGGCCTTTGCTGCGCTTCGCCCGGCTGTTCGAGCGGCGCTCGCCCGATACTGCGAAAGCGCCATTGTCCGCGGCGCTGAACCTGCTCGGCCCGGCCTATGTGAAACTTGGACAATTTCTGGCGACGCGGCCGGATGTGGTCGGCGGAGCATTGGCGCAAGATCTCGAAAGCCTGCAGGATCAGATGCCGCCGTTCCCGCAGGCCGAAGCCGAGGCGGCGGTCGCCGCCGCGTTCGGCCGGCCGCTTGCCGCGGTGTTTGCGAGCTTCGGGCCGCCGGTCGCCGCTGCCTCGATCGCCCAGGTGCATCGGGCGACGGTCGCGACCGCGACCGGGCCGCGCGCCGTCGCGGTCAAGCTGTTGCGGCCCGCCGTCGAGCGCCGCTTCCATGAGGATCTCACCGACCTCGCCTTTGCCGCGCGGCATGCCGAAAATCTTTCCGCCGAGGCGCGGCGGCTCCGCCTCGTCGAAGTGGTCGAGACGTTGCGGCGCTCGGTCGCGGTGGAAATGGACTTCCGCCTGGAAGCCGCCGCGCTGTCGGAAATGGCGGATAACGCCAAAGCCGATCCGGATTTCCGCGTGCCGGCGGTCGACTGGGATCGCACCACCAAGGAAGTCCTGACGCTCGAATGGATCGATGCCACGCCGTTGTCGGACCGCGCGCGATTACAGGCCAAGGGTTTCGACCTGCCGAAGCTCGGCCGCACTGTGATCCAGACGTTCCTGCGCCATGCCCTGCGCGACGGCTTCTTTCATGCCGACATGCATCCCGGCAATCTGTTTGTCGACGACGACGGCCGTCTCGTCGCGGTCGATTTCGGCATCATGGGACGGCTCGGCCCGAAAGAGCGCCTGTTTCTTGCGGAGATTTTGCACGGCTTCATTACCCGCGATTATCGCCGTACCGCCGAAGTCCACTTCGAGGCCGGTTATGTGCCGCCGCACCATTCGATCGACGATTTCGCCCAGGCGCTGCGCGCCATCGGCGAGCCGATCCATAACCGCACCGCAGAAGATATATCGATGGCGAGACTGCTCTCCTTGCTATTCGAGGTGACCGGCCTGTTCGACATGCGCACGCGGCCGGAGCTCCTGCTGCTGCAAAAGACCATGGTGGTGGTCGAAGGCGTGGCTCGCTCGTTCGACCCCAAGCTCGATCTGTGGAGCACCGCCGAGCCCGTGGTGCGCGAATGGATGATCCGCTATCTCGGCCCGGTCGGCGTGCTCGAAAACGCCGGCCAGGGCATAGCCGAACTCGGCCGCTTCCTGGGCAGCCTGCCGGTCCTGCTCGAGCGCGGCGCTCGCGTGCTCGGCCAGCTCGACGAAGCGACCCGCAACGGCCTCGTGCCGTCGCCGCAAGCCGTCGCCGAGATCGGCAAAGCCGAGGCGCGCCGCAGCCGCTGGACCATGCGGGCGCTGTGGGCGATCGCCGTACTGCTGTTTTGGCTGGCGCTCCGACACCGTTGATAGCATTGATTGCAATGCAATCAGTGTGCTGCTAAAGTAGCTCCAAGGAGGACAGCCTTGGCCAGTCTCACCGTCCGCCAGCTCGACGAGAAGCTTAAGAAGCTCTTGCGGCTGCGCGCGGCGCGGCATGGCCGCTCGATGGAGGACGAGGTCCGCGTCATCTTGCGTGAAGCGGCGGGGGAAGCCGGCCGCGACATACTGGAGAATTTCGAGCCGCCCACGCAGCCGACGCGCCCGAGCGCGCAGCGCGCCGAGGCGCGCCGCCCGCGTATCTTGCTCATCATCGGCGGTGGCATCGCCGCCTACAAATCGCTCGATCTGATCCGGCGCCTGCAAGATCGCGGCGCGGGGGTGCGCTGCATCCTCACCGCGGCCGCAAGGCAATTCGTCACGCCGCTCGCCGCCGGCGCGCTCGCCGGCGAGCGCGCCTATACCGATCTGTTCGATCCGCAGAGTGAATTCGATGTCGGCCATATCCGTCTCGCGCGCGATACCGACCTCGTGATCGTCGCGCCAACCACCGCCGACTTATTGGCGAAGATGGCGGGTGGGCATGCGGACGACCTCGCCAGCGCCGTGCTGCTGGCGACCGACAAACCGATCCTGATTGCGCCGGCGATGAATCCACAAATGTGGGCGAGAAAAGCGACGCAACGCAATTTGGCGCAACTCGCTGCCGACGGCGTACATCGCATTGGTCCCAATGCGGGCGAGATGGCCGAGCGCGGCGAGGCCGGTGTCGGCCGCATGGTCGAGGTATCGGAGATCGTGGCCGCGGCGGAGGCCTTGTTGCGTCATGGCGAAGCGCTTGCCGGCAAGCGGGTCCTCGTCACCTCCGGCCCGACCGCCGAACCGATCGATCCGGTGCGCTTCATCGCCAACCGTTCGTCCGGCAAGCAAGGTCACGCCCTAGCCACGGCCGCAGCGGTCGCGGGGGCTGAAGTCGTGCTGATCCGCGGTCCGGTCAACCTGCCCGATCCGCCCGGTGTCAGCGTCGTCAAGATCGAAACCGCGCGGCAGATGCTCGAAGCCGTGGAACGTGCACTGCCGGCCGATGTCGCCATCTTTGCTGCCGCGGTCGCGGATTGGCGCAGCGAAGAAGCGGACACGCACAAAATCAAAAAGCAACAAGGCCGCATACCGACACTCAAGCTGGTCGAGAACCCCGATATTCTGGCGACGATTGCGCATCGCAAATCCGGGCGTCCGACGCTCGTCATCGGCTTTGCCGCGGAAACCGACGACGTCATCGCCAACGCCAAGATGAAACTCGCCAAGAAGGGCTGCGACTGGATTCTCGCCAACGACGTTTCGCCGCAAACCGGCATCATGGGCGGCGATGCCAATACCATTCATCTGGTCACGGCCGCGGGTGTCGAGGATTGGCCGACGCAATCGAAGGAAGACGTCGCGCGCATGCTGGTGGATCGGATTGCGACTGCGCTCGCCGGGGCCAAACAGTGAGCGTCGAGGTCCGCGTCATGCGTCTGCCGCACGGTGCGGGTCTGCCGTTGCCCGCTTATCAAACAGCGCTCGCGGCCGGTCTCGATCTTGTCGCTGCGGTGCCGCTCGAAAGGCCGATGGAGATTGCACCAGGTGGTCGCGCGCTCGTTCCGACCGGCATCGCGATTGCTGTGCCACCCGGCTACGAAGCGCAGGTTCGCCCGCGCTCCGGCCTTGCGCTGCGTCACGGCGTGACCGTGCTCAATGCGCCCGGAACGATCGACGCCGATTATCGTGGAGAACTACAAGTAATTCTTGTAAATCATGGCGCAGAAATATTCGTCGTTCAGCGGGGAATGCGTATAGCACAACTTGTTATCGCACCCGTACAACACGTAGAACTTGTCGAAACGAGCGAGTTAGATTCGACCAAACGCGCCTCCGGCGGTTTTGGTTCCACAGGCACCGTGTCGAATACTGTCGACAAAGGTAATTAACCGCGCGTTCAACTGGACGGAATCTTAGCGCTAATATATTACCAGAACGGGTGAACCAACTTCCCTCCTTCGATGTTTTTTTCCTCGATGCCGCTGCTTCCACGCAAAGGAGTTCTTGCCGTCGCTGCGGTGATCGACGTCGCATTGCAAGCGCATGGTCAGCCGATATCAGCAAAAGCGCTGGCGGCCCGGCATGGGCTTCCGCCACGGCATCTTGAACCGGTGTTGCAAGCATTGGTGCGCTGCGGAATCCTCAACGGCATCCGCGGTCCGCGCGGTGGCTACGAACTGGCGCGCGACCGCCGTCATGTCTCGGCCAACGATATTTTGCGCGCCGCTGGAACGGTCGACGACGCGGACACGGAGCATGCCGGCTCCGAACTCCTCGACAAGATCGTTCTTCCTGCGATGGCCACGGCAGAGCATGAATTCGGCGTGGCCCTGGCCCGGATCAGCGTCGAGGACTTGGCGCGCGATGCGCAGGCGCTGGAGAAGCCCGTGATCCGGGGCGCCGTGCGCAACTAAAGCCGGCCCGCGCTGCCGCAACTCCCGTTCACGATCTGGACTCTTTCGGCGCGATTCCGCTTGAGAGTAAAGTCGTGCGATTCGCGGGCCCGTCCCGCGACATACCCGCTGGCGAATGGCGGTGGCGGCCAGCAGAGGCAAATGGGGCATGCCGGACACGATCCGGATCAGCCGAAGCTATTGGCGTCGGCGAGGAATCGGCGGGTTCCGCGCTGCTTGCGGCGCTGGCGTCGGCGTCGCTATTGGCATGTTGCTACCGTCTTCGGCGGGCGCGGCCGAACAACCGGCGCTGGCGCTGGAAGAACTCGTCTTAACCGCGCATCAGAGTATCGATCAGCACGCCATTGCTTTTCTAGCACTGGTTGTCGGCGTCGTATTATTCGCCGTCGTGACCGCGATCATGCTGGTGCGCAGCCGGGCCCGTGCGACGCGGCTCGAAGCATGGTCGCAGGATGAGATCGCGCGGCTGCGTGACGAAGCCGATCGTGCCAAAGCGCTGATGCTTTCCGAACCGCAGGTCATCGTGGTGTGGCCGGCGGGCTCCGACGAGCCTCGCATTGAGGGTGAGCCTGCTGCGGTCGGGGTCGCCACCTCGCATCGCGTGCTCGCCTTCGGCAGTTGGCTCGATGCCGGCAAGGCAACCGCGATCGAACGCGCCGTCGATGGCTTGCGCGAACGCGGCGAAGCCTTCGCGATGACGGTGACGACGCTGTCCGGTCAGCCCATCGAAGCCCAGGGCCGGGCCATCGGCGGCTGCGCCGTCCTTCGACTTAAAGACGCCAGCGGGATCAAGCGCGAACTGGTAGAGCTCGTCAGCCGCTATGAGAAACTCTCGGCTGAGGCCGGTTCGCTGCGCGCCTTGGTCGAGGCATTGCCGTCGCCGGTATGGACGCGGGACGCCCTGGGCGGGCTCAGCTACGTCAATGCCGCTTATATCCGCGCCGTTGAAGCCAAAAATGCCGCCGACGCGGTCGAACGACACCTCGAGCTTCTCGACAGCGTTGCGCGAGAAAACATCGCGCAAGCCCGCGACAGTGGCGGCTATGCGGGCCGGCTGCGGGCGGTCGTCGCCGGATCGCGGCGGACCTTCGACGTACTTGATTTCCAAACCTCGACCGGCAGCGTCGGCATCGGCATCGACGCCACCGAAGTTGAAACCATGCGCAGCGTGCTGTCGCGGCTCGCCGACGCGCATCGCCGTACGCTCGATCAGCTTTCGACCGGTGTCGCCATGTTCGGCGCCGATCACCGGCTGAGCTTCTACAATGCAGCCTATCGCGCGCTGTGGGATCTCGATCCGGCGTTCCTCGACCAGGAGCCGACCGATTCCGCAGTAATCGACGTGTTGCGCGCCGCCCGCAAGCTGCCGGAGGAGCCGGATTTCCGGCAGTGGAAGGCGCAACTGCACGAGGCCTATCGGGCCGTCGAAGACAAGGAATACACGTGGCATTTGCCCGGCGGCCGCACCTTGCGGGTCGTTACCACGCCCAATCCGGACGGCGGCGTCACCTATCTGTTCCACGACGTCACCGAACGGCTCGACCTGGAGCGCCGCTTTCAGGAGCTGATCCGCGTTCAGGGTGAGACGCTCGACAATTTAGCCGAAGGCGTCGCGGTGTTCGGCAGCGACGGCCGGTTGCGATTGCACAATGCCGCCTTCGCGCGGATGTGGCGGCTCGCGCCGGAGATGCTCGCCGACCGCCCGCACATCGAGAAGATCACGGCGCTATGTCAGCCGCTGCACGGCGATGCGCCGGCGTGGCAGGCGCTCCGCGATGTCGTTACCGCGATCGACAGCCGTGAAGCGACGCTTGCCCGGCTCGAACGTCGCGACGGCAGCGTGGTCGACTGCACCACGGTCTCACTTCCCGACGGCGCCACTTTGGTCACGTTCCACGACGTCACCGACTCCGTCAATGTCGAACGCGCGCTCCGCGAACGCAACGAGGCACTGGAAGACGCCGACAAGATCAAGATCGATTTCGTCCATCACGTTTCCTACGAACTGCGTTCGCCGTTGACCAATATCATCGGCTTCGTCCACCTCTTGAGCGATCCGGGCACCGGCCCGCTCGCGGCGAAACAGCGCGAATATCTCGATTACATCACCGTCTCGACCAACACTTTGCTGGCGCTGATCAACAACATCCTCGACTTGGCGACGATCGACGCCGGCCGCATGCAGCTCAGTCTCGGACCGGTCGACATCCGCGAAACCATGATGGCGGCCGCCGAAGGCGTGCAGGATCGCCTGGTCAGCGCCGGCCTTACCCTCGACATAAAGGCGCACGAAAAAATCGGCAGTTTTATCGCCGACAAATTACGGGTGCGGCAAATCCTGTTCAATCTCTTGGCCAATGCGGCGAGCTTCTCGCCGGGCGGTGCAAGCATCTTGTTGTTGGCGGAACGGCGAACCGATGCGGTGAGCTTTTCGGTCACCGACCGCGGGCCCGGAATTCCGCCCGAGGTGCTCGAAAAGGTATTCGACTGGTTCGAGACACATTCGCTGGGTTCGCAGCATCGCGGTCCGGGGATCGGCTTGTCGCTCGTTCGCTCGTTCGTCGAACTGCACGGCGGTATGGTGACGATCGCCTCCGTCGTCGGGCAGGGCACCACCGTGACATGTACATTCCCGCTGGTCGAAACCGCCACAATGACTGCGGCCGAATAGTCGGCGAACGGAGTTTTCTCGATGCTTCTGACCACCATCGGTGGCGCAAGCTTTGCCGTGACGTTGGCGGACGAAGACGCGACGGCGCGGTTCGCGGCCGATATCGCCGCAACCCTCGAACCGGGCGATCTGGTAACGCTGTCGGGCGACCTCGGCGCCGGCAAGACCACCTTCGCGCGGGCACTGATCCGCGCGCTTGCCGGCGACGACACGATCGAGGTGCCGAGCCCGACCTTCACCTTCCTTCAGACCTACGAACTGCCGCGTTTTGAGCTGGTTCATGCCGATCTGTACCGACTCGCCGGCGCCTCGGAACTTGCCGAGCTTGGCTTCGACGACTTGCCCGAGGGTGCCGTGGTGCTGATGGAATGGCCCGACCGCGCCGCCGGATTTCTCCCCGCCGATCGCTTCGATATCACCTTCACGCTCGCGCCAACGCTCGGCCCCGGCGTGCGAAACGTTCGCTATGCGGGCTATGGCGGGTTCGCGCCGCGCGCCGAACGCATCGCCCGCATTCGGAGCTTCCTGGACGGAGCCGGCTTCGGCGATGCGCTGCGGCGACGCATGCAGGGCGACGCCTCGACGCGGATTTTCGAACGTCTGACGCTGCACGGCGAACACGCGATCCTGATGAATGCGCCACGCCGCCCCGACGGGCCGCCGGTACGCGACGGCAAGCCCTATAGCGCCATCGCGCATCTGGCCGAGGACATCGTGCCTTACGTGGCGATGGCGGATGCGTTACGCGGTCGCGGTCTCTCGGCGCCAGAGATCCTGCACGCCGATCTCGATCACGGCCTCATCGTCATGGAGGACCTGGGCGAGGACCGCGTCGTCGCCGGCGAACCACCGGCGCCGATCGAGGAACGCTATGCCGCCGCGGTCGATCTTCTGGCTTCGCTCCATGGTCATGATTTGCCGGGCACGCTGCCAGTTACGCCGGAAATCGACTACGAACTGCCGCGCTACGACATGCAGGCGCTCCTGATCGAGGCCGAGCTTCTGCTCGACTGGTATATGGCTGGCGCCGGCACCGCTCCGCCCTCGATCATGCGCAAGGCCTTCGTGCAGCTGTGGCGCGAAGCGCTGGCGCCGGCGCTCGACGCACCGCCAACCTGGGTATTACGCGATTATCATTCGCCCAATCTCTTATGGCTGCCCGAGCGCGACGACATTGCGCGCATCGGCGTGCTCGATTTTCAGGATGCGCTGATCGGTCCCGCCGCTTACGACGTCGCGTCGCTTCTTCAAGATGCGCGCGTCGATGTTCCAGAGACGATGGAAGTCGCCCTGTTGAGCCGCTACGTGCGTGCGCGCTTCACCGACGACCGCAGCTTCGACGCCGCAGGCTTCACGCGTCTCTATGCGACGCTCGCGGCGCAACGTGCGACCAAGATCCTCGGCATTTTTGCCAGGCTCGACCGGCGCGATGGCAAGCCGCAATATCTGCGTCACATGCCCCGCCTATGGAACTATTTGCAGCGCTCGCTGGCGCACCCGGCTCTCGCTTCCCTCAAAGCCTGGTACGCGGCCCACGTGTCGCCTCCAAATTTGCCCGCCCCGGATAGGTTATGATGCGCCGATTCGGACAATGGCGATGGCGGGGCCGCCCGACGCAATGATGCCGAAAAACGCCATAGTGCTCGCCGCGGGTCTCGGCACGCGCATGCGACCGTATAACGGCCACATCCCCAAGCCCTTGGTCGCGGTCGGCGGCAAGTCGCTGATCGATTACGGCCTCGACCGGCTTGCCGATGCGGGGGTCGAGCGCGCGGTGGTGAATGTGCACCATCTCGCCGACGCCGTGGAACGGCATCTCGCGCCCCGGCAACGGCCGCAAATCGTTATTTCCGACGAGCGCGCCGAACTCCTCGGCACCGGCGGCGGCATCGCCAAGGCCTTGCCGCAGCTCGGCGATGCGCCGTTTTTTTTGGTCAATTCCGACACGCTGTGGCTCGATGGCATCAAGCCGAATTTCGCCCGCTTGGCCGAAGCTTTCGATGCCGTCGCGATGGACGCGCTGTTGCTGTTGGCTCCGACGACCGACAGCATCGGCTATTCGGGCCGCGGCGATTACATGATGCTGTCCGACGGCAGGCTGCGGCGGCGCGCCGAGCATGAAGTAGCGCCGTTCATCTATGCGGGCGCGGCGATCCTAACTCCCGCGCTATTCGCCGGTGCGCCCGTTGGCGCATTTCCGCTGACACGGCTCTTCGACCGCGCCGGCACGAGCGGCCGCTTGTTCGGGCTGCGTCTCGAAGGGGTGTGGATGCACGTTGGCACGCCCGAGGCCGTCGCCGCCGCGGAGACGGCGCTCGCCGCGATGGCATAACGCAAGATCCCGAAAAGTGGGAACCGGTTTCCCGCCTTCGCGAAGCCACGTTCTCCGTCTCCGGTCGCGCGGTCCGCTTCGGCGGGCGAAGGAAGGTCGGATAAGATCATGCAAACTATAAATTCCAGACTACGGTCCGTTTTGCTCGGATGGTGGTCTGGAACCTGATAGATTCTTGCGGCGCATCACCGCGAATCCAAAATGACCCCGCGTGTTTTCACCATTCCGGCGTCGGCGCCGTTCCTGCCGATGCTGATCGAAGCGTTGACGGACGGCAAGCTCGGTTTTGCCGTGGCCGACGATCCGCTCGTGCTCGCCTCGGCGACGCTTTACCTGCCGACGCGCCGGGCCTGCCGGCTGATGCGCGATGCCTTTCTCGACGCGCGCCACGGGGATGCCGCCATCCTGCCGCGCATCATTCCAATCGGCGATATCGACGAAGACGAGATCGCCTTTGCGGACGCGGCTACGGGCGACATCGCGGCCGATGCGCTTACTGTGCCGCCCGCGCTCGACCCGCTCGAACGCCGACTGCTGTTGACGCGGCTGGTGACGCAATGGGCCAATTCGCCCGAGCTGCACGGCATGAGCGGCACGCCGCTGGTCGCACAGACTCCGGCGTCGGCGTGTCAGCTCGCCGACGATCTGGCGCGGCTGATCGACGATATGACCACCCGCGGCGTGTCGTGGGATCGGCTCGGGGAGATTGTGCCCGACCGGTTCGACATCTATTGGCAGCAGACCCTGAAGTTCCTGCAAATCGCCCATCAGGCGTGGCCGAAAATCCTCAAAGAGCGCGGCTGCATCGAAGCCGCGGACCGCCGTGACGCCTTGATCAAGGCCGAAACCCAGCGGCTGGTGCGTAAGACCGACGGGCCGGTCATCGCCGCGGGATCGACCGGATCGATCCCGGCAACTGCCGAATTGATCGCCGCCATCGCGCGCCTGCCGCATGGCGCCGTGGTGCTGCCCGGCCTCGATACCGATCTCGACGAAGCGTCCTGGCGGCTCATCGCCGGCGATGGCGGAAAAAATATCGCGCCCGCTCCGGGTCATCCGCAATTCGCGATGCAGGCGCTCCTGACCCGGATCGGGATCGCGCGCGATGCGGTCACGCCATTGGCGAAGTCCCAAGGGCGCGAACGGCTGATGTCCGAAGCGCTGCGTCCCGCGGCCGCGACCGAGCTTTGGCAAGGCCGGGCCGGAGATCCGGAATTCGAAGCCCATGTCGATGCGGCGCTCGCCAGCGTCGCCGTTATGGAAGCGGCCAATCCGGAGGAGGAAGCGCTCGCCATCGCGGTCGCGCTGCGGGAGGCGGTGCATGCCAACAAGTCCGCGGCCCTCCTCACGCCGGATCGTGAACTCGGCCGGCGGGTGCTCGCCGCACTGGCGCGCTGGAACATCAGCGCCGAGTATTCCGGCGGCGAGGCCCTTACCGACACGCCCGCGGGGATCTTCGCGCGGCTCGCCGCCGAAGCGGCGATCAACGGCTTGGCGCCGGTGACGCTGCTTGCCTTACTGAAACATCCGCTGTTCCGGCTCGGCCCGGGGAACAACGATCAGGCCATCGCCACGCTCGAACGCGCCGTGTTGCATGGACCGCGGCCGAGCCCGGGCACGGACGGTCTCGCGCAGGCCCTGCGGACATTTGCCGGCAATAAAGCCGACTTGCATCGCTCCGATCCACGCACAGAATTGGGCGAGGCTGAGCTTGCCGCCGCCGCAGATCTCGTGCGGCGGCTCGCCGGTGCGCTGGCGCCGCTCGAAAAGCTTGGCGGCAAGTCATGCAGTTTCGGCGAAGTGGCCGCGCAGCATCGCCTCGTCGTGTCCGCGCTGTCGTATGATGGAAGCGACGAGCTTGCCTTCACCGGCCCCGACGGCGCCGGGCTTGCCGACGGGCTCGATGAGCTTGCGGCGAGCGAGGCAGCTGCCGGACTGTCGGTCGCGTTGCCTGACTATGTCGAATTGTTTGATGCGGCGCTGGCCGGCCGCGTTGTCCGCCGCCCGGCCCGTAACGGCATGCGCGTGCGTATCCTCGGCCTTCTCGAAGCACGTCTCACCGAAAGCGACCGCGTGGTGCTCGGCGGTCTCGTTGAAGGCACTTGGCCGCCGGAAAGCAACAACGACGCCTGGCTCAACCGTCCGATGCGGCTCGATCTCGGCCTCGATCTACCGGAGCGCCGGATCGGCCTGACCGCGCACGATTTCGCGCAATCGCTCGGCGCACGCGACGTGATCTTGAGCTATGCCGGCAAGGCTAAGGGTTCGCCGACGGTCCCGTCGCGATTTATACAAAGGCTCGCCGCAGTCGCCGGCAAGCACTGGCTCGACGCCAAAACCCGCGGCGAAAAATATTTGGCTTGGGTGCGTGAACTCGACCGGCCCGGCGAGATCGTGTCAGCGCCGCAGCCCGCACCAACGCCGCCGCGTGCGGCGCGCCCGACAAGCTTGTCGGTGACCGAAATCGAGCATTGGCTGCGCGATCCCTATACGATCTATGCCAAGCACATTCTGCGGCTAAAGCCGATCGACGCGATCGATGTCGCGCCGGGCGTGGCGGAACGCGGCACCTTCATTCACGCGGCGATCGGCGAGTTCACGCAGAAATTCGCCGGCGCATTGCCGCCCGACCCAATCGGCGAACTGATCGAGATCGGCCGAAAACACTTCGCCGAACATGCGGACTTTCCGGAGGCGAAAGCTTTCTGGTGGCCGCGATTCGAGCGCATCGCGCGCTGGTTCGCGCGCTGGGAAACCGAGCGCCGTGGCGCCGTCGCCGCCATCGCCGCCGAAATCAGAGGCGAAATCGAAATTCCGCTGACCGAAGGATCATTCAAGCTACGCGGTGTTGCCGATCGTATCGAGCGCCATGCGGACGGCAGCTATGTGATCCTCGACTACAAGACCGGCATGGAGCGGTCCGACAAGCAGGTGCGCACCGGACTCGCGCCGCAGCTTCCATTGGAAGCCGCCATCCTGCGCAAAGGCGGATTCAGGGGCTTCCCGGCCGGAGGCTCAGTCGCCGAGCTAGTTTACGTGATGTTGAAAGGCGGCGACCCGCCGGGCTCCTATAAGTCGGTCTCGTTCAAGGACGGCACGCCGGATTTTCACGCCGACCATGCCTACGAAAAGCTTGCCGAACTCGCGCGGCGTTTCGACGACGACAGCGTACCCTATCGATCGCTGGTTCATCCGATGTGGACCACGCATTACGGCGACTACGACCACCTCGCCCGCGTCAAGGAATGGTCGAGCACCGGCGGCGCGGGCGATCACGGCGAGGGCGGCGAATGAGACCGCGACGAGACATTCCCGCAGAGGTGCGGCGCCGGCAAAACGAGGCGTCCGATCCCAACGCGTCGGCCTGGGTCGCCGCCAATGCGGGATCGGGCAAGACCTATGTGCTGGCACAACGCGTCATCAAGCTTCTGCTCGCCGGCGTCGATCCGCAAAAAATTCTTTCCATCACCTTCACCAAGGCAGCCGCCGCCAATATGGCGAAGCAAGTCTTCGACCGACTCGCCGCCTGGGTCACTTTGGACGACATCGCGCTGGCGGGGGCCATTGCCGAGCTTTCCGGAATGCCGCCTACCGCCGATCGCCTCGCATTGGCGCGGCGGCTGTTCGCGCGGGCACTGGAAACCCCCGGTGGGCTCAAAGTGCAGACCATCCACGCTTTCTGCACGCAGCTCCTGCATCAGTTTCCGTTCGAGGCTAATGTCGCCGCTCGGTTCAGCGTGCTCGATGAAACCACGCAGGCGCATCTTCTCGAGCAGTTGACGCTTGCCGTCCTGCTCGATGGGGCCGCCGATCCCGACAGCGCGCTCGGCCGCGCGCTTGCGTCGGCGATGACGGCTGCAGCGGACCAGACCTTTCGCGACGTCGTGCGCAGCGCGATTGCCCAGCGCGACGCGATCACCCGATGGATCGCCGAGGCGGGGACGATCGAGGCTGCCATCGCCAATCTGTCGCTTGCGCTCGGCGTCGATCCTCGAGCGAGCCGCGAAACGATCGAGGCAGAATTTCTGGCCCTCGCTTTGATCGCTTCGTCCGAATGGGCCTTAATCGCCAAGGCGCTGGCGCAGGGCAACAAGACCGACGCTGAGCAGGCTGCCCGCTTTGGCGCGCTCAAGACGCTTTCAGATGCGGAACGCACCGCCAAATACCTGGAGATATTCTGTACCAAGGAACTCGCGCCGCGAAAATCGATCGTCACCAAGGCCATCAAGGACGAGGTGCTGGTCGAGCGCTTGCGCGCCGAGCAGGACCGCATCTGCGCGTTGCTCGAACGCCGCCGCGCGGTCATCTGCCGCGACCGCAGCACAGCCCTGATCACGGTCGCCTACGAAGTGCTGAAGCGGTTTGCCGACGAAAAGAAGCGCCGCGGTCTCCTCGACTACGAGGACCTTATCGACCAAACACTCGCGCTGTTGCGCAATGTCGATGCCGCCTGGGTCCATTACAAACTCGATCTCGGCATCGATCATTTGTTGATCGACGAGGCGCAGGACACCAGCACCAAGCAGTGGGAGATCATTCAGCGCCTTGTCGCGGAATTCACGGCGGGCGCGGGCGCGCGGAGCGTCAGGCGAACGATCTTCGCGGTCGGCGACGAGAAGCAGTCGATTTATTCGTTCCAGAACGCGGCGCCCAGGGAATTTGCCGCGGTGGGCCGCGATTTCGCCCGTGGCCATGCCAATAGCGGTCTTGAATTCATCTTTGGGCGGCTCGAGCACTCGTTCCGTTCCGGCGAGAACGTGCTCGCGGCGGTCGATATGGTCTTCAAGGGAATGAAAGGCGTCACTTCGGACACGGACGGTTTTCCGGCGCATATCGCCTTGGTGGATTCGCCGCCCAGCGTGGTGGAAATCTGGGAGCCGATGGAGCCGTCCGAGCGCACGGAGATCGAAGGCTGGGACGCCCCGTTCGACCGCGTCAGCGAAACAAGCCCGCGCGTCAAGCTCGCTCGGCGGATCGCGCATACGGTGCGCAGGCTGATCGACGCAGGCGAGCCGGTCGGTATCGAGCGCCGGCCCGCGCGTTATGGCGACGTGCTGATCCTGGTGCGCCAGCGCGGCGAACTGTTCGAGGCCATCATCCGCGCGTTGAAGCAAGAACATGTCGAAGTCGCCGGCGCCGACCGCCTCGTCCTCACCGAGCACATCGCGGTCATGGACCTGATGGTGCTTGCCGACGCGCTGTTGCTGCCGCAGGACGATCTTGCACTCGCTACCGTGCTGCGCAGCCCGCTGGTCGGCTTCGAGGAAACCGATTTGTACGACATCGCCTGGGATCGGGGCTCGTTGTCGCTGCGTGCGGCGCTGTCGCGCCAGGGCGGCGAGAAATTCGCCGCGGCGGCAGAGTTCCTCGACAAGCTTGCACAACACGCCAGGCGCGAGACGCCGTTTGCCTTCTATGCGCGGATCCTTGGCGCCGGCGGCGCGCGCCGGCGTTTCCTCGCCCGGCTCGGCATGGAGGCAAACGACGCGTTGGACGAATTCCTCAATCTCGCTTTGGATTATGAGCGGCGCGAGACCCCGTCGCTGCAAGGCTTCGTCGCCTGGCTGCGTGAAGCCAGCACCGAGGTAAAGCGCGACATGGAAATCGCGCGCGACGAAGTGCGCGTCATGACGGTGCACGGAGCCAAGGGACTGGAAGCGCCGATCGTCATTCTCGCCGATACGATGACACCGCCCACGGGCCCGCGCGCGCCGCAGCTCCTGAAGCTTGCGGGCGGACCGATGATCTGGGCTGGACGCAAGGCCGATGACGTTGGCGCCGTCGCCGCGGCGCGCGAACTCGCGCAAGAGGAAGCAACCTACGAATACCGCCGGCTTCTCTATGTCGCGATGACGCGTGCCGCCGATCGGCTGATCGTCTGCGGCGCCGCGGGGAGGAATAAGCGGCCGGACGGCTGCTGGTACGATTTGATGCGCGAACCTCTGGCGCCGTTTTTGGTCGAGGAAGACGCCGAGGAAGGCAAAGTGTTGCGTTATCGCAAACAGGCGGCCGAGCGTGCCGGACCGAGCGCGACTCCCGCGCCGCTCTCTGTGAAGCCCGAGCGGACTGAGCTGCCAATCTGGCTGCGCGAACCGGCGCCGGTCGAAGCCCGGCGCGTAACGCTGCTGTCGCCTTCGTCTGCTTTCGATGAAGAGTTTGGCAATATTTCACGCAGCGGCGCTTCCGCCGCCGAGCGGCAAAAGGCGCTGCGGCGCGGCCGCCTCGTGCATCGGCTGCTGCAGGCATTGCCCGACATCCCGGTGCAACGCCGGGCCGACGCGGCCGCCCGCTTTCTCGCAGGCGCCGCCGAGGATTTCTCCGAAGCGGAGCGGACCGAAATCGCGCGGCAGATTTTCACGGTGCTCGACGCGCCGAATTTTGCCGAGGTTTTTGCAGCCGGCGGCCGCCCGGAGGTTCCGATCGTGGGCCGCCTAGCCCGGCCGGATGGCCGGACCATTGCGGTTGCCGGCCAGGTCGATCGGCTGGTTGTCACCGCGGACGGTGTTCTGATCGCCGATTACAAGACCGATCGGAAGGTTCCGGGGCGGCTCGCCGAGGTCGAGCCCTATGTGGCTCAGCTCGCGCTCTACCGGGCAGTGCTGAGGCGCCTTTATCCAGGCAAAAGCGTCCGTGCGGCGCTCATTTTCACCCAAGGCCCGCTGCTGATCGAGGTCCCGGCCGCCGCGATGGACGAGGCTCTGGAAGCGGCCATGAAGCGGGATTTGACGAAGTCCTAACTGGTGCCTGTCACGCTCCGGTGAAGGTGCCTTGACGCCCTTGGGAGCGGTTCATAGGTTCATCGGCCCCGGGCTGCCGATTCCCGAATAAAACGAGGTATTCCATGGTCGAGAAAACAACGGACGCGACGTTCGATACGGACGTGCTCAAGGCGAGCGGCCCGGTCGTCGTCGATTTCTGGGCGGAATGGTGCGGCCCGTGCCGGATGATCGCGCCGGCGCTCGAAGAGATTTCCAATTCGCTCAACGGCAAGGTCAAGATCGTCAAATTGAATGTCGACGAGAACCCGGGCACCGCGGCGAAATACGGCATCATGTCGATCCCGACCCTGATGCTGTTCAAGGACGGTCAGCTCGCCTCCCGCCAGGTCGGCGCCGCGCCGAAGCAGAAGCTCGAGCAGTGGATCACCGCTTCGGTGTGATTTAGTCCGATCGTCCCCGCGAAAGCGGGGACCCAGTGTTTCCCTGTCGCGAACTTGACGCGCCCTCTGGATTCCCGCCTGCGCGGGAATGAGCGGGGTTGCTGCTCTAATGCCTGAAATGCCGCGTCCCGGTGAACACCATGGCGATGCCATGGTCGTCGGCGGCTTTGATCACCTCGTCGTCGCGCACTGAACCGCCGGGCTGAATCACCGCGGTGGCGCCGGCTTCGATGGCGACCAGAAGCCCATCGGCGAATGGAAAGAATGCGTCCGAGGCCACTACCGAGCCTTTGGTGGCCGGCTCCTTGAGGCCCAATTCCTTCGCGGCGTCCTCTGCCTTGCGGGCGGCGATGCGCGCCGAATCGACCCGGCTCATCTGTCCGGCGCCGATGCCGACGGTCGCCAGGTCCTTGGCGTAGACGATCGTATTGGATTTCACGTGCTTGGCGACGCGGAAGGCAAAACGCAGGTCGCGCAATTCGGCGTCGGTCGGTGCGCGTTTGGTCACCGGGCGTAAATCCATGTCGTCGACCACGGCATTGTCGCGCGTCTGCACCAGAAGGCCGCCGGCGACGGTTTTTGCCGTCAGTCCCGCGGCGCGCGGATCGGGGAGGCCACCCGCCAGCAGCAGCCGCAGATTTTTCTTGGCTCCCACGATGGCGGCGGCCTCCGCCGTGGCGTCGGGCGCGATGATGACCTCGGTGAAAATCTCGGTGATGGCGCGCGCGGCTTCGGCGTCGAGTATGCGGTTGAGCGCGACGATGCCGCCGAATGCCGAGGTCTGATCGCAGAGGAGCGCCTTGCGATAGGCATCCACGAGGTTCGCGCCCTCGGCGACGCCGCACGGATTGGCATGCTTGATGATGGCGCAGGCCGCGGTGCGCGCCGGGTCGAACTCGGCCACGCATTCATAGGCCGCGTCGGTATCGTTGATATTGTTGTAGGAAAGCTGCTTGCCCTGCGCCTGGCGCGCGGTGGCGACGCCGAAGCGCAGATCGGGCGTGCGATAGAAGGCCGCCGCCTGATGCGGATTTTCGCCGTAGCGTAATTTCTCGATCAAGCGGCCGCCGAAGGCGCGATAGTCGGGCGCCTCGTTGCCGAGCGCTGCCACGAACCAATTGGAGATCGCGGCGTCATAAGCGGCGGTGCGCGCATAGGCCTTGGCGGCGAGCCTTCGCCGCAGCTCGAGCGCCGTCATGCCGTTGTGCGCGGTGAGTTCGTCAAGCAGCGCTGCGTAATCGCCGACATCGACCACGACCGCGACGTCGTCGTGGTTTTTCGCCGCGGCGCGGATCATGGCCGGACCGCCGATGTCGATGTTCTCGACGCAATCGGCAAAATCGCCGCCGCGCGCGACGGTTTCCTCGAACGGATAGAGATTGACCACCAGAATATCGATCGCCCGAATGTGATGGGCGCGCATCGATTCTACGTGATCGGGATTGTGACGGATGGCGAGCAACCCGCCATGCACCGCCGGGTGCAGCGTCTTGACCCGGCCATCCATCATTTCGGGAAAGCCCGTCACGTCGCTGACGTCGAGCACTTTCAGCCCGGCCTCGCTCAGCGTTTTGCTTGTGCCGCCGGTCGAGACGAGCTCGATGCCGAAGCCGGACAGCGCGCGGGCGAACTCGATCACGCCGGCTTTGTCGGAGACGGAAATCAGGGCGCGCGTGGCGCGGCGCAGATGCTCGGTCATTGTCGTTCCAAAATCGTCAGAGCGGTAGCTGCGGCTCTTCCTCTTCGCGGGTCCGGCGGGTCGTGCCGGCGAGCGTTGTAGGCTGAGCCTGTTGCAAACACCACTGCACGCGCGATGCGGTGCGGGCATGACCGTGGATGACGATCTGTGCAGTCTTCCGCGGCCCTTCCGCGGCGGCGAGAAAAACGTCGTCCTCGAGCTCGACGCGATCTTCCCGGGCGCTGAAGGTCCACACTTCCTTGTTCGGCATCATCAGCATGACGCCATGGCCGTCGGTGAGGCGGGTGGCTCTTACCGTCGGATGCAGATGAAAGCGGACGGCGAACTCATCCTGCGCGGTCTGCAATTGCGGGCTGCCGTCCGCGGCGAGGAAGATATCTTCGCCATCGAGCCGGTTACCGTCCGCCGCCAGCGACAAGACCCGCTCATGCAGGATGCCGAAGCGATCGGCGTAGCCGTCGTGCGACGCGCGCAGCACGATGCCGTCGGGTCCATCCTCGCGCGTGACGGTCACTTTGCTCGGCCCGCCCAGCATCGGCGAGCCGCCGAGCACGCGCCGGAAGGTGGCCAATTCGACGAAGCGCGCCGAGGATGTGCTTTCCAACGTCACCGTCGAATGCGCCGCAGTCGCGCGCGCGAGCTGCCGCCAATTCTCGCGGCCGACGGCCGGCATGCCGCTATTCACAATAATGAGACTCTGCTTCGGTGACGAAAACTCGAACGACAGACAGCCGGCGTGGGCATCGAGGCTCATTTCGATCGGCGGCGCGCAGCCGGTGTCGACGATGACCACGCCGCCGCCGGCTTCGAGGCGCTGATAGGCCGAGTAAGGCGCGTTGGCGAAGGGAGCGCCGCGCGCTTCATCATAGGCGAGCAGCGTCGACACCAGGTCCGCCGGCGTCACTCCCATGCCGTTGAAATGCGCGAAAGTGCCTTCGGAGTGGCGGAAGAACCGCAGCATCGGCATCATCCGGTCGATGGCGTTCAACAGTGCTTGCGGCGGCGCGATATTGCGCGACGCGAAGGCCTGCCGCAGCGGCAAGAATTCCAGCAGTATTTCGATGATGGCGCCCGGGTCGCGGCTGATATGGCCGCCGTCGGGAAGAATCTGGCGCTCGATCTCGTATTTCAATCGCTCGGTGGTGGAGGCGATGTGGCGGGCCTGGCCGGCGATGCACAAGGCCGCGTAACTCAGCGCAATGGCGGCCTGCATCCGCGCCACGCCACGCCGCGCATCGCCCGCGGTATGGCGCAGGTATCGGACCTGGCGCACCAGGCTGCGCAAGAAGCGCCGATAGAAGCGGACATCCGCATCTTGCAGAACCAGCGTCGAATGCGTGAGCCAGGAGATGATGCGGCGCGACAGCACGTCGGGCCGCCAGGCGATCGGGTGCCAGGAGCCCTGTAGCGCGATCCACTCGTCGACCAACGCGCGGGCGTTGGCTCGCGTGATGCCAGATTCGGCCGCGCGCAGATGGCGCAGCCAGCCGAAGCCGAACAGGATCGCCGCCCAGTCTTCCGACGGCGGCTCCATTTCGAAGATCGAGCGGGTGTCGCAAACCATGACCTTGCCCGCAAAGGCAAAGCGGCCGGAATAGATTTCGCTGGCGCGGGTGGCGTCGGTGGTGCGCAAATCCTGCGGCGCGATCAGCAACCGATCGGCTTTGAGCGGCACGAGCGGCCACCGCACCAGCGGATGCCCGTTGGCCCGGCCGGCAAGGCTCCGCGCCGCGCCGCGCAGCAACAGCCAAGACAGCTTCGCGTGGTTCGAAACTGCACCGCGCGACATCGACGCGTTCGCCCCTCTTTGCCTGCGGGCGCAGAATTTCCCGCTCAGCGGACCATAACGGAACGGTGACAGATCGGCTAACCGTCGGATAATTCGCTGATTCGCTTACCGTTTTACCAATCGCGCGGCATAGAAACCATCGATTCCGGAACTTTGCGAATCAGCCTCCGGGAAGTGGCAGGGCAACGTACGTAAGTCGCCGTCCGGCGTAAGTAGTTCATCTCGGCCAAAAACTTCAGTTGCCGTGATCGGCGCCCGCCGCAGGCTTGGTTCGCGGGCCAGAAGGTCGGCGACGTTGTCCTGGTTCTCCTCGGGCTCGAGCGAACAGGTGCAGTAGATCAGCGTGCCGCCCGGCCTGGTGAGCGCTGCTGCGTGTTCCAACATGCGGCGCTGCAATGCGGCGAGCGCTTCGATATCGGCCGCCTGTTTGAGCCAAGGGAGATCGGGATGGCGGCGGATCGTTCCGGTCGCCGTACAGGGGGCATCGAGCAGGACGGCGTCGAAGGGCTCCGCCTGCCATTCCGCGACATCGGCGCAAACCAACTCGGCCGTGAGCGATAGCCGGGCGAGATTCTCGGACACTCGCCGCAGCCGCGCCGGCGCCCGATCGACAGCCGTCACCGATGCACCGGCCGCCGCAAGCTGGGCAGTCTTGCCGCCCGGCGCCGCGCACAGATCGGCAACGCGGCGGCCGCCAATATCGCCGAAGAGCCGCGCCGGCAGCGCCGCCGCGGCGTCCTGCACCCACCATTCACCCTCGACAAAGCCAGGAAGCGCCGTCACAGCGCCGTGAGTGGGCACACGCACCGAACCGGTCGGCAAAACCCGGCCGTCGAGTTTCGCCGCCCAGATTTCGGGATTGCTTTTCACCGTGACATCGAGCGCCGCTTCGTGCCCGTTCGCCGCCGCGATGGCATGCGCGGTCTCCGGTCCGTAGGTCTTGATCCAGCGCGCCAAGAGCCAATCGGGCGTGTCGAGAACGGGCGTATCGAACGTGGCGAGCCGGGTGGCGCCTTCGCGGGTCACGCGCCGCAGTACCGCGTTGACCAGCCCGGAGAAGTGCATGCCCTCCCGGTCGGCCTGCGCGAGCCGCACCGACAGATCGACGGCGGCGTGATCGGGTACGCCGAGAAAAAGAATTTGCGCGGCTCCGATCAGGAGCGACGTTTCAACCCGCGGTGCTTGCGCCGGCGGGCCGCGATCGAGAAAAAGTCCGAGCAGGTGGCGCAGCGTTCCGAGCCGGCGCAGCGTGGTGGCGACGATCGCACGCGTCAGGGCGCGGTCACGCTCTTCCAGCGTTGAAAGCTCGCGCGTCGTATCCAAGAGCTCGTCGAGCGGCCGGCGGCGGCGCAATACGCCGTCGAGGACGTCGGCGGCGAGGCGCCGGACGGCGAGCCCTGGCACCTCTTCCGGACGGACGGAACGAGGGGGCGGTCGGCGCGCACTCTTCACTGTGAAAAATTCCTCCTTGCAGGCGGGCCAGCGCTACGCCAAGTCAGAGGCGATGCCAACCGATCAAGCCCCCTCGGACCCGTCCGCGAAGGATGCGGCCGAAAATTCAAGTCCCGGGCCGCTCCGCCTGACGCCCGAGGCCGAGCGCGCGCTCGCCGAGGCGGCCGCCCGCCGTGCCGAGCAGGCGCGTCAGGAGGCCGAGGCGGCGAAGGAAGTAGCAGGCCGAGGCGGCCTCGACCCAACGCGCTACGGCGACTGGGAAATCAAAGGGCTGATTTCGGACTTCTGACCGGCGTCGCAATCGAACAATCGGGCTGGATAGTACCCGGCTATCGCGTGACCACCACCCGTGTGCCGACGCTGACGCGCTCGTAGAGATCGGTAATGTCCGAATTGTGCATGCGGATACAGCCATGCGACACGAAACCACCGATCGATCCTTCATTATTGGTGCCATGGATGGCGTATTGGCCGCCGCCCGACAGCGTCATCGCCGCAACGCCCATCGGATTTTGCGGGGAGCCGCCCGGGATCACGGGAGGCAGCCGGCTGTAGTCTTTTCTGATGGAGTCCGGCGGCGACCATGCCGGCCGGATGTATTTGCCGTCGATATAGGCGGTGCCCGACCATTGCATGCCGAGGCGGCCGACGCCGACCGGATAGCGGATCGCCTGGCCCATCCCGACAAAGTAATAAAGCGCCCGTTCGTTGGTCCGGATCACGATCGTACCCGGCATGAAGCTTTCCCGCACCACGACCAGGTCGCCGCGGGCTTGCGCCGGTTTCGGTGCAAAAGCGAAAGTAGCGACGACAGCCGCGAGCGCCGCCGAGAGCAGGATCTTTGCACGCATCTTCACAACCCCAACTGACGCAATCGCCCCGCCAATCCCCTCCGGGATCGCCAATGGCCCCGATCTTAGCGCATAGCGCGGCGTTCCTCAGTATCGGGGCTGCAACAGGGTAAAATTTTCGCAAATTTTTCGCCGGGTGTGGTCGGCCGGCGACAGGAGGCAGCGAACTTAGCGATCTGCGACGGCGACCGCCGCAGACCGCCGTTCCCCGTAGGAGAGGCGATAAGCCCTTAGGCCTTCTCCTTGCTCTTGTTCTGCCGGTTATCGACCAGATCGTGGACCACGGCCGGATCGGCGAGCGTCGAGGTATCGCCCAGATTGCCGAACTCGTCCTCGGCGATCTTGCGCAGGATGCGGCGCATGATCTTGCCGGAGCGCGTCTTCGGTAGGTTCGGTGCGAACTGGATCAGATCGGGCGAGGCGATCGGCGAGATTTCACTGCGCACCCAATTGACCAATTCCTTGCGCAGTTCCTCGGTCGGTTCTTCGCCGGACATTAGCGTCACATAGGCATAGATGCCCTGGCCTTTGATATTATGCGGATAGCCGACGACGGCTGCCTCTGACACTTTCGGATGCGCCACCAGCGCCGATTCCACTTCCGCCGTGCCCAGGCGATGACCGGCGACATTGATCACGTCGTCGACGCGGCCGGTGATCCAGTAATAGCCGTCCTCGTCGCGGCGGCAGCCGTCGCCCGTAAAGTATTTGCCCGGATAGGCGCTGAAGTAAGTGTCGATGAAGCGCTGATGATCGCCATAGACGCTGCGCATTTGGCCCGGCCAGGAATCGGCGATGCATAGATTGCCGCTGACGGCGCCTTCGAGCACCTTGCCTTCGGCATCGACGATCTCGGGGATGACGCCGAAGAACGGCTTTGTCGCCGAGCCCGGCTTCAGCCGCGTCGCGCCGGGCAGCGGCGTGATCAGAATGCCGCCCGTTTCGGTCTGCCACCAGGTATCGACGATCGGGCAGCGGCCGTCGCCGACGACGCGGTGATACCACTCCCAGGCTTCGGGATTGATCGGTTCGCCGACCGAACCCAAGAGCCGCAGTGACGCACGTGAAGTCTTTGTCACCGGCGCGTCGCCAGCCTGCATCAAGGCGCGGATCGCAGTCGGCGCCGTGTAAAAAATATTGACCTTGTGCTTGTCGATCACTTCCCAGAAGCGCGACATCGACGGGTAGTTTGGGACGCCTTCGAACATCAGCGTGGTGGCGCCGTTACAGAGCGGCCCATAGACGATGTAGCTGTGGCCGGTGACCCAGCCGACATCGGCGGTGCACCAATAGATATCGCCGTCGTGATAATCGAACACATATTGGTGGGTCATCGAGGTATAGACCAGATAACCCGCCGTGGTGTGCAGCACGCCCTTCGGCTTGCCGGTCGAGCCCGAGGTGTAGAGGATGAACAACGGATCTTCCGCGTTCATCTCCGCGCAGGGACAATCCGCCGTCACCACTTCCTTGGCTTCGTGGTACCAAACGTCGCGCACCGGATCCATGTCGACCGGTGCACCGGTGCGTTTGACGACGATGACGAAGTCGACGCCGCCCACTTTGGCGATCGCCGCATCCGTATTGGCCTTCAGCGGTACCTTGCGGCCGCCGCGCAGACCTTCATCGGCGGTGATGACGACATTCGATTTGCAGTCCTCGATGCGGCCGGCAAGCGAATCCGGCGAGAAACCGCCAAACACCACCGAGTGGATGGCGCCGATGCGCGCGCACGCCAGCATGGCGTAGGCCGCTTCCGGAATCATCGGCATGTAGATGGTGACGCGGTCGCCCTTCTTGACGTTGCGGTTGCGCAAAATATTGGCGAAGCGGCAGACTTCGTCGTGGAGCTCCTTGTAGGTGATGTGCTTTGAATCTTTCGGATCGTCGCCTTCCCAGATGATCGCGGTCTGATGGCCGCGGCTCGCGAGGTGACGGTCGATGCAATTGTAGGCGACGTTGGTAAAGCCATCCTCGAACCATTTGATCGAGACATGATGGCGGTCGAACGAGGTGTTCTTGACCTTACTGAAATGCCGGGTCCAGTGGATGCGCTTGGCCTCTTCGGCCCAAAAGCCGTTCGGGTCGGCAAGCGAACGCTCGTACATTTTCTTGTATTCGGCGTCGTCGATGAAGGCGCGCTTGGCCCACTCCGCGGGCACTTCGTAAATCTTGTCCGACATGACTTCCTCCACGCAGACCCTGGCCGATCCGGCCCGATTTTGAACGTTTCCTCGCTTATTATGCGCCCGCGAGACTAAAAACGACAAGACGGCGCCTGTCCTTGATCCATCGCAATGCCCGGCCGTCACACTCCCACTTACGCGCCCATTCACACTCCCATGGCGCCGATGACCGCGCCGATGACCAGGAGCACGATCAGCCAATTGCCGACATCGATCAGGAACAGGCGGCGGTCGCGTCCGGCAAAGCTGTAATTGACCGCAATCGTGGTCAGAATGAACCCGAACCAAAGAAATGCGCCGGAAACAATTCCATTGCGCAGCGTCACCTGCCCGCTGCCGAGATGACCGAGCACGCCGGCGAGCATCCAGCCGATGACGAGATTGGCGACCAGCGCCAGGACAAACGGCAGAAACGCGCCCGGCTTCTTGCGATCGATCTCAACCTGCTCGGGCGTCTTGCCGAGCGCCGCCGCGTAAATCTTGCACAGGCTCATGTACCAGGCCGCGCTGGCGAGCCAGGCCGCAACTGCGGCCACGGCGACGGCCAGATAGTTGATTCCCGTGAACGTCATGCCTCCCCCTTATTCGATCCTTGAAAGTTATGCCTTCACGCCGCCCATCTTGCAGACGAGCTTCCATTCGTCGGCGGTTACCGGCTGCACCGAGAGCCGTGTATTATTGGCGAGCACCATGGCCTTGAGCCGCGGCTCGGCCTTCACCGCCGCAAGCCCGACCGGCTTTTGCAGCCGCTCGACGGCCTTGATGTCGACCACCACCCAAGGCTCGCCGGGTTTCGTGGTCGGATCCGGATACTGCTCGCGGATCACCTCGACCACGCCGACGATCTCCTTGCTGCCGCCGGAATGATAAAAGAAGCCGCGGTCGCCCTTCTTCATTTTCATCAAGTTGAGCTTGGCCTGATGGTTGCGCACACCGCTCCACACCTCGCCTTTGGCGCCGCTTTTGACCTCATCGTCCCAGGAAAAAGTGTCGGGCTCGCTCTTGAACAGCCAATAGGCCATGGTCACCCCTCCGCCTTCAACGGCCGCGACAACAGTGATTCGATAGCAGCCTCTACGCTCATCGCGCCGCCGAGAAGCGCGGCAACAGCCGACGAGATCGGCATGTCGACATGGCGTTCGCGCGCCATTTCCAGAAGCACCGGTGCGGTGAAGACGCCCTCGGCGAGCCCGGTGGTGCGGTGGATGTCGTCGGGCCTCTGACCGCGGCCGAGACTGATGCCGAAACTGAAATTGCGCGACTGCGGACTCGTGCAAGTCAGAATGAGGTCGCCGAGACCCGAGAGCCCCATCATGGTCTCGGGCTTGGCGCCATAGGCCCGGCCGAACCGCATCAATTCGGCGAAACCTCGCGTCGTCAAAGCCGCGGCCGCGCTGAAGCCGAGCGCGCGGCCGGTAACGATGCCCGAAGCGATGGCGAGTACGTTTTTCGCCGCACCGCCGATTTCAACACCGCGAATATCGGTGGAATGGTAGGGCCGCAATGTCGTCGAACTGACCGCCTGCGCCAGTTCGCCCGCAAGCCCGGCATCGCCGGCTGCAAGCGTCACCGCCGTCGGCATGCCGCGCGCCACGTCGGCGGCAAAACTCGGCCCGGATAGGATCGCCATCGCAGCCTTGGGCGCGCATTCGGCGATCACGTCGCTCATGAATTTTTTCGTGCCGCGTTCGATGCCCTTGGCACACACGATGATGGGCGTGCGCTCGGCTATCAGGCCCGACAGCGCGGTCGCCACCGCGCGCACCGCTTGCGCCGGCACGACGAGGAGAATCGCCTCGGCCCTGGCGGCGTCGGCGATATCGGCGGCAAGCGCGATGCGCTCGTCGAGCTGCACGCCGGGCAGGAACAGGCTCTCGCGCTTGGTGGCGAGTTGTTCGGCGTTGGCGGCATTGCCTTCCCAAAGCGTCACCTTTCGCCCGGCCCGCGCGCAAGTGAGCGCCAGCGCACTTCCCCAGGCGCCGGCGCCGATGACCGCAATGTGGTTGAAGCTCATGATCCCAGCGAAATCGTTGGTAACAACGCGGCGCGAAGTCTAAAGCCGTGGGTAGCTGGGACAAGCCCGGCTGTCACGCTTACAAAAGTTCGCCGCGCAACAATTTGGGCACCTCGCCGACGAGCCCCGCAGCCTCGCGAATAAACAGATGTTTAAGCGCGGGCAATCGATCGACCAGGCCCAGACCTATGTCGCGGAATACCCGCAGCACATCCGACCGGTTGGAGAACAATCGGTTGAGCCCGTCGGTGGCAAGACCCATCGCCATGGTATCGAAGCGCCGCCAGCGCTGGTAGCGCTCGAGCGCGTCCGCCGCGCCGAAATCGAGCCCGAGCCGCGCCGCATCGACGATCACTTCGGCCAGCGCTGCGACATCCTTCAACCCCATATTGAGCCCTTGTCCGGCGATCGGATGAATGACATGGGCAGCGTCGCCGACGAGTGCGATGCGCTCCGCAATGAACGAGCGCGCGACAAAGAAGCCGAGCGGATGCACGCGGCGCGGCCCCAGCACCTTGATTTCGCCGAGCTGGAGCTTGAAACGCTGTTCGAGCGCCGCATGAAACTCGGCGTCAGGCAGCGCGACGATGCGCTCCGCCTCGGCGGTGGGCTCGGTCCAAACAATTGACGAACGCCGGCCTTTGAGCGGCAAGATGGCGAACGGACCGGCGGGGAGAAAATGCTCTTCGGCGCGGCCCTCGTGATCGCGCTCATGCGCGACATTGATGACGATCGCCGACTGGCCATAGTCCCAGCCATGCGTGGTGATACCGGCGCGGCTGCGAATGCCGGAGCGTGCGCCATCGGCGGCAACGAGAAGACGGGGCGCGAGCGCGGCGCCATCCGCAAGCGTCACATCGATGTGTTGTGCCGAGCCGGACGATTTGTTGAAGTTAGCGACTGCGGTCGGCCGCAAATCTATGCCGGCCTCGCGAGCCTTTACGGTGAGCGCGTCGACCAGAAGCACATTCTCGATCATATGGGCGAATGGCTCGCCCGGTTCGACTTCGCCCGCGAAGGTGAGAAAGGTCGGACGCACAGCATCCTCGAGCCGGCTGTCGGTGATGACCATGTCGAGCATCGGCTGCGCCTCATGCTCGACCCGTTCCCAGACGCCGATCGATTCGAACAACCGCCGTACCGCCGCAACGATCGCCGAAGCGCGCTCGTCGCCCGCATAGGTTTTGCCGAGTGCGGGATCGGCGACCGTGACGGCAAAGGACGGCCCCAGCGCCTGCCGCAAGGCGATGGCGAGCGTCAGCCCGGCAAATCCGCCGCCTGCGATCAGGACATCGACATTGTTGCGCGCCATGGCAGTGTTCCGGCCTGTCTGTCACGGGCCCGCGATTGGCGGGACCGGCAATCCTCCCCACACTATCAGATTAGCCAATCCGGTGCGCTTGTGCCGGGCTTGACCGCAGAGCCGATCCCGTATGCAAGAAAGTAGGCGGCCGGACCGGGTCTGGCACGCCGGGGAACAGCATGGCCTCCGCCGTCCAGCAACTGGTCGATCTTCTCAATCTCGAAACGCTCGAATTGAATCTGTTTCGCGGCCGGTCGCCGCAATCGAGCTGGCAGCGCGTCTTCGGCGGCCAAGTCATCGGCCAGGCGCTGGTCGCCGCCTGCCGCACGGTCGACGACGTAGCGGTTCGTCCGCCGCATTCGCTGCACGCCTATTTCCTGATCGGCGGCGATCCGAAGGTGCCGATCATCTACGAAGTCGACCGCATTCGTGACGGCAAAAGCTTTCGCACGCGACGCGTGGTGGCGATCCAGCACGGGCACGCCATTTTCTCGATGTCGGTATCCTTCCACCTCCACGAACAAGGCCTGTCGCATCAGTTCGATATGCCTGACGTGCCGAAGCCCGACGCGCTGCCGAGCGAAGCGGAAATGAAGGAACGCGTCTGGCCACTGATGCCCGAGCCGGTGCGCCGTTACTACGAACGCGAACGTCCGATCGAACTGCGGCCGGTCGAATATGGCCGTTATCTCGGCGAAGATTCCAAAGACGGCCGCTTTCATGTCTGGGTTCGCGCCACGGGCCGCCTGCCCGATGAGCCGGCGATCCACCAATGCGTCCTTGCCTATGCGTCCGACATGACGCTCTTGGATGCAGCCCTGATTCCGCACCGCCGCACCGTGTTCAGCGAGGACATCATGGCGGCGAGCCTCGACCACGCGCTGTGGTTCCACCGGCCATTCCGCGCCGACGAGTGGTTGCTCTATGCCCAGGACAGCCCGAGCCTCGCGGGCTCGCGCGGCTTCTCACGGGGCCTGATTTTTGCGGCCGACGGCACGCTCGTCGCCTCGGTCGCCCAGGAGGGGATGCTGCGGCTTCGCCGCACGGCGCCTAGCCAGACTGACTAAAACCTTGGCAAACGTTTCTTCTCGGACTCCGTCTGCGATTTTCTGCCGGGTGGAGGAACCCGCTCCGCCTACAATTTAGGCATGGCGACCCACCTTTAAGCGGCGGCCCGCCCGCCCCTCACGATCATACCTCCAACAGACTAGGCACGCGCCAGATTAGTCCCTCGATCTCAAGGCGTTAGTGCCGGTTTGAAGACTTGGCACGGCACTTGATTGCAGGAGTGGCGGCGATGACGCGGCGGGGCTGGGCCTTACGCGGTCATCGCTTAACTGCGTGTGCCCGATCGAGGCAACGAGAGGGCGACTGGAGATCAATTCAATGAAAATTGTCATGGCCATCATCAAGCCGTTCAAGCTCGACGAGGTCCGCGACGCGCTCACCAAAATCGGCGTTCAGGGACTGACCGTCACCGAGGTGAAGGGCTACGGGCGTCAGAAGGGCCACACGGAAATTTATCGCGGCGCCGAATACGCCGTGAGCTTCCTGCCGAAGATCAAACTCGAAATCGCCGTGCCGTCGAACGTGGTGGACAAGGTCATCGAGACGATCACCGCGTCGGCAAAAACCGGACAGATCGGCGACGGCAAGATCTTCGTATTCGGTCTCGACCACGCGGTACGCATCCGCACCGGCGAAACCGATGCCGCGGCGCTCTAAACATTACACGGACAGGAGTGAAACCATGTCGTTGAAGAAATTCTCCCGCGCCGGGCTGCTCGCGTTTGTAGCCGCGTTGCTGCTGGGGATCGTATTGAGCCTGCCGACTTATCACGCGTCATATGCGCAGGCCCCGGCCGCGACCCCCGCAGCCC